>JAZKHS010000011.1:0-19645 GCA_040385265.1 Pseudomonadota bacterium | reverse complement strand
GTTGGCGTTGGCGTTGGCGTTGGCGTTGGCGTTGGCGTTGGCGTTGGCGTTGGCCAGGCTAGCCTGCCACTACCTCGATGCGGGCGGGCCGGCTCTGGGTGCAGCCATAGTCATTGCACAGGGACACCTGGATCTCGTAGCGGCCGGGACGATCAAACTTCAGGTCCAGGCTGCCCTGCTGCTGCTTCGGGCTCATCGACGCCAGCTCGCCGCGGCCGGCAGGCTGGCCATTGACCCGCACCTCCCAGCGCCGACCGTTCTCGCCCCACCACATATTCCAGCGCAGCAGCTGCGGCCCCGGCACCACGCTGGCGGGCAACGCCGCCAATTGCGGCCGGCCGGGCGCCATGAGGCTGCCGTCGCGGGCAATCGGGACCGGTGCGGTCAGCGAGGGCAGTCGCTTTGACGCGGTTTCGGCATTGCAGCCCACCAGCAGGGCAATCAGGGCGGGCACAGCATAGAGGGGATTGGACATGGCCAGGCTCCGGTGACAACGGAGGCGAGTCTGGCGCCGGAGGCAAGCAGGAAAATGTGATGGAGTGGCCGCTCAGGGCCTTTATTTCAGATCTGTGACCGCAGGCCGCGCCGATTGCGGCAGCCGTCACACGCCGGGTGTGGCGCCCGCCACGCCCGCATCAGTCCGCCGGCGACGTCCGCGAGGCCACCACGGCATCGCGCCCGCCCCGCTTGGCGTGATAGAGGTTGGCGTCGGCCACGCGCAGGGCGCGCTCGCCATCGCCATCGCTGGACTCGGCGATGCCGATGCTGAGGCTGACGCCAAACTTGCCCCCCTCGCCATGGAAGGTTTCGGCCGCCAGCAGGCTGCGGATGCGCTCGGCCACCACCTCCGCCGCCGGCAGCGTCGTTTCCGGCAGCAGCACCACGAACTCCTCGCCCCCGAAACGGGCCGGCACGTCGATGGGCTGGCGCACGGCGGCGCCCAGCACCTGGCCCAACCGCGCCAGCACGACATCACCGGCGGGATGGCCGTGCACGTCGTTGATGCGCTTGAAAAGGTCCACGTCGCACATCATCACGCAGGCCGGGCGCCGGCTGCGCAACTGCTTGCCGAACTCCTCCTCCAGCAGGCGCATGAAACTGCCCCGGTTAAGCAGGCCGGTCAGCGTGTCGTAGCGGGACAGCTCTTCCAGCTCGCGGTGGCGACGCTCCATCAGCCCGAAGATGAAGAACAGGGCAATGGCGAAGAACACCACCACCATGTCGTAGATCACGCGCACCCAGATGTCCCACCACCAGCCCAGCGGCTTGCCGGTAACGACCGGTTCCGCCAGCAGCGGCGCGTAACGCAGCAGGCCGCGGGCCATCGCGACCTCGGCGCCCGTCACCAGCAGCACGCTGAGCACGAGCCCGGGCAGCAGCAGGCGCAGCGGGAACCAGGCGCGCGCCAGCACCACGGAGGCCAGGAAGACCAGCGGCAGGGGGGTGTCCTTGTGCCCGTAGAGGACCGAGAGGTTGGCGGCCGCCACCAGCATGTAGGTGATGACCAGCGATGCCAGCCACGGCTGCGGCTCGGCAGAGCGGTAGCGCGGCAGGCACCAGGCCAGGACCGCGAGGTAGAACAGGAGCGACACGCCTTCCTGCAGCACCGTATAGGCGAGCATGCCGGGCTGGTAGAAGCGGCCGGCCGCGGGCAGGAAGAGTGCCGCCACGTCCTTGATGAACAGCACCAGCACGAACGCCAGGGCCACCGTCGAAATGAAGATGATGCCCACCGTGGCATGACGCAGCTTGAGCTGCTGCTCCACCCAGGCCAGGCCCCGTCGGAACTGCGCCGCCAGGCTCATGGCGCCGCCTCCGCGGCCTGCACCGAGACCACCAGGCAGTCGCGGCCGTCGCGCTTGGCCCGGTAGAGGTTGCGGTCCGCGACCTTGAGGGCTTCCTCGGTATCGCCGGCCAGGCACTCCACCAGGCCCATGCTCAGGGTCACATGGAAGCGCCGGCCGGGGGGGCCGAACTCCAGCGCCGCCAGCTGCCGGCGCAGGCGTTCGCAGACCCCGCGGGCCTCGTTGGCGCGGCATTCGACGAGCAGGAGCGCAAACTCCTCGCCGCCCAGGCGGGCGGCGACGTCGCCGGGAATGCGCAGGCTGGTGTCGAGCAGGTGACCGAGCGCCACCAGGACTTCGTCACCGGTGTGATGGCCCCAGGTGTCGTTTACTTTCTTGAAGTGGTCGGCATCGCACAGGACGATGCTGAAGGGCTGGCCGTAGCGATCGCGACGCTGGGCCTCGGTCGCCAGCCGCTCCAGGAAATGGCGGCGATTGGACAGGCCGGTGAGGGTGTCGGTGCGCGACAGCAGCTCGAGCTGCACCCGCTGCGCATCCATGCGATGGAACAGCAGCAGCATCAGGAACAGGCCGAACAGCGTGGCGATCGCGAACATCAGGTCCTGCCAGGTCCGCCACCAGGCGGCCGGCTGGCCATCCACGAAGGTTTCCGGCAGCAGCGCCGGGGCATAGGGCATGAGGCCGCCCAGGACGAGCCAGTCGGCCGCGGTGACCGCGACGAAGGCAAAGACAAAGCCCGCCAGCGTGGCGCGGCGACCGATCAGGGCCAGGCCCACCACCAGCGCGCTGATCATGACCGTGCCCAGCGGCGAGGTGATGGGACCATAGGCGATGCCCATGGCGACATAGCCGGCCACCTCCACCAGCACGATCAGCAGCCCGGCCACCGGCTGCGCCTCCGCCTGCCGGCGGCGCGGCCACAGCCAGGCAACCAGCAGCAGGTTGGCGGCGATCAGGGCCAGCAGGAAGTGGTTGAGGACGGCAATCACCTCGTACCGCGCCACGGCCGCAAAGCCCGGCTCCGCCAGCCAGGCGGCGAACAGGTACCAGTGCAGCGTAAAGATGGGCAGGCTGGTCATGACGGCCAGCAGGCACAGCATGGCGGGCGTGGCGCTGCGCGAGCGGGGCAGCAACAGGACGGACGAGATCATGGGCCGTGGGTCTCGGGGGACGCAGGCCAAGCATGCCATCCCCGAGCCCCGGGCAAGAACCGGCCAGGGCCTGAGCGCCGGATTTGGCGACCAACGGACAACGGCCGGGGCAGTCCCTTCCGGCGTTGCCGTCACCCTCGCCATCACTGCGAGGGGCGCCGCCGTGAACGACCGACCCGGCCGGCGCCGGGCCACGATTTGCATCCTGGCCGGAAGCAACCATGCTTAGGGCCGGCCCGCGCGCAGTCGCGCCCACTCCGCCGCCCGGATACCGCAAAGGAGAACCCGCCCCACGCAGCAAGGAGGAACGCTCCATGGCGATCAATCTCTTCGACGACCACGGCACCCCGCTCGCACAGCAGACCTTCACTTGGAAGGACCTGGTGCAGCAGCCCATCAGCAAGCTCGACGATGATGCCTTTTCCCGCGTGCGCATCATCCTCATGAACGGCATCGAGCAGCAGGCCAACCGCTTCCAGCACCATGCCGCCCTGCTCAACGGCGAACTGCGCGAGGCGCTTGCTTCCGTGCGCCGCGTCGAGCACCACCAGCAGACCCTGATCAACTGGCTGCTGTCACCCGACCACTCCCCCATCGAGACCACCATCGCCTACGAGCAGGTCGCCATCGAGGTCACCGCGGCGGTGGCACAACAGGAGCCCGACGCCTATCTCGCGCAGGCCTACCGCTTCGGCATGCTTGAAGACTTCGATCATCTGTACCGCTACTCGGCGCTGCTCGACCGCCTGGAGGGCAAGGACGCCAACAACATCCTGCAGTGCTACACGGACATCATGCCGGGACGTCCGACCCTCGAGGAGCACCGCCACCCGAGCGACGACCTGCGCCATCACTACGCCCGTGGCAACGCCGACATCGTGAGCAAGCTGAATGCGCTCACCATTTTCTCGGCGGAATACCAGACCCGTGACTACTACATGAACATCGGCCCCACCTTCTCCGATCCGGTCGCGCGCCAGCTCTATGCCGAGATCGCGTCCATCGAGGAGCAGCACGTCACGCACTACGGCTCGCTGCTGGATCCCACCGAGACCCTGCTCGAGAAATGGCTGCTGTCGGAAGCGAACGAGGTCTACAACTACTACAGCTGCGTCGAGGCCGAGACCAATCCGCGCCTGAAGGCCATCTGGGAGCGCTTTCTCGACTACGAGCTCGGCCATCTGCAACTGGTGATGAACCTGTTCCGCCAGCACGAGCGCCGAGACCCCGCGGAGATCCTGCCCGCCACCCTCCCCGACCCGATTGCCTATGAGAGCCAGCGCGACTTCGTGCGCCTTGTCCTGAACCAGGAAGTGGACCTGCGCGCAAACGGCACGCAGTTCGTGCCGCGCGACCAGGAATCGCGCGCATCGCAGGAATACCGCAACCGCCTCAATGCCGAGGGCTCGCCCTCGCAGGTCGTGGCCGCCGGCTACCAGTGGCGGCCCGGCACCGAACTGGCCCCCGGCAAGGCCGCCTGACATCCACCACGGCGGGCAGGGCCGCGCGCTGCCGCGCGGCCCGATTGCCGCCCTACGGCTTCACGGCTTTACCGCACTGACGCACTGACGCACTGACGCACAGGAGGACTGCATCATGGAAAAATCCGTGCACATGGGCACCAACCGCACCGGCATCGACATGTCGCCGCTGCAAAGCAAGGCCATGGCCAGTGGCGCTGCCGCCGCCACCCCCACCGGCGGCAGCGAGGCGGAGCTGCACGAGCTCGACAAGGAATACATGCGCGATGCCGGCGGACTGGGCAGCGTACCGCTGCCCGGCACGCTGCGCGGCGCCTTCAAGGCCATGAAGGACAAGCTGAGCGGGCAACACACCGAGGCGCTGCTCAACAAGATGGGCGAACGCCTGGCCTTCGAGCGCAGCGGCGTGCGCATTTATGAAGGCTTCATCGCCAAGTGCGAGGCCGCGGCTGCCAGCGGCAAACTGCCGGCCCCGGTCGACCTGGACCTGCTGCGGCAGTTCTGCATCGAGGAGGCACAGCACTTCGAACTGCTGCGCGATGTGCTGGACGGCCTTGGCGCCGACGCCACGGCGCAGACCCCGGACGCCGATGTGGCCGGCGTCGCTTCGCTGGGGCTGATGAAAGTCGTGCAGGATCCGCGCACTTCGGTGACCCAGTCACTGGAGGCGATGCTGAGCATCGAACTCACGGATAACGCCGGCTGGGAATTGCTCGTGCAGCTGGCGCGCGCGATGACCATGGACGAGATCGGCGACCGCTTCCAGCGCGCCGAGGAGCAGGAAGACCGGCACCTGGCCACGATACGGCAGTGGTATGAGGCCGCGGTGTGCGAGGAGGCGGGACTGGCGCCGGCGCGCGCGCACTAGCGCCCGCGGGCCTCAGGGCGCCGGCGCCGGCGGCGCGACACCCTCGACGCGGTTGCGGCCACCGTGCTTGGCGCGATAGAGCGCGTCGTCCGCCGCCTTGATCAGCACGCCCGCCGCCAGTTCGTAGCAATGCTCGTTGCAGGCCAGGCCGAAGCTGCCGCTGATGCTGAACGGCTGGCCCTGGTCATCGGCGATGATCTCCGCCGCCAGACGCTCGCGGCAGCGTTCCGCCAGCACCTGGGCGCCCTCCAGCGACGTGTCGGGCAACAGCAGCAGGAATTCCTCGCCGCCGTAGCGGCCGATGGCGTCGCACTGGCGGACGGTGCGCTGCAGGACCGCCGCCGTATGCTGCAGCACGCGGTCGCCGGTGGGATGGCCGCGGGTATCGTTGACAGACTTGAAGTGATCGAGGTCGAGGATCACCACGGCGAGCGGCGGGCCGTGGCGACGGGTACGCGCGATTTCCTTGTCCAGCAGCTCGAGGATGCTGCGGCGGTTATGGATGCCGGTGAGGGCATCGGTACGGCTGATGGCATGGATGCCGGCCTCGCGCTGGCGCCAGGAGCTGAGCGCGCGGTCGGCCAGCACGATCAGCACCACGATGGGAATCAGCGACAGGAAATAGGTACTCAGGGTCCAGAACATCGTCGCCTCGGGCGTCGCCGGCGGCATCACGAGCGGCGCATAGGGCACCAGACCGCGGGCGCTGGCGACCGAGAGCGCAATGGACAGGCCGAAGGCGGTGAGGAAGGCCAGCACGACCGGGCCCCGTTCCAGCAGGATGAAGCCCGCCACGGGCGCTCCCAGCATCACCACGCCCGTCATCAGGGTCATGGTCCCGACGGTCCAGCTCAGGTAGGTCATGGCGAGCGCATAGAACAAGGTGGTCACGTACTGGAACCAGGCAACGTCCGGGTGGCGCTTGCGGATGGCCCAGCCAATGGCCAGCAGCATCATGGACATGCCGATCATGAGCCAGATCAGGCTCATGGCCTCGCTGGCGAAACCGATATCGATGAGCGTGTCGCGGTCAGGCCGGGACAGCACGTACTGGTACCAGCACAGCACCTGCACGAAGAGCGGCAAGCCGAGGCCCAGCGGCAGCAGCCCGCGGTCCACGGCATTCCAGTTGATGATGTCGATGAGGGTGTCGCGCCAAGTGCCGAGCTTCCGCATGCGGATCCGCCTCCTGGGGTACAGGGGTGGCGGCCCCGGACCCTTCCTCTGGTGATGCTGCCATCGGGTGATGGAGGCATAAGGCTGCCTAGGGAGCGGGCAGCGCTCAAGGCGCGAATGACCGGAGGGCGGCCGGAGCTACCAATGGCAACCAGCCGGCAGGGATTGACGCCGGCGGGAGCAGGAAACGGGCACGGGGAAGGGGCGGAGCGCGACGCCAAGCCGGCGGCGGCGCCAAACAAAAACGGCCTGCATCGCTGCAAGCCGTTTTCGGGGGAATTCATGGTGGCCCAGGGCAGAATCGAACTGCCGACACGCGGATTTTCAATCCGCTGCTCTACCAACTGAGCTACCGGGCCGTGAAGGCGCGTATTAAACCCACCCCGCCAGGGCCCGTCAAGGCGAACCCGCCTGCCCGCAGCGGGTTTGCACAAATTTCCCCCACTCCGGCACGGCCCCTGCTCAGGGCAGCGGCAGATCCGGCAGACGCGCCGCACCCGACTCCACGCTCGCCACCACCACCTGCTGCGCCTCCTCCGGCGCCAGCCGCGCCAGCAGGCGCACCAGCTCGGCGTAGGCCTCGGGCGACTTGCGCAGCGCCAGGGCGGCCTCGAGGTAATGCCGGGCTTCCGGCCACTGCCGGTTCTGCAGGCAGAGGCGGCCCAGCGCCAGCAGCAGGACCGGGTTATGCGGATGCTTGCTCTCCCAGCCGCGGGCGCGGGCCAGGGCGGCATCGGGACGGGTGCTGCGGGCACGGCCATAGGCGTCGATGGCGGCCGGGCTCCAGTCCTTGTCGAGCAGCTCGGCGAGCAGGGCCTCGGCCTCGTCCTCGGCACCGATGCGGATGAGCTGGTCGGCATAGGCGACGCGCAACTCCTCGTCCTGGCGCAGAGGGCGCGGCAACGCGTCCCAGTACGCGCGCAGCCGGCCCACGGTGTAGCTGCGGTCGGCACGGCTGGCGGCCTGGCCCAGCCATGCCAGCACCTCGCGACAGGCCCGTTTCTCCAGGGCGGCAAAACGCTCGTCCTGCTCCTTGCCCCGGCGCAGCTGCGGCAGCAATTCGGCCAGCTCGCCCCAGCGCTGCAGGCGGACCAGCGCGTCCACGCGCAGGCGCAGCACGCTGTCGTCCTTGCGGAACTTGTCCTGCAGGCGCGCCAGCAGCACCGCGGCCTGCTCCCAGCGGCCGGCCGCCAGCAGCAGGCGGGCGCGGGCCAGGCCCACGGCGAGGCGGTTGCCGCGCTCCTCGGCCAGCACCAGGAACTGCTCGGCGCGATCCAGGGCGCCGCCGCGCAGGGCGGCACGGGCCGCGGCCAGCCAGGCCGGCAGGGGCTGCGGCGACTGCCGCGCGGCAAGGAAGAAGAAACGCTCGGCACGGCGCCACTCGCCCTTCTCGAAGGCCACGGTGCCGTCCTGCAGGGCTTGCGCGCTGCGCTGCAGGTTGCGCTGCCGGGTCCAGCGCGACCACCAGCCGTTAAAGCCGAGCAGGCGCACCAGCAGCTCCACCGCCACCATGGCCCCCAGCAGGCTGAGCAGCCACAGCACCAGGCCGACCCACAGGCTCATCTCGATGGAGGTGAGGCCCCAGCTGACCAGGACGTAGCCAGGATCGTGCAGCAGCCAGAGCCCGAGCACCGCACCCAGGCCCAACAGGATGAGGGTAAGCAGCAGGCCCTGCTTCATGGTGCCGTCCGGGCGGCAGGCGCGGGCGGCAGGGCGGGAACGGCGCTGGCGTCATGGGCGACCAGCGCATCGAGCGCGCGGATGGAGGCGCCGAGGTCGGGCAGGGCCGGCCGGATATCGACTGCCGCCAGCGTATCCAGCTCACGCTGCAGGCCGGCCAGCTCGGGAGCGGGCAGCATCGCGAAGTAACGGGTCAGGCGGGCGCGGGCGCTGATCAAGCCCTGGCGATAGATAAGGGGCTCGCCGCGCAGCAGGCCGAGCTGGGCCTGGGACAGGTCCAGGCGCAGCGATTCGCGCACCAGGGCGCGGTCGGTGCCATTCATCAGCGGCTGCAGCGGTGCCTCGTAGCGGCGCACGGTGATGAGGCTGCGCAGGCGGGCCCAGCCGGCCTCCAGCGCAGAACCCTCCGGTGCCGGCGGCGCCACCACCTCGCCGCGCGCGGCGCCGCGGCCGCCGTTCTCCGCCGGCAGCTGCAGCACGGCCACGCGCTCGCCCAGGGCATTGAGGCGCAGATAGAGGCCGGGGACGTCCACCGCCTGCGCCGCGACCAGCGCCATGCGGTCGCGGGCGATGGCGTCGCGCAGCGCCAGCAGGCGATTGTCGCCATGCGCGGCCAGCAGGCGGTCCGCCACCTCCAGCAAGGTGCGCGCGCCGGTGATGTCGCGCGTGAGCTGCAGGTGCTGCTGGGCCAGGTGCAGGTAGTGGTCGGCCTCGTTGAGCAGCCAGGCGCGCCGCTGCTCGGCGTTCAGGGTGTCGTCGAGTCGCCCCAGGCGTGAATGCACCAGGTCAAGCTGGCGCCCCTTCAGCGTCAGGTCGTCGAGCAGGCGCTGCTGCTGGCGGCGCAGTTCGCCGACGCGCGCCTCCAGCAGCTCGATGCGGTCGTGGTCGCGGTGCAGGAGGCCGCCGTCCTCGCGCGCCCCCCACCACACATAGCCGGCCAGGCACAGCGCGAGCAGGGCCAGCAGGTAGGCCAGGTAGGGGCGGGCGCGGACGGCGATCACGGCGCCGGATACCAGCGGAATGCGGCTCTCGATCGCGGGCTTGTCTCGGACGGTCATGGCAAATCCTTGGTTCCGCGGACAGCGCGGGAACAGGCGGCGCGGGGAAGGCGGAAGGTACCGCAGAAGGTACCGCGGCAAGCCTGCAAAAATAGGGGAGGCCGCCGCCTTTGGCAATGCGTGCGGAGTGCGGCTAGGGCAGGGCGGCCACGAGGCTGTCGATATCGGCGGCCGCCGCCTCCACCACCCGCGCCCCGGCCGCCACGGCCTGTTCGCGCAGGCGCGGGCTCACCACCACCCACAACGGCTGCGTGGCGTCGGCGCCGGCCACCTGCAGCCAGTGGCGCAGGGCATCGGGACTGGTCAGCAACACGCTGTCCGGCAGCGCGCCGTCGGCGCGCAGGGCCTGCCACTGCGCCGCCGCGGCCGCCGGCAGCGCGCGCCGGTAGAGCGGGATCACGTCGACCCGGGCGCCGCGGGCGCAGAGGGTGTCGCGCAGCAGTTCGCGGCCGTCCTCGCCGCGCAGCAGCAGGAAGCGGCGGCCCGCCACCGCCTGCAAGGCGGGCAGGGCCAGCAGGCCTTCGCTGTCGGCGCGCGCCGGCACCGTCACCGCGAGGCCGGCATCCGCCAGCACCGCCGCCGTGGAAGCCCCCACGGCATAGGCGGGCAGGCGCCAGGGCCACTGCGGCCAGCAGCCGGCAACCGCGTCCAGGCCGAGGCGGGCGGCATTGGCGCTGACAAAGAACACTCCGTCGTAGCGATCGAGGTCGAGCAGCAGACGCTCATGCCCGGGCGCGAGCGGCAGCGGCTGGATCTCGATCAGCGGCAGCTCGCTGACGCGCGCCCCGGACGCGGCCAGGGCGGCGGTGAGCGCCGCCGCCTGGTGTGCGGGACGGGTATTGAGGACATGCCGCCCCGCCCGGCTCATGAGGCGCCGTAGACCTCGGCCAGGATGCGGCCGGCGCCGGCGGCCAGCAGGCGCTCGGCCAGCGCCTCGCCCAGGGCCTCGGCCTCGGTGGCCGGCCCCTGCAGCGCATCACGGATGATTTCGCGGCCGTCCACGCTACCCACCAGGGCGCGCAGCGACAGCGTGTCGCCGGCCAGCTCGGCATAGCCGGCAATCGGCACCTGGCAGCCGCCCTGCAGGCGGCGGTTCATGGCGCGCTCGGCGCGCACGCGCTGCGCGGTCGGCTCGTGGTTGAGCGGCGCCACCAGCGCGGCGACGCGGGCATCGCCCAGGCGCGCCTCGATCCCCAGAGCGCCCTGGCCCACCGCGGGCAGCGACTGCTCGGGGGCAATCTCGCTGGTGAGGCGGTCGTGGAAGCCCAGGCGCTTGAGGCCGGCGCTGGCGAGGATGAGCGCGTCGTACTCGCCGGCGTCGAGCTTGGCGAGGCGGGTGTTGACGTTGCCGCGCAGGTCGCGAATGACGAGGTCGGGGCGGGCGGCGCGCAGCTGGCACTGGCGGCGCAGGCTGGAGGTGCCGACCACGGCGCCCTGGGGCAGCGCCTCGAGGGTGGCGAAGCGGTTGGAGACAAAGGCATCGCGCGGATCCTCGCGCTCGCCGATGGCGACCAGGCCGAGGCCCTCGGGAAACTCCATGGGCACGTCCTTCATGGAGTGCACGGCCAGGTCGGCGCGGCCGTCCAGCAGGGCGACCTCGAGCTCCTTCACGAACAGGCCCTTGCCGCCGATCTTGGCCAGCGGCGTGTCCAGGATCTTGTCGCCCTGGGTGGTGAAGGTGACGAGCTCGACGACCAGGCCGGGGTGCAGGCGCTGCAATTCGGCGCGGACGTGCTCGGCCTGCCAGAGGGCCAGCGGGGATTTGCGGGTGGCGATGCGAAGGAGGTCGGTCATGGGGAGGCGGCGGCAACGGAAAAGGCGGCCAGTTTACCCGATGCCCGGGGCCGGGCGGCAGTTTTCACCGGCCGGCGCCCCTCCCGGAAGGGGGCCTGACCGCCCGCGGCGGCAGCCGGGCGGCGCGCCGCCCCGCCGACGGCCAGGCAGCGGAAGGCGGCAGTGGCGCCGCCTGTCCCGGCCCTGACGGGCGCCGGGCCGGCGGACTAGCGCCCGGCCCTGGCCGGCGCCAGCGGCAGAAACGCAAAAGCCCGGACAAAAGCCGGGCCGTGACACGTAGCGGCGCTGGGCGCGCCGGCAGAATCAGTTGCCGTAGACGATGACGGTGTAGTCGGCGATCACGCCGAGGATGACCTGGGTCTCGTGGTCCACGTGGTGGATCTTGGTGATGCCGCCATTCTTCGCCGCCTGCTCGATGGAGGCATCGCCCGTGGCGTAGAGGCCGAAGAAGGAACGGGCGCTGGAGCGGCCGACCTTGGTGGGCTTGTCCGCGGAGCCGGTAATGCCGATGGGGCCGGTCACGTTCGAGTAGATGAGGCCGTTGACGGGGGCATTGGCGGTGGCGCAGCCGGTCATGGCAAAGGCGGCGGCGAGGGCGCTGGCAGCGAGCAGGCGCTTCATGGGAGTGCTCCTTGTTGTTTTAGGCGCCCGCAGGGCGCTGGGTCCGGGCGGCACGGTCTGCCGCGGCCGTCGGGCGGACTTTAAGGAAGCGCCGCCCAAAACTCCATAGCTCGTCCGTAAAACCTAGAGCTTCTGCATGGTCTCGCGCAGCTCCGGCAGGTGGCGACGGCTCACCACCAGGCGGTCCTCGATGCCCTTGATGCGCACCTGGTACTGCCCCGGGGCCACCAGCTCCAGGCCATCCAGGAAGCTCAGCGCCAGCAGGGCGTTGCGGTGGATGCGGATGAAGCGCGGGCCGAACTCGTCCTCCAGGTCCTTCAGGGTCTCGTCGATCAGCACCTCGCCCTTGCCATGGCGCACGGTCACGTACTTCTGGTCGGCCAGGAAGTAGCGCACGTCATCCACCGGAATCAGCTCGATGCCGCGATGGGTCTTGGCGGTGATATGGCTGCGGCCGTTGGCGCGGGCATCCTCGGCGCTGTACTTCACCGCCTCGAGCTGGGCGCGGTTGACCCGACTGCAGCGGGCCAGGGCCTCGGCCAGCTGCTCCTTGCGCACCGGCTTCAGCAGGTAGCCCACGGCCTGCACCTGGAAGGCCGCCAGCGCATGCTCGTCATAGGCGGTACAGAAGATCACCGCCGGCGGTGCCGGCAGCAGCGCCAGTTGCTCGGCGCAGGCGAGGCCGTCCATCACCGGCATGCGCAGGTCCAGCAGCACCACATCCGGCTGCAGCACCGCCACCTGGCGCAGGCAGTCCTCGCCGTTCTCCGCCTCCCCGACAATCTCGTAGCCGTCCATGTCGCGGAGAAAACGCGCCAGCCGCTCGCGGGCCAGGGCCTCGTCGTCGCAAATCAGCACCTTCATGTCATGCTCCCTCTTCTGGAGATTCTTCTAGTTTTACGGCGGCGACCCGGACGACGGGCGCCTTGCCCTGATCAAGGCTCAGGGGATAGGACAGGTAGGTCGTGTGCACGCTGTCGTCCGCGTGCATGGTCAGCTTGGCCTGCTCGCCGTAGTGCGCCATCAGGCGCTGGCGGATGTTGTCCAGCGCCATGCGGTTGCCGCGCGCCGACGACACCGGGGCATGCGCCACCGGATTGGTGATGATGATGCTGACGTCGCGGCCATCGTAGTCCACCGTGATGCGGACCACGCTCGGCTCGGAGCGCGGCTCGACGCCATGATAGATGGCGTTCTCGATCAGCGGCTGCAGCGTGAGCGCGGGAATGCGCAGCTGCTCCGGCACGCTCCTGAGCTGCCAGTCCACCTGCAGGCGGTCGCCCAGGCGGAACTTCTCGATATTGACGTAATGCTGGCACAGCTCCAGCTCTTCGTTGATGCCGACCTCGCCCTCGGCCTTGAGGCTGGCGCGGAACAGCTCGGAGAGATCCTCCACCGCCTGCTCGGCCTTGTCCGGATCGACATGGATCAGGCTGGCGATGATGTTCATGGAATTGAACAGGAAATGCGGGCGGATGCGCGACTGCAGCGCCTGCAGGCGGGCCGTGAGCTCGGTGCGCTGGCGCGCGCGCAACTGCTCCTGCAGGAAGAAGTAACGCATGATGAGGCCGGCGACGATGGCGCCCATGATCACGTTGCGCAGGATGTCCTGGCTGCTGACGCTATGGACGTAGTCGATGCTCGCGACACGCAGCGCCGGTTCGGCCAGCCAACTGAAGAGCGCCACCTGCGCCACCACCACCACGAAGGCCAGACCGGCGGCGGTGGAACTCTGCAGCTTCATCAGGGGCCGCCGCAGCTTGCACAGCAGCGCCGCACTGACGAGCGCTATCCACTGCACCAGCAAGGAGGTGAGGGCGAGGCGATCCCAGGGAAAGGTCTCGAAGTGGTCGGCACCGGCAAGCACCAGCAGAAGAGCCAGCAGCTCGGCCACAATGACCAGCATCAGGACAGCTTGGGGGGCACAGAAGTCCGGGAGGAAAAAGTCGTCCGCGCCTACTTCTGTGACTTGGTTGTTATTTTTCTTGTGTCGCATGTCTCCGAGTCTGCCCCTGTTGCCGACGAACGGCAAGTCAGACAAACGGCCGCTGTTGCCGGTATACTGCGCGCCATCCCCGCTTTCCCGCCGTTTGCCGGAATTCCGGAGCGGAAATATCTGTGACTACCGAGTCTCGCATGAGCCAATCCTCTTCCTCCTCCATGTGGGGTGGCCGCTTCAGTGAAGCCACCGACGCCTTCGTGGCCGAATTCACCGCCTCGGTGACCTTCGACAAGCGCCTCTACCGGCACGACATCATGGGCTCCATCGCCCACGCCACCATGCTGGCCAAGGTCGGCGTGCTTGCCGCCGAGGACCGCGACGCCATCGTCGCCGGCCTGCAGCAGATCCAGGCCGAGATCGAGGCAGGCCAGTTCGAGTGGCGCGTCGACCTGGAGGACGTGCACATGAACATCGAGCACCGCCTCACCGACCGCATCGGCATTGCCGGCAAGCGCCTGCACACCGGCCGCTCGCGCAATGACCAGGTCGCCACCGATGTAAGGCTTTACTTACGTGACGAGATAGATGCCATCAGGGCTGAGCTCAAGCGCCTGCTCACTGGCCTGGTGGACCTGGCCGAGCGCGAGCACGCCACCATCATGCCCGGCTTCACCCACCTGCAGACCGCGCAGCCGGTGACCTTCGGCCACCACCTGCTGGCCTGGTTCGAGAACCTGAAGCGCGATGACGAGCGCCTGGTCGACCTGCGCAAGCGCGTCAACCGCATGCCGCTGGGCTCCGCCGCCCTGGCCGGCACCACCTACCCCATCGACCGCGCCTATACCGCGGAGCTGCTGGGCTTCGAGGCGGTGTCCGAGAACTCCCTGGACGCCGTCTCCGACCGCGATTTCGCCATCGAGTTCTGCGCCGCCGCCTCCATCATCATGATGCACCTGTCGCGCTTCTCCGAAGAGCTGGTGCTGTGGTCCTGCGCCCAGTTCCAGTTCGTGCAACTGCCCGACCGCTTCTGCACCGGCTCGTCCATCATGCCGCAGAAGAAAAACCCGGACGTGCCCGAGCTGGTGCGCGGCAAGGCCGGCCGCGCCTTTGGCCACCTGTTCAGCCTGCTGACCCTGATGAAGGGCCAGCCGCTGGCCTATAACAAGGACAACCAGGAGGACAAGGAGCCGCTGTTCGATGCCATCGACACCGTCATGGGCTCCCTGCGCGCCTTTGCCGACATGGTGCCGGCCATCGAGCCCCGCCGCGACAACATGCGCGAGGCGGCCCGGCGCGGCTTCGCCACCGCCACCGACCTCGCCGACTACCTGGTGAAGCGTGGCGTGGCCTTCCGTGACGCCCACGAGATCGTCGGCAAGGCCGTCGGCTACGGCGTCCAGTCGGGCAAGGACCTGGCCGAGATGACCTTGGCGGAATTGCAGCAGTTTTCCAGTCATATCGCCGACGATGTCTTCGGAGTCCTGACACTGGAAGGCTCGGTGAACGCCCGCAACCACATCGGCGGCACTGCCCCGGCCCAGGTCAAGGCGGCCTGCGCCCGCGCGCGCACCCGTATCGCCTGAGGCGCGATGCCGTCGTCCGCGACGACGGCATCGCCCTGAATGAAAAAGCCGGCTGATGCCGGCTTTTTCATGGAAGATGATGACGTAACCGGACTTTTCCCGGCAGGATCGTCACTTTTATGGTAATCGCCGGCTAGTAGTCGCCAGGTTCGCCACCCGCGAGTCCGCCGCCGGACTCCTCAGGCGCCCCCGTCCGCCTCAGGCGGGCTGGGCCAGCTCCGGGGCCAGCATGATGCGGTGGCGGCCGGCGCGCTTGGCGGCATACACCGCCTTGTCCGCGGCATCCAGCACCTGCTGCGGCGATTCGCCGGGGCCCGGCAGTCGCGCCGCCACGCCGATGCTGACGGTGACATGGGGCGCCACCTGGGAGCCGGCATGGGGCAGGGCCAGGGCATCCACGTCCAGCAGGATGCGCTCGGCCACCTCGCGGGCGCCCGCCAGCTCGGTGCCCGGCAGCAGGATCACGAACTCCTCGCCGCCGTAGCGCGCCGCCAGGTCGCCGGGACGTCGCGCCGCGGTGGCCAGCACCTTCCCCATGGCCGCCAGGCAGTCGTCGCCGGCAGCATGGCCGTAGGTATCGTTGTAGGGCTTGAAGAAGTCGACATCGATGAACAGCGCCGCCATCGGCCGCTGCTCGCGGCGCAGGCGCTCCCACTCGCGCAGCAGGCTCTCGTCGAAATGGCGGCGGTTGGCCAGCCCGGTGAGGGCGTCCTGCTGCGCCAGGCGCTCCAGCGCCAGGTTAAGGCGCTGGCGCTCGGCCGACTCATGCTCGAGCAACAGCCCCTGCAGGAAGCTGATGCGCTCCTGGCGCTCGATCACCGCCCCCACGAAGACCATCACCAACAGGCTGCCCAGGCCGTACCAGGAGAGCATGGGCCAGTCCACGGCTCGCCCCAGCCAGAGGGTCGCCGCCACCCCCAGCGCAATGCCGGACAGGGACGTCAGCGTGGACATCAGCAGCGTCAGGCGCAGCGGCAGCACCAGGATGCTGATGATGAGCAGGGCCACATAGCTGTTCATCTGCGCCAGGCGGACGTTGTCGATGAGGTGCACGCCCAGCACCGCCAGGCCCAGCAGCAGCGAGCCCGCCACGAAGATGACCTTCTGGTAGTGCAGCTGCACGGCGCGCAGGTGCAACAGCGCGATCGGCGCGATCAGGCCGGCGCCCATGGCCCACTGCCAGCGCCACCAGTTGACGCCGTCCGGCCCCTCCAGCTCGCCCGGGAAGAGCAGGCGCCCGCCGGCGCCGATGAAGATCCAGAGCAGCGCGAGCAAGGGCCAGCCGACATAGACCAGATGGCTGAATTCCTCCTGGCGCCGGCGCGCGAAGAGCTGGTCGACCGGCGGCTTCAGCCGGCACCACAGGACGCGCCCGGCGATGCTGTCGCGGATGTCCTCGGGGCTGAGGCCGGCAGGGGTGGCAAGGGAAGTTTCGGGCATTTTCTTGTAATTCTGTGGTAACCCAACCCCACTCTTTACACCATCGCGGCAAGGCCCGGCATTGCAGACCGACGAACGTCCCCCTCTGCGGGACACAGGGGCTAAGGTACAATCAGGCCTGCCCACTCCCGAGACCTGCCATGTCCGCCCCCGCACGGCCGCTGCCCGCCGCCCCGGCCCTCTACAGCCACGAGAAGTTCTGGGCCGAATGCCTGGGGCCCGCCCCCTTCCTGCCCATGTCGCGGGCGGAGATGGACGCGCTCGGCTGGGACGTCTGCGACATCATCATCGTCTGCGGCGACGCCTACGTGGACCACCCCAGTTTCGGCATGGCCATCATCGGCCGCCTGCTCGAGTCCCAGGGCTTTCGCGTCGGCATCATCGCGCAGCCGGACTGGCAGTCGGCCGAGCCCTTCCGGGCGCTGGGCAAGCCCCGCCTGTTCTGGGGTATCAGCGCCGGCAACATGGACTCCATGATCAACCGCTACACGGCGGACCGGAAGATCCGCTCAGACGACGCCTACTCGCCCAATGACGAAGGCGGCAAGCGTCCCGATCGCGCCTGCAACGTCTACTCGCAGCGCGCGCGTGAAGCCTATCCGGACGTGCCGCTGGTGATCGGCGGCATCGAGGCGTCGTTGCGTCGTATCGCGCACTACGACTACTGGCAGGACAAGGTGCGCCGCTCCATCCTGCTCGACGCCAAGGCCGACCTGCTGCTCTACGGCAACGCCGAGCGTGCCATCGTCGAGCTCGCGCACCGCCTCAACCGCGGCGAGAACATCCAGGACATCACCGACCTGCGCGGTACCGCCTTCGTGCGCCGCGACACGCCGGAGGGCATGTTCGAAATCGACTCCACGCAGGTGGACGCCCCCGGCCGCATCGACCAGCACATCAATCCCTATATCAACACCGCCGACCCGGCCGCCTGCGAAGTCGAGAAGCAGAAGTCGGAAGCCCCCTCCTTCTTCAGCGGCGCCCGCTTCAGCGACGGCACCGATGCCGGCGGCAACGACGGCCCCGATGCCGCGCGCGAGGAGCCCGCGCAGGTGGTGTCGCTGCGCCCTTCCGAGGCCATGAAGAATCGCCTGCCGCCACGCGAAAAAACCGTGATCCGGCTGCCCTCCTTCGAGCGCGTCTCCACCGACCCGGTGCGCTATGCCCACGCCAACCGCGTGCTGCACCTGGAGACCAATCCGGGCAATGCGCGCGCCCTGGTGCAGCGCCACGGCGACCGCGACGTCTGGCTGAACCCGCCGCCGATTCCGCTGACCACGGAAGAAATGGATTTCGTCTTCGACCTGCCCTATGCGCGCACCCCGCACCCGAGCTATGGCGGCGCGCGCATCCCGGCCTACGAGATGATCCGCTTCTCGGTGAACATCATGCGCGGCTGCTTTGGCGGCTGCACTTTCTGCTCCATCACCGAGCATGAAGGCCGCATCATCCAGAACCGCTCGCACGATTCCATCCTGCGCGAGATCGAGCACATGAAGGACGTGCCGGGCTTTACCGGCGTGGTGTCCGACCTGGGCGGCCCCACCGCCAACATGTACCGCCTGGCCTGCAAGTCGCCCGAGATCGAGGCCGCCTGCCGCAAGCCCTCCTGCGTCTATCCGGGCATCTGCGACAACCTCAACACGGATCATTCGTCGCTGATCAGCCTCTACCGCAAGGCGCGCAAGCTGCCCGGCGTGAAGAAGATCCTGATCGGCTCCGGCCTGCGCTACGACCTGGCGGTGCGCTCGCCGGAATACGTGAAGGAGCTGGTGACGCACCACGTCGGCGGCTATCTCAAGATCGCGCCCGAGCACACCGAGTCCGGCCCGCTGTCCAAGATGATGAAGCCCGGCATCGGCGCCTACGACACCTTCAAGGAAATGTTCGAGCGCTTCAGCAAGGAGGCGGGGAAGGAGCAGTACCTGATTCCCTACTTCATCGCGGCGCATCCGGGCACCACCGACACCGACATGCTCAACCTGGCGCTGTGGCTCAAGCGCAACGGCTTTCGAGCCGACCAGGTGCAGGCTTTCTATCCCTCGCCCATGGCCACCGCCACGGCGATGTACCATTCCGGCATGAACCCGCTGAAGAAAATCTCGCGCATCACCGGCGAGAAAGTGGAGATCGTGAAGGGCGACCGCCGCCGTCGCCTGCACAAGGCTTTCCTGCGCTACCACGACCCCAACAACTGGCCGCTGCTGCGCGAGGCGCTGCAGGAAATGGGCCGCGCCGACCTCATCGGCAACGGCAAGCACCAGCTGGTGCCGCGCAACCAGCCGGCGGGCACGGGCGGCTCTTCCGGGACAGGCGGCGCCTACCAGGCGCCGCGCAAGAAGAACTCCAGTGAGGGCGGCGGCGTCTCGCTCAAGGTGAAGCCGCAGAAGGGCCGTGTACTGACCCAGCACACCGGGCTGCCGCCGCGCGAGGAGGGGGCCGCCCGCAAGCCCCTGCCAAAGCGGCCAGGGCCAAAGCCCAAGCGCTGACGGCAGCCCCGGCTGCTTGCCGGGCAGGCCGGGACTCTGCCCGACAGTCCGCTACAGCATCACGGCATCACGGCATCACGGCATCACGGCATCACGGCACGAGAATGGTTACGCCGCAGGGACGGCGCAAACGGACAGGCGCCGAGACGGCCACCACAGGAGGCGACATGCACCGCGATCCGGAAATCCTGCTTCGCTTCTGGTTCCAGGAAATTCCCGAGGCCCAGTGGTGGAAGCAGGACGACACCCTGGATGCGCTCCTCGACGAGCGCTTCGGCGACTGGCACGCCGCGGCCACCCGCGGCGAACTTGCCTCCTGGCGCGACCGCCCGCGCGGCCGCTTTGCCGAGGTCCTGCTGCTGGACCAGCTTTCGCGCAACCTGTATCGCGGCCGGCCGGCCGCCTTTGCCTGGGACGGCATGGCGCTGGCCCTGGCGCAGGAAGCGCTGCGCGCCGGCGTCGCCCGGACCCTGCCGCCGCGGGAGCGCACCTTCCTCTACCTGCCCTGGATGCACAGCGAATCGGCCCTGATCCATGAAGAGGCACTGCGCCTGTTC
>JAZKHS010000010.1:5400-14155 GCA_040385265.1 Pseudomonadota bacterium | reverse complement strand
GGCTGGGGCTGGGGCTGGGGCTGGGGCTGGGGCTGGGGCTGGGGCTGGGGCTGGCCATCATTACTCACCGAGCCGCGCTGGTCAGCGGCCGGCCCGTCAGGGCATGCTCTCGCTTCGCCCTCCTCCGCCGCTACCCGGAGCCTGCCATGTCCGTCATCGCCGAATCCCTTGCCGCCACTGCCAAGCAACTGGGCCCCCTCACCGTGCAGCGCCTGCTGCCGGCGCCTGCGCGCCAGTCGGTGGGCCCCTTCATTTTCCTGGACCACATGGGGCCGGCGCAGTTTCCGCCGGGCGCGGGGGTGGACGTGCCGCCGCATCCGCATATCGGCCTTGCCACCGTGACCTTCCTGTTCGAGGGCGCGCTGCTGCACCGCGACTCGCTGGGCTCGGTGCAGGAGATCCATCCGGGCGACGTCAACTGGATGAGCGCCGGCGCCGGCATCGCCCACTCCGAGCGCACGCCGGTGCACCTGCGCGTGGACGGCACCCGCCTGCACGGATTGCAGTTCTGGGTGGCGCTGCCGGCCGAGCATGAGGAGGAGGCACCCACCTTCCAGCATCTGCCGGCGGCCTCGCTGCCGCGGGTGGAGGGCCGCGGCTATACGCTGACCCTGCTGGCCGGCCAGGCCTGGGGCCTGAGCAGTCCGGTGCAGGTGCGCTCGCCCCTGTTCTACGCCGACCTCTGCTTTGGCAGTGCCGGCTGCGCGCCGGTGCTGGCGGACTATGCCGAGCGCGCGGTCTATGTGGTGGAAGGCACTGTCCGCGCCAGTGGCGAAGTGCTGACGCCGGGGCAGGTGCAGGTGCTGGCCGCGGGCAGCGCGGTGGTGCTGGAGGCCGAGGGCCCGGCGCGGCTGGTGGTGTTTGGCGGCGAGAGCCTGGGGCCGCGGCGGCTGTGGTGGAACTTCGTGGCCAGCGACCGCGAGCGCATCGCCGCCGCGCGCGAGCGCTGGGCCGCGGGCGGCTTCGACGACGTCCCCGGCGAAACCGAGCGCCTGCCGCTGCCTGTCGTCCGCGAGAAATAGCGAGCTGTTCCCTGCCGGGGCAAAACCCGCTTGAATACGCGCCTGGCTCATCCGCGCGTATTCCCCCATGCAAACCCGTCGTTTCCTGCTCCGCCTCGTCCTGCTGACTGCGGGCATCCTGCTCGCCTACCACGTCTGGCTGCTGGCCCATATCTGGTGGTGGATCGACCACAATCCCTCGACGTCGGCGTTCATGGAAACCCGCCTCGAGATCCTGCAGGACAAGAATCCCGACGCCGAGTTGCGCCACAAGTGGGTGCCCTACGAGAAGATCTCCGGCAACCTCAAGCGCGCGGTGGTGGCGAGCGAAGATGCCCGCTTCCTGCAGCACGAGGGCTTTGACTGGGAAGGCATCCAGGCGGCGTGGGAGAAGAACCTGAAGAAGGGCAAGCTGGTCGCGGGCGGCTCCACCATCTCGCAGCAGCTGGCCAAGAACCTCTTCCTGTCCAGCAAGCGCACGCCCTGGCGCAAGGCCGAGGAGGCGGTGATCACCGTGATGCTGGAAAACATGCTGAGCAAGCGCCGCATCCTCGAGATCTACCTGAACGTGATCGAGTGGGGCGACGGCGTGTTTGGCGCCGAAGCGGCGGCGCGGCACTACTACAAGACCTCGGCCAGGAACCTGTCGGCGGCGCAGGCGGCAAAGCTGGCGGCCATGGTTCCGAATCCGCGCTTCTACGACAAGAACCGCAATACCCGCGGCCTCAAGCGCAAGACCGCCATCATCCAGCGCCGCATGAACTACGTGTCCGTCCCGCGCTGAGCCCAGAGGAGCGTCGACGCCCTCTAGGCCCGTCGCGTTTGCTGCCAGACGCCGCGGAAGATGGTGAGCAGGGTTTCCAGCATCACTTCCTGCGGCTGCGCGAAGCCGCTGAGCAGCCAGCGACTGGCGATGCCCACCGCGGCGCCGACCAGGCCCACGGCCAAAGTGCCGGCATCGCCGCTATAGGCCGGATCCTCCTGCATCAGCTCGGTGTTCCAGCCGCGCAGCAGCTGCGCAAAATTCTCCACCGCCTGCCGGTACAGGCGGTCCACGCGCGGGCTCACCCCCAGCACTTCCACGAACTGCAGGCGGGCGCCCGCCGGATTCTCGCGCGCCAGCGCCAGGAAGGCGCCGAGGCCGGCCTCGAGCATGGCCAGGGGCTGGCGCGGGGCCTCCAGCAAGGCGGCGGCGATGCGCGCCTGCTGCAGCGCCATGTGGCGTTCGTAGACGGCGCAGAGCAGGTCCTCGCCATTGACGAAGGACTCGTAGAAGTAGCGCTCGGTGAGGCCGGCGCGGGCGCAGATCAGGCGTACGGTGGCGCCGTGGTAGCCGCTCTCGCCAAACACCGCCAGGCCGGCATCGAGCAGGCGCTCGCGGCGCTCGGCGCGACGCTCCTCGCCGCCGCGGCCGCCATAGCGGCGCAGCGCGGGGGCGGTCGTGCTTCCCGTGCCCGTCGCCCGGGTCACGTCCGGTCCGGCTCCCGCGCGCGTCCGCCTTGCCGGGACCGCGGGGGTAGCGCCGGTCGCGGCGACAGCGGGATCGGGCGCAGGGGCGGAGGAGGAGGGATTCTGGCCTGACATGACAGCTCCGGGGCGGTCGCTGCCATTGACAGGGGGCGACCTCGGCAATAATGTGACAACGCTTGTTGCCAGATAGCCGCATCATGCCCCAAGCCGCCCTTCCGGGCCAAGGGTTTCGTTTGATCCAGGGGAGCCCCTCCCGTCGCAGGCTGTAGGTCGGACTTCAGTCCGACGTTACGCGCGAAGGTGTCGGGCTGAAGCCCGACCTACAGAACACATGACAGCGCAGGACACCAGAACATGAAGACTCTCAAAGACAAGGTCGCCGCCATCACCGGCGCCGGCTCCGGCATCGGCCGCGCCACCGCCATCCTGATGGCCTCCAAGGGCTGCCACCTGGCGCTGTCCGACGTGAACGAGGCCGGCCTGGCCGAGACCGCGGCGCAGTGCCTGCAGTACGGCGTCAAGGTCACCAGCCGCAAGGTCGACGTCGCCAGCCGCGAGCAGATGTACGCCTGGGCCGACGAAGTCGTCGCCGACCACGGCCTGGTCAACATCATCTTCAACAACGCCGGGGTGGCCCTCGGCGCCACCGTCGAGGACATGCAGTACCCGGACTTCGAGTGGCTGATGGGCATCAACTTCTGGGGCGTGGTCTACGGCACCAAGGCCTTCCTGCCGCACATCAAGACCGCCGGCGAAGGCGCCATCGTCAACGTCTCCTCGGTGTTCGGCCTGATCGCCGTGCCGACGCAGTCCGCCTACAACGCCGCCAAGTTCGCGGTGAAGGGCTTCACCGAGGCGCTGCGCGAGGAGATGGAGATCGAGGGCTGCAATGTCGGCGTCACCTGCGTGCACCCGGGCGGCATCAAGACCAACATCGCGCGCAATGCCCGCGTCACCGAGACCAAGGGCCTGGTCGACGAGAAGTCCACGCGCGACTTCGAGAAGGCCTTCATCACCACCCCGGAGAAGGCCGCCGAGGACGTCGTCAACGGCATCCTGAAGAACAAGCGCCGCGTGCTGATCGGGCCGGACGCCATCGCCATCGACCTCATGCAGCGCATCCTGCCGACCAGCTACCAGCGCCTGCTGGAGATGGGCGCGCGCAAGCGCAGCAAGAAGCTGGGCGGCGTCGGCGTCGTCTGAGCCGCGGCCGCACGGCCTGCCCCCTGGACAAGCCCGCCGCCCTGGCGGGCTTTTTCATGGGTCATCGCCGACGCCTTGCAGTTGCAGTTGCAGTTGCAGTTGCAGTTGCAGTTGCAGTTGCGGTTGCTGTTGCTGTTGCGGTTGCTGGTGCTGGTGTCGGGGTCGGGGTCGGGGTCGGGGTGCTGCGGTTGCGGGTAATGTTGCCGGGGTTGGGGCCGGGCTTTGTCGACGCTGGCGCGCCGTCAGCGCTCAGGGCGCTGCCGACGGCGCGCCGGCTGGCCGGGTGACCTGGATCACGGGCGCCGCCAGTGGCGCGCGGAAGGTGCCGGTGGCGGCACTGCCCCCGGTGCCCGCTCCCGCACTCCCCCCCGTACTGATTCCCGTAGTGGCAGCCGCATTTTCACCTGCCGCCGCCACGATGGCGCCGGCCGCCCCCGCCGCGCTGGCGGCCGGCACCGGCGCGTCGGCCGGCGCCCGCTCCGGGCCCTTGAAGGGCCAGCGCGTGCGCGCGGCGTTGATGGCGGAGCGGCTGTCGCGCAGCAGGAGCTCGGCCTCGTTGAGGGTGCGCTCCAGGCGCGGCGTGCTGGTCGCCAGCATCTGCCCGGCCTGGGTGGCGGTGGCCGTGGCGGCGGCGGTGGCCTGGTCCAGGCCCGCCAGCGAGTGCCGCGCCTGGGCGGAGAGCGCCGGAATCGCCTTCTCCAGCTCGGCCAGGGAGGATTCGGCGCGGGCCAGGGCGGCGCGGGTCTGCGCCAGGGTGGCAGGGGTGTCGTCGCGGGCCAGGCGGTTCACCGAGGCCAGCAGCGCGTCCATTTCCTGGCGGGTGCCCTGCAGTTGCCGGCTCAGCACGTGCAACTCGCGGAAGGTGGCGCGGATATCGCCCTTGGGATCGTTCATGTATTTCAGGAAGACGCTGAGTTCGTCGATCACCGGCACCACGCGGTTGCGCACATCGATGGCAACATCGCCGAGGCTGCTGCCGGAGACGAAGCGCAGGCGATCCTCGGCCGTCAGCGCCGGCAGCCCCGGGTTGCCGCTGGAGATGCTGATGAAGCTGTCGCCGATCATGCCCTCGCGCGCCAGCGTCGCCACCGAGTCGCCCTTGATCCACTGCAGGTAACGCTCCTCGATCTGCATCTCCACGTCGACCTTGGCGTTCTGGTCCAGCTCAACGCGGCGCACCTCGCCGATCTTGAAACCGGAGAGCTTCACCGCCATGCCGGGCGTGAGGTCGGTGCCACTGTCGGTCTGGAACCGCACCGGGGACTTGGGGGAGAAATAGCCCTGCTGCACCGCCATTGCCAGCAGCAGCCCGAGGGCCAGCACGAGGCCGGCGCCCACGAACAGGCCCAGCTTGAGGCCAAGGTGCTGGAAGCGGTTATCCGTTGCGGCATGACTCATGGGGCGGAATCCTCGGCGGCAGCATCTGAATCGGTGGCCGCGGCGGTGGCACGCGGTGCGGCGTCATCTTGCGCCACCGGCACGCCGGCAGAGCGGATGGCCGCCGCGACCGGCACTGCCACGGCGGCGCCCGGGGCGGTAGTCGGAACGGCGACGCGGGCAATGCCGGCAGGGGATGCGGCACCGCCCGCGGCTGCTGTCGCCGCCGCGGTGGTGGTGGTGGACGCCGGAGGCCATGCTGGCCATTCGGGGCTGGCGTCGGCAAGCAGCAGCAGACGGGCCCCGGCGAGTCCGGCGATGAAGGGCGCGGCAAGGGGGCCGGCCTGCGTCAGCTGGGCCGGGTGCAGCACCACCAGGTCGGGGCGCAGCAACAGCAGGCGCAGCAGGCGCGCGCGCAGCAGCACGCTGGCGCGCAGATGGGCGGGGCGCTCCGCCAGCCACTCGCCCGGATCGATCGCCAGCACCGCCGCGGCGCGCGCCAGCGCGGCATCGAAGCCGGCGCCATCCCCCAGGCCCCAGTCGTGCAGCAGGCGCAGGTTTTCCTCGATGTTGAGGTTGCTGAGAAAGCAGGCCTCGGGGGCCAGCCAGCCGGTGCGCAGGCCGGCGCGCTGCGCCGACTGCACCAGCGCCTCGGTGGCGGCCTGGGCATCAGGCCCCAGCGCCCACGGGCCAGGCGGCGGCAGCGCGCTCACAGCAGCCCCCAGATCGCGTCCAGCACGAACACGGCGAGCAGCGCGCTGACCACGGCGCGCGAGGCGGCGCGCGGAATCTCGGTCATGGCGCCGCCGGCGCGCAGGCCGGTGCGGCAGGCCATCCAGGCGATCACCAGGCCGAACAATGCCGTCTTGGCCAGGCCCTCGCCGGCCACGCCCACCGACAGCACCGCGCCCAGGCGCGCGAGCTCGCCGAAGGCATTGGCGCCCGACACCAGCAGGGCGCCGGCGACCAGCGCCGACAGCGACAGGTAAATGGACAGCAGCACGCTGGCCAGGGTCATGCCGGTGACGCGCGGCAGCATCAGGTAGTGCGCGGGCTGCACGCCGAACTGCTGCAGCATCCAGATCTCGTTGTTGACGCGCATGGCGGCCAGCTCGCTGGCCATGGCCGACGAGGAGCGCGCGATCAGGATGAGGGCGGTGAGCAGCGGCGAGAGTTCGGAGAGCAGCAGCTGCGCCATCAGGCGCAGGGTTTCCGCGCCGCTCTGGCCGATGCCGAAATGCAGTTGCGAGACGATGATGGCGCCGACGGCGACGCCGATCAGCATCACCAGGGTCAGCGATTCCAGCCCGGAAAAATACAGCTGCCGCGCCAGCGCACGCCGCACCGGCGCGCGGTACCAGGCGCCGAGGGCGAGCACCGCGGCCGGGGACTTCATCATGCCGCCCCGCCCGCGCTGGCGCCGTGACCGCGAGGGGCGGCAGCAAACCGCCAGCGCCCACGCGACAGCAGTAACCCGCGCTCACCCCCGCGCGTGCGGGGGCCACCGGCGCGTCCCGCCGGCGCAGCTATGGGAGCGGAGGCGGCCGGCATGGCGCGTCAGTTGAACGGATGCCGCAGGACGATGGTCTCGTCGCGGTCCGGACCGGTGGAGATGATGTCGATGGGGCAGCCGACGATTTCCTCGATGCGGCGGATATAGGTGCGGGCGTTGGCGGGCAGGTCTTCCAGGCGCTTCACGCCGACCGTGGACTCGCTCCAGCCGGGCAGCGTCTCGTAGACCGGCACCACGTTCTCGAAGCTCTCGGCATCGCTCATCAGGCACTCCATCGGGCCGCCGTCGACGGCGCGCGTGTAGCCGGTGCAGATGTTGACGGACTCGAGGCCGTCGAGCACGTCGAGCTTGGTCAGGCAGAGCCCCGAGATGGAGTTGATCTCGACGCCGCGGCGCAGCACCACGGCATCGAACCAGCCGCAGCGGCGCTGGCGGCCGGTGGTGGAACCGAACTCGTGGCCGATGGTGCCGAGGTGCTTGCCGACGGCGTCGCCGACGTCGTTGGCGGCGTCATAGATCAGCTCGGTCGGGAAGGGACCGGAGCCGACGCGGGTGGTGTAGGCCTTGGTGATGCCGAGGATGTAATCCAGGTAGAGCGGGCCGAAGCCGGAGCCGGTGCTGGTGCCGCCGGCGGTGGTGTTGCTCGAGGTCACATACGGATAGGTGCCGTGGTCGATGTCGAGCAGGGAGCCCTGCGCGCCCTCGAACATGATGTCCTTGCCGGCGCGACGGAAGTCGTGCAGCAGGGTGGGCACGTCGGCGACCAGCTCCTTGAGCTGGTCGGCCCAGCTCAGCGCATCGTCCAGCGTCTTCTGGAAGTCGACGAGATCGGCCTTGTAGTAATGCTTGAGCTGGAAGTTGTGGTAATCGAGCACCTCGCCCAAGCGCGCGGCCAGGGTCTCGCGGCGGAACAGGTCGCCCAGGCGCAGGCCGCGGCGCGCGACCTTGTCCTCGTAGGCGGGGCCGATGCCGCGCCCGGTGGTGCCGATCTTGCCGCCGGCGCGGGCGGCTTCGCGCGCCTGGTCGAGGGCAACGTGGTAGGGCAGGATCAGCGGGCAGGCCGCGGACACCTTGAGGCGCGCGCGCGGATTGACGCCTTTGGCCTCGAGGCCGGCGATTTCCTTGAGCAGCGCATCCGGCGCCAGCACCACGCCGTTGCCGATCAGGCACAGCACGTTCTCGCGCAGGATGCCGGAGGGGATGAGGTGCAGCACGGTCTTCTCGCCATTCACCCAGAGGGTGTGGCCGGCATTGTGGCCGCCCTGGAAACGCACCACCGCGGACGCGTTGTCCGTCAGCAGGTCCACGATCTTGCCCTTGCCCTCGTCACCCCACTGGGTGCCGAGTACGACGACGTTCTTGCCCATCATTCACTCTCGTTCAATGCTTGAATGTCATAGGGAGCGGAGCTGCTGGCCCCGCCCTTCCTGCTTCACCTGGCCACGAACTGGTTCTGGCCCAGCCAGGTCTGCAACACTTGCCGGAAGCGCCCTTCCACCGTGCCGATCCCGACGGGGATCTGGAACACGCGCGTGGCGCAGCCGCCGTTGTACAACCGGTCGATCTTGATCGCCTTGCCGGAGGCGACGTCGTACACCGACAGGTCCACGTTGACGATATCCTTGTACTCCGGCGAACAGGTCCAGTAGCTCGCCTCGGTCCATTCGTTCACGCGCGGATAAAACACATACTCCAGGCCCTTGGCGCGCGCACTCGCCAGCGCCTGCTCCTCGGTTTCCGCTGCCACGCCCAGCACGCTGCGCGGCTGGCGCAGGCGGACCTCGTCATAAAGTGCCTCGGCCGCCGCCTTGCCGCTGCCCGGGGCGTCCTTCAGCGTCGCGCTCATCCAGGGCTTGTAGCGGCCGTCGGGCGCAATCGGCACATACACCGACTTGCCCGCCTGCAGCGGCGCCTGCAGCGTGACGCTGTCGATCCCGCGCGGGCCGCGCACCATGTAGCAACCCGACAGCGTCAGCATCAAACACCCGACAATCAAACTTCTCACGGCAACTCCCTTTGGCACGTCATTAATCCCTTGCAGTCATCAAATGCCGACCACGACCCACTGGCCGTCGACCTGGCGCAGCACGCTGCGGCAGCCGGCGGCGGCGGGTGCCGCGGCCTCGCCGGGCAGCGCCTGGCGGACGCGCCGGCCCTGGCCGCGCAGGGCCGCAATGGCGTCGCGCAGGGC
>JAZKHS010000010.1:0-5390 GCA_040385265.1 Pseudomonadota bacterium | reverse complement strand
CGCAGGGCGGCCTCCTCGCCCGCCGGGGCGAGGATGAGCTCGGCGGCGATGGCCTCGTCGGCGCAGGCCAGCAGCGCCGTGAGGTCGGCGCTGAAGCCGGTGGCCGGGCGGGCGCGGCCAAAGGCCTCGCCGACGCTGTCGTAGCGGCCGCCCTTGGCGAGCTCGGCGCGCAGGCCCGGCATGTAGGCCGCGAACACCAGGCCGGTGTGGTAGTGGTAGCCGCGCAGCTCGGTCAGGTCGAAGTAGAGCGACACCTCCGGGTGCGAGGCCTGCAGCGCGGCGGCCACCGCGGCCAGCGCGTCCAGCGCGGCATCGATCCCCGGCGCCAGGCCGCCGAGCAGGGCGCGCGCCCGCGCCAGCACGGTGACGTCGCCGGCCAGCGTGAGCAGGCCCTCGAAACGGGCGCGGGTGGCGGCGTCCAGCGCGCGGCCGTCAAGGAAGTCCTTGAGCTCGGCCACGGCCTTGCGCTGGTAGATGTCAAAGAGCACGGATTCGTCGCGGCCGTCGATGCCGGCCAGGCGTGCCAGGCCGCGGAACAGGGCGACATGGCCCAGGTCGAGCTGGACGCCGCGGGCGCCGGCCAGGGCCAGCGTCTCCAGCATCAGGCGCAGCACCTCGATGTCGCCGGCGACGCCGGCATAGCCGTAGAGCTCGGCGCCGACCTGCACCGGGCAGCGCGAGGCGGCCAGCGCGGCCGGGCGGGTGTTGAGCGTGGTGCCGGCGTAGCAGTAGCGCGCCGGGCCTTCGACCTTGAGCGCATGCGCGTCCAGGCGCGCCACCTGCGGCGTGATGTCGGCGCGCACGCCCATCAGGCGGCCGCTGAGCTGGTCGGTGATCTTGAAGGTCATCAGGTCGAGGTCATGGCCGGACCCGGTGAGCAGGGAGTCCAGGTATTCCATGAGGGGCGGGATGACGAGCTGGTAGCCCCAGGCGGCGCAGCAATCGAGGATGCGGCGGCGCAGGGCCTCGAGGCGGGCGGCCTCGGCCGGCAGCACATCGCTCACGCCTTCGGGCAACAGCCAGGTATCGACGGGACGGGTCATGGAGTGGTCGCTTGCTTCTGGTCGCTTCGGGTCGATCCGGGCGCCCCGGGCCGGGGGGCCGGCGGCGCGGGCCTCGGGGCTCTGGGGCTTCGGGCCACCGGGTCCGGAGACGCCGGGGGCCGGACCCGGGCCGCAGGGCTCGGGGCACACAAAAAAGCCGAGTCTTGGACTCGGCTTGGCGAATAGTACCAGAAAGCGCGGGCATGGCCCAAGTCTGTCGGGGGGTGGTGGCCGGTGCCGGGGGGCGGGCGAACCCTGGACCACGCCCCGCCGGCCCCGGCGGAGGGCGCCCCGGGCAAGGCGCCCCCAGCCGGCGCCGCGTCAGGCCGACGACCGCTACGCCGTGGCACCCTCGAGCCCGGCGAGGCGCCCTTACCCAGGGCCGCCTCAGGCGGGGGTGCCGCCGATCAGGGCCAGGAGCTCGGCCGTGCGCGCCTGCATCAGCGCCGCGTCGGCGCGGGACTCCACGTTGAGGCGGATCACCGGCTCGGTGTTGGAGGCGCGCAGGTTGAAGCGCCAGTCGGCGAACTCGATGCTGACGCCGTCGGTATGGTCCACCGCCAGGGCATCGGCGGCGTACTGCGCCTCGAGTCGCCGCAGCACGTCGGGCGCCGGCTCGTCGAGCTTGCGGTTGATCTCGCCGGAGGACGGAAAGGCCTGGATGCGCTCGCCCACCAGCGAGGCCAGCGACTGGCCGCGGCGGCCCATCAGCTCCACCACCAGCAGCCAGGGAATCATGCCGCTGTCGCAGTAGGCAAAGTCGCGGAAATAGTGGTGCGCGCTCATCTCGCCGCCGTACACCGCGTCGACCTCGCGCATGCGCTGCTTGATGAAGGCGTGGCCGGCCTTGCACTGCACCGGCACGCCGCCGTTGCCGCTGACGATGTCCAGCGTGTTCCAGGTCAGGCGCGGGTCGTGGATGATGCGCGCGCCCGGGTCCTTGCGCAGGAAGGCCTCGGCCAGCAGGCCGACGATGTAGTAGCCCTCGATGAAGGCGCCGTGGTGGTCGAAGAGGAAGCAGCGGTCGAAGTCGCCGTCCCAGGCGATGCCGAGGTCGGCGCCGTGGGCCAGCACCGCGTCGCGGGTGGCGGCGCGGTTTTCCTCCAGCATCGGGTTGGGGATGCCGTTGGGGAAGGTGCCGTCGGGTTCATGGTTGATGCGGATGAATTCCAGCGGGGCGCCGGCGGCGGCCAGGGCCTGCGCAATGGCGTCCAGCGCCGGGCCGGCGGCGCCGTTGCCGGCATTGACCACGATCTTCAGCGGGCGCAGCGCGGCCACGTCGATATAGGAGAGCAGGTGCGCGACATAGGCGGCGCGGCAGTCCGCGGCGCGCACCGTGCCCGGCACCACGGCCGCGCCGGCTCGGGCAGGACTCGCCGCGCCAACCACCGCGGCACCGGCCATCACGCCTGCTCCGGCAGCGCCAACCCCGACCGCGGCCCCGGCCCGCCCACCCGCACCGGCGACGCCCAGCGCCTCCGCGCGCGCGCGGATGTCCTCGAGGCCGTTGTCGCGGCTGATCGGCTGCGCGCCCGCGCGCACCAGCTTGAAGCCGTTGTAGTCGATGGGATTGTGCGAGGCGGTGACCTCGATGCCGCCGTCAGCCTGCAGGTGCCAGGTGGCGAAGTAGATCTCTTCGGTGCCGGTTATGCCGAGGTCGAGGACGTCGACGCCGGCCTCGGTGAGGCCGCGCGCCAGCGCCGCCTTCAGCGCCGGCGAGGTTGCGCGGATGTCGCCGCCGAGGACCACGGTGCGTGGCGAGAGCCACTCGGCGTAGGCGCGGCCGATGCGATAGGCGATGTCGTCATTGAGCTCGGTGCCGAGCTGGCCGCGGATATCGTAGGCCTTGAAGCAGGTCAGGCGGGTCATGGAGTCTCGCAGGGATACCGGGGAAACGGTCGGCGATGGTAGCAGCGCCGCGCGCGCCCCGGCCATCGCCTGTAGGTCGGGCTGTAGGTCGGGCTTCAGCCCGACAACGATGGTCGTGTCGGGCTCCTGTCCCGCGGGACTCCCTTCGGTCGCCCCCCAATCCCCCAAGGGGACTTCCTGCGGGGCGGGGGACTTCCTTCGGGCGCCCCCCAAGGGGACTTCCTTCGGGCGTAGGTCGGGCTTCAGCCCGACAACGACCATCGCCCGCCCTGTGTAGGCCATGGGTCTCGCAGGAACGGCTTCCGTTACTGTCGCGCTCCAGCAGCACAGTATTCAGACGCGGCACAGGCGGATGGAGGGATGGCGAAGGCGCGGGCATGCCGGTCGAGGCCTAGTCCTCGGGCTCGAGGCGAGGGCGCCAATAGCCGGGCTTCTGATGGCAGTGCATGACGGCCACAATCAGTACGTGGTCGGAGAGCGGGACGTAGAGCAGCGCGTACGGAAAAACCCGGGTGAGGCGGCGACGGACAGGCGTGGCGAGTGCGGGCCATGTTTCCGGTGCCGCGACAACGCTGTCGATGGCGGCCTCGATGGCGGCAACAAAGCGCTCGCCCAGCCCGGCCTGACGATCCTCGTAATGCAGGGCGGCTCGCTCGAGCTCTTCCAGCGCCTGAGGGTGAAAGCGGAAGCTCATTTCCCGAGGCGACTACGGACCTGCGCGAGCCCGACCTCGCCAGGCACCGACGCCACCTGGCCGGACCGGATCTCTTCCAGGCGGCGCAACGCCTCCTGAGCCCAAAGATCACGCACATCCTCATCCGTGATGGGGTCCAGGCTCTCGACCAGGCGATCCGCCAGCAGCGCCCGCGCGTCGCTGGGGAGCGACAGGACGACTTCGGTGATTTTTTCGACAGGAATGCTCATGAATCGAGAATACGTCTGTTCCAGGACCGGCTCAAGGCAGCAATGTGCCCGCCAGGTTCAGGACTCGGTTGCCAGCCGTGGTTGTGGCACCATGCTTTCTTTAATGTAGCCGCAGCCCCGCCCAGCCGATGCCCTCGCCCGCCCCCCGCCATTCCCGGCCAGACTCCCGCCCGGGTCGTCATTCCCGCGAAAGCGGAAATCCCCCTGCGCCCTGGCTGGAGCGCGTGACGGTCGCGCTGACGCTGGCCTGGCTGGTGTGGCTACCGCTGCCGCTGGGGAGCAACCGCGACTGGGCCATCGGCGTGCTGGTGGCCTGGGCCGGGCTGCTGGGCCTGCTCTACGGCCTCATCCTCTGGAGACAGCCGTCACCCTCCGCCACCGAGCCGCCCTCGTCCGCGCTGCAGCCGCCGCCACCGCTGAGCGCCGCGCAAAAAGCCGCCCTGCCCTTGCTGGCCTGCCTGCTGGCGGCGCAGGCCTGGGTGGCGGTGCAGTGGCTGGGCGGGCTGACCCTGGATGTCGGGCAAACCTTCCAGTACCTGATGCTGGGACTCTCCTACACCCTCGTGTTCTGGCTGGTGGTGAGCCTGTTCGCGACGCGCGCGCGCCTGCAGATGCTGCTGTGGACGCTGGTGCTGAGCGGCGCCTTCCAGGCCTTTTACGGCGCCTTCATGACGCTGTCCGGCATCGAGTGGCTGTTCCTCACGCCCAAGCAGTACGGCCTCGGCAACGCCACCGGCACCTTCGTCAACCGCAACCACCTGGCCGGCTACCTGGCGATGACGCTGGGCCTCGGCATCGGCCTGCTGCTGGCGCTGCGCGACAAGCGTCCCTTCGAATGGATCCATGTGCTGGAACTGCTGCTCGGCCCCAAGGCACGCCTGCGCCTTGCGCTCGTGATCATGGTGATCGGCCTGGTGATGACGCACTCGCGCGGCGGCAATGCCGCCTTTGTCGGCAGCCTGCTGTTGCTGGGCGCGGTGTATGGCTGGCTGGAGAAGGAGCATCGCCTGCGCAACGGCCTGATCCTGGCCAGCCTGCTGGTGATCGACGTGCTGATCGTGAGCCAGTACTTCGGGCTGGAGCGGCTGACCCAGCGCGTGCTGGCGACGCAGGTCGAGGTGACGCAGAGCGCCGGCGCGGTGACGGTGGACATCAACGACCTGCGCGACGAAGTGGCGCGCGACGCGCTGCCGCTGGCACTGGACCGGCCCGTCATCGGCCAGGGCGCGGGCAGTTTCGAGAGCGTGTTTCCGCAGTACGCCGGGCCCGAGATCAAGGGACATGCGGACCACGCGCACAACGATTACCTGCAGTTCTGGATCGAGTACGGCGCGCTGGGCCTGCTGCCGCTGGCGGCCTTCGTGCTGCTGGCGCTGTGGCAGGCGCTGCGGCCGCTGCTGCGGCGCGAGGGCGCGTTTCGCAGCGGCGTCGGCTTTGGCGCCGGCATGGCGCTGACCGCGCTGCTGATCCACTCGTTTACCGATTTCAATCTGCAGATTCCGGCGAATGCCGCGACCTTTGTGGTGGTGGCGGCGATGGCGGTGCTGGCCGGCC
>JAZKHS010000009.1:16454-48012 GCA_040385265.1 Pseudomonadota bacterium | reverse complement strand
CCAGTCGGCTACTACACCCAAGGGCGGCGGCGCGCGCCCTTAACTCCACGTTAGGCGCTAAGCCATGATGCCTTGTGATTACAAATCAGTTAGCGGCGAGATCGTCCAATTTGATCTGGATTCAGTAATTGATGTCTGCACCGCCTACAGCACAGTCCGTCGCGGCTGGACCGCAACACTTATATATGTGCTGTCAAAAGATGCCTTTGTTGAGCTTCGTAGCTCCCCTGAAGATTTCAGAGGCAACTCTAGAGAAGAGTCAGAAGAAGTTATGCCTGAGTACATAGAGAAAACCTTCTCTATAACCGCAGATCAACTGCAAGAAATTAGAGCACGACCAAGAAACTGGTCATTCATAAACAGGCGATAACGCGCCTAACAACTCGTTCAAGGCCGACGGCGTTCCGCCGCGGCCTTAACTCCAACGTTAGGCCCCGCGAGCTCGTTCACTTCTGTTGTGAAAGTCGCTCGAGTTTCAACATCATCGCTTTGTTCCTGCTTCGGGCGCCGCTGCAGCTTTCTCTCACTGCCGCTGGGTGCGCTGTCAGCAAGTCTGATCGGCAGCCACCGGCTCAACATCCAGGTCGGCCCCTTTCTAGTTGGGCAAACTGGTTCCCTCAGCCCGGCCAGTAATGCCAGTTCGGAGGCTTCGGCCTGGGCTCAGTGATTCCCGAGCTTCAAATAGCGGATTGGCTGCGGTAACGTCAGTGCTACTTCGGGTGCCGCTGCTCCTGTAGCGCGGCGGCACCTAACCATACGTTCCAGGCGACGCGGTACACTTCGCGTATTACACCCAAGGGCGTCTGCGCGCGCCTGAACTCCACGTTAGAGCCCGCGAGCCAGATTCGCTCCTCCTGTTCGGGCTGTATCAGCGTCAGGGATCGCGGCTTCGGTTACCGCTGCCGGGTCAGTGATTCCCGAGCTTCAAATCCCGCCTCGCATTAAGTACTGTCGGTGTCATAGCAGGTGCCGTCGTGGCATAGCTCGAGCGAGCCTAACAACTCGCTCAACGGCCGACGCGGCTACATTCGTCGTATTCACCCAAGGCTTTCGGCGCGCGCCGTTAGCTCTGCGTTAGGTCCGCGGGGGTTCTCTTTCTTACGCTGGGCCATCTCGCTTCCCGCCGCCCTCCCCGTGCCTTCGGTCCCTTCCTGGATCTCGGCCAGTGCCCAGCCCGGGTAGGCCGCCGGGCTTCGGCCACCGCCCCGCCTCAGTGATTCCCGAGCTTCAAATGGCGAGGCTCCTGCGCTACCTTCAGCCTCAACTTCAAAGGCCGCTGCTGCTATAGCCGGGCGCACCTAACCCTGCGTTCCAGGGGACGCGCAACATGGGCATTTTTTCTTTCAGGCGGCAGCGGCGCGCCCCTGAACTTCACGTTAGGTCGGCATGGAACGTCACTACTTCATTCACAACGGGTACTGCGGGGCGTCCTACGGCACCCCCTCAGATCCGCAGCTCATCTCTAGTGCAGATGCCGCTCGGCTAATGCAGCTCGCCGGGATATCCCAGGCCCAGGCAGAGGAAATCTATCCACCGGCGCAATATGCCAATGAGGGGGAGTCGCTGTTTCACCTTACGGGCGGTAACCGATTTATTGTCTTTGCAACGACCGCAGATATGGCTGATATTCAGCCTCAAAAGGTAGGGAAACCTCTCTCCATAGCGTGGCCAACCTAACCCTGCGTTCCAGGCGACGCGGTACACTCCGGCTAAATTGGCGTCCGCCACCGGCGCGCGCCTGAACTTCACGTTAGGCATTTCTGCAGGGAACATATGTTCGGCTGGAAGCAACGAGACAAGTCTGTCGCGGCAAGCAAGGATGACGCCGAAATCGAGCGCCTTAATGCCGGTCTATCCCTTGCCATGGAATGGGGCAGCAATTGGCTTAAGCCGATCCAGGAGCGCTTAGCCGCTCAGTACCCCGAACTCACAGTTGCAGAGCTGGATAGATATAACGAAGTTTGCCGTGAGGCCATGAAGGCGGGGCATGACCTCGTGTATTCCATGGCCGAATCGCAGGGCAAAGAGGTAGATTCCGCGGCTTGGCAAGCGGCTTTCTTGAGCCGCTACGCTTGGCCCAACAAAGACAACTTGTCCAAGCTATTCTCCCAGGGCATGTACTACGCCTGGAAAGATGGCGTCGGCCGCTAAATGCCTAACCCTTCGTTCAACGGGCGACGCGGTACACTTCAGCTTATTCACCGTAATACAGCGGCGCGCGCCGTTAACTCCACGTTAGGTTCGGCCATAAATTTTTCAACAAAGGGAATTTCAATGAATCGGTTCTTCAGCTTGGTGCCAGCAGCACTCATTCTCCTGACTACATCATGCGTTCAGATACCTGAAGATGACTCTCAGGAATTCGCTCAACTGCCAGCCGCCGTCCTGGCAAGTCTCCCTTATGAGCTTAATGTTGAAAAACTTGCCGCCTTTGATCCTCGCCCCTTAGCCTTCACTTCCTTTTCGCCCGATTCAGACCCAAAAGCAAAGGGAGTAAGAATTGTTTCTTCAGGCCGCACTTTCCCTTACATCTACGAAATCATTTCCGTTCCCGGAGTCTCAAGTCCTTCGGTTCTAGACTCTGTCTCCAAATCCCTTGACGGAAAGCCCGGAATTATTCTGAAGCAAGTCGGAACCAACCCAGTGATCGGAGACCATGTTCACTTCTTCCAAAGATTTGACCTGAACGGCATTCCTAACCATGTATCGTCTAACTACATATTTGTGAAGAACGGCACCTTCTATCATCTTTCGGCAAGTAACTATGGCCCCACCATCATTAAACGCAGCAGTTGGGGAGCCGAGAAGCCAGACCCTAACGCCGAAGGCGAAGTAAACAACCTCATTTCGTCCATGATATTTAAGTAGGGCATTGACACCCTGAATTCCGGCTTCGGCAGGGCAAACCTAACCCTTCCTTCAACGGGCGACGCGGTACACTTCAGCTAATACACAAAAGTTCGGCGGCGTGCGCCGTTAACTCCACGTTAGGCTTCAAAATATATAGAGAGAGCTATGCATTTGAGCTGGCACCGCTGGGGAATTCTCACAGGCCTCATTCCCATACTGGTCTTTGTCCTGACCCAGCTTCTCACTGATCTGGCTCTTGGTAGGGGCTACTACGTTGCTCATACATGGCCCAAATTCGCAGGGTTCCAGCTTTCCGCCCTAACCATTGGAATCGTCGGCTACGCCCTAAATAGAAATATCGCTACCCTAGCCAGCAAGCACCGGTTTTTCTGGGTTCCTGTAGAGTACTGGTCCATTCCTTTGAGTATTTTTGGCTTTTATGCTCTCTCGCAGTTTTAAGCCTAACCACTCGTTCAAGGCCGACGCGGTACACTTCGGCTACTACACCCAAGGCCAGCGGCGCGCGGCCTTAACTCCACGTTAGGCACGTGAGCCCTCCTCATTATCGCTGGGCCTGCGCCGGCTTTCGGATCTAGCTTCTGCCAGCCCATCTGACTCAGTGATTCCCGAGCTTTTAAAGGTGGCCTAGCTACGGTAGGGTCAAAATCAATCAAGGGGCCTGTCGGCCAACTCCATTATTCAATGGCCAGGTAGCATACTGAAATGAAAGCCATAAAAGAAAAACTCATTCTTCTCTTATTCCTTGCAATGGCACCAACAACATCGCTCGCCATTGACTACAAATACAAGAAGTCGGCGGATTTCAAGCCACTTGATAGCTTCGCTAGTACGGCAGAATTTGAAACCTACTATGGAAAGTATATTAACGACTGCTATGCGAACACATATGGCGGAACGGGAGGGATCCCCTGCGCCATCGAGACTGAAATCTGGGATAAGGAACTTAACATTCAGTACCAGAAGCTAATGGCGATTCTCCACCCTGAGGCAAAGCAATTGCTATTGGAATCTCAAAGAGCTTGGCTTAAAGAGCGAGATTCCACTTATAAGCTAACTGCAAAAATTGCCTCATTAGAAACTAAAGACACAAGTGGCAAATTTCGCGAAGGCGTGGGGACTATGAACTATCTTATCGAAACAGCCATGGCTGACGAACTTGCCTTTTCAGTCAATCGAGACCGTGCGCTACATTTGAAGCTACTCGCGACCAAGTACAAGCTGATAATTGAAAGCAAGGAAGAGCAATAGTTTCTTCAGAAATGCTTCCTTGATGCTTTGCTCCATGATCCCCGCGCCTTAGATGACGAGCCTAATGCCCTACCTTCAGCGCCATTCATCGGGGCTTCTGGCCTCCGTTGCTAGGCGCTCCTAACCCTGCGCTCCAGGGGAGCCGTAACATGGGCATTTGCTTTGGCATACGGCAGCTACGGCCCCCTGAACTTCACGTTAGGGACGTACTTATGATCAGGACCGCTTTACTAGTTGGAGTGCTTCTCCCTAGCACAGGCCTGTGCATGGAAAGCATTAATGAAGATGCGATGAGTGGCGAGTCAACGGGCTTCAAGGGCCCGTATAAGCCCTGCACTGCAAATGAAGAAATTATTTTAAATGAAGGTAGCGCCATCAAGCCCAAATGGCTGAGCCTTGAAGCCATACGTCGCACAATTGATGACAGTGGATCACCCCTTAATGACCGCTACCAGAGAGCCCTCACAAAAAATCCATGTCTTTCCGGGACCATTTTGGCGGTGGCAACGGTTGATGAAAGCGGTGCCGTGACAGAAATTTCAGTCAAGTCTTCTAGTGCAGATATCCAAGCTTTTGCGAGCAGCCTTTTACCAATTCTCAAGAAACTTAAATTCCCAAGCACGGGCAAGAAGGACCAATTTCAATTTGAATTAAACTTTCTTTCCAATTAAATCCAACAGATTCAATTAATTTTCACAGTCGCTAGAATAATTCGGGCTTCGGCAGGCCGCCCCTAACCCTTCGTTCCAGGCGACCCGGTACACGTCGGCTACTACACCCAAGGGCGTCTGCGGTCGCCTGAACTCCACGTTAGGTGGCTCTTATGCGCCTGTTTCTAGTCTGTGCTCTGGTTGCTCTTGTTGCAGGCTGTGCCTCCAGCAGACCGCATCAAATCCATGCCGCCGAGCTCAATAATTTCGGCTCAACGCCCCTTTCACACACCGTGTATTTGGGTTCAGATCAGGAGTTCCATTACTTTGCTTGGTCTTCCGGCAAATCCGGTGGCAAATGGAAGGTGTCGAGGTCAGAGCTGGCATTTTCCCCTGAGTGGCCGGTGGCCCAAGGCCGCACCGCCTTTCTTAAGCAAAATCAGCAGGGGCAGTGGCAGCCATATGAAGCTGGTGGTGCTCCGTAGCAGCGCCACCTAACCCTTCGTTCAAGGGGCGACGCGGCCCCATTCAGCTACTACACCCAGGGGCGGCGGCGCGCGCCCTTAACTCCACGTTAGGGGTGCCAGCCCCCAAAGCGTTACATCCCCACACTTGCCCTCGAAAATACACTGTAATACAGTGTATTCATTCCTGCGGAGGGCATCCCATGAGCGTCACCACCGTCCGGCTCCAGCCGGAAGTCGAGGAAGGCCTCGAGGCAATGGCCGGAAAGCTGCACCGAACCAAAAGCTGGCTTATTAATCAGGCACTTAGAGAATTCCTGGAGCGCCAGGAGCAAGAGCAGGTCCGCTGGCAGGAAACCCTCCAGGCCATGGAGTCCGTTGCCCAGGGCAAAGTGGCCTCTGGTGAGGCCGTCCATGCTTGGTTGCGCAGTTGGGGTAGCGCTGATGAGCTGGCGCCCCCGAAGGCAGGCGAATGAGGCTGGTCTATTCCCAAGAGGCCGTTGCCGATCTGGTGCGCCTCCGCGCCTTCATTGCCGAAAAAGACCCCGCGGCGGCGGCGCGGGTTGCCGCCGAGCTCGTTGCCCGCATCGAGAACTTGTGTCGCTTCCCCTACTTGGGTGTTGAGGTAGCGAACGCACCGCAGCCCGCGCAAGTCCGCGACATGGTGTTTGGCAACTATGTGGTGCGCTATTCGGTACATGCAGAGGCATTGGCGGTGCTGCGCGTTTGGCATCACTACGAAAGCCGTGCGTAATATCTCTGCCGTTGAAACCCGGCTTCGGCCCCCATCCTAACCCTTCGTTCGAGGCGACGCGGTACACTTCGGCTACTACACCCAATGGCGTCTACGCGCGCCTGAACTCCACGTTAGGGTCGGTCTTGCCATGGTCATACCGTGGTGATACCATGCCAGCATGAAAGTCGCCATCTCCCTCCCGGATCCCATCTTCGAAGCCGCTGAGCATCTGGCCCACGAGCTGCACATGCCCCGCAGCCAGCTCTACGCCGAGGCCCTCTCCGCCTACCTGAACTCGCGCAGCGGCCCGGCCATCACCGCCAAGCTCAATGCCGTCTATGCCAATGAGTCTGCGTCCGTCGAGCCCGCGCTGGCCCAGGCCCAGCTGAAGAGCCTTGACCATGAAGCGTGGTGAGGTCTGGTGGGCCTCCCTGCCGGAGCCCACAGGCTCGGGCCCTGGCCTGCGCCGGCCCGTCCTCGTGGTGCAAGCCAATCCCTTCAATGAGAGCCACATCGCCACCGCCATCGTGGCGGTCGTGACCTCCAACATGGCGCTGGCGGAGGCCCCTGGCAACGTGCGCCTGGTGAAGTCGGAGTCCGGCCTGCCCAAGCCGTCAGTGGTCAATGTGTCACAACTGCTCACCATTGATCGCACGCTACTTACTGAGCGCGTGCGCGCCCTTCCCGGTACCGCGCTGCAAAAGGTCAACGAAGGGCTGCGGCTCGCTCTGGGTCTGTAAGCTTTCGCAGGGGCGTGTCCCCGTAAGGTCCGGCTTCGGCTGGCCCGCCCCTAACCCGTCGTTCAACGGGCGACGCGGTACACTTCGGCAGTTTTGACGTACTTCAACGGCGCGCGCCGTTAACTCCACGTTAGGACTCAACAAGGAAATCTGATGGATCAGCAACTTATTCTCCAGCCCGTCGCGGTCATGTTCCTGCTCACGGCCGCCGTCTGGGCCTATATGTATGCCCGCCGCCTGCCCTTCATCCTGCGCAATGGCATTGACCCCCAGTCCATTGCCTCGCCGGAACTTCTGAATGCCCGGCTTCCGGCACCCATCAATCAGGCCTCCAACAACCTCAAGAACCTCTTTGAACTGCCGGTGGTCTTCTATGCCCTGTGTGTGCTGTTGGTCGTGGCCGCCCGGGTCGATACTCTCTACCTGCAGGCCGCCTGGGTCTTTGTAGGCCTTCGCGCGGCCCACAGCCTGGTGCATTGCACGGTCAATATAGTGAACCTACGGTTCACGGCCTATTTCCTGTCCAGCCTCGTGTTGTGGTTCATGGTCGGCCGGTTCGCGCTGACGGTACTGTAGGCAAATCCAGTGCCGGCGTACTCTTAAAAACCCGCCCCCGTCCCGCGCCCCAACTACTCGCTCAAGGCCGACGCAGCTACAGTAGTGTCGCCCTTTAAAGGGGCGCGGCGCGCGACCCGAACTCCACGTCATGGCTAATTAAATAAATTCATGATCAAGATATCCGCAAGACTTTTCACTTTAATTGCTCTGATAATTTCTACGAATTTATTCGCAGACCAATCTATTGCCGTCTCAAGGCTATACGCACTTCTCATCTCAGATGCCGAGCAGCGCTGCAGAATCGTAAAAGGCCTCCCGGATGAAATGGCGGGCAAACCTGCAGGCATAGATTTCGCCTGCTGCTTCCCTAAGCAAATTGAGTTAGACAGAAGAAAGCTCTCTCAGGCTCAGCTATTTTCGATAATTGGCAACCCCGGCGAAAGATCGGTAAAAATAATTACGACGGCCAACAAAACATGCCGCCTAATTGGAGCCGCAAGTCTGAAAAAGGAGCTCATGGATTCCTGCAGCCTCAGTGCTGGCGCCAAGATGTCATCAGACCCCATTGCTTATTGCGCCTGCTATAGAGAAGAGGCTGCCAAGCTATCCAACGAAAAGGTCGCCGACATGAAGGAGCAAGTGGAAGCTATTGCATTCAAGAAGGACCTTAGCGAATCTGATAAGGCCGAGATTGAGAGAATATATTTGCCACTCAAAACAACGTGCCAGTAGCAGACGCCCTAATCCTTCGTTCCAGGCGACGCGGTACACTTCGGCTTATTCGCCCCAGGGCGTCTGCTCGCGCCTTAACTCCACGTTAGGCATTTTCATTCGGAGCCAAGGTTGGCAACTCTCACTGAATTACCAAAGAACTTACCTGCACCCATAGATGACGGCGCTTGCGATCATCTTTTGGGCAAGGCGCTGCCGTCGCTTGAGCTTACCTCTACAGAGGGTTTTGCACTCAATCTTGCCAACGAAACCGGCATCATTGTCCTGTACTGCTATCCCATGACGGGCAGGCCCGATACAGCTCTACCAGACGGCTGGGATCAGATTCCAGGCGCAAGAGGCTGTACCCCGCAGTCCTGCTCTTTCAGGGATCACTACGCCGAGCTTCAGAAGCTACAGGCCAAAGTCTTCGGCATCAGCACTCAGTCCTCCGCCTACCAGCAGGAAGCTGCTGGCCGACTCCACCTTCCATTTGATCTACTAAGTGATGAGCTGCTGGCCTTCACAAACGCATTGGCCCTGCCCACCCTCCAAGTGGGAGGCAAAGATCTGATCAAGCGCGTCACGCTCATCGTCAAATCGGGCAGAATTGCCAAAGTGTTTTATCCGGTATTCCCGCCGGATCAAAATGCAGAGCAGGTAATTGAGTGGTTAGAGCGGGCATCGGCAGAATGAGCGGTAAAGGTCCGGCTTCGGCCACCCGTCTAACCACTAATTCAAGGCCGACGCAGTACACGTCGGCTGCCATAGCGGCGTGCAACGGCGCGCGACCTCAACTCTGCGTGAGGCCGCCCCTCCCTCCGATTCACTCAAAGAGGTCAACCATGAATGACAAAGCTGCTCTAGCTCCACCGGGTGCAGGCCTGCCCCCGCTCGAGCTCCTGGTTTCCCGACTGGGCTTTCGAGCACTGCGAACTTCCCTCTCCCGCCGCCGCCTCCAAGCCTGGCTGTGTTACGAAACCGAAAGACTGGTGGCGACTGCCCGCACGCTCCCGCAGGACCAATGGCAACGCCAGGTGCTGATCCCCCGGATCGCAGGCCTTGAAGACAACAGCCGAAACTGGTCTGCTGCCATGGTGTTGCAGCACGTCGTTATCGTTGACACGGAGATTCGCGAAATTCTCACAGCCCTAAGTGAAGGCAAAGCTCTCGGGCGTGAAACACGGATCGCCGAGGTCAAGCCGATCTCCAATGCAGGGCAGGAGCAACTGGCCCAGGTGGAGCAAGCCCTTGCGGCCTACCTGGAACGAATAGCGACAATCAAGGACCTTCATACGGTGCGGCGCCACGCACACCCCTGGTTCGGGCCACTGGATGGCCACGGCTGGCACACCTTGGCGGCAGTCCACACGATGATTCATCGTCGGCAGCTTGAGTCAGTCGTGCGCATCATCAAGAAGAGCCCGTAGAGCTGCATCGCGCCAATCATCGGAACATCGCGCGGCGCCTCATCCCTCGCTTCCGCGACTCCCTGGCTTCAAATGCTGTGAGTCCTGCGCTACCGTCGGCCTCATCAATTGGGGCTGCTGTGCTCCGTAGCGTGGTGCCCCCAACCCTGCGTTCCAGACAGCGCGATACAGCCAGCGCCTGCTCCGCAGTCCACAACTGCGGCAGCTAACGCAATCTCTACTGAAAGGGTAGCCTCTCATGCACAGGCGCAAGGCGCTATGCCGGCTGGCGAGCAGGCGCCACTAGGGCCGAAGCAGGGCCTGGGTAATCGTATATGCGAGGGCATCGAAACCGTCCTCGAGGCGCCCCTTAAGCTGATCCGCTTTATCTGGTGCGCGGGCAGCTGCGGTGGCTGGAACCAAGGACTGCCGCGTCATGGCATCATCCGGAATACCCGGCGCCATTGCCGCTGACCGGACCCTTAGCTCCACATCAGGCGGCACTTATCTTCTGGAGCACATAGATGAATGCCAACGAAGTCTCCCTTCTGGCCAAGGCAACGCTCGATGGCTCAATTCCCTTCCCGGAAATTGTCGGCGCGCTTGTCGCTAACGGCGTCGAGTATTACCACGTGGATTATGCCCTGAGTACCTTTACCTTCTATGACACCTCCGGCGCCACGGTCATAGCCCCCGTCACATTCGAGAATCAGCCCTGTATATCTGCGCGCCTGGATGTTGCTGCCCTGAAGGCCGCCATCGTGGATAGCCAGCAGCATGGGCAGAAGTTCCCTGAATTTTGCCGGCGCGCCACCCTGGCGGGCGTGAAGGACTATACCGTGTACCTTCGGGGCAAGCGGGTCATTTACTCGGGACGCCAGGGCGATCAGCACATCGAGTGGTTTCCTGGCGCACAGCCGAATGATGCCTAGGGGCCGTTGAGATCCCGTCCTGGCCGGCTGCCACTTATCCATACGATCCCGGCAATGCAGTACACTTCGTCTACCTCCCCGAAGGCGATTACGTGCGCCTGAGCGTCACGTTGGACGCCGGCTTAAACGAGTGCTCGCGGAGCATTAGCTTGAATCAACAGGGCAGTGACGAAAGGTCAAAGATAATGCACGCAAGCAATCGGTGGCGGGTGGTGGGCTGTCTGGTCGTTTCAGCGGCATTGACGCTGGTTGGCGGGTGCGGCGGCAGTTCCGGTGGCGCCGCGGGCAGCACCTCGCCGCCATCGGCCAACGGGCAACTCGTGGTCGACGCATGCCTCGGCCAGAATGGCGTTGCCGAGCGCTGCACGCTCGTCACGAATGCGTCCGCCTGCACCGCCGCCCCCTGCAGCAAGCTGGTGGTGGTTTTTTCCGGCGGCGACATGGGCTGCATTACCGGCACGGGCTACAACAATGTACTCGCCGGCTATGCCGCGCACGGCTACGCCGCGGTCTGCATCAATTACTTCGAGACCTCCACCGGCTCCGGGACCAGTCCCTACGTGGATGAGGCCGCGCGCATCGATCTCGCGGTCAAGGCGGCGACGACCGGGGCATGGGCACGTGCCTACTGGACGGGCGCAGACCTGTTGCTTGAAGGCATCAGCCATGGCGCCGCCGCTCCGGTCATCCTGATGGCACGTACCACGCTGGACGACCAGTCGCACTGGCACGGCACGCATTTCACGGGCGGCTGCTTCTTTGATGGCCCCTACGACCAGGTGGCCACGGCAAATCTCCTGGCGACGGGCGCGGTCGGCGGCGGCGCCTGCACCTCGCCGGTTCCCCATACGCGGTGGCTGGAGCGCTATTGCGGCGCCGGGGCGACCGGCGCGACCTGCGACCTCCTCACCAGCCTCAAGGCGCAGGAGGACACGATCACCGCTGTCTCGCCGACAAACTATGCCATCGCCGATTTCAAGATGCTGGAGTGCGGCAGTGCGCTCTCGACCTGTGTTGGCGACATCGTCGCGGGTGCGCCGGTCCAGACGCTTTGCCAGGCGATCGACGCCTCATCGACACATAGCTGCGCGTACACCAGCCTGCCCACGGACGGCCACCTCACGTGTCACGCGAGCAGATACGATGAGTGCCGCACCTGGTTTGACGCTGCGCTCCCGCCCTGATTGGCGCAGGGCTTGTGCGTGGCGCTTCGCCGCGGGTGCGCCTGCACCGCTGGCTGCATGAGCACCCGCATTTCGGCCAGATGCTGACGGACTGGGAGCACCAGGGCGGCTTTTCTGCTGAGCCGACCCGAACCCCCTTGAAGTATCCGCCGGGCGGAATATTCACTTGCACGACCTGGCGATTCCCCCGGAGGCATGCGGCACAGGCGTTGCCGCCGTGCTCATCCAGGCCTATTTCGCGGCGCTGAGACCGATGAAGGCCCGGTTCGCCTGCCTGACGGCCATCAACGGATCGCGCGTGTTCTGGGAACGCCATGGTTTCCGGGTGACCGCGGCGGCCGCAGGACAGCTGGATTCCTGCGGGGAAGACGCCCAGTACATGAGCATGCCGGTGGCGCCCTGACGGGCCGGCGGTGGTACCCCGCCGCCGGCAGCACGCTCTCCGGTCCGGCCGGCCCGCAAACGCGGGCGCACCCCGGCGTCATTGTCCGGCCAGGCACCGGCCGGCAGCCGCTTAAAGACGGAAATGAAGCACGGGATGGTGTATCGTGAGCGCATCGCAATCACGAAGCCCCCGCCATGGCCAAGCCCAACTACCAGTTTGAAAAACGCCAGCGCGAGCTGGAAAAGAAGAAGAAAAAAGCCGAGAAGGATCAGAAGAAGTCCCAGAACAAGGACGATTCCGCGCCGGCCCCTGCCGCGCCCGACGACGCCCCTCCCGCCGCCTGACCCGGCGGCCGCGCCCTACTCCACGATATCCTTGTACGCGCACCAGGTGGCGTGCCCGAGCAGCGGCATCACCACCACCAGGCCGATCAGCGCCGTGAAAATGGACAGCAGCGACAACCCGACAATGAGCGCGGCCCAGACCGCCATGGCCGGCAGGTTGCCCAGCACCGCGCGCCAACTGGTGATCATGGCCGTCACCACGTCGCAGTCGCGGTCGATCACCATGGGCATGCCGACGGCCGTGGCCGCGAACACCACTGACGCCAGCAGCGCGCCCGACAGCACCCAGGCCAGCACCACGCCCAGGTAATCGCCGGAAAACAGCACCTCGCTCATGAAGTCGGTCACGCTGCCCATGTCGCCGCCATAGGACAGGGCGAACATCACCGCCACCACGCGCTCCCAGAACAGGCACATCAGCAGCAGGGCAATGCCGACGTCAGCAATGCTGTTGCCGTTGCGACGCAGCGCGCGCACCGAGTCCATGAAGCCCGGGCGCAGGCCCTGCTCGCCCTGGCGGGACAGTTCGTAGACGCCGGAGGCAATCAACGGGGTCACCATGATGAAGCCGGCCACCGCGGAGGTGAAGAACTCGGCATGGGGCAGGGCCACGCTGAGCGCCAGCCAGCCGCCCAGGGTGACGATAAGGCCGTAGACCATGCTGGGGCCGGGATGACGCATGAAATCGCGCCAGCCTTCGCGCAGCCAGTGCAGGGGGCGCAGGGCGGGCACCTTGCGTATGGAGGGCCGACCGGCCGGCTTCATCTCGGGGTTATGCTGGCTCATCTTGCTGTGTCTTCCCTGAAGCGCCCTTCGGGCTGGGCGGCGACCTCGCCCGACCATACCTTTGCTGCCGGCCGCCGTGGACGGCCTTCCGACGAAACGATTCCCATGGCGCGCGCACGGTCAGGCCATGGGCCAGCCTTGGCCAGGCACCGCCCGCGCCAGGCCGGAAGCCCTGGAAAAGGTGCCGGACAGCATGGCCAGGGGATGACCGGCAGCCCTGCCCGCGCGGACCGCCGGCACCCGGGCACGAGAATTTGCCGAGGCCATCGCATGGCTTAACATGCCCCTTTGCCGGCCTTTGCCACCCGCCCTAACATAAGGACATGAAAATGAACGCCAAGCTTGTTTCTCTCGCCGTGGCACTGGCGGGATGCGCCCCTGCACATGCCCAGCCCACCGCTGCCGCCCTGCCCGCGCTCACCGTTGTGCAAGGGAGCCAGACGGTTCGCCTGCCGGGCGGCCCCGACGCGCTGCACCCGCTTGCATTGCAGAACAGCAGGTTCACGCTCTCGGCAGACCGGGTTCCGCCGGAAGTCCCGATCCAGGTCTGCGCGATCGCGGACGACTCCGTCGTGAAGGCCCTGAAGCCGGGCATGAACTTCCGGAAAAACGCCTGCTTCTTCGTCGGCTCCGGCATGGCCATGCACAGCCTCTCCGATCCGCGCGAGGGATTGCCGCTGTTCATCACCACGCCGCCCGGCCACAACTATTATGTCAGCGAGCGCAGACTCGACAGCGGCGCCACCTCCACGATTTTCGTCAACCAGTTCGAGTTCGCCGACATCGCGCCTGTCACCCAGGCCTTCCTCACGGTCATCATCGACCGCAACCGCGACCAGATCCTGCAGGAAAACGAGTTCTGGAATATCCAGTTGACGCTTCGCTGAGCCAGGGACATTGCGCGGGTGACGATCAGCTTTCTTGCGGCAATGGCCGGCCATGCCACGGCCACCTGGCGGCCCCGCCCACCAAACCAGACGACCGGACCTGTCGGCACGGCGCCAGGGCCTCACCGAACTGAACTGAACTGAACCCCTCCAACAAGGATAACGCTCATGACTGCCACTTCCGCCCTGCTCGGCCCCGTCATCGCCCTGGTCATCTGGTCCATGGTGATGTGGCTGTGGATGTACGCCACGCGCCTTCCCGCCATCCTGGCGCAGAAGATGAAGATGGACCCCGAGGCGCCCCGTGGCGAGCAGATGGCCACGCTGCCGGCTCCGGTGCGCTGGAAGGCCGACAACTACAACCACCTCATGGAACAGCCGACGATCTTCTACGCGATCGTGCTGACTCTGGCGATGATGGGCAGCACTTCCGGCCTGGCCTTGACCCTGGCCTGGGCCTATGTCGGCCTGCGCGTCGTGCACAGTCTGGTACAGGCCCTGGCCAACAAGATCGAGCTGCGCTTTGCCCTGTTCGTGCTGTCCAATATTCCGCTGTTCGGCCTGACCTGGGCGGCCGCGGCCCAGTGGCTGGCGCGCTAGGCGGCACGGCGGCCGCGCCCTGGCCGGCGTAGCCCTGACTTACTGGCCCAGCGCCAGGCGCTCCTTGATGAGCGCGTCAAAATAGGGCTGGCCGATCTTCGCTTCGCCCTTGCTGTTCGTCCAGGTCACCTTGCCGACCTGCTCAAAGTAATCCTGCGCCTTCTCCAGACGACCGTTGCGGCGGTGGTACTCGCCGAGCAGGTACAACACATCCATGCGCGCCTCGCCCTGCGGGTTCGCCGCAAGCTCCTGCTCCAGCAGGGGCAGGGCCTTGTTCACATACCCCAGGCTGCGGGCGGCGTCCTCCCGCGTCATGTAGGCCATGAGGCAGTAGAAACCGCGCCAGAATCGCGCGTCCTTCTTGCGCAGGGCGTAGATCTGCTCCACCCAGGCCAGGCGGTCCACCTGCGTCTTCAGCTTCAGCTTCTTGCTGTAGTGTTGCGCCAGCCAGTCCTTGATGGCCGCCGCCTCCTCGGGCGCCAGCTTGTCGTAGTCGTTGCCAAAGGCGCCGTAGCCGGAGTCCTCCGAGAACCACAGCCAGTTGGGCTCGGTGATCGGAAAGAACACGAGGTCGGACCTGGAGGGCTCCCGGTACACATAGCTGCCGTAGCTGGCCCAGACCTTCACCCGGAGGGTCTGGCCGTCGATGGGATCGACCTTCTGGGTCGGGAACCAGGTCACGGCCTGGGCGTGGGACGCCAGCAGCAAACCCAGCAGGGTGAATACGCGAAGCAGCTTCATGGGGGAACTCCTTTCCATGGAATGACGCCGGGACCGGCGGCGCATTCTAGCCGTCGCCCGCGGCCCTGTGCACTGCCCCCGGGAAACGCGGCCGCCGCACGTGAAGAGGGGCCGGCCGGCACGCTATGATGACACCCTTGAGCCGGCTCGAAGCTGATGCAGAGCCGGCCGCCCCTTCCTTCGCTTCAGGACTCTCGCCATGACCACCACTCCCATCCGCTTCGACGACGGCGCCGCCTACGAGCGCTTCATGGGCCTCTGGAGCCAGCGTGTCGGCCAGGCCTTCCTGGAGTGGCTGTCGCCGCCCGCCGGCGGCGCCTGGCTGGACGTCGGCTGCGGCAATGGCGCCTTCACCGAATTGCTGGTGGCCGAGTGCCGGCCCGACACCCTTGATGGCATCGATCCGTCCGAGGGCCAGCTTGCCTATGCGCGCACGCGTCCCGCGCTACAGGCCGCCACTTTCCAGACAGGCGACGCCATGGCCCTGCCCTATGCCGACGACAGCTTCGATGCGGCGGTGATGCCGCTGGTGATCTTCTTTGTGCCGGAGCCGCGCCGCGGTGTGTCGGAGATGGCGCGCGTGGTGCGCCTGGGCGGTACCGTCTCGGCCTATGCCTGGGACATGATGGAAGGCGGCTTCCCCTATTTCCCGCTGCAGCAGTCGATGCGCGACATGGGCCTGACGGTGCCGGCGCCGCCGAGCCCCGAGGCCTCGCGCCTGGAGACCCTGCGGGAGCTGTGGACGGATGCCGGCCTGGTCGAGGTGGAGACGCGCGTGATCACGGTGGAGCGACGCTTTGCCGACTTCGACGACTACTGGACCACGGTGCTGGGCGGCCCCAGCGTCGGCGCCACCCTGGCGACCATGACGCCGGCCGCGGTGGCCGACCTGCAGTCGCGGCTGCGCGCCCACCTGGTGGAGGACAGCGATGGCCGCATCAGCTGCAGCGGCCGCGCCAATGCCGTGACCGGCCGCGTCGCCGGTTGAGGCCTCGTGACCTCGGGGCACCGAGCGGTACTAGCAGCTTCTGAACTACCCGGGGCGACTCACTCCTTCGGCCCGGTCTCGTCGCGCCTCAGCGCCTCGCGGTAATCGTCCAGCAGGGTATCGAGGCGATGGTCGTTGCGGGCGAAGGCCCGGCAGTACCGGCACAGCAGCCGGTGCATGCCGGCCTCCAGGCGCAGGGCGGCCGGCGCCTCCTTCAGCCGACCGGACGTCAGCAGGAAAACATACTCGCGGCATTTCATCATCGCAGCGTGCCTCCTCCAAACCAGTTCTGGTTCAGGCAAAGATGGATCTGCTTGCGCGCACGGCTCAGGCACTGCCAGTAATCCGCCCGGGTGATGCCCAGCGCCTCGCAGATTTCCTCCGCGCCGCACTCCAGGAACTCCTTCATGCTGAAGACGCGGGCCGGCTTGGCGGGCAGGTGGTTGACGCACGCATCCACGACCCGGAAGAACTGATCACTTTCCAGCTGGGCCTCCGGCGTAACCCAGGCCTTGGGCGCCACATCGCCCAGCCAGTGGCCGCGCCCGTCGAAGAGCAGCGCGTCGAGGTCATCCTCGGGCTGGGCCGTGGTGACCTCCGCGCGATAGCGCCGGCGCAGGCGGTCCATGACCTTGTGGCGCAGGATGCCGAAGAGATAGGAGCGGGGATCGACGCCGGAGAGCGTCAGCGGATCGGCGACCAGCGCCGCCGCAAAGGTGTCCTGTACCGCGTCCTCCGCGTCCTCATGCGAGGACAGGTGCAGGCGCGCGAAGCGCAGCATCGCGCCCTGCCACTGCCGGACCCACCCGTCCACTTCCCTGCGTATATCCACCGGATCCCCTGCAACATTTCCCGACAACCGCGGCAGCGTGCCCGCATTCCCCGCAGCGGAACCAGACGCCGCGGAAGCCCCTGCACGCGCCAGCGCAGCGGTCGTCACGGCGACGGCGCACGCCGCCGGCACCACCAGGCGTCCAGCGACCAGCGCCCCATGCCGCCAGCCAGCAGCGCCCCCAGCATCAGCGCCAGCATCAAGGGTATCTTGAAGCCCTGGCCGGCGTCTGTGTCGATCTGATTCCAGCCCGCCCACCCCAGATCGAAGTGCACACTGTACACCGCCACCCACGTCACGAAGAGCAGGCCCAGCGCCGCCAGCCGCCCGCACAGCCCCAGCAGCAGCAGCGCGCCCAGCGTCACTTCCATGAGGCCGGCACTGACCCAGTTCACGTCCGCCGGCAGCCAGTGCAGCGGCGCGGGAAACGTCAGCGCGGCAAACCACTCAGGCGCGCTCAGGCCATCCGCGAGCTTGATGTAGCCGGCCTGGAAAAACTCCTGCGCCACCCACAGGCGCAGCAGCAGCGGCCCGGCCGGCGCCAGCCGCTTGTCCAGGATGGCCTGCATGGCGTCCCGCTGCTCACGCCCCCTGGCACTGAAGGAAAACGACGAAGTCATCTTTCATGTCTCCATAAAAAGGCGAGTCCCAGCGCGACTCGCGGATAAAGGCCTGCAGCAGCGCGCGCCAGTCATCCTCGCCCAGCGCCGCCTGCACTTCCGGAAAGTGCGCCGCCAGCAACTGCTCAACGCCGAGATAGACCAGGTGCCGGTACAGGCGCATGCCGGCCTCGGCGTAGCCCGTGGGCAGCGCGTCGCTGCGGCCCCTCACATAGTCGTGGAATGCAGACATGCCAGCTCCCGGTTGATGGTGGCCAGATCCGGCACGTCGTTGTCCCACTCCAGCAGCACGGGCAGGCCATGGCGTTGATGCAGTTCCAGCGCCAGCGCGCGCGTGTCGCCGGCGACGGACTGGCTGTGCGTGTCCACATAGAGTCCGAAGCGCGCATCGAATTCATGGCCGGCCACATGCAGATAGGTGACGCGCGCCATGTCGAGGCGATCGACAAAGGCGCGCATATCCGTCAGGCCGTGGTTCTTGTGATTCACGGCGATGTTGTTGATGTCGAGCAGGATGCCGCAGTCGGCGCGTTCGGCGACTGCCGCCAGGAAGTCGGCCTCCGGCATGTCGCCGACATTGGCGTACCAGGTCGTGTTCTCGACCGCGATGCGCCGACCGAGCAGGTCCTGCACCGCGCGGATGCGGTCCGCCACGCGGATCACCTCCGCGCGGGTGAACGGCACCGGGAACAGGTCATAGAGCTGGTGGGCATCGCCACTGGCGGCCAGGTGATCCGAGTAATGCGGCGCCCCGACATCGTCGATCAGTCCGCGCAACTCGCGCAGGAAGCCGGTGGGCAGCGGCGAGCTGCCGCCCAGGTTCAGGGAGACGCCATGCAGGTGCAGCGGTCGCCCCGACTCGAGCAGCCGGTACAACGGCTCGCGATCGCGGCGGATCCAGTTCTCCGGCACCACCTCGAAAAAATCAGCCGCAACCGCCGCCATGTCCCAGGCGGACATTTCGCGCCGGTAGCCCAGACCCGCCATGACCCTGGTCTCCGCTTACTTCTTGCTGCCGGCGGCGTCGCTGGCACCGTCCTTCTTGCTGCAGGCGGCCTCTTTCTTCGCGCAGGCGGCATCCTTGGCCGCTTCCTTTTTGGCGCAAGATGCTTCCTTGGCGCCGTCTTTCTTGCTGCAGGCGGCATCCTTTTTCGCGCAGGCGGCATCGGCCGCCTTCTGGCCGGAGGCCGCCTTCTTGGCGCAGGAACCGGCACCGCACTTGCGCTCGGCGCTTTCGGCGGCCATGGCGGAAGAGGCAATGACGGACAGGGCCAGGGCAGCAATGGAAGGGATGTTCATGGTGTTCTCCTTGGGATGGGTCGACTGCACGGAGGCGTGCATACCCAAGGAGTCGTTGCCAGGCAGGGATTCCTGACAAAGCTGGCAAAAAATATTTCCGGACGCCTGGAAACAGGGCAAGCGCCCGCCGGCATTGCTCCGGGAGCGGGGGGTGCGCTGGCCCGGTCGTCCCCGCTGCCGCCGCTCACGCCCCTGCACGGCAACGGGTCCCGATGGCGTCATGCGCCGGCGCCCCCAAATTGCGCCCATAAAAAAACCCGGCATGAGCCGGGTTCTTTTCACAACCAGAGCGAGCTCAGGCAGGGCGAATGTTCGACGCCTGCTTGCCCTTCTGGCCCTGGGTCACGTCGAAGGAGACCTTCTGACCTTCGACCAGGGAGCGGAAACCGTCCGCCTTGATTTCGGAGAAGTGAGCGAAGAGATCTTCACCACCGTCGTCCTGAGTAATGAAGCCGAAGCCCTTAGCGTCGTTGAACCACTTAACCGTACCGGTAGCCATTTCGTTTATACCTTGAAAATTTAGAACAATGATTCGGGTCGAAACCCGGGAAGTGCAGAGCAGTACAGGAAAGACGGACTGGACGGACTGGCAAGAGCAAGAACAGAACAAGAAGACTTTCGGCCTGTGCGGCGTGCAGGACGGATACTGACAGCTATTCCATCCAAGTCAAGCACTCCCTGTAAAGTTCATTCCAGGGACTGAGGACCCCCGGCCAGCCGGCCGCCGCCCGGCGCCCGGGACGCCAGGACGGGCCGCCGCGCCTGGCTCAGAGGTCGTCCTGCAGGCTGGCACGGGCGACGCGCCGCTCATGGGAGCTCTGCCGCAGATCGGCCCGCAGCACCTCCTGCTGGCGGTTGATGCAGCTGCGCAGGACATCCAGGTCGCCAATCGACAGGCTGTGGGGATTACCGTGGAACCGGGTCGAGACCTCCGTGCACTGTGCGATCTCGGTGTCGGCATCAGCGGCGGCGACGGCGGGCAGGCCCAGCAGGAGCAGGGCAAGAAGGGGGCGGGGAACGAATTTCATGGACATCATCCTTGGGTAGCGCCGGGTGTCCTGCCTCGCGTCATCACGACTGGCAACACCCTCCTGACTGGCACCGGCCCCCTTGGGAGAGGCCGGCGCCTCTCATGGCAGCCCCCGTTCCCGGCAGCAAACCACTTATCCCTACAATAGACCGTTCGGGCCGGATTTCATGCCGCCGGGCCCGATTCCGACCGGTGGGCCCCCTGCTCCGGAGGGGGGCGGACGCTAGCGCACCGGCACCATCAGGTGCTCATAAGGGGTGCCGGGAAACATGATCCAGGGCGCGCCGCCCTGCCCCATCTCGACCGGGAACATCTTGCGGTCCCAGGGCGTCGGGCTGATCACCATGATATGCGGCCCCACTTCCATCCAGCCGCCGCCCTCGGGCGGCTTCTGCGCAAAGGGGTCGGTATTGCTGGCATCGGAGCCGCCCTGCAGCATGTAGGAGATGCCGACACCGGTAATGACCGGCTTTTCCCGGGCCAGGAAGGCCTGCATCCACTTCATCCACTCGCGGTCGTGGCACATGGGGTCCTTGCCGGGCGTGGCGGGGTTGTCCGGGAAGCAGCTCCAGCCATTGCGGCCCTCGCGCAGCACGGCCGGCGCGCGCCCCGGCGCCGCGGGAAAATCCAGCACCGCGGCCCGGGCCGAGATGGCGGCGGGAGCGGCGGCCATGGCGCTGGCGATCTTGGACGGCGTATCGGTGGGCACCCGGGTATTGCCCAGCGCCTCGCGGGCGCGGTGCATGCCTTCCGACATGCCCTCGGACATGCGCTCCACCATGCCGCCGCTGGCGCGGTCGCTGCCGGCCGTCCCGGAGTCGCTGCCGGGCCCGGTAGCGGACCCGGCTCCCGTGGTGGCGCCGGCGTCGGCGGAAGTCGCCGACTGCGCCAGGGCCGGCGGCGCCAGGCCCAGCGCCAGCGCCAGCACCAGGCCGGCGCGCCAGGACCAGGCCGGCACCCCCGGCCCCTCGCCCCTGGCGGCACGGCCAACCCGGGGCTTCACTCCGTTGCACTTACGTACGTCGTTGCGCTGCATGTCGCCTCCTCCCGTTGCCCCTTCCCAGGCGCCAACCGGGAGACGACTACGCGCTCCAACCCTGGCGCTCCAACCCTGCCGGCGTCACTGCTGTGTCAGCCCCGAAGCCTAGGCGGCAAGGCCGGAACCGCCAGCGGCGCTGACACTTCCCTGCAGGAATGCAACAGACCGCCAGCGCAGGAAGGCGAGCCTCGCGGTTTATACGGACTGGCCGCCGCGGGCATCCTCGGCTATCGTCCCTGCTCCCGCCACGACCCCCAGCCCTGCCTGCCATGCCCCTCAACACGCTTCGCACTGTCGGCGCCCGCATGGTCCTCAACAAGTATTTCGAGGACTTCGGGGAGATCACCGATGTCAGCATCGACACCCGCGCCAACCTGGCCGTCCTCATGGTCCTGCTGCACGGCGAAGAGCGCCCGCTGCGCCTGGAGGTGGACTACCGCATGGAAGCGGAGCACTTCGTGACCGTGCACTTCCGCTGCGAGCGCGCCTGGATACAGGCGGCGCTGAACCGCTTCCTGGCCGGCCACCGCTTCGAGATCGACAGCGGCGTCGCCCAGGCCGTCCTCGGCATCCTGCTTTAGGAACCCCTTATATGGAACGCAAGCTCGACCTCACCATTTCCGGCAGCCAGCTCTGGCTGTGCGCACGCGAACCCGACGACGCCGAGCTGGCCTGGGGTCCCGGCAACCGCGCCCAGGGCGCCGTGCTGCTGGACGGCCTCGTGCTGCTGGACCCGCTCTCTGACGAGGAATTCGGTGCCGACGTCATCATCCGCACCCCGGAACGCTTCTCGGCGGACAAGCGCGCGCAGCGCACGCTGCAACTGCCCTTCACCCTCCCCGAGGGCGGCGCGCTCATGCTGGGCTCGCCCAGCGAAACGCTCGAGGTCGACATTCCGCTGCCGGCGGGTGACTACACGCTGTTCTATGAGGTCTGCCTGGGCAGCGACGTGTTCTACACGCTCACCCTGCTCGCCCAGCCCTGCCCCGCGCCCGTCGCGGCCAAGGCCGACGGCTGGGGACTGAAGAAGGGCCAGGCGCTACAGCCCGGCGTGTTCTGAGGCGGCGCCGGCGACGACTTATCGGCATCGCCAAAACAGGCTAGTCTCCCCGCCTGATTCCATAATAAATATAAATGCGGCGCCGGCCCTGCCCCGGCCGCCCTGCTGCCGTCTCCGGGGGAGACCCATGCCCGTCGTCCTTCACCCGCGCCTCTGTGTTGCGCTTGCCGCCGCTTTCCTGTTGACCACGGCGCTGCCCGTGGCCGCGGTAATGCCGGGAGCCGGCGCCAACGCCGCCCCCGCCGCCACCCCGGCCTACACCGAGGCCGAGCTGCGCCTCATCCATGAAGAGGCCGCCGCCACCGGCGGCATGACCTTCACGTTTTATATTGCGGCCAGTGACGAGCAGAACGTGCTGCAGGACACCTGGCAGCAGTTGCAGCAGCGCGCCGGCGGTTCGCTGAAACAGCTGCCCGGCATGGAACCGCGCCAGCAGCAGGCCTTTGCCTTGCCGGCGGCCGTGCGCGAGCAGTTGCGCCTGCTGACGCCGGGCGAGCGCTCGCCGGTGTTTGCGCTCGACAAGCGCAACTGGGCCCTGGTCGAGCTGGAGGCGGTGGACAACGCCACCGCGGTGCCGGGCTTCGAGTCGTTGCGCGCCGCCCTGCCCAAGCTCATCGCCAGCGGCGCCATCCCCGAGCCGCGCCGGCTCGCCACCGACGCCGCCCTGGTGCAACGCCGCCTGATGAACAAGGCCATCACCACCGCCGAGTTCGACCGCCTGCCGCCGGGCTTTGATATCGACATGCCGCTGTCGGTCGGCCTCACGCTGCTGCAGCGCGCGCTGATCCTCGACGATGCCGCCATGGTCAGCGCCACGCTGACCCGCGCCGCCAACACCAACCTCTGCCTCTCACGCAGTTGCCCGCTACAGCTGGCCCTGCGCAGCAAGACCGCGCCGGCCCGCCACGTCAGCGCCCTGCTCGCCGCCGGCGCGCGCCCCGACCAGGTCGCCGTGCCGGGCGAGGACACCGCGCTCACCCTGGCCACCGCGCTGGGGCAGCTTGAATCCGCGCGCGCCCTGCTCGCCGCCGGCGCCAACCGCAATGGCGACGGCGGCCCCAACACGCCGCTCGGGGTCGCCGCCTTCAAGGGTTACCGCGAGATTGGCCAGCTGCTGCTCGACAAGGGCGCCGATCCGCTGCACCGCAAGCCGGCGCCGGGCGGCTTCAGCACGCCCATGGCCAATGCCCTGGCCAGCGGCAATGCCGCCACCGTCAGCTGGCTGCGCGCCGCCACGCGCAAGCAGGCGGCCGCGCGCAAGGCGCATCGCTGGAGCCTGTGGATAGAGCAGGACGGCGAGAAGGTGCCGCTGGTCAACAACCGCCTCCACCTGCAGCGCAAGCCGTTCACCCTGCACGTGCGCCTGCCCGCCGGCAGCGAGTTGCGCCTGGAGGCGGCGACCAGTGCCAAGCTGTTCGACGAGTACCTGGCCGGCGACATGGCGGCGCCGCTGTATCAACTGAAGCGGCGCCATGCCGAACTGCACGATGGCAGCGCCGCGACCCTGCTGGTCAGCGACTTCGCGGCGCGCACCGCGGATCCGGCGCGCCATGGCGGCCTCCAGGCCTGGGCCATGGCCGCCGATCGCAAGGACTTCAAGCGCGTGGACAAGACGCCGCAAGGCCCGGTGCTGGTGCGCGAGATCACGGCGCTGGTGCTCGACGAGCGCAGCGGCAGGACCGAGGTGGCGCTGGAGAAGACGCGGCTGCGCGAAATCGCCTTGCTGGTCGGTACCGGCGTCGACTACAGCACCGAGACTGGCGACCTCATCAACGCCCGCCGCCTGCGCCTGGTCTTCGATCGCTGAGCCATTGCGCTTTTTCCGGTACCGGCCCGGCGCCGGGTGGAAAAAGCGCAGCCCCCCGCCCATCCTGATAGCTTCCCGCTCGCACTGGCGGTCCGCAGGGCGGATCGCGGAGGCAGTCATGATGGATTCGCTGAAGGAAGCCGGCGTGAAGCTGGCCTTGAACCGTTACCTCGAGGACATCGGGGAAGTCCGCGCCATCGACATCAATCCCGAGGCCGAGCACATCACGCTGGATGCGGTGCTCCGCGGCGATGTGCAGAAGGTGCGCATCGAGCTCGACTATCACCTGGAGCCCGAGGCGCTGCAGTTGCGCGAATTCCACTGCGACCGCGCCTGGATCGAGGCCGCCCTCAACCGCTATGCCGCGGGCCGTCGCATCAGCCTGCACAATGGCGCGGTGGAGGGGTTGCTGACCCTGCTGCTCTAGCCCGCCGGAAGCCACCGCGGCCACCTTCACCCCGGACTGACATGCATCAAGCGCCGCGCTACCGGCCCATGCTCAGATGACAGCAGGACCTGACGGAGAGGAAGGGAAATGGCGGCCGAGTACGCAGGGAGCCTGCTGGCCTGTGCGCTGATGGTGGTGATCACGGTGCTGGTGCACTACGAGTCCTTGCGCTTCATCACCGACCGGCTGGTGCCGCGCCTGCGCGTGCATCCCCGCCATGAACTGGTCTATGTGATCCTGGCGGTCTTCGTGGCGCACGCACTGGAGATCGGCCTTTTCGCGCTGGCTTACCATCTGCTGGCATCCGCCGGCATCGGCCGCATCCACGGCGCCATCGATGGCAGCTTCCTGGACAGCCTGTACCTTTCCCTGGCGTCCTACACCTCGCTCGGCTTCGGGGACGTCTACCCGGTGGGCGGCCTGCGCCTGCTGTCCGGCGTCGAGGCGCTCATCGGCCTGCTCATGATCGGCTGGTCCGCCTACTTCACCTACCTCGGCATGGAGCGCCTGTGGAAGGCGCATGCCGAGCATGACGAGGTGCAGCGCCGCCACCGCGAAGGCCGCCACCGCGGCCCCGACGAGCGCCCATGAAAAAACCCGGCCGCAGCCGGGTTCTTCCTGCCACCGCGAGGTGGCGCCCCAAGGGTTCAGAGCGGCTTGATGTTGGCCGCCTGCTTGCCCTTCTGGCCCTGGGTCACGTCGAAGGAGACCTTCTGACCCTCGGCCAGGGAACGGAAGCCGTCCGCCTTGATTTCGGAGAAGTGCGCGAAGAGGTCTTCACCGCCGTCGTCCTGCTGGATGAAGCCAAAACCCTTGGTGTCGTTGAACCACTTAACAGTGCCGGTAGCCATTTCTTTCAATACCTGTCTGGAACGAGAGTACGCGGACGTGTGTCCGCCGGGTGCAGAGCTGAACAGGGGAAATAACAAACCGGGAGCACTGGCGGAACGCTAGGACTGACAGGAAAGATTTCTGCCTGCGCTGCATGCAAGCCCGATACTGCCAGCTAAAACCGCCAAGTCAAGCCGGCCCCGGCGCCTCGCTCAGCGCGGGTCCTCGACCCGGAGGCTACTGTCCGGCGGCTGATAGAACTGCAGGACGCCGGCCAGCCGGGGCAGTCCGGCCCGGCGGAACAGCAGGGGCAGGTTGAGGCCGAGCGCGGCATAGGGCACGCGCCGGTCCGGCGTCAGCGGCTGGTCATAACCGCGGGCGTAGTAGCCAAGCTGAAGCTCCAGCCAGCGCAGCGGGGTGTCGCGCCAGCCGGCAAAGCCGGCGGGCTTGAGGGCGACCAGGAAGCGGCCGCGCTCATAGTCCGTGGAAATATCCTGGGTATCGCTGCCGAAGCGATACTCCACGCGCACATCGACGCGTTCCCGCCAGGCCGGGCGCCGCGCCAGTTCCAGCCCCGCCCACGCGCCCGCCAGGTTCATCACCATGTCCTCGCCGGATACGCCGTAGGGGCTGAAGCCGTCGCCCGCCTCCATCACCGCCGTGACCAGCACCGACGTCCGCGCCCCCTCCCGCGCCGCCGCGGCCGGCGCGAGGCCCCAGCCCCGGTATAGCGAGGCCATGCCGCGCGCCAGCGCCTGGGCGGTGTAGAAATGCCCCAGCTTGTCGGCGCCGCCCTCGGCCGTATCGGCCTGGAACCAGCGCTCGCGGGCCAGGTGGGGCGAGCGCCGGCCGTAATCCCATTGCAGCAGGCCCCAGGCCACCAGCGCCCCGACCGCCAGCTGGCGGCTGCGCCGGACCTTGCCGGCAGCAACGTCAGGGGCCGGCGGCAAGGTGGCATCCGCCATGGACGCCGCCGTCTCCGGGCCTGGCGGCGGGGAGACCCGCCCGTCCACTCCCGCCCCGCCTGCCCCATAGTCGTCGGCAGTCCCGATGCCGCCCGGCAGCCGCGCCCCTGCCAGGAGCTGAGCCGGAACATCGGCCGCCCCTCGCGATGGCAGCGACCAGGACGCCGCGGCCCCCGCCTGCTCTGGCCAGGCAGGCGGTAACACCAGGCCCTCCGCCGCCAGGCGGGCGGCCAGGGGCGAGGACAGGGAGCCGAACGATGCCCCCGCCGCCCCGGCGCCTCGCCCCGCAGCGGCCTCCCCCGCCACGATCCAGCCCGGCACGATCGCCATCAGCAGCCACACCGCGCTGACGTGGCGACCAGGGCGCCGGCCGCTGTCCGCCGCCCGTCTCCCGCGGCGGCGACCCACCTCAGGCCGGCACCGGCATCGCCGGCCCGGACTGTTGCGGCAGGGTGGGCCACGCCGCCGTATTGCGGCGGATGCGCCGGGCCAGGCGAACCAGGCGCAGCACCGAGAGCAGGAATTGCCCGCCATAGCGCAGCAACTGCAAGGTGAACCGGAAAATGTCGCGCAGGACTTGCATGATGACCTCCCGTCCGGCCACCGGGGCCGGCTGCCATCAGCATAGCCGCCCACGGCGCCGCCCTTGCATTTCGCCTCTCCGCACCAATCTCCTGTGCATCAGCGATTGCCGCGGACGCCGCCATGACCGACACCCTGCTCATCACCTGCCCGCACTGCCACCGCAAGAACCGCCTCCCTTCCGACCGTCTCGCCGACGGCGGCCGCTGCGGCAGTTGCAAGGCACCGCTCTTCAACGCCGTCCCGGTCGCGCTCGACGGCAGCAGCTTCGACGCCCATCTCGGCAGCGACCTGCCGCTGGTGGTGGACTTCTGGGCACCCTGGTGCGGACCTTGCCGCAGCTTTGCGCCGGTGTTCCAGCAGGCCGCCGCGCAACTGGAACCGCGTCTGCGCCTGGCCAAGGTCGATACCGAGTCCGATCCCGGCCTGGCGCAGCGCTTCAGTATCCGCAGCATCCCCACGCTGGTGATTTTCCGCGGCGGCCGCGAGCTCACGCGCATGTCGGGCGCGCTGCCGCCAGCGCAGTTCCTGCAATGGGTGCGACAAGCCCTGGGCTGACCCCGCTTTCCTCCCCGCCTCGTTTTCGTTTGTTCGTTTGCGCGCGGCGCGGGCTGAGCCGGACCCACGCGCTTGCCGTGCCCGTTCGACACCTCCACTGCGGCCCTCCCCTGCAGGGGAAGGCGCCCGCTGTAGTGACCCACCAGGTGCTATACCAGATGCAGCCGCCCGCTGACGCGAAGGGCCAATGATCGAGGTGCAGCATGAGCAAGGAAGAACAGGACGGCCGCGTCCCGGCGGCCCGTCAGCGGCCCGCCGGGGAGAACGACGCTGCCGCGCATGACCCGGAGATTCGCCCCGCCACACCGCTGCCCGACAGCGACGCCGCCGACGCAGGGCGCGATCGCGACAGCGGCGGGGAGGAAGGCCCCTATGCGGTAACGGGAGCGCGCGCGGCGTTCCACGAAAGCCCGGACGAGCAGGCCGAATTCCGTGAACAGTTTGACGAGGACCTCTATACCGACCGAGAGGATCGTCCCGCGCAGGGCAACACGGCGGACGTGGCGATGGAGCACCGGTTCGGCTCCGAGGCGGATGCCTACGCCGAGTATGCCTGGCGGCGCCCCGGCGACCATCACCAGGCGGATGGCACCGCCGTGGGGCAGTCGCGCGATCCTGCCGATACCGGCGAGCCAGGCTCCTGAGCCCGGAGCGCCGACACAACCAACACCACACATAAACCCACGCGCTGAAACCGACGGAGCCGGCTTCGTCAGGCACCATCAGGTGACGTCATGAACCTCATCATGATCGCCATTGCAGGAGGCCCACCATGGCCAACAGGATCACGCGCTCTCTCCGTAACCTCGCGGCGTCCACCACCGACCGTGGTCGTCAATGGCTGGCCCCGCGTACCGCGGCTCTCTCCGGGCGCGTGGGCGACCTGGCAGACCGCCTGCGCGAAACCCGCGCCGGTCGCATGCTCAATCGCGCACTGGACCGCCTGCGCGGCAGCAGTGACACCTCCCGCACCTCGCACAGCGACAACGAGAGCAGCACGAGTTCGCGTCGCCGGTCCCGGCAGTCCACCAGCAGCAGCCCGGAGCAGGCCGTGCGCAGCAGCGCCGGCGCATCCCGCAGCACGTCCGCCCGCAGCAGCGGCAGCAGCCGGCGCAGCACGGCTGCCGATCGCAGCAGCACCAGCAGCGGCGCCGCCAAATCGGCGAGCAGCGCCAGCAAGTCGGCCACCAGCGCCCGCAAGGGTACACCGTCGCGCGCCGCTGCCGGTTCCGCCAAGGCCGGCAGCAGCGCCCCGCAGCAAGGCAGCCGGCGCGCGGCCGCCGCCAGCGGCGGCCAGGCACGCAAGGCGCGCAAGGAAAGCGACGCTGGCAGCAAGACCGCCGGCAGCTCCCGCTCGACGGCGTCAGAAGCCGGCGCCAGCCCGACCCGCAGCAAGAAAGCCAGCAGCTCACGCAGCCCCTCCCCCCGCACGCAGTAGCTCTGGCACTGATGTGTATGCTTTCAAAATCACATCAGAACTTTCAAATCAGAACATTTCCTCAATTCGACCACTGCAATTTTGCTATCGCTGATGCCGTCGCTGCTGCGTAGGCCTGCTACACCCAATAGGCTGCGATCTATTGCAGCCCATGCAACACCTACGACAGCAAGCAAACTTGAGGTGCCACCATGACCACCGACAATTCGCGGCAACAAGGACAGCAAGGACAGCAAGGACAGCAGAATCAACAGGAACGCCAGGGCCAGCAAGGTCAGCAGTCCCAACCCGGCCAGCAGTCCCAGCAGGGGCAGCAGCCCGGCCAGCAGGGCCAGGGTAGTCAGCAGGGGCAGGGGCAGCAGACTCAGTCGGGCCAAGGACAGGCGGGAATGGGTCAGTCCGGCATGAACCAGCCGGGCCAGGGCGGCATGGGCCAGCAGGGTCAGGGCAGCCAGTCCTCCTCGCAGCAGACCCAGCAGCCGGGCCAGCAACCAGGACAGCAGTCCCAGCAAGGTCAGCAGCCGGGGCAACAGGGCCAGGGCAGTCAGCAGGGACAGGGGCAGCAGAGCCAGCAGCAGGGTCAGCAAGGCCAACAGCAACCCTCGTCCGGCACCCAGCAGAACCAGCAGTCCGATCGCGGCCAGCAGCGCTGAAGGCAGCGCGCCTTGCGCCGACGCCCGCCATCCGGAAGAGCGTCGGCGCGGCGACTCCGCTCGAGCGGTGGACTTCCCGGCGCGCTGCCTTCACGCCTTCCTGACGGGAGACGTTCATGTACCAGGACCCCCTTAACCAGGGCCGCGCGCCACGGCCCGATCAACAGAACCCTGATGAACAGGAAAGCCTGGCCGGCGCCTGGCAACAGGCAATGGACACGGCGCAGTCCTATTGGAGTCGCCTGGAAGCGGACGACATCCAGCAGGCGCGGCAGGGTCGCCGCGAATTGATTGACGTACTGCGGAAGCGCTATGGCTTCAGCGTGCTGGAGGCGGACCGGCATATTGAAACCTTCCTTGAGCAGCGTCCGCGCAAAGGCTTCTTCGAGCGGCTTTCCGCCATGAACGGTGAGCTTCCGGTCAATCAGTATGTCTCCAATCCGGCACCCGGCCCCTCGGCCCGCGACGACCAGCCCCCCAGCGTGCTCCCCCCGGATGACGAGCCGCGCTGAGGGCTTCTTGGACGTTCCCTATAGCCTCCGCTTTCGTCATAAGTCCAATGCCGAATCTGTTTCCGCACGCTTCGCTTTTATGATGACGGGGTCGGTGGCGGCTGCCAGGAAGGCAGCCTCGTCTTGCCATCGGCATTCTTCCAGGGATGGAGCCGCGCCATGTCAGTTGAAACCTTTTCGTCGCGTCCGGAGGGGCACGCCACGCCGTTGGCGTTCGCCGCTCCTCCGGCCGAACTTCCTGCCCCCGATCTCCCGGACCCGACCTCGCCACCGGCCGGCACTCTCACCGAAACCCTTCAGGCGAGGCGCCTTCGCCTTGCCCGCGACCTTGAGCTTCGCATCAACCAGATCGAGCAGGAGCTACAGGCGCAGGCCACGGCCCTCAGCCAGACCGGCAGCAGCATCCGTGTCACGCTTCGCGAGCTTCAGCAACGCAGCGCGTCGCTGACTACCGAGCTGTTGCGCACCGGTGCCCGCGTGGCACGACTCGGACGCGACCATGAGGACCAGCAACGTCGACTTGAAGCGCGGCTGACAGAAGGCCTGCGGGATATCAATCTGGCCATGACGCCGCTGGGAGAGGCGCTGCGCCAGCAGGAGCAACAGCTGAATGAACTGCGTGACCACCAGGAGACACTGTCTCGCCTGCACCACCACCTGGACCGCATCGTGAACCGGCAGGGTCGTCAGCAAGACCTACTGGCGGCAGAGTTCGGGCAGCGGCTCACTCTGCTGGGCATCACCCTGGAAACGCAGCAGGACTTTGCCAACGATCAGCAGACCGCCCTGCTGGCGCTCACGCTGCAACACGAACAAGCCACTCTCGATGTCCAGCGCCTTCGTGACTGCATGGACGATTTCACTGCGCGCCTGGAGCGCCGCCTGGAGCAACTTCGCCACCGCCAGCTCCTGCTCGCCAGCCTGCTGGCCGCGCTAGCCCTGCTCAGCCTGGCCCTCATTGCCTGGTGCCAGACACACCCCATCACGTTGCCGCCACAGGCACGACAGCAATTGTCCGCCCTGACCGGCGCGCTGCAACAGCAGGGGCAGCAGGCGCAGGTTCAGTCTGCTGCGCTCTCCCGCCATGAAACCCAACTGGCAGCCCTGCAGTCAGCCCTCGCACAAGAGCGCCTGCATAACCGGCGACTGCGCCAGGAGGGCCGGCGCCACGAGCGGCAGATCAACGAAGTCCGCGCCCAGCTCACGGCCCTGCAGGAGGCGTCTGTCGCGCCGTCGCTACAGACGGCCGCCACCTCCCGCTAGCGGCACCCGGCTGGCCTGGCACGATCCGCGCCGCGCTCGGACGGCCTGCCCCGTCGCCAGCCCCTGCGTCCGCCAGCAGCATGGCCCCCACCTTCTTCAGCCCGGGCCCCGGTTGCCCGGCGCTCCGGCTTGCCAAGCGTTCCGGCGACGTCCCGCCGCCTGTCCCGCCTCGCCGACTCCGGCTCCCGACACAGCTGCCAGCCTGTCGCAAACGCGTCGCCTCCACACCGCCTCACCCCGTCGCACCAGACGCCGGCGTCGCCGCCCCGCATTGCGCCTACTCCGCCCCTGCCTCGCTTGATCGCGCGTCTATGCCCTGCCCTGCCCTGCCCTGCCTTGCCTTGCCTTGCCTTGCCTTGCCTTGCCTTGCCTTGCCTTGCCTTGCCT
>JAZKHS010000009.1:0-16354 GCA_040385265.1 Pseudomonadota bacterium | reverse complement strand
TTGCCTTGCCTTGCCTTGCCTTGCCTTGCCTTGCCTTGCCTTGCCTTGCCTTGCCCTGCCTCTGCCTCTGCCTCTGCCTCTGCCTCTGCCTCATGGCGTCAGCAGACATGCAGACATAAAAAAACCCGGCTCTCACCGGGTTCTCTGATGCCTTCGGGCAAGGGACTGGTGCGAAGGCATCATTCAATCACATCACGCAGCAGGCTCGGATCGGGGTCAGATTGATGCTCCGCCCATGGCTTCAGTAGATGCGATCCGGCTACGACAGGAAACACCCACCTCAGCACCATCCGCCTGACCCATCCTGTCGACCGCCTTCCATTCCGAAATGGCTGCGCTCTGCCGCAATCCAGGACTCAGATAGGCTTGATATTCGATGCCTGTTTACCCTTCTGCCCCATGGTCACGTCAAACGAAACCTTCTGACCTTCGGCCAGGGAACGAAAGCCGTCAGCCTTGATCTCGGAGAAGTGAGCGAACAGATCTTCACCGCCATCATCCTGTTTGATGAAGCCATAACCCTTGGTGTCGTTGAACCATTTGACGGTACCAGTTGCCATTTGCATACACCTTGAAACCAGTTGAAAGAAAAGCGCGTGGGCGCCAGACCATGCATGAAACCAGAACAGAATTGCCGAACAATAGCTAACACGGCTACAAGAACGGAAAGACGAGGGTTCAGCCTGTGGGACATGCAAGGCAGCCATGATTCTCCCGCGCCATATTCAAGTCAATAAGAAGGCTTCATGCTGTAGTTGCCGCTGCGTAGCAAGATGTTTCCTTGCCTCATCGCCAGGCAACGCCTGGCGAATATCGAAGAGATTCAGCGCACTTGCACTGCCAGTATTCCGCCATCCGGGGTGATGCCTTCGCCGCTTCTGCTTGCAAATTTCTACATTCAAAAACATGCCCGTGCAGAATTGCAGCCAGCTGAAACCTTCCCCTTCGCCCCAAGGTGGTACAACAAGTCATGGCTTTCCTGATAGGCGCCGGCCTCGCCGATCCTCGGCGAATGCGGCGCAACCTGACAGCGAGGTATCCATCATGGCACTCGGAATCGGGCAACAGATCAAGGGCATGGTGAATCGCGCACGCAGCTACTGGTCAGAGCTGACGGATGGCGGCGCGGCGCGCGGGAAAAGCGATCGTGATGACGTAGAGGATGCTGTCCACCAACGCTACGGCGGCGAGCGCGGCACCGACACTGAAATGCGCCAGCGCGAGCGTCAGCAGAACGCCCGAGACCAGGGGCGCGCGGACTCGGTCATCGCCAATTCGGCTGCCCGTGCCGCACGTGGCGAGCAGCAAGGCGCGGCCGGAGGCTCGCAGCTGGGCAGTGGCCAGGGCAGCGCCAGCCCGCAAATGCAGGCCGACAGCCAGACCCGGCGCCAGTACACCCAGCAGGGCGGTAGCGGCATCCAGAAAACACTGAATGAGCAGTTGGGCGGCAGCACGGACAAGACCTCCGGCTCTGGCGCTGGCCGCCCCTCTTCCGGCCAGCGCCGTTAACCCGGACCGAAGCGAAGCATCCCCTTGCGGCAGGCACCCGCTGTTCACCGGGTGAATGAGGTGACACTGTCGCAGTACGGCCCGGGCGGGGCCGTCGATGCCGGACTTGTGGACCCCAAGCCGGAAGAAGCCGACATCCAACAGCGCATGTGGCTGCCAGGGAGCGGAGTCCGCTGACGCTGACGCCCAGGGAAATGCTCCAGACCGGAGCATTTCCCCCTTTCTTACTTAACGCCTTTCCTACCCTTCCCGGCTTTCCCTGCCCCTCTGCGCTCCTGCCCGCGCAGCCCCGCCCCATGCTGCCCGCCGTCGGGCCCGGCCTGGCCAACTGACCCGCCTCAAACTTGCCGCCGACAGGACCGCCGACTCCGCTCAAGGTTGAGCTGCATCAAGGGAAAGGGCCGGCGATGGTGCTTCGATAGGGCAAATTCACTTGAGAGAGCAAAGCCATGGAACTTGTCAAAGAACTGGGGGACCTCGGCGGCCTGCTGGTCATCTTCATCAGCCTGTTCATGTTCGTCGCCTTTCCGCTGGGCTTCCGCTATGTGCTGGGGCATACCAAGGCCTCGCCCGCGGAAGAGATGGATCGCCGCGCCCACCCTGAAAACTTCAAGTAAGTCGCGAGCACACGGCCATGGAACGTAACGTCGGTGATGTGGAGCGCGCGGTTCGCGTTGTGGCGGGCCTGGGCATCCTGAGCCTGGTATTCGTGGGGCCGCAGAGCCTGTGGGGCCTGATCGGCCTGGCGCCGCTGTTCACCGGCGTCACCGGCTGGTGCCCGCCCTACCAACTGCTTGGCATCAGCACCTGCAAGCGCAAGGATGCCTGAGCCGGTGCTGAAGAGCCCCGTTGCCGAGGACGTCCTTGCCGTCACCGGACACTGCTGCAGCGTGCGCCTGACGCACCTGCCTGCGCTCGCGGACGGCATCGACTTTGCGCCCGATGCGGCGGCCCGGGCGGCCTTCAACCAGGCCTGCCAGGGCACGGCCAACGCAGCGGGCTCCGTCCGCGGACAGCTGCGGCCACAAGATGCCGGGCTGCCGACTCCACCCGTCGTCCACGAGCCGTCCCGGCAAGCGCAGCCACCGATACGCAAAAAAAAGCCGCCCGAAGGCGGCCTTTTCTTCGCTGACGCCCGGCTTATGCCCAGGCGCGCTTCAGGATGGCCAGGGCTTCCTCGCGATCCGCTTCCTTGGGATTGAAGATGATGGAACCGTCGTTGACGGTGAGCTCGGCGATCTGCGCCAGCTGCGACTCTTGCACCTTGCCGGTCTCCTGCAGGGTGCGCGGCAGCTTGCAGCGCGCGTGGAGCTCGTCGCGCATGGTACGGATGTGGGCAATCGCCGCCAGCGCGCGCTGGTCCCGCGGCGTGGTGGCGTAGACGTCGGCGCCGGCCAGGGGCAGCAGCAGCTCGCCGATGCGGTCGCCGTTCACGTCCATGTTGTATTCCAGCACATAGGGCAGGAACAGGTTCATCACCAGGCCATGCGGCAGATGGCAAACGGCGCCGGCAGAATGCCCCAGCGCATGCACCAGGCCGACCATGGCATTGGAGAAAGCAATGCCGGCCATGGTGGAGGCCTGCGCCAGTTCCAGGCGGGCGTCGGCATCGGAGGGGTTGTCCATCACCTTGAGCAGGTTGTCGCTGATCTTGCGGATGGCGGCGGTGGCATAGGCATCGCTGATGGGATTCGCCGCCAGGCAGGTGAAGGCCTCGACGGCGTGCGTCATCGCGTCCATGCCCGTCATCGCGGTGATGTGCGGCGGCAGCGTCAGCGTCATGCGCGGATCCAGGATCGCGGCGTTCGGCAACAGGAAGTAGGAAGTGAAGGGCACCTTCACGCCCTTGTCGGTATCGGACACCACGGCCACCATGGTGGTCTCGGAACCGGTACCGGCGGTGGTGGGAACCACGAACAGCGGCTTCAGCGGACGCTTGAGGTTGTGCGCGCCGGAGTAGATGTGCAGGTCGTCGCCGCCTTCGGACACCAGGATGTTGGTGGCCTTGGCGGTGTCGATCACGGAGCCGCCGCCGACGGCGATGATGGCGTCACAGTTGTGGGCGCGGTACAGCGCGGCGGCATTGCGCACGGTCTGCATGGAGCTGTCCGGCGGCACGTCGTCGAACACGGCAGCCAGGCTGATGCCGCTGTCCGTGAAGGCGGCTTCCACGTGCTTGAGCAGGCCGACGGCGACCACGCCCTTGTCGGTCAGCACCATGGGCCGGGTGGCCTGCAGCGTGGACAGCTCGAAGGGGATGTGCTCCAGGGCCTTGTGACCGGCGACGACCTTCACCGGGCAGAAAAATTCGTAATATGCCTTGGACATCTTCTTATGCTCCCTTCAGGAAATTGGCGGCCACGCGGCCATAAATGCGGGCGGCCAGGCTGACCTTGTCCACCACGGAAATATCCGGATAGCGCTTCACGGCGCGCTCGGCGATGAGTTTGGGCAGGATCAGTACCTCCATGCGCGACAGGCAGCGCACCAGGCGGATGGCCTGCGACACTTCGCCATCGACGTAGATGCGGTCGTTGGCGAAGGCGCGCGCCGTGCCCTCCTGGAAGCTCAGCACCAGGAAGGCATGCGAGAGATGCTTGAAGCGCGCGCTGAGGTCGGGCTTGCCGGTGAAGTTCTTGAGCAGCTTGAGCGTGCCGTTGCCCTGGACCTGGGCCGTGAAGGAGGCGCCGTTGGGCATGACCTTCATCTGCAGGATGTAGCCTTCCGGAAAGGCGGCCACTTCCTGGCGAATCACGTCGTCGACCTGGCTGGCAGAGACCAGCGCGCGGCCCACCACGCCCATCATGAGACCGACATAGCCGCGCTCGACGTCCGGCAGGAGGGTTGTGCTATCCATCATGTTGTTATCGCAACCTGTGAGTCGTTCTTGTTTGTCCGGGCGCGCATCCGCACGCGCCGGTGTCTGCGGACCCGGGTCCGCGCCAATGGCGCCGCCGGACACCGTCCCGCCGACGCCGCAGGGCCGCGCCGGGGCGCCGCCCTGCCAAAGCCACCGCCTTACTCGAGGTGATAGCCGGTCACGCGTTCCACTTCGTTCCTGGACCCCAGCACCACCGGCACGCGCTGGTGCAGCTTCTGCGGCTGCAGGCCGAGGATGCGCTCACGCCCCGTGGTGGCGACGCCCCCGGCCTGCTCGATGAGCATGGCCATGGGATTGGCTTCGTACATCAGGCGCAGCTTGCCGCCCTGCTCCTTGGTCTTGCTGTCGAGCGGATACATGAAGATGCCGCCGCGGGTCAGGATGCGGTGCACATCGGCCACCATGGAGGCCACCCAACGCATGTTGAAGTCCTTCTCGCGCGGACCCGCCGAGCCCATCAGCAACTCCTCGATATAGCGCTGCACCGGCGCTTCCCAGAAGCGCTGGTTGGACATGTTGATGGCGAACTCCCTCGTGTCCGCCGGCACCTGCATCTTTTCCTCGGTCAGCACGAACTCGCCGAGCTCACGATCGAGCGTGAAGCAATCGACGCCGTCGCCCAGGGTCAGCACCAGCAGCGTGGAGGGGCCATAGACGGCATAGCCGGCGACAATCTGCTCGGTGCCGGGCTGCAGGAACTCGTCGACCGTGGGCGCGCGGCCGGGACCGGACTGGCGGCGCAGCACTGAGAAGATGGTGCCTACCGAGATGTTGACGTCGATGTTGCTGGAGCCGTCGAGCGGGTCGAACAGCAGCAGGTAGTCGCCGCGCGGGTACTCGGGGGGAATGTGGTAGATCTCGTCCATTTCCTCGGAGGCCATGGCAGCGAGGGTGCCGTTGGCGCGCTTGGAGCGGATGAGGATGTCGTTGGAGAGGACATCGAGCTTTTTCTGGGCCTCGCCCTGGACGTTGTCGGTGCCGGCGCCGCCGAGCACGCCGGCGATGGCGCCCTTGCCGACGGCCACGCCAATGGCCTTGCAGGCGGTGGCGATGTTCTCGATCAGCAGGCGCAGCTCGTGGGTGATCTGGGGATTACCGCGCTGCTTGTTGACGAGGTAATGGCTCAGGTTCACGTCATTCATTGGAGCTTCCCGGGGGAGTAGAGGGGCGAAGGGGTCGGATTATCACCTTTTAGCCAGTGGCGTCCAAACCTGCCGGACAAGTTCCGTCCTTTTACTGAGGGATTCCGGTCAATGGATAGGGGGGATTGGGGGACGGGGTTGGCTGGCTCCGCGTCGAGGGAGGGATTGAGCAGCGCCGGGGTGTCAGGCGCGGGCCGATGCCCGGATGCGGTCGCGGTACTGGCGCGGGGTGGAGCCGGTCCAGGCCTTGAAGGCGCGGGTGAAGTTGGCCGGGTCGCGGTAGCCCAGGCGCTCGGCGATCTGCTCGATGGACAGCCGGCCCTCGGCCAGCAGCAGCACCGCCTCGTCATGGCGCAGCTCCGCCACCAGCTCGGAGAAGCTCACCCCCTGATCGGCCAGCTTGCGCTTGAGGGAACGGGCGGACATGCAGCAGCGCCCCGCCACCGTCTCCAGGTCGGGCATGGTGCTCATGTCCTCGCCCAGCAGGGCGCGGACGCGGGTCACCAGGGGCTTGGAGGACAGTGCCTCCAGCTCCCGCTCGCACTGCTCCCGGGCCAGCTGGCTGGCGGTGACATCGGCCAGCAGCAGCGGCCGCTCCAGCAGATGGGCCGGAAAGCGCAGCTGGTGCAGGCCCTTGCCGTAGCGGATGGGACAGGGCAGCAGGTGGGCGTGGGCCTGGTAGTAGGCCGGCTCCGGGTAGTCGATCCAGATCTCCGCGTCGAGGCTGCTCTCGCCGGTGATATAGGCGCCGGCGTGGCAAAGGCCGACGAGCAGGCTCTCGTAGGGGAAGGCAAAGGGCGGCTTGATGTCGGCGGTATTGTCGATCTGCACCACCGCGGTGTCGCCGTCCACGAAAAAGCGGAAGTCCAGGGCGCCGGAGCGGGTGCTGAAGAATTTCTCGGTGAGGGCGATGGCCTCGCCCAGGGTGGCGCTGGTCATCACCGCATAGCCCAGGAAACCGTGGGCGGAGAGCTTGGTCTGCAGGCCGAAGTGGTAGCCCAGGGCCGGCTCGCCGGTCAGCTTGAGGGCGCGCGCCACCAGCAGGTTGAACTCCAGCGGAGTCAGGCGCACGTCCAGGACATGGGGCTCGACGCGGGCCAGGACGGTGTCCGCGATCAGCTCCTCCGGGGCCACATGCCAACGCTTGCACAGCTCGACGAGGAGCCGGGCATAGCTGACCGGGATGGCCGGGTGGTGGAGATCCGCCGTTGACATAGTCTGGCCCTGTTTAACCAAAGGAGAGAGTAATTGGCCCGAAATGACCTAGCGGGCGTGTGGAGATGGTGCCAATACTTACATCGTCCAATGACACATTCAATGAAGAAAACCAGAAAGTGTCGCCCCGCTGCCAGAAGCGACTGGAATCCTAGCCGTAAAGACCCATGCAGGTCACGGCCGGCAGCCCAAGCCCAGACAGGAGCACAAAGATGACCGCCCAAGCCCAGATCAAGGCCAGCTTTCCCGTCCGCCGCATGGACTTCGGTTTCACCGACGTCCCCAAGTACTGGTTTGCCGACGACCCCTTCCTGACCCACTTCCTGTCCAGCCTCTCCTCGCTGTTCCCGGAAGGCGAGTTCTTCTTCGTCACCAGCATGCGCAATATCCGCGACCAGATCGACGATCCGGTCCTGCAGAAGGAAATCTCGGCCTTTATCGGCCAGGAGGCCATGCACTCCAAGGAGCACAAGGTCTTCAACGACTATGCCACCGCCCACGGCATCGACCTGGACTACATGCACCGCCGCGTCGGCAAGCTGCTCAAGTTCGGCCACAAGGCCCTGAACCACAAGCAGCAGCTGGCCGTGACCTGCGCGCTGGAGCACTTCACCGCCACCATCGCCAAGCAGCTCATGGAGCGCACCGACTGGAGCGACCGCATGAACGACCCCACCATGCGCAAGATGTGGCTGTGGCACGCGGTGGAAGAGTCCGAGCACAAGTCGGTCTGCTTCGACGCCTACCAGCGCCTGTACCCGAAGGCCTACGGCACCCGCTCCGCCTTCATGGTCTTCGCCTGGTCCATCCTGGCCATGGTGCTGGTGGAGCAGCAGTTTCGCCTGATGGCCAAGGACAAGCAGCTGCTCAACCTGAAGTCCTGGGGCTTCGGCATCTGGAGCCTGCTCGGCTACAAGGGCTTCCTGACCGAGCTGACGCTGCCCCTGCTCGACTACTTCCGCCCCGGCTTCCACCCCGAGGACCACGACTCCGAGGCCCTGGAAAAGAAGTACAAGCAGCACCTCGCCCTCCAGGGCTGACGCCCGGGCCGCCCACCCGGCCGGCCCCACCCGCGTCCCACCGCGTTTCCCTTTTGAGGGCTGCCAATGACTGGCAGCCCTCTTTTTTTTGCCTCTTCCTCACCCCGCCCCACGCCCTCCTCTACGCCCCCCTGACCTGCCCACCTCGCCCCATGACCCTCCCCTCATTCCCCCGGCACCTTGGCCCCATCCGACAAGAACTTGGCATCCCCCACCCTGACCCCAGCCCCCCGGCAGGCGAATACTCGACCCATAAGCTCCGGAGCCCTGCCATGACCGCCAACACCCCCGCCCTTGCCGCCACGCCCGCCAAGCGGGTGAACCTGAGCGCCATCCAGCCGCGCCGCATGGATTTCCAGTTCGATCCCGACATGCCGCGCTACTGGTTCGGCGGCAGCCAGTTCAAGTCCATCCTGCTCACCGCCCTCTCCTGCACCTTCCCCGAAGGCGAGCGCATGTTCGTGCGCTCGGTGCGCCACTACCAGAAGCAGCTCAAGAACGAGCTGCTGAAGGAAGAGGTCAAAGGCTTCATCGGCCAGGAAGCCCACCACGGCAACGAGCACGAGGTCTTCAACGCGCTGATGCAGACCAAGGGCATCCCCACGCGCAAAGTGGAAAAGTTCGTGCACAACGGCATCGCCTGGCAGGAGCGGCGCATGTCGCCAGCCCGGCTGCTCGCCAAGACCTGTGCGCTGGAGCATTTCACCGCCATGCTGGCCGAGGTGATGCTGGAGAATCCGGAATTCCTGGACGGCATGCACAAGGACATGCTGCCGCTGTGGCTGTGGCATGCCGTGGAGGAATCGGAGCACAAGTCCGTCGCCTTCGATGTCTACCAGGACCAGGTGGGGAACTACTGGACCCGCGTCGGCGAGATGGCGCTGACCACGGTGGAGTTCACCGGCTTCACCATCTTCCATTACTTCCAGCTGCGCGCGCAGATGGACGACAAGACCGACTGGAAGTCGGTGGCCGAGGGCTGGAACTGGCTGCTCGGCAAGCCGGGCTTCTTGCGCAAGCTGGGGCCCGCCTATCTTGCCTACTACAAGCGCGACTTCCACCCCGCCCGGCGCGACAAGCGCCACCTGCGCGAGAAGGGCCTGCAGAAGCTGGCGGCGCTGCTGAAGCGCCCCGACCTGCTGGAGAACCCGGCATGACCCAGGCTCTGAAGACGCCCGCCGCCGACCTGACCGTGCGCCGCATGGATTTCGACTTCGCCGACCTGCCGCGCTACTGGGCGGACAACGATCCCTTCCTCACGCATATGCTGAACGCGCTCTCGGCGACTTTTCCCGAGGGCGAGCGCATGTTCATCGAGAGCGTGCGCGCCTTCCGCGAACGCATCACCGACCCGGCCATGCAGAAAGCCGTGAGCGATTTCATCGGCCAGGAGGCCATGCACTCGAAGGAACACCTGGCCTTCAACCGCTATGCCAAGGCGCAGGGCATCGACCTCGGCTTTATCGAGGAGTTCGTGACGAAGCGCGTGGCGTTCATCCAGAAGGAACTGCCGCCGCTGCGCCAGCTCGCCATCACCTGCGCGCTGGAGCACTTCACCGCCATCCTCGCCGAGCAGATCCTGACCACGCCGGAGATGTACGAGAAGCTGGACCCCATCGCACGCGAGCTCTGGCTCTGGCACGCGGTGGAGGAGAACGAGCACAAGGCGGTGGCCTTCGACGTGTTTGAAGAGATGGGCGGCAGCTATGCGCTGCGCGCGCGGGTGATGCTGCTCACCACCTATTTCTTCATCGCCCACCAGATGTGGTTCCACGCCCGCCTGCTCAAGGCCGACGGCAAGCTCTGGGACCTGAGGATGTGGGCAAAGGGCCTGAACACGCTGTGGGGCCGCAAGGGCTGGTTCCGCCAGCTGGTGCCGGCCTACCTGGATTACTACCGGCGCGATTTCCATCCCTGGCAGCACGACACGCGCGCGCTGCTGGAGCACTGGAAGCAGCGGCTGGACCTGGATGCGCATGCGGTGAAGCCGGGCAAGAAGAAGACTCCGTAACGCGGCGCGGCATCCAGGAATGCGTCAGGATACGCCGCCAACGCCGGCTTGGGGCTCATCGCGGCGGAGTCCGAGGCAGGACTTCGCCGCGACGACTCCCCGCCTTAGTCCTCCGGACCGCTGATGCCGCGATAGACTGCCGCTCCCAGCACCGCGCCCGCGATGGGCGCCAGCCAGAACAGCCATAGCTGCTGCAGTGCCCAGCCGCCCACGAACACGCCCACGCCGGTGCTGCGCGCCGGATTCACGGAAGTATTGGTCACCGGGATGCTGATGAGATGGATCAGCGTCAGGCAGAGGCCGATGGCCAGCGGCGCCATGCCGGCGGGGGCGCGCTGGTCGGTGGCGCCCAGGATCACCACCAGGAACATCGCCGTCATCACGACTTCCACCACCAGCGCGGCCGTGAGGGAATAGCCGCCCGGCGAATGCGCGCCGTAGCCGTTGGCGGCAAAGCCGGAGGCGTCGACATCGAAGCCTGGCTTGCCGCTGGCGATGACGAACAGCACCGCCCCGGCCACGATGCCACCCACGACCTGGGCCCCGATATAGGGCGCCAGCTGGTTGGCGGGGAAACGGCCGCCGGCCCAGAGCCCGACCGAGACAGCCGGATTGAGGTGGCAGCCGGAAATATGGCCAATGGCGTAGGCCATGGTCAGTACGGTGAGGCCGAAGGCCAGCGATACCCCCAGCAGGCCGATGCCTACCTCCGGAAACGCCGCCGCCAGCACGGCGCTGCCGCAGCCGCCCAGGACCAGCCAGAAGGTCCCGACGGCCTCCGCCAGGTACTTTTTCATTGTGCTCTCCTTGTCCCTGATCGCCACGGCCGCGCCGCAGTCCTCATAACTCTAGCCCATGCGCATTACACAACCCTGTCGAAAGGCTCACACAGGCACTAAATAGCCGCCCTTGCCAACTTCCGGGTACCGGCACCCGGTGCGGCAGGCGAAGTGACACAGGGGATGGGCTATGGCTATGGCTATGGCGGTGGCTATGGCGGTGGCGGTGGCGGTGGCGGGGTGGATCGGAGCGGGATCGGCCGCCGGGTGTCGAGATCAGCGAATGACTCCAGGCGCCGCCTACCATTCGTAACGCGTCAAGAATTGGCGGGGACCGCCCCTGCCGCTAGAATGTCCCCCCTCGCCTTCCCGCCCGGCCAGCCCCTCAGCGCTCTCCTGGCGGTGCTTGTTAGCCCCGTTGCTGGTTTATCCGAAGCCCCCACCTGGTCCTGTCATCGTGAACGATCTCAATCCCCGCCAGCGCGAGGCTGTCCGCCATATCAGCACGCCCCTGCTCGTGCTGGCCGGCGCCGGCTCCGGCAAGACGTCGGTGATCACCCGCAAGATCGCCTACCTGATCCAGGAATGCGGCATCCCGGCCAGCAAGATCGTCTCGGTGACCTTCACCAACAAGGCCGCCCGCGAAATGAAGGAGCGTGCCGGCAAGCTGGTGCAGGGCAAGGAGGCGCGCGGCCTCACGGTGTCGACCTTCCATAACCTGGGCCTCAACATCCTGCGCCGGGAGCTCCAGCACTTCGGGCTCAAGAACGGCTTCTCCATCTTTGACGCCGACGACTCGCGCACCCTGATCGGTGAACTGCTGCACCGCGAGAACGCTTCCGACAAGATCGACCTGATCCGCAACCTGGTGTCCAGCTTCAAGAACGATCTGCTGTCGCCGGACGAAGCCATGGGCAAGGCGGAGAACGACGGCGAGATGCTGGCCGCCCGCCTTTATGCCGAGTACAACCGCCACCTGCGCGCCTACAACGCGGTGGACTTCGATGACCTCATCCTGCTGCCCACCGTCGGCTTCCGCGACAACAAGGAACTGCGCGAGCGCTGGCAGAACCGCATCCACTACCTGCTGGTGGACGAGTACCAGGACACCAACATGGCGCAGTACCTGCTGGTGAAGTTGCTGGTGGGCTCGCGCGGCGCGCTCACCGCGGTGGGCGATGACGACCAGTCCATCTATGCCTGGCGCGGCGCGCGCCCGGAAAACATGATGGCGCTGACCGAGGACTTCCCGGGCCTGCAGGTGATCAAGCTGGAGCAGAACTACCGCTCCACCAGCCGCATCCTGAAGGCGGCCAACACCGTCATCGCCAACAACCCGCATGTGTTCGAGAAGCAGCTGTGGAGCCAGATGGGCATGGGCGATCCCATCCGCGTGCTCACCTGTCCCAACGAGGACGGCGAGGCCGAGCGCGTCGCCACCGACATCCTCAACCACAAGATGATGCATCGCACCGCCTTCCGCGATTACGCCATCCTCTACCGCGGCAATTTCCAGTCGCGCCTGCTGGAAACCAAGCTGCGCGAGCTGCAGATCCCCTACAAGGTCTCCGGCGGCCAGAGCTTCTTTGCCAAGGCGGAGATCAAGGACGTGATGTCCTACCTGCGCCTCATCATCAATCCCGACGACGACAACGCCTTCCTGCGCGTGGTCAACACGCCCAAGCGCGAGCTGGGGCCGTCGACCATCGAGAAGCTGGGTTCCTATGCGCAGCAGCGTGGCTGCTCCATGCTGGCCGCCTGCGACGAGATGGGCCTCGGCCTGCACATGCAGGAGCGCCAGCATGCGCGCCTGCAGGAGTTCGGGCAGTGGCTGCGCGAGACCGCGCGCGAGGTGATCGAGGGCGAGAGCCTGAACGCCATCCGCCAGATGCTGGTCGACATCCAGTACGACGACCACCTGCGCGACACCTCGGGCACGCCGGCGCAGGCCGACAAGCGCATCGAGAACGTGCAGAGCCTGCTCAACTCCATCCAGAAGATGGCGGACAAGCAGGACGACGAGGACGACAAGGCGATCGAGAATGTCATCCGCAAGCTGGTGCTGATCGACCTGCTCGAGCAGCAGGCGGAGGAAGAGGACCTGGACCGGGTACAGCTGATGACGCTGCATGCCGCCAAGGGCCTGGAGTTCCCGCACACCTACATCATCGGGATGGAAGAGGACCTGCTGCCGCACCGCAACAGCATCGAGGCCGACACCATCGAGGAAGAGCGTCGCCTGATGTACGTGGGCATCACCCGCGCCAAGAAGACGCTGACGCTGACGCACGCGCTGCGGCGCAAGTCGGGGGGCGAGAACCTGCCGACCACGCCCAGCCGCTTCCTGGACGAACTGCCGGCCGAGGACCTGGAGTGGGAGGGCAAGACCTCCACCCGCAGCGTCGAGGAAAAGAAGGCCCTGGGCCACGCCCACCTGGCCGGGCTCAAGGACCTGTTCAAGTAGGCCAACTCGCGGGCAAAAAAAAGGGAGCCGAGGCTCCCTTTCTCACATCCGCCAGGATTACTTGCTGGTCATGTAATCCACGGCGGCCTTGATCTCGTCATCCGAGCAGGTCATGCACATGCCCTTGGGGGGCATGGCGCGAATGCCGCCAATGGCATGCTTGTACAGCGTGGGCTTGCCCTGGGCGATGCGGGGGCCCCAGGCGCCCTTGTCGCCGACCTTGGGGGCGCCGGCCGCACCGGTACCATGGCAGGCGGCGCAGCTGGCGTTGTAGACGACATCGCCGGCGCGCGGGGCGCCACCGGCAGCGCCGGCGGCCGGAGCGGCAGCGGCGGCCACGCCTTCGCAGGGCTGGCCTTCGACGCAGACGGCGCCGACCGGCTTGATGCGCTCGATGGTGGCGCGCTGGCTATAGACGCTGCGATCGCCAAGGGCATGCGGCGAGACGTCCTTGGTGGACGGGGCGGCCACGGCGGCACCGGCAAGGCTCAGCCCGAACAGGGCCAGGATCAGGGAAATCTTCTTCACGGCGACCTCAGCGATAAAGCGGTAAGGAATTCGGTCAGGCACGGAGCCTGCAGCGGGGGCGCAGTATAACCGTAAAAGCCCCCACCCAAAAGGCGGCAGCGCCGGGACAACCGGCGCCTTGACCGCCGCCGGGGTTAGCGGCGGCGGCGCAGCGCCAGGGCGCCCAGCAGCAGCAGCCCGGCGAGATCCGCCGAGCCACCACCGCCGCCACCGCCGGCCGCGGCGACCGCCGCCGGCGTGACCGTGACGTTGACCGTGCGTGTGTCGCTGCCGCCGGCACCGCTGCAGATCAGGGTGTACGCCGTCGCCCCCACCGCCCCGGCCGCGACGGCTTCGCTGCCACTGGTGGCGCGTGCGCCGGACCAGCTCCCGGTGGCGCTGCAGGCACTGGCATTGGTGACGCTCCAGGTCAGCGTCAGGGGCTTGCCTGTTTCGACCTCGGCCGCCGAGGCGGACAGCGTGACCACAGGGGGCCAGGCCACGCTGACATTGACGTTGCGCGCGGTGGCGCCGCCCGGGCCGGTGCAGGTCAACGTGAAGGACTGGTTGCCGGCGCCACCGCTTCGCTGCCGCTGGTGGCACGGGCGCCGGACCAGGCGCCGGCAGCGCTGCAGGCGGTCACGTTCGCCGCGCTCCAGGTCAGGGTCACGCTGGCGCCGGGCGTGACATAGACGCTGGAAGCGGTCAGCGACAGGGTCGGCAAGGGCGGGCTGACCGTCACCACCACGGTGGCGGACTTGCTGGCGCCGCCGCCGTCCTCGTCGCAGGTCAGGGTGTAGGTGTACGTTCCCACCGCGCCCGGCGCCAGCGTGGCGCTGCCCGCTACCGCCTGCGCCCCGCTCCAGTCCCCGCTGGCCTGGCAGTTCGTCGCATGCCGGGCCGACCAGCCCAGCTGCAGCGAGCCACCCTCCACCAGGGCCGTCTGGCTGGCCCAGAGGCCGACGCCGAACACCGGCAGGGGCGGGTCGAAGGTAATCCGGAGCACCGCGTTTTCGCTGGTCGCGAACAGCTCGCCGGCGGGACCGAGGGCGAGGCCCAACGGCAGATTGAGGCCCCCGGGCAAGGCCCCGGTGAGCACGCCGGCATGGCCGGGGCGGCCGGCCACGGTGCTGACCACGCCGGCGGGGGTGATCTTGCGCAAGGCATGGCTGTCGCGGTCGACCACGAAGAGGTTGCCATCGGCATCCAGGACGAGTCCGGCCGGGGCGCGGAAGCGGGCCGTGCCGCCGCTGCCGTCGGCATCGCCGCTGGCGCCCGCGCTGCCGGCCAGGGTGGAGACCACGCCGGCAGGCGTGATCTTGCGGACCAGATGGTTCTGCTGGTCGCTGAGGTAGGCGGTGCCGTCATCGGCCACCGCCACGGCCCACGGCAGGTTGAGGCGGGCGGCGCTGCCGCTGCCATCAATGGCGCCGGCGCTGTCGGCCAGGCCGGCGACCGTACTGACGACACCCGCCGCCGTGATGCGGCGCAGGGTGTGGTTGCCGCTGTCCGCCACCAGCAGCTGGCCGCTGCCCTCCAACGCAAGGCCACGCGGGGTATCGAAGCGGGCGCCGCTGCCGGCGCCATCACCCGCCCCCGCGCTGCCCGGCAGGCCCGCGAGGAGGGTCACCTCGCCCGCCGCACTGATGCGGCGGATGGCATGGTTGCCGGTATCCGCCACATAGACAGTGCCATCCAGCGCCACGGCAATCCCGGCGGGCGAGCTGAAGCGGGCGGCACTCCCGGTGCCGTCGCCGCTGCCGACGGCACCGGCCAGCCCGGCCACGGTACTCGCCACGCCAGCGGGGCTGATCTTGCGAATGACGTGGTTGGCGGTATCCGCCACGTAGACGGTGCCGTCCGCGGCAGCGGCCAGCGCGGCCGGAGCGGAGAAGCGGGCGGCGTCGGCGGTCGCATCGATCGCCCCCGGCCGCGGGGCCGCGCCAAAGGCCTGGCTGACGGCGCCCGCCAGCGCGACGCGCAGGAGGCGATGGTTGCCGGGATCGGCCACCAGCAGGCTGCCATCGGCGTCCACGGCGAGGCCGGCCAGCGGCGCGGCCTGGACGCCCGCATCCGGGACATTGGCGACGCTCGCCAGCGTGGTCACCGCCCCCGCGGCATCCAGTTGCCGCACCACCAGGTTCAGGGCATCGGAAACAAAGATCTGGCCGCCGCTGCCGGCGGCAACGCCGTAGGGCGCCCGGAAGCGGACGGTGGCGCCGCTGCCATCGGCCAGGCCGGGACTGCCCGCCATGCCCGCCACCGTGGTCACGACGCCGGCGGGCGTGATCTTGCGCAGGGTGTGGTTGACGGTATCGGCCACCAGCAGATTGCCATCGCCATCGACCGCGATACCCGCGGGCTGGCCGAAGCGGGCGGCCGCGCCCGTGCCATCGGCGCTGCCGGCGGCCCCCGCGCTGCCGGCCAGCGTGGTGACCACGCCCGCCGGGGTCGCCTTGCGGATGAGCCGGTTGCCGGCATCGGTGAAATAGACGGTGCCATCGGACGCCACCACCAGGCCCTCGCTGACGCCCAGACGGGCATCGGCACCGGTGCCGTCGACGGCACCGAGGACGCCGGCCACGCCGGCCAGGGTGCTCACCTCGCCGGCCGGCGAGATGCGGCGCAGCGTGTAGTTGCCGCGGTCGCCGACATAGACGGTGCCGTCGGCGGCCACCGCAATGGCCCCCGGGTTCCGGAAGCGCGCCGTGCCGCCACTGCCGTCGGCGGCGCCCGGCACGCCGGCCGCGCCGGCCAGGGTCGTCACTTCCCCCGCCGCAGAGATCTTGCGGATGGTGTGGTTCTG
>JAZKHS010000008.1:0-20026 GCA_040385265.1 Pseudomonadota bacterium | reverse complement strand
CTGCATGGGCCACCAGGCGCAGCCCCTGCAGCGCCTTCTCGCCTTCGGCCAGGCGGCGCTCCAGCAGACGGATTTCCTGCGGACGCACGCCGGGGTTGATGGCGGCCAGGGCCTTCAGTCGCTGGATTTCGCTGCCACAGTTGTCCTGCCAGCGCTGCAGCGAGGCGGCACGCAGTTCCGGCAGCGCCAGCTCGGCCTGCTGGGTGGCCTGGCCCAGCAGCTTCTCAAGCAGCTCCTGCTGTTGCTTGACCAGCTGGCGCGCCACGGAGCGGTCCAGCGTCTGCAGCTGCTTCACCAGGGTTTCGTGCGACACCTTGTCGGCCAGCTCGCGACCGCCCTGGTCGAGCAGTACGCGGCAGGCCTGCGAGGGCAGCGCGGATTCGACGTTGAGCTCGCGCGGGGCAATCGCCTCGACGCGGAAGAACAGTTCCAGGAGCAAGGTGCCAGGCTTGATGCCCTTGTTGCGGATGAGGGCGACGTTGGCGTTGCCGTATTCCTGGGTATGGAACAGGTCGAGCAGGCCCTGCGCCATGGGGTGCTCCCAGGACAGGAAGTGCACGTCCTCGCGCGACAACGCGTAGTCGCGGGAAAAGGTCACCGTCATGCCGTCCGGGTCAAGGGCGGGGAAGCCCTCCAGCAACTGGTGGTCGCCAGGACGCAGGATGTGCAGGTGGCTTTCATGCTGTTCGTCCTGGTCGACGCCGAAGGCGGACCAGGCGCGCTCGAGGAAGTCCGGCAGGCGGACGTCGTCGTCCTCGCGGACGAGGGCGTCGATAAGGGCGGCGGCTTCTTCCTTGCGGCAGGAGTTGAGTTCGATCAGGCGGTCGCGGCCTTCCTCGAGGTCAGCCAGCAGCTCGTCGCGGCGGGCACGGGCGTCCGTGAGCAGCTGCTCGAAGACATCGCCGGCCTCGGCAATGCCCTTGCGCAGGCGCGGCTTGAATTCCTCGACCAGGGTGCGCGCGGTCGGGCTGATGCTCTCGAAGGCGTCGAGGGCCTCGTGGTACCAGCGGAACAAGCGCTCCTGGGCAGTGTCCTTGAAGTAGGGCACATGCAGGCGGATGGTTTCGCGCTGGCCGATGCGGTCGAGGCGGCCGATGCGCTGCTCCAGCAATTCGGGGTCGGCAGGCAGGTCGAACAGCACCAGATGATGCGCAAACTGGAAGTTGCGGCCTTCGGAGCCGATCTCGGAGCAAAGCAGGAGCTGGGCGCCGTAGTCCTCGTCGGCAAAGTAAGCGGCGGCGCGGTCGCGCTCGAGCAGGCTCATGCCTTCATGGAACACCGAGGTGCGCACGCCCTGCTTGAGGCGCAGGTGTTCCTCGAGGGCGAGGGCGACGGGGCTGGAGCGACAGATCAGCAGGACCTTCTCGCGCTTCAGCTTCTTGAGCAGGCCGGCGAGCCATTCCACGCGCGGGTCGGTCTCCACCCAGTCGTCGTCGCTGGCGAACATTTCCGGGTACAGGGACTGCGTGAGGTCACTGCGGTCGCTGCCGCCGGGCAGCGCCACCGGCAGGCATTCGCGTTCGGGAAAGCCGCCGATGGCCTCGCGCGTGTTGCGGAACAGCACGCGGCCGGTGCCGTGGCGATCGAGGAGGGCGGTGAGGGCGGCGCGGCGGCCAGCGGGGCTGTCGAGGTCGGCGCGGAGCGCGGCGGGCAGGCGCGCCTCCAGCGTGGCGTCGGCGTCGGCGCTGAGCGGCGCGTCGCCCATGAGCTCGCCGGCGGCGTGGGCCACGGCGGCAAAGGATTCTTCTTCCTCGATGAAGGTCTCGAGGTCATGGTAGCGCGCGGGGTCGAGCAGGCGCAGGCGGGCGAAGTGGCTGGCCACGCCGAGGTGCTCGGGCGTAGCGGTGAGCAGCAGCACGCCGTTGGTCTTACCAGCCAGGGCTTCGACCAGCTGGTAGGCCTCGCTGGCTTCTTCCGGGCTCCACTCCAGGTGATGCGCCTCGTCGACCACGAGCAGGTCCCACTGCGCGTCCTTGAGCGCGGCCTCGATATCGGGATGGTCGACCGCGAGCTCCTGCGCCATCAGCACGATCTGCTCGGTCTCGAAGGGATTGGTCTCGGCATCGCTCTCGCGCAGCGCGGCGCAGCGCTCGAGGTCGAACAGGGAGCAGTTGAGGTTGAAGCGACGGCGCATTTCCACCAGCCACTGGTACTGCAGGTTTTCCGGCACCAGGATGAGGATGCGGCCGGCGCGGCCGGTGATGAGCTGCTGGTGGATGATGAGGCCGGCCTCGATGGTCTTGCCGAGGCCGACTTCGTCGCCGAGCAGCACGCGCGGCTGCGGCCGGGTGCCGACTTCATGGGCGATATAGAACTGGTGCGGCACCTTGCCGAGGCGGGGACCGACCAGGCCGCGTACCGGCGACTGCGCCAGGCGTTCGCGCTGCAACAGGGACTGCACACGCAGGTTGAACAGCTCGATGCTGTCGAGCTGAGAGGCGAGCAGGCGCTCCTGCGGCCGGGCCAGGTGGATGTCGGCGGCGAGGCGGGTTTCGTTGAGCACGACCTCTTCGCCGGCGCCGGTCGCCACCACGTAGCGCAGCAGGCCGCGCTGGTCCTCGATGCGCAGCACCGTGTAGGCGGTGCCGGCGACATCCGACACCTTGTCGCCGACGCTGAAGCGGATGCGCGAGAGCGGGGCGTTGGCGCGGGCGTAGACGCGGGTTTCCTCGGCCTTGGGGAAGAGCACGGTCAGGGAGCGCGCATCGATCTCGATCATCACGCCGAGGCCGAGCTCGGTTTCGGTGTCGGAGATCCAGCGTTGGCCGATGGCCGGGGAAAACACAGCAGCAGTCATCAAGAGTTCCTGGTGAATCGCATCAATAATGGGTTCAGAACGGGGCCGGGCGCGTGAAGCGCAGGCGGCCGCCGTGCACGGGATGAACAAAGGCCAGCGTCTCGGCGTGGAGGCAGAGGCGGCTGCCGGGCGGGCAGGCGGCGGCCGGGGCATAGAGCGAGTCACCCAGCAGCGGGTGGCCCAGGGCCTGCAGGTGCACGCGCAGCTGGTGGGTGCGGCCGGTATGCGGCACCAGCGCCACCCGGGTCAGGCCGCGCTCGCGCGCCACCACGCGCCATTCGGTGAGCGCGGTCTGGCCATCGGCCATGTCGACGACATGGCGCGGCTTGCTGGGCGGGTCGTAGCGCAGGGGCAGGTCGATGCGGCCGGCAACCTCGGCGATGTGGCCGAGGGCGAGGGCGGCATAGACCTTGTCCACCTCGCGGTCGTGGAACTGGCGGGAGAGCTCGCGGTGGACGTCGGCGTTGCGGGCGATGACCAGCAGGCCGGAGGTGTCCTGGTCGAGCCGGTGCACGATGCGTACATCAGGATAGTCCGGTTGCAGGCGCGCGATGAGGCAGTCCTGCTTGTCCTCGCCGCGGCCGGGAACGCTGAGCAGGCCGGCGGGCTTCTCGACCACGAGCAGGGCGGCGTCGGCATAAAGGACGACGGGCGCGGCAGCGGGATCCAGGGCGAAGGCGGGCAGGTCGGACATGGTGTCGGGCGGCCGTCTCGGCATCGGGGGGCGCGCATTGTAATGCAGGCGGCGGCCGCGGTCATGCCGCGCGTCGTCGGCCGCCGTGGCTTTTGCCGGGGGCGTGAGGCACTGGCGCGAGCGAGTCTGGCTGGCAGCACAAAAAGGGCGGCCCTTCCGGGAAGGCAGGACAGGGCGGTGGCGACCGTGGGGCCGGTGATGAGGCAGGTCAGCGCGCAGGGCGGGCAATGGAGCCAGCAGCCGGACCGTGCGGCTTGAAGGGTGTGGCCGGCCCGGATCAGGGATGCGGGCACGCCAGGCGCTGATAGCTAGTGGCTAGGTGCGGGTTGCGGGTTGCCCAGGGGAAATTGTTGCAGGGCGCGAACGCTGAAATGCCGTCACTGCCCTGTATAGGGGCGGCGGCGGGTGGGATCATGCTTGCAGTAGAAGACCGGCGCTTCCAGGAGATTGCTTATGATACCCACCCTGTTCATCTCGCATGGATCGCCCATGCTGGCGGTGGAACCCGGCGTGCATGGCGCCGCCTGGCAGCGCATTGCCGCCTCCTTGCCGCGCCCCGACGCCATCCTGGTTGTGTCCGCGCACTGGACGCGGCGGGAGGCGGCGCTGTCGGTGACAGTGCGGCCCGCCACCATCCACGACTTCGGCGGCTTTCCGGCCGCACTCTACCAGGTGCAATACCCGGCCCCGGGCGCACCGGCACTGGCCGCGCAGGCGGCGGCGGCGCTGGCGGAGGCTGGCATCCCCTGCAGTGAAGACGCAGACCGCGGACTCGATCACGGCGCCTGGGTACCGTTGCGCCATATGTATCCGGCGGCCGATATCCCCGTCACCCAGCTCTCGGTACAGCCGCAGCGCGATGCGGCCTGGCATGCCGCGCTGGGCCGGGCACTGCAATCCCTGCGCGCGCGCAACGTGCTGGTTCTGGCCTCGGGCAGCCTGACGCACAACCTGTCCGACTTTGACTTTGCCGAATTTGACGTGGAGCGGGCCGAGCCCTACGTCAAGGCCTTCCAGGGCTGGATGTGGGACGCGCTGCAGGCAGGCGCGTCCGGACCCTTGCTGGACTGGGCGCAGCTGGCGCCGGCGGCGGCGCGCGCCCATCCGACGCCGGAGCACCTGCTGCCCCTGTTCGTGGCCTGGGGCGCGGCGGGCGAGCGTCCGTCGGTGTCACGGCCGCTGGCAAGCTATTCAGGGGGGGCGCTGGCCATGGATTGCTATCTTTTTTCCTGACCCGGCCGAGCCGACGCTTGGCCGTAGCCTCACCGGCCCGGTCGTTGAACAGCCCGCTATACCGCCAGGGGCCACGGCATCGGCGCAGCCGCCTCACGACCGCCGCCGGCGGCCGTACACCGCATGCCGCGCGCTGCGGCGCTCAATGGTGCAGCCGCCCTTCAAGGACGCCGCCGCCCAGCACCCGCCACACGCCCCTCGCGCAGGGCATCGAGCGCCCGGTTGGCATCGTCCAGCGGGTATCCGATGGCGCCTATGGGAAGCTCCTCAGCGTGCGACCATGCCGCCGTCAACCGCCAGGGCCTGGCCGGTAATGAAGCTGGCCTGGGGCGAGCACAGCCACACCACGGCATCCGCCGTTTCCGCCACGGTGCCCATTCGGTTCATGGGGTGCAGGGCGGCGAACTGGCGCTCGACATCGGCATCGCGGTGGGTGAGACGGTCAATCATCTCGGTCTGGATGACGCCGGGGCAGACGGCATTGACGCGGATGCCCAGCTCGGCGTACTCCAGCGCCGCGGCACGCGTCAGCTGCACGACGCCGCCCTTGGAGGCACAGTAGGCGGGCAGGCCGGCAAAGCCGACCAGCCCGGCCACCGAGGCAATATTGGCAATGGCGCCGTGGCCCTGGCGCTGCATCAGGCGCAGTTGCTCGCGCATGCAGAGAAAGACGCCGCGCAGGTTGACGCCAATGACGCGGTCCCAGTTCTCCAGGCTGCAGTCGGCGGTGGCGCTGTTCTCGCCCTCGATGCCGGCGTTGTTGCAGGCCACGTCGAGGCGACCAAAGCGGCGGTCGATGGCCTGGTGCAGGCGGCCGACCTGTTCCGGGTCGGCGACATCGGTGGCCACGAACAGGGCGTCGCGGCCCAGCGCGACCACCTCGGCGGCCGCAGCCTCGCCGCGCACGCTGTCGCGGTCAGCCAGCACCACATGGCAGCCGGCGCGGGCGAAGGCGAGGGCGGTAGCCCGCCCGATGCCGGTGGCGGCGCCGGTGACGAGTGCGACGGAATCCGGTGCAAACATGGTTACTCTCCCAAATGGATAGAACCCATCCTGACAAAGGTCGGCAATGCTGGCTTGACTTATCTCAACGGCGCCGCATTCCTGCCGGGCTTCCCGCCACGCCGGACCATGCCCGGGAGGAAATGGCGGGACATCCGCCGGAGCGGAGGGATGCGTTTCTCGCCCGTCTGCCTTAGTGTAGGGGAAGGTGCAGACGGTCTTGTGCGGCCCGCCTCGTCTGCCCGGAATCCTCCACCTGCCACCAGCCGACCATGACCCTGCCCGAGAAGCTGTCCCGCGCCACCGTGCTGGTGGTCGACGACTCCCCCGACGAGCTGTCGCTGCTGACCGAATACCTGCGGGAGGCCCGGCTGCGCCTGATCGTGGCCTTTGATGGCCAGGAGGGCTACCAGAAGGCGGCCGCCATGCAGCCCGACCTCATCCTCCTGGATGTGCGCATGCCGCGTACCGATGGCTTCGCGACCTGCCGCCTGCTGAAGGCGGATCCGCGCACAGCCGCCATCCCGGTGATTTTCCTGTCCGGCGCCAACGAACTGGAAGTCCGCCTCCAGGGCCTCAGCCTGGGCGCGGTCGACTACATCAGCAAGCCGTTCGCGCCGGAAGAAGTCATCGCCCGCGTCGGCATTCACCTGGACCTGTACCGGCGCCTGCGCGCCGCCGGCAGCGCAGCGGCCGCGATGGTGACGGAGCCGGAGTCGGAGGCGACGGCGCCGGTACTGAACAGCGCCGTGGTGGCCGCCATGGACATCCTCCAGCGGGATCTGGCCAAGCCGCCGTCGCTGCAGGAACTGGCCCACCAGGTCGGCACCAACGAAAAGCGCCTGACCGAGCTGTTCCGCAATGCCACCGGCCTGCCGGTCTTCACCTGGCTGCGCGAGGAGCGCGTGCTGCTCGCCTGCCGCCTGCTGGTGGAAAGCGAGCTCGATATCCAGCAAATTGCCGACCAGGTGGGCTATGGCAGTGCCAGCAACTTCACCACCATGTTCCGTGAGCGCATCGGCGTGACGCCGCGCGACTACCGGCACGCCCGGCGCGAGCAGGGCGGGACCGGCGGGTGAAACGCAACACGACACTGCGCCTCTGGCTGCTGGTGGGCCTGCTGATCAGCGTCACCCTAGCCCTGCAGCAACTGGCCCGGCACGGCTATCTGTATTCCGGAATCGAACAGGGCCAGAGCCTGACCCCCCATCTCCAGGTCTACCGTGACCCATCCGCCCGGATGGGGATCGAGGCCATTGCCAGCGACTTCGAAGAGGGCCACTTCTACGCGCCCACCGCCGAGGAGCTGGTCTTCGGCTATACCCGCGACGCCATCTGGGTCACCGTGGAGTTCTCCAACCAAGGCCCTGAGCCGGTCACCCGCTACCTGGAAGTCGGTCCTCCCCGCCTGGCTGACCTTCGCCTGTTCGAAGCCGGCACCGACGGCCGCTTCCACGAGCAGCGGGCGGGCCTGCAGGTGCCGGTGCGCGAGCGCCTGGTCAAGACCCGGCAATCCGTTTTCCCCGTGGTCGTGGCTCCCGGCGAGCAGCGCCGCCTTTTCCTGCGTATCCAGAGCAACAACGCCCTCCTGGTCGACCTGAAGCTGTGGGACCCGGCTGACTTCATGGAAGCGTCGCGCAAGTTCGACCTGGTCAATGGCATGCAGTTCGGCGCACTGCTGATGTTTGCGCTGTATGCTTTCGTGGCATCCGCCGCCATGCGCGACCGCACCCACCTGTTCTTCGGTATCACGCTGCTGAGCCACGGACTTTACGACATCACCATCCTGCAGTACGGCTACCAGTACCTGTGGCCCGAGAGTCCGGACTGGAGCCTGCGCGGGGCGGGCGTGGTGCTGGCCATCGGCACCTTCGGCCTCGGCATGCTGGTCAGCGGCGTGCTGGACGCACGACAGCGCATGCCTGGCTGGCATTTCGCCCTGGGCGGCCTCAGCCTGCTGGCGCTGGCCTATGTGCCCGGCATGCTCTACGGCGACTATCCCTCCTGGGTGCAATGGCTGAATTACGTCGCGCTCCTGCAACTGGTGGTCACCATCAGCGCCACTTTGCAGGCGGTGTTCCGCGGCTACCGCGGCGCCACGTTGTTGCTGGGCGCCTTCCTGATCCTCTGGTTCACGTCGCTGCTGCGTGTCGGGCAGATTCTGGGCTACCTGCCGAGTGACGTCCTGGCGGAGTATTCACACGGCTGGGCCATGGTGCTGGGCGGGCTGTTCATGGCGCTGATCCAGGCCGACCGCGTACGCCGCCTGAACGGCGAGCGCGAAGAGGCGCGGCGCACCCTGCTGCAGGCACAGGTGGCCGCGCGCGAAGAAGCGGAACACGCGGTCATCGAGCGCACGCAGGAATTGAAGCAGGCCAAGGAGGCGGCGGAAGCCTCCAATCGCGCCAAGTCGGCCTTCCTCGCCCAGATCAGCCATGAATTGCGGACGCCGTTGCACAGCATCCTGGGCTATAGCAACCTGATGCGGGGGGAGGCCGGTGACGCCGAATCCCAGCGCAGGCTCGACGCCATCCGCCGCAGCGGCCTGCACCTGCTGCAGCTGATCGACGGGTTGCTGGACTACGCCCGGGGCGAGGCCGGCCGGCTGCAGCTGGAGCTGCAACCCCTGCGCCTGCGTGACTTCCTGGAATCGGTGGTGGAGGAGACCCGGGAGCTGGCCCGATCGGACCAGCTGGTCCTGACGACGGAGTTCGCCCCCGGCCTGCCCATGGCCCTGCGCCTGGACGGCAGCCGCCTTCGGCAGCTGCTGATCAACCTGATCGGCAATGCCTGCCGGCACAGCCAGGGCCGCCGCATCGTGCTGGAAGCCCGGCCCGAGCCCGGCGTCCACGAAGGACGGCCGCGGTTCAGTCTGGCTGTGCGCGATGACGGGATCGGTATTGCGGCGACCGAGCGCGAGCGCCTGTTCCAGCCCTTCGAACAGGGGCCTCAGGCCGGCAGCAAGGGGCTTGGCCTGGGGCTGGCCATCTCGCGTCAGCTGGCGGCCCTGATGGGCGGCGAGCTGGTGCTGGAGAGCTCGGTGCAGGGGTGTTGCTTCCGCCTTTTCCTGGACGCGGAGGCCGTCGATTTGCCCGATTGCGCCTCGCATGTGCTGCTGCCACCCCGCGGCCGTCGCTATGCCGGCCCGCCGCGGAGGCTGCTGGTCGTCGACGACGAGGCCGAGAGCCGCGAGGTGCTCAGCCAGCTGCTGCTGGTCATGGGCTTCTCGGTGGTGGCGGCAGAGTCGGGGGAGATCGCCCTGGCGCGGCTCGCGGAAGACGGCATCCACGCCGTCCTGACCGACCAGCGCATGCCGGCAATGGACGGGATGCAATTGCTGCGGGCGGCACGTCGCCAGGGATTCACGCAGCCCTTCCTGCTGGTATCCGCCGCGCCAGGGGCAGAGTCGGCGGACAGGGCAGGGGAGGAGGCCGGCTTTGACGCCATCCTCGCCAAGCCGCTGACCCCGGAGGCGCTGGCGGCGGCAATCGGCCGGGTCCTGGGGCTGGCCTGGCGGCAAGAGGCCGTGGCGCCGACCATGACAGTCACCGCGGCCCCGTCGCGGCCGCTGCTGGACGCGCTGGGCGCCGCCGCCCGCGAAGGGCGAATCTCCGATATCGAGGACTGGATCGAGCAGGTGCTGGCGCAGCAGCCGGAGGCCGCCGACTTCGCCCTGGCCGTGCGCGCGGCCGCACGCCGCCTCGACCTGGCCTCGATCGAGACCATGACCCGCTAGTCACAACTACCATCCATCCCCTCCCGGACGCATTTGGTCGGCCCGCTCGCCCTGGCGGGACCGCAAAACTCCGCCAGCCATAACTCCCCGACGCCAGCGCATAAGTCAAAAGTCGAACCCAAGCTCAAGAATATGACGCAAGGCCCTGTATTGCTTGAAAAAAGCTGTCCAGGCGGCCTGATTCCCAGGGAGCGGGACTGACCGTTCGGGACAGCTGTGGGCAACAATCTCCTACCCGCATACTTCCCGGCACTGTGAAACGGTTCACACTTTTGAGGTTCCCATGACGCTCCGTCTCCGTCCCCTGGCCACCTTCGCGGCCGCCGCGCTGGCCGCGCCGCTCGCCCTGGCCGCGCCCCTGCACACGCCCGCCGGCAGCACCATCTCCAACACGGCGTCCGCCACCTTCAAGGATCCGGGCGGCGTCGAGCGCGATGTGGACTCCAACACGCATGACATCCTGGTCGACGAGATCCTGGACGTGACCGTGGTCAATGACGGCGGCACGCTCACCGTGTTCACGCCCGCCAGCAATCAGTTGCTGACCTTTACCGTCACCAACACCGGCAACGGCACGGAGACCTACCGGCTTGTGGCGTCTGCCGCGGTAACCGGTGATGACTTCGATCCGTCGATCGTGAAGGTCTACCTGGATGACGGCGACGAGCTCTTTGACGCCGGCACCGACATCGAATTCGTGCCGGGCGTGAATGACCCGGTGCTTGCCGCCGAGGGCAAGATCAAGGTGTTCGTGGTCAGCGATATCGAAGCCGACCTGACTGACGGCAATATCGGCGAGATCAACCTCACCGCCGAAGCGGCCACCGTGCAGCCTACGGCGGCCATCGAACCTGCGGGCACGGTCTTCGCGGCCGCGGGCGACGGCGGCAGCGATGCGGTGGTGGGCAACACCCTGGCCGGTGCCACCGCGACCAATAGCTATGTGGTGTCGCAGGCCGCCGCCAGCTTCATCAAGAGCAGCAGCATCGATGACCATCTCGGGGGCAGCAGCGCCGTCCCGGGCGCCACCATCACCTATACGCTCGAACTCTCGCTGGCCGGTTCCGGCCAGGTGACCGACGCGATGATCGTCGACGTCATCCCGGGCGATACCGACTACGTGGCGGGCTCGCTCAAGCTCGATGGCGTGACGCTCACCGATGCCGCCGATACCGACAATGGCGTGTTCACCGGAACCCGGATCGAAGTGGATCTTGGCGACGTGACCGCGCCGTCCGACTACACCGTCACTTTTGACGTTGAAATCAAGTGAACGAGGTTAATCGCATGAACTTCCGCTTTGCCATTCTCCCGCGCGTCCTGCTGGGCGCGCTGCTGACCCTGCCCGTCGTCGCCCACGCTGAGCTCGTGCTGAAGAGCGAGGCCCTGCAGGAGCTGGCCGTCAAGGGCAAGGACGGCAAGGTGCAGAAGAAGCGCCAGGCCGTGACCACCGCCACGCCGGGCACCGAGATCATCTACGTCATCACCTACCGCAATACCGGTGCGCAACCGGCCAATGCCGTGGTGGTCAACAACCCCGTTCCGGCCGGCATGCGCTTCCAGGCCGGTTCGGCGGCGGGGGCGGGCGCGCGCAGCGAAGTCTCGGTCGACGGCGGCAAGCTGTTTGGCACGCTGGAGGCCCTGCGCGTGAAGAACCCCGACGGGTCGCTGCGCCCCGCGCGTGGCGAGGATGTCACGCATGTGCGCTGGAGCGTGCAGGCGGCGGTGCCGGCCGGCAAGGAAGGCAGTGTCACTTACCGGGCAGTGCTGAAGTAAGCATCGTCCTGAACCAGAGTCCAAAGACCTCGCAGGGATGTGGGGACGCCTCGGGCCGCAGCAGCGGCCCCCGGGCGCTTGCAGGGCAACAGGCCCCTGCAGGGCAGCATCCTTCCCGGCCACCGTGCGGACCGCATGGCCGGGGCGACGAGGCAGCAGCAGGCGGTCCGCAATCCAGTTCCTGAAAAAAAGTTCATCCGGAGTACCACAATGAAAAATCTCAACAAGCTGCGCCTCGTCCTGGCGACGGGGCTGGCGCTGGGGGCGCTGCCGCAGGCCCACGCCGCCAATCTGGCGGGGGATGTCATCAGCAACACTGCAACCGTGAACTACAAGGTCGCGGCAGTGTCCCAGACGGCGGTCGACAGCAACCCCGCCACCTTCACGGTCGACCGCCTGATCGACCTTACCGTGACCGCCGACGACTCCTTGCCGGTACTGGTTGATCCGGGCGCCACCGGCAACCAGCTGAAGTTCACCGTCACCAACCTGAGCAATGCCACCATCGCTGTCGGGCTTGCCGTCGCCCAGCTCGGGGACGGCATCGACCTGTCGCCCGCCCTGGCGGAAGACGACGGTCTCGACATGGAGAACTTCTCGTTCTACGTCGATGCCAACAACAACGGCAGCTTTGATACGGGCGAAGACATCACCGTCATTCCGAGCCTGGGCCCCAATGACAGCGTGGTGGTATACGCCGTCGCCAAGACCCCCGACACCGCGGCCAATGGCCTGAATGCCGGCGTTTCCATCCTGGCCACGGCGCTTGAAACCGCCCTCGGCAATGCGGTCATTACCGAGAATACCGGCCTTGACGATCCGATGGTGGTGGACACCGTGTTCGCCGATGGCAACGGCCCGCTCCCGGATGATCTCACCGGTGACGACGACAAGGACGGCAAGATCAGCGCCTACAGCGTCTACCAGGTCAGGTCGGCGGACCTCACGATCTACAAGACCTCCCGCGTGGTCTGGGACCCGGTCAACCTTTTCGTCAACCCCAAGGCCATCCCCGGTGCCTACATCGAGTACTGCCTCGTGGTGAAGAACGACGGGACGGCGGACGCGTCGGACGTCGTGGTCAGTGACCCCATCCCGGTGGAAACCACCTACCGGACCGGGACGCTGTACGCCGGCCTCGGTGGCGACGCCATCAGCTGCACGGCCCCGACCGGAGGTGATACCGCCCTGTCCGAGGCAGTCGATGCCGATGCCGGCGCATTTGCCACGACCGTGCTGCAGCCCAAGGGCGTCGTGACCGTCACCACGAGCAGCGTCGGTCAGCCGGCCGGCCGCTACCACGTGGTCTTCCAGGTCGAGCTGGACTAAGCGGCACCTTCAGGAACTGGACCGGCCAGGCCCGCAAGGGCCTGGCCACCCGGCCTGGATACCCGTCTCAGGATGACACGCCCGATGACAGTGCTTTCCGCCCTTCGCGCCTTCTGGCGTCAGGCCTGCTTGCCAGGACAGCTGCACCTTGTGTGCGCGGCTCTCCTGGCAAGCGGGCTGCTGGCGTTCGCGGGTACGGCCAGGGCCGGCACCATCGTCAACGAGGGCAGTTTCAGCTTCAAACGCAACGGCACTCCGGTACTGGTGACGTCCAACACCAGCACCATCATCTCCATTCCGGCGCCTTCGCCCGGCGTGGTGACGTTCTACCAGTACGCGCCCGGCGCCAACGGCAGCAGCAGCGTCGCCTTCGATGGTGGCCTCTATGACCATGGCGGCGGCTTTACTGCCCTGGATACGCCGACCCGCACCGACGGTACCCCGATTTCCCTGGCCGCGCCGGTCGACGTCAAACCGACCAGCGTCTATCACACCGGCGAGCCGGTCTTCATCACCCTGGCCGATGCCAACCGCAACACCGATGCCGCCGTGCGCGAGTTCATCGATGTAGAGGTGACGGCGACCACCGGCGACCGCGAGGTCCTGCGCCTGCAGGAAACCGGCCCGGACTCCGGCATCTTTGCCGCCGTGATCCAGAGCGTCGACCCGAACCAGCCCAACAGCCAGAACAACGGCAAGCTGAGCCTGGCGACCAATACCCGCATCACGGTGGACTACCAGGATCCCTATTACCTGACCGACGTGTCGGCAAGCGCGGCGCTGGTCGATCCCTTCGGTATCGTGTTCGATTCGTCCACCGGCCAGCCGCTGGACGGCGCTACCGTCACCATGCGCACCGCCGGCGGCGCGCTCGCGACCGTTTACGGCGACGATGGCGTCAGCCTGTTCCCGGCCACCGTGGTCACCGGCGGCAGCGTCAGCGACAGTGGCGGCACGCTCTACAACCTGCCCGATGGCGGCTTCCGCTTTCCTTTTGTCTCGCCCGGCGACTACTACTTCGAGGTCGCGCCGCCCGTGGGCTATGGCGCCCCCTCCGTAGTGCCGACGGCGATGCTGCCCGACAACCCGGCCAGCGCCAGCCCCTATGCCATCGTCGCCGGCTCGCGCGGCGATATCTTCACGGTGGTGCCGGGGCCGGCGCTCAACATCGATTTCCCGGTCGATCCGGCGGCGGGCGGGCTCTTCCTGCGCAAGCAGGTGTCGCGCGCCGAGGCCAGCGCCGGCGACTTCCTGCAGTACCGCCTGACGCTGCAGAACCAGGTCGCCGGCACCGCCGTGGCGGCCAGCGTGGTGGATGTGCTGCCCCTCGGCCTGCGCTATGAAAGCGGTTCGTTGCGCGTGAATGGCGTGGCCGTGGCCAACCCGCAGATAAGTGGCGATGGCCGTACCCTCACCATCAGCCTGGGCAACATCGCAATCGCCACCGCGCTGGACATTACTTATGTAGCGCAGGTGGGCCCGGGCACGCCGGTGGGCGATGCCGTCAACAGTGCCCGCGCCAGCGCCAATGCCGGCGGCCTCAGCTCGAATGCCGCCCAGGTCGCGGTCCGGATTCGCGACGCGCTCATGAGCGGACAGGCCACCCTGATCGGCCGCGTCTTCGAAGGCGACTGCGCTACGCCCTGGGACCAGCTCAAGGGCGTGCCCAATACGCGCATCCTGCTCGAGGACGGCACCTACACCGTCACGGACAAGGATGGGCAGTATCACTTCAAGGGCGTGAAGCCCGGCACCCATGTCGTGCAGCTGGACGTGGACAGCCTGCCCAACGGTCTGGAGCCGGTGTCCTGCATCGACAATACGCGCTTTGCCGGCCGCAATTTCTCGCAGTTCGTGGACCTGAAGGGTGGCGCGCTGTGGCGCGCCGACTTCCACGCCCGCGCCCGTCGCGGCAGCATCGGCATCCGTATGCAAAGCACCCTGGCCACGCGCGAAATCGCGACTGTGCCGCCGCTGGCGCTGGACATCGGCCAGTCTGCCGGCAAGGTGCGGGACTACACGTTGCGCGCTGAATTCGACAGCTGCCGCGCCACCTTGAAGCCGGAAGGCGAGGCCGACGTGGAAGCGCTGGCCGCAGAGCTGTCCGGCGCCGACATCCAGCGCATCGAACTGACGGGCAACACCGATGACCAGCGCCTGTCGGCGCGCTGCCAGAGGCTGTACCGCGACAACTACGCGCTGTCGGATGCGCGCGCGCGCACCGTGGGCGACCGCCTGGCGGCCGCGCTCTTCCTGCGCCCGGAACAGGTCGTGAGCATGGGCCGCGGACCGGACAATCCCCTGGCGGGCAACAAGACCGAGGACGGACGCGCGCGCAATCGTCGCACCGAGGTGCGCGTCTTCCTGAATAATGCCGAGGCGCCGACGCAGGCCGGCGAGACGGCCGCCGTGCGCAAGTCCACCGATGTCGCCGGCATGAGCCACCGCATCGAGCTTGATGGTTCGGCGCCGGTGAACAAGATGAAGGTCACCGCGGTGATCCCGGCAGACACGGCCTACAAGCGCGGCTCCGCGCGCATCGACGGGCAGCCGGCGGAGGACCCGGTGCTGGGCGATGGCGTGCTGATCTTCCCGGTCAGCGCTGGCGCCACCCCGGGCTGGAAGCAGGTCATCGAATTTGACTCCTATCCGCTGCCGCCCCTGGCCGACGCGCCGGTGGCGCAGACCCGGCAAGTGACGCTGCGCGCGCGTTTCGACAGCTGCAGCGCCAGCCTGCACAAGGATGGCCGCGAGGCCGTGGCCAACCTCGTCGCCGAGCTCAAGCGCCAGGGCAGGGTGGAGCGCATCGAGCTGATCGGGCATGGCGACAGCCAGCCGCTCAGCGCCACCTGCCGCCAGCGCTACGCCGACCTGGCCGCGCTCAGCCAGGCGCGCGCCCAGGCCGCCGCCACGCTGGTCGCCACCGCCCTCGGCCTGTCGCCGCAGCAGGTCGACGCCCGTGGCCGCGGCGCCCTCGACCCGGTCGCCAACAATGACGATGCCGCCGGCCGTGCGCGCAACCGCCGCATCGAGGTCACCGTCCGCTTCGCTCCCGACCTCGCCGAAATCACGCGCGGCGACACGGCACCGGTGGCCTGCCCCGGCCGCCCCTATACCTTCAAGGCCACCGCGGGCTTCCTTGGGCCGGACAACAAGCGCACCCAGACCCCGGTGGTCGAGAACCGCCTCGCTTGCCCGGACGCGGAAGCGGCGGCAGGCACGGCAAGGCCGGACCCTGCCCGCGCCGACAGTAACCGCCTCGGGGTGGACGTCACCGAATTCGCCCGCATCCGCGAGCTGCCGCCCGAACTCCTGGCGCGACAGAAGGCGCGCGAGGCGATTGCCGATGACGTGACCGCCGCCGGCGCCAGGGAAGACTGGTTTGCCGATCCCGCCACCGGCATTGCCTGGCTGTTTCCGGCGCCGGGCTACAACCCGCGTGCCCCGTCGTCGCGCGTGGTGATCCGCCACTTGCCGGGCCAGGTCGTCACCCTGCGCGATGCCCGGGGCAATGTCGTGGACGGGCTCAATTTCGAAGGCAGCCGCCTGAGCCCGGATCGCCGCCGTGCGATCAGCGTCTGGCGCGCCGTTCCCCTCGCGGTGGGGCGCAACGAGTTCGTCGCCGAAATCCGCGAAGGTGACGGCAGCCTGGCCGGCGAGCTGCGCCAGGGCGTGCACTTCGGTGGCGTGCCCGTGCGCGCCGAGCTGGTGCCCGGCCAATCCGTCCTGCTCGCCGACGGTATCCACCGCCCGGTGCTCGCGGTACGCTTCCTGGACCGCGACGACCGGCCGGTGCGCGCCGGCATGACCGGCCCGCTGCGCCTCGCCGCCCCCTATCGGAGCTGGCAGGAAGTACAGCGGGAACAGGACCAGCCGCTGGCCGGCCGCCAGCGCTTCGAGCCGCAGTACGTCGTCGAGGGCGATGAGGGCATTGCCTATATCGAACTGGCGCCCACCACCGAGTCCGGCGCCGCCCGCCTCGAATTCAGCTTCAAGCCCGACGAGAGCTCGACGCGCCGTCAGGAGCTGCGCGCCTGGCTGGAGCCGCAGGCGCGCGACTGGGTCGTGGTTGGCTTCGCCGAGGGCACGCTGGGCTACAACACGCTGCGCGACAACACCCAGGCCCTGGCCGGGCAGGTGGAAGAGGGCGGCTACAGCGACGGCCAGGTCAGCCTCTATGCCAAGGGCCGTGTGCTCGGCAAGTGGCTGCTGACGATGGCCTACGACAGCGACAAGACGCGGGATCGCCAGAGCCTGCTGGGCGTGATCGATCCGCAGCAGTTCTACACGCTCTATGGCGACGGCGCCGAACAGCGTTATGACGCCCCCAGCCAGGACAAGCTCTACCTCAAGCTCGAGCGTGGCCAGTTCTATGCACTGTTCGGCGACTACGAGACCGGCCTCAACCAGACGCAGCTGTCGCGCTACAGCCGCAGCCTGAACGGCTTCAAGGCCGAGAATGCGGGCGGTCCGGTGGTGTTTACCGCCTTTGCCGCGGAAACGCCGCAGAACTTCGCGCGCAACGAGATCCAGGGCAACGGCACGTCCGGCCTCTACCGCCTGACCCAGCGCAACATCGTGCTCAACAGCGAGAAGATCCGCATCGAGACGCGCGACCGCCTGCAAAGCCAGCAGATCGTGGAAAGCCGCGCGCTTACCCGCCATATCGACTACGACATCGATTACGCCAACGGCACGCTGTTCTTCCGCCAGCCGGTCCCGAGCCGCGACCCGACCTTCAATCCGGTGTTCATCGTCGCCGAGTACGAGACCCTGGGCGTGGCACAGGACACGCTCAACGCCGGCGGCCGGCTCGGCGTGAACCTGCGCCAGGGCAGGGTGCAGGCCGGCGTCACCGCGATCCGTGATGAAAGCAGCCTGGCGCGCAGCGACCTCGCCGGCGCCGACCTCAAGCTGCAGGTGGGCCAGGGTTCCGAGCTGCGCGTGGAAGTGGCGCAGACCCGCGGCCAGGTCGCCACGCTGTCGCCGGAAGGCCTGGCCTGGCTGACCGAGCTGGAGCACCACAGTGGCCGCTACGATGCGCTGCTGTATGCCCGGCGCCAGGAAACGGAGTTTGGCCTCAACCAGCAGAACGGTTCCGAGAGTGGCCAGCAGAAGGTGGGCGCCGACGGCCAGGTGCGCTTCGGCCAGCACTGGTCGGTGCTCGGCCAGCTCTACCAGCAGGAGAACCTGGGCAACGACACCACGCGCGACGCGATCAGCGGCAAGCTGCAGTACAAGACCGACCAGGGCGGCGCCAGCATCGGCGCGCAGGCAATCAATGACCGCGCCGACACCGGCGCGCTGGCCGGCCAGGACTTCCGCTCGGAGCAGCTCACCGCCAGCGCCAACCGCTACTTCTTCAAGCGCAAGCTGGAGCTCTCCGCCCAGGCGGAAGCCGCCCTCGGCGGCAACCGCGCCAGCGTGGATTATCCCGAGCGCTATCTGGCGGGCGCCAGCTACGCCCTTACCGAGAAGGTGCGCGTGCTGGCCGGCCAGGAGTTCACCGACGGCGATACCTTTGACACCAGCACCACCCGCGTCGGCTTCCAGGCCACGCCCTGGAAGGGCGCCACCCTGGACAGCACGCTGAACCAGAGCCAGATGAGCGAATACGGGCCGCGCACCTATGGCCTGTTCGGGCTGTCACAGGGCATCGTCCTGAACGCTCGCTGGGGCCTCGACCTGAGCGTGGACAGCAGCCAGACCCTGCGCGATTCCGGCCGCCCGGCCGTGGTGGTGAACCCGGCCTACCCGGTAGCGCCCGGCGGTAGCCTGGCTGGCCCCGGCCTTACCGAGGACTTTGTGGCGGTGAGCACGGGCGCCACCTATCGTGCGCCGCTGTGGAGCTGGAATGGCCGCCTTGAGGATCGCAACGGCGAAACCAGCGATCGTTACGGCCTGGTCAGCAACTTCCTGCGCCAGGCGCAGGCCGGGGTCGCCTTCGGCAGCAGCGCCCAGCTCTTCCGCAGCCAGCAGGACAGCGGCAGCGACGGCTGGCTGGGCAGCCTGGACCTGTCCTGGGCCTGGCGTCCGCTGGGCGTGCAGTGGTCGGTGCTGAACCGCCTGGAACTGCGCTACGAGGAGATCGAGGGCGGCAGCGGCATCAGCGGCTCCGGCCTCTTCGGCAACAACAGCCTGGTGGCCGGGAACGCCAGCAGCCGCCGCATCATCAACAACCTGGCACTCAACCGCGTGTCCCGCGAGTGGACACACGCCGACCGCGAGGGCAATCTGTTCCGGCGTTACGAGCGCAACCAGTGGTCGCTTTACTACGGCGCCAAGTACGCCCTGGACAGCTTTGATGGCGTGGAGTACGACGGCTATACCGACCTGCTCGGCCTGGAAGTCCGCCATGACCTCAAGCCCTGGCTGGACATCGGCCTGCAGGCGAGTTCGCTGAATGCCTGGGAGCAGGGCGCCCATGCCTACTCCTTCGGCCCCATGGTGGGTGCCTCGCCGGTCACCAACGGCTGGGTCACCCTGGGCTGGAACCTGCGCGGCTTCAGCGACAGCGACTTTGATGCCGCGCGTTACACCGCGCAGGGGCCTTACCTACAGTTGCGCTTCAAGTTTGACCAGAACACCCGCCTGCGCGACTTCGACCAGTCGCCGATGGCCTCTGCAACGAACCATGAGAACCGGCTGAAATGAGTGGCATGCGACCTGTCGACAGGAAGGGATATTCACTCGCCCGGAGCGCGGAAGGGCGCTTGGCAGGGCGACTGCTGCCGCTGTGGCTGCTGGTGCTGACCGTGGCGCTGGCTCCGCTGCCGGCCCGGGCATTGACCTTCACCTCGGCGGTCAAGGACTTGACCTGCGCCGGCGCGCGGCCCGCCGCGCCCAATATGGGTTGCGCCGCCGGCGAGTTCACGGTGGCGCCGACCTTCAGCGCCGAACCGGGCACCCCGCCGTTCTGCACGGCCGGCGCCGAGTTCAATTTCAAGGTCGACCTGGAGATCTCGGGCACCAACACTGACCGCTACGATATCGGCTTCTTCGTTGGCCAGCAGGGCAACAGCCCCACCGCCATCACCGGCGGGAATATCTGCTCGGTCGCCACCTTCCCGAACTCGCCGACGCCCTGGGAGAACAATGACGGCGATGCCTGCGGCGACTTCAATGGCAATGGCGTCGACACCATCCGCATCAACGAGATCAAGGTGGTCTGTTCCGGCACCGCCACCGGCTCGCTGGCCATTCCCTACCTGCTGACCTACCGGCAAAACACCGGCACCACCTGCTCCGGCCCGGCCGACGTGAACTCCGATTCCGGCTCCAAGTGCAACAGCGGGGTGGCGGCCGTCAGTGGCGTGGTGTCGGTGTCGGCGGGCGCCTATGTCGACATTACCAAGCAGACCCTGCCCGACGGCAGCGCCCAGGCCTTCAGCTTTACCGCCACCGGCCCGGTCGGCTCCAAGGTAGGCGTGCTCACCGGCGCCGTGCTGACCCCGACATC
>JAZKHS010000007.1:0-19128 GCA_040385265.1 Pseudomonadota bacterium | reverse complement strand
TCAGCACCTCAGCACCTCAGCACCTCAGCACCTCAGCACCTCAGCACCCCAGCACCCCAGCACCCCAGCACCCCAGCACCCCAGCACCCCAGCGCGATACGCAACCTGAAGTCGCCGGCGTTGTGCCAGGCGCCGGCTTACAGCTTGCGCAGCACCAGCGAGGCGTTGGTGCCGCCAAAGCCGAAGCTGTTGGACATCACCGTGCGGATGCCGGCGTTGGCGATGGTCTCGCGCACCACCGGATAGCCTTCGGCCTCCGGATCCAGCGTCTCGATGTTGGCAGACCCGGCGATGAAGTCGCCTTCCAGCATGAGCAGGCTGTAGATGGCCTCGTGCACGCCGGCCGCTCCCAGCGAGTGGCCCGACAGCGACTTGGTGGAGCTGACACGCGGCATGGCGTCGCCAAAGGCGGCGCGCGCGGCGCGCAATTCGACGATGTCACCGGCCGGGGTGGAGGTACCGTGCGCGTTCAGGTAGTCGACCGCTCCTTCCACCGTGGACAGCGCGATCTGCATGCAGCGCAGGGCGCCCTCGCCGCTGGGGGCGACCATGTCGGCGCCATCGCTGCTGGCACCGTAGCCGATGACCTCGGCATAGATGCGGGCGCCGCGGCGGACCGCGTGCTCGTATTCCTCGAGCACGAGCATCCCGCCGCCGCCGGCGATGACGAAGCCGTCGCGGGTGGCGTCAAAGGCGCGCGCGGCTTTTTCCGGCGTGGCGTTGTACTTGCTGGACATGGCGCCCATGGCGTCGAACAGGCTGGACAGGGTCCAGTGCTCTTCCTCGCCGCCGCCGGCGAACATGATGTCCTGCTTGCCGAGCTGGATCTGCTCGGTGGCGCTGCCGATGCAGTGGGCGCTGGTGGCGCAGGCGGAGGAGATCGAGAAGTTCAGCCCCTTGATGTGGAAGCTGGTGGCCAGGCAGGCGGAGACCGTGCTGCCCATGCAGCGCGGCACCATGTAGGGGCCGATGCGCTTGATGCCCTTGGCGCGGGCGATGTCGGCGGCCTCGACCAGGTTGGCGGTGGAGGCGCCGCCGGAGCCGGCGATGAGGCCGGTGCGCGGATGCGATACCAGCTCCTCGCCGAGGCCGGCATCGGCAATGGCGCGCTGCATGGCAATGGCGGCATAGGCCGCGGCATCGCCCATGAAACGCTTGTCCTTGCGGTCGATATGGGCGTCGAGGTCGATGTCGGGGCGGCCGCTGACCTGGCTGCGGAAGCCCATTTCAGCGTAGACGGGGTTGGCGCGGATGCCGGAGCGCATGAAGCGCAGGCTGTCACTGACGGTAGCCTTGTCGTTGCCCAGGCTGGAAACGATGCCTAGGCCGGTAATGACGACACGTCGCATGGTGAATCCCTCGAAATGGCGGCGTCCTGCCGGGGAGCGTGTGCCGCAGGGCGCGGCGCCGCCGTATTATGAATGATGCCCTTCCCTGGAGGGGCGGGAGCTCCGCCTCAGAAATCCTCGGTGCTGGTAAACAGGCCGCAGCGAAGGTCCTGCGCGGTGTAGATCTCGCGGCCATCGACCGACATGGTGGCGTCGGCGATGCCCATGACCAGCTTGCGCTCGACGACACGCTTGAGGTCAAGGCGGTAGGTCACCTTCTGGTGGCGCGGCAGGACCTGGCCAAAGAACTTGATCTCGCCGGCGCCGAGGGCGCGGCCACGGCCGGGATTGCCGCGCCATGCCAGCCAGAAGCCGAGGAGTTGCCACATGGCGTCGACGCCCAGGCAACCCGGCATCACGGGATCGGACTCGAAGTGGCACTGGAAGAACCAGAGCTCGGGAGTGATGTCGAGCTCGGCGACGACCTCGCCCTTGCCGTACTTGCCACCCTCGTCGGTGATGCTGACGACGCGGTCCATCATCAGCATGTTGGGCAGGGGGAGGCGGGCGTTGCCGGGACCGAACATTTCGCCATGACCGCAGGTCAGGAGTTCGTCGCGGCTGAAAGAGGACTTGCGCATGTGAAACAATCCTTGCTCATAAAGCGGGCAGGTGCGCGACCGCGGGATATGTTGCTTTTATGTATCTAAGGTCGCGGGCTAAAAACGCCCGGGGATTCTATCAGGGCCGGTAAGGCGCTCCTGTGACAGCCACCGGCAACATGTTTCCAAATATTTACGCCCGCCTGAGCGTAGCGACGTATTGCCCTTGCAACTGGACAAGGGGGGAGGGCTGCGTATGATGGCGCCGTCCCGGGCGCGTCCCGTGGCGGGAGCGGCGCCGCGTCTTGCACGGGCCAGGAGGGCCGCCCCGTGCTTTCCCCCTATACCCTGTTTGAACTGGCCTGCGGTGGCCTGTGGAGTCCCTGATGCTGGCGGAACTCGGCCATTTTGCGCTGGTGCTGGCCCTGGCGGTTGCCTTGGCCCAGTTCGTCCTTCCTCTTTATGGCGTCTGGGCCGGCAATCGCGCCGCCCAGGCCGTGGCCCGTCATGCCGCCTGGCTTCAGTTCGCCCTGGTGCTGCTGTCCTTCCTGGCCCTGACCTGGGCCTTCCTGCAGAACGACTTCACCATCGACTATGTCTCCCGGCAGAGCAATACCCGCCTGCCCACCTGGTACAAGGTGTCCTCGGTATGGGGCGGCCACGAAGGTTCCCTGCTGCTGTGGGCGCTGGTGCTGGCGGGCTGGACCGCGGCCGTCGCCCTGTTCAGCCGCAGCCTGCCGCAGGTCATGGTGGCGCGCGTGATCGCCCTGCTGGGCGCGGTCAGCATCGCCTTCCTGCTCTTTATCCTGCTGACCTCCAACCCCTTCAACCGCCTGCTGCCGGATTTCCCCCCCGACGGCAACGACCTGAATCCGCTGTTGCAGGACCCCGGCCTGATCTTTCATCCGCCCATGCTGTACATGGGCTATGTCGGCTTTGCCGTGCCCTTTGCCTTTGCCCTGGCCGGCCTCATGGGCGGCCGCCTGGACTCGGCCTGGGCGCGCTGGTCGCGGCCCTGGGCACTGGCAGCGTGGTGTTTCCTGACGCTCGGCATCGCGCTGGGTTCCTGGTGGGCCTACTACGAGCTGGGCTGGGGCGGCTGGTGGTTCTGGGATCCGGTCGAGAACGCCTCGCTGATGCCCTGGCTGGCCGGCACCGCGCTGCTGCACTCGCTGGCGGTGACGGAAAAGCGCGGTGTGTTCAAGGCCTGGACCGTGATGCTGGCCATCATCGCCTTCTCGCTCAGCCTGCTCGGCACCTTCCTGGTGCGCTCCGGCGTGCTGACCTCGGTGCATGCCTTCGCCTCCGATCCCTCGCGCGGACTGTTCGTGCTGGGCATTCTCGCCGTGGTGATCGGTGGCTCGCTCACGCTGTTTGCGCTACGCGCGCCGGCCCTCACCAGCGAGTCGCGCTACCAACTGGTGTCGCGCGAGATGTTCCTGCTCGCCAACAACCTGCTGTTGCTCACCGCCACCACCGTGGTGCTGCTCGGCACCCTGTTCCCGCTGGTGGCCGACGCCTTCGACCTGGGCAAGATCTCGGTGGGCCCGCCCTACTTCAACCTGCTGTTCAATCCGCTGGTGCTGTTGCTGCTGTTCTTCCTGGGCATGGGGCCACAGGCGAACTGGAAGCGGCATGACGCGGCGCGCCTGCTGCGCCCCTATGGCGTCATCCTGGCGGCGGCGCTGGTGCTGGGCGTGGCCGCGCCCTTCCTCTGGTTCGGTACCGGTTCGCTGGCGGTGACGATGGCCGTCACCTTGTCGGCCGCGGTCTTCATCAGCATGCTGCGCGATATCCTGCAGAAGACCGGCAGCGCCCGGGCGGGCCGCCTGGCCGGCCTGCGCCGCCTCTCGCGCAGCTATGTCGGCATGCAGCTGGCCCACCTGGGCCTGATCGTCACCGTCATCGGCGTCGCCGCGACCTCGCACTACAGCGTCGAGCGCGACCTGCGCATGGCGCCGGGCGACCGCGTCAGCGAGGGCGACTACAGCTTCGTTTTCCAGGGCGTCAGTGACCACACCGGCCCCAACTACAGCGCCCGTCGCGGCGATTTCCTGGTGTTCAAGGACGGCGCTGAAGTGGCCCGGCTGCATCCGGAAAAGCGTGTCTATGACGTGCAGCGCAGCATGATGACCGAGGCGGCCATCGACGCCGGCCTGTTCCGCGACCTCTACGTCGCGCTGGGCGAGCCGCTGGACAGCGGTCCCGCCGGTGAGGCCTGGGCCGTGCGCATCTACTACAAGCCCTTTGTGCGCTGGGTGTGGCTGGGGCCGCTGCTGATGGCGGCCGGTGGCCTGCTGTCCACGATGGATCGCCGCTACCGCCTGCGCAAGGCCGCCGCTGCCGGAGACCTGTCGTGAACAAGCCCGCCCGCCTTGTCCTTTATGCCCTGCCCCTGCTGGCCTTCGTGGCGCTGGCCATCCTGCTCGGCAGCCGCCTCGGCAGCGACCCCACCGTGCTGCCCTCGGCGCGTCTCGGCCAGCCCATGCCGGCGTTTTCCCTGGCCTCCCTGCAGGAGCCGCAAAGGGTACTGACCGCCGCCGACCTCAAGGGCGAGGTTTCCGTCCTCAATGTCTGGGCGACCTGGTGCATTTCCTGCCTGATCGAGCACCCGGTGCTGCTGCAGATGGCGCAGGCTGGGGTGCCCATTTATGGCATCAACTACAAGGACGAGCGCGAGGCCGCGCTCAAGTACCTGGAGTTGCATGGCAATCCCTTCCGCCTGGTGGTGAATGACGATCGCGGTGACCTCGGCATCGACCTGGGCGTGTATGGCGCGCCGGAAACCTATCTGCTGGACCGTGACGGCAATATCCGCTATCGCATGGTTGGCGTGCTGGATGCGCAGAAGTGGGAGTCCGACCTCAAGCCCCGTTTCGAGGCGCTGCGCGCCGGCCGGTCGTTGCCGGAGGAGGGCAAGTGATGCGCTCCCTTTTCATGGCCCTGCTGCTGGCCCTGGCCGCGCCCGCGTTGGCGGGCATCGACGCCTACGAGTTCCAGACCCCCGAGCAGGAGCAGCGCTACCGCCACCTGGTCGAGGAGCTGCGCTGCCCCAAGTGCCAGAACCAGAACCTGGCCGGTTCCGATGCGCTGGTCGCCAGGGATCTCAAGGACCGCACCTACCGGCTGGTGATGGCGGGCAAGAGCGATGACGAGATCATCGATCACATGGTCGAGCGCTATGGCGACTTCATTACTTACCGGCCGCCGGTGCGCGCCGGCACCTTGCTGCTCTGGCTGGGTCCGCTGCTGCTGCTGGTGACCGTCGCGGCCGTGCTGGTCTGGCGCGTGCGCCGGCCCGCCACTACCGCCGCCCCCCTGTCCGAGGACGAGCAGCGCCGCCTGCGCGAGTTGCTCGACGACCCGAATTTCAAGCCCTGATTGCCGACCATGACCCTTTTCTGGATTGCCGCCCTCTCGCTCTCCCTGCTCTGCGCCGCCGTGCTGGTGCTGCCGCTCTGGCGTGACAGCCGTCCGCAGGGCGAGCAGGACATGGTGGCCCTCAATCGTCGCGTTTTCCGCGAGCGCCTTGCCGAGCTCGAGCGTGACCATGCCGAGGGCCGTACCGACGAGGCGACTTTCGTCGAATTGCGGACCGAGCTCGAGCGCAACATGCTGTCGCTCGATGCCGTCGCCCCCGCCGCCAGTGCCCGTCGCTTCACCCCGCGCGGAGTGACCGTCGCGATGGTGCTGCTGCTGCCCTTGCTGGCGTCCGGCTTCTATTATGGCGTGGTGGCGCCGCAGGGCCTGCCGGGCTGGTGGCAGCTGCGCCTGGAGATGGGCCCGTCGGTGGACAAGATCCTGCGCGGCGAGGCGCCCTCGGCCGATGACGCCAAGGGCCGCACCATGGCGGATTTCGCCCGGCTGCTGCAGGACCGCCTGCAGCGGGACCCGAAGAATGCCGATGGCTGGTTCATGCTGGGCATCGCCTACATGCAGATGGAGATGGCGCAGCCGGCGAGCACGGCCTTCGAGCACGCCTGGCGCCTGCGCCCGGACGAGTCGCGCTATGCCCTGCTGTATGCGCAGAGCCGCATCTTCGGCAACCAGGGCCAGCTCGAGGCAGTGAGCCGCCGCCTGCTGGAGAGCGTGCTCGCCGAGAACCCGGCACATGAAAGCGCGCTGCTGATGTACGGCCTGGCCGCCCACCGCAGCGGGGACTTTTCCACTGCGGTCACGCAGCTGGAGCGCTTGCAGCAATTGCGTGGTGCCCGCGGCGCCGGTGATGGCGGCTCGCAATTGCTGGCGCAGCTGGACGACACCCTGGCCGATGCCCGCCAGCGCCTCGCTCAGGCGGCAGCAGGCGTCGCCGCCCCGGCAGCGGCGCTGCGGGTAAAGGTGCGGGTGGACCGTTCCCTGGCCGGCAAGTATTCACCGGATGACACGTTGTACATATTTGCACGGCCGCTGGCGGGGCCGCCGATGCCGCTGGCGGTGGTAAAGCGCCGCGCCGGGGAGCTGCCGCTGACGATCGAGCTTGATGACCGCCAGAGCATGATGCCGCAGCGGCCGCTGTCGTCGGTGCAGGAGATTACCGTGACCGCGCGCATTTCCCGCCACGGCAGCCCCGAGCCACAACCGGGTGACCTGGAGGCGGTGGCGGTGCCGGTGCGGCAGTCGGGCAAGGCGCAGGCCCTGGAGCTGGTAATCCAGAGCCAGCGCTAGGGCGGAAGAGGGGAGGGGGACGGCCTGGTCCGGGCGCTTGGCTTGACGGGGGCGCGGGCGTATCCTCTCCGCTTTCAGCGCTGAGATGTCCTGCCCCGGCGTCATCCCGGGCCCGTCTGCTGTGCGGCTTTCATTTTTGACGTTTGTGGAGTGACTAAGGTATGCGCATCATCCTTCTGGGCGCGCCCGGTGCGGGCAAGGGTACTCAAGCCCAGCAAATCATGCAGAAGTTCGGCATTCCCCAGATTTCCACCGGCGACATGCTGCGCGCGGCCGTGAAGGCCGGTACCGAGCTGGGCGTTGCCGCCAAGAAGATCATGGATGCCGGCGGCCTGGTCTCCGACGACATCATCATCGGCCTGGTCAAGGACCGCATTGCCCAGCCGGACTGCGCCAAGGGTTTCCTGTTCGACGGCTTCCCGCGCACGATTCCCCAGGCCCAGGCCATGATCGACGCCGGCGTCTCCATCGACCACGTCATCGAGATCGACGTGCCCGATGCCGAAATCATCGAGCGCCTGTCCGGTCGCCGCGTGCACCCGGGCTCTGGCCGTGTCTACCACGTTCGCTATAACCCGCCCAAGGTCGCCGGCAAGGACGACGTGACGGGCGAGGACCTGGTGCAGCGTGATGACGACCAGGTTGACACCATCACCAAGCGCCTGGAGGTCTACCACAGCCAGACCAAGCAGCTGGTGGACTTCTACCAGAAGCTGGCGAACGCCGGTCATGCCGACGCCCCGACCTATGTCCGGGTCGAAGGCGTGGGCCCGGTCGAGGAAATCTCCGCGCACGTGTTTGCCGCCCTGGCCTGATCACTGCGTCGCCGCTCCTGTCCTCCCGAGACGCCGTGCTTTTGCACGGCGTCTTGCTTTGTGCCGCCCTTCTTCACCTTGCGCGCCTGCCGGACCGCCGGACCGCCGGGACAAGACGTCATCTTTTCCCGGCCTGTCGCCTTCCTGCCCCGCCGGGCATTTGCTTGAATACCGCTCACCAGCCCTTGCCGGAGTTGCTTCATGTCCGAACCCTCGCGCCCCCGCCTCGGGGTGCTGCTCGTCAATCTCGGCACTCCCGATGCGCCGACCCCGGGCGCCGTGCGCCGCTATCTGCGGGAGTTCCTGTCGGATACCCGGGTCATTGAAATACCGCGTCCCATCTGGTGGATCATCCTCAACCTGTTCATCCTGACCTTCCGCCCGAAGCGCGTGGCCAAGGCCTATGCCTCGATCTGGCAGGATGGCGAGTCCCCCATGCGCACCATCCTGCTCGGCCAGTGCGAGAAGCTCTCCCATGCCTTGGCCGCCGCCTATCCCGGGGTCGACCTCACCGTGGTGCCGGCGATGACTTATGGCCAGCCCGCCCTCGGCGCGGCCATGTCCCGGCTGCAGGTCGCCGGCGTCGAGCGCATCGTGGTGCTGCCGCTGTTCCCGCAGTATTCCGCCACGTCCTCCGGGGCAGGCTATGACGTTCTCTGCCGCTGGATGCTGCGCCAGCGCAACCTGCCCGCGGTGACCGTGCTGAAGGATTACTACCTGCATCCGCTTTATATCGGGGCGCTGGCCGCCTCCGTGCGCGAGCACCGCGCTGTCCATGGCGACAGCGACCAGCTGATGCTGTCCTTCCATGGCATTCCCCAACCCTATGCCGACAAGGGCGACCCTTACCCGGACCGCTGCCGTGCCACCGCCGCCGCGGTGGCGGCGGAACTCGGGCTGGCAGAGGGCCGCTGGGCCTGCACCTTCCAGTCCCGTTTTGGCGCCCAGCCCTGGGTGCAGCCATATACCGACGTCACCCTGGAGCAGTGGGGCAAGGCGGGAGTGGGCTCGGTGCAGGTGATCTGCCCGGCCTTTTCCGCGGATTGCCTGGAGACGCTGGAGGAAATCGCCGAGGAAAATCGCGATAACTTCCTGCATGCCGGCGGCAAGGCCTATTCCTATATCCCCGCACTCAATACCCGTGATGACCACATCGCGCTGCTGCAGGCGCTGGTGAGTCCGCATCTGGACGCGCATCTGCGCACCTGACCCCGCCGGGGGGGCGCGCCGGTCCTGTCTGCCATCGGCGTCTGCACGCCTCCGCTCGTTCCGCTTCGCGTCGTTATCCTCTCTCGCCCAAGCCGTCCCTTCCCGGCCGCTGCGCTGTTGCGTCGGGAGCCGGCCGACCTGCGGCCGCATCCGACGCGCCTTGCGCCTGCCGCTGACGCCGCTCGCCTGCCTGGCGGGCCCCAGGCGTTCGCCACGATTTGCCCGGTCTGCCGGCAGGTCGAGTTCTGCGACATGAAGTGCGCACCGGTCGCCGCGCAGGCCGTTGCTGCGGACGGGATGGTATCCGGGCGCATCGAGATGGACGGAAGAGGACAGGGGGGCTGTGCGAAGAGGGCTTTGCCACGGGAAATGCCGGGTATTTCCCGGCTGCCGTGGGGAGCGCTGTAACGCCTGGGTGTTACCGGAGGAAACGTGAAACAGGCGAGCGTGCACTGTCAATGTACGTGGATGCCCTGGTCGTGGTGCTGCAGGAGTGGCTCTTCGACTGGCAATTGCGGCGAAGCGATGCGCGGGGTCATCGTTGCCGGCGAGTGCGCGGGCAGGACTGCGCCGGCGCGGCGGAGTCGGCCGCGAGGCGGTCGCCACATCGCTAGCGCGGTGAATCGGGATGCACGGCGGCGGCTGTCGAGAGCTGTCATTGCGGTCGGCGATGGCGCCGCGTCGCGGTGATGGCGAGCACGCGAGAGTGCTTGGCGATGGCGCGAGAAAGTATTTGGAAGGGATCGAATCCGGGTTTCTGAATGCCGCGCATGCCGTAATCAATTCCAGGCGACAGATGCTGAAATGCGTTTTGAGATGCGAAAATTTGAAAATTAGTGTGCTTTTTTCAAAAAAATCGCCAAAAACTACATTCAGCTGCTTGTATTTTGTACCAACTGCTTTTTTTTTGTGCTAGTTTTCCGAATGTAGTACATGCAATCGCATCTCAAAACTCCAAAGGAGGAGATCCTTAAATGGCTCGATCCACGAAGAAAGCTGTTGCGAAAAAGCCGGCCCGCAAGCCTGCTGCCCGTCGTGCTGCTCCCGTGACCACTGCTGCCACTGCCAAAGTCTCTGAAGCCGCTGCCAAGGCAACTGCCGCGCTGAGCGCTGCAACTGCCGCCGCCAAGGCTGCCAAGACCCCCGCCGCCAAGGCCAAGGCCAACGACAAGCTGAAGTCCGCTCGCGCGGCTGCTCGCGTTGCCAAGGCTGCCCTGGCCAAGGCCAAGGTGCAGGCTGCTGTCGACAAGGCCAAGGCTGCTGCCGATGCCCGCGTCGCCAAGCTGGCTGACTCCCTCGCGAAGAAGCGTGCTACCGCCGTGGCTCGCGCCACCAAGGCTGCCGAGTCCCGCATCGCCAAGGCGGATTCCGCCAAGGTGAAGGCTGCCGCGAAGAAGGCTGCTGCCAAGGTGAAGCTGGCTGCCAAGAAGGCTGCTGCCCGCCTGAAGGCGATGGCCAAGCGTGAAGCTGCTCGTGCCAAGGCTGCTGAACGCGCTGCTGCCCGCAAGGCTGCCGCTGCTGCCAAGCGCGCTGCCAAGAAGGCTGCTGCTGCCGCGAAGAAGGCTGCCAAGCCCGCTCGTAAGCCTGCCGCGCGCAAGCCGGCTGCCAAGAAGGCTGCTCCGGCCCGCAAGCCGGCTGCCAAGAAGGCGGCCCCGGCCCGCAAGCCGGCTGCCAAGAAGGCTGCGAAGCCTGCTGCCAAGAAGGCCGCTGTGAAAAAGCCCGCTGCGAAGAAGGCTGCAAAGCCTGCTGCGAAGAAGGCTGCCAAGCCCAAGGCTCCGCGTCGCGCGGCCAAGCCGAAGGCTGCTCCCGCTCCGGCTGCTGCCTGAGTCAGAAAAACCCCGCTTCGGCGGGGTTTTTTCTTTCCGGTTCACGGGGAGGGCAGGCCAGTCCTGTTCTTTACCGCGGCACCGGCCGTCATGGCGTCCGGGTTGCCGGCCGCCCTGGCTGATCTCCGCCCTCCGTCCGGAGCGCGGCGGGTCTCTCTCTCCGGTTTTTCCCGAACACCCGTCCTCCAGCTCATCCTGCTCCCGTCTCTTCCTGTCCGGCGACACAAAGCCGTACCGGTGCCACCGCATGCGCTCCTCGACGGCGCCAGTCGTCCCCCCGTCCTGTGAGGCTGATCCGTGACGAGGCATCCGGGGCCTCCCCCTGCCGGCGGATTTGCCGGCTTGCCACAAACATTGCCGCGCCGCCCTGCTAGAATCGCGCTTTCTTCTGCTACCGGTGCACGATGTCCCACTCCTTCGACAGCCAGGCCATCCTCGGTGCCCAGGGCCGGCTTGCCGGGCATCTTCCCGGTTTCCGCTCGCGCGACGCCCAGCTTGCCATGGCCGATGCCGTGGCGGAGGCGCTGGCCGAGCGTCGCATCCTCATGGTCGAGGCCGGCACCGGCACCGGCAAGACCTACGCCTACCTGGCGCCCGCGCTGCTGTCCGGTGAAAAGGTCATCGTCTCCACCGGCACCCGCAACCTGCAGGACCAGCTCTTCCATCGCGACCTGCCCACCATCCTCGGCGCGCTCGGCGTGAACGTGCGCACGGCGCTGCTCAAGGGACGCGCCAACTACCTCTGCCCCTACCGCCTGCAGATCCACCAGGACGACGGCCGCTTCGAGAGCAAGCAGACCGTGCACGAGCTGCAGAAGGTGGCGGAATGGGCGCTGACGACCAAAAGCGGCGACATCGGCGAGCTCGCCGACCTGCCCGAGGACGCCAGCGTGTGGCCGCTGGTGACCAGCACCGCCGACAATTGCCTGGGCCAGGATTGTCCGCTGCTGGACGAGTGCCCGCTGATGCGCGCGCGGCAGCGCGCCTCCGAAGCCGACCTGGTGGTGGTCAACCACCACCTGTTCTTTGCCGACATCGCCATCCGCGAGGAAGGCTTTGGCGAGCTGCTGCCCGACGCCAGCGCGGTGATCTTCGACGAGGCGCACCAGCTGCCCGAGATCGCCTCCATGTTCTTCGGCGAGACCCTGTCCTCGCGCCAGCTGCACGACCTGTCCCAGGATGCCGTCAGCGAGATGCTGCAGAGTGCGGGCGAGATGCGCTCCATCCTGGATGCCGCCACTGCGCTCGACAACCGCGTCGCGGACATGCGCCTGGCCCTTGGCGATGACTCGCGCAAGGGTATCTGGAGCGAAGTCTCCGGACTCGAGGCCATGGCGCCTGCCATCCTCGCGGTGAAAAAGGCGCTGGGCGAGCTGTCCAATGCCCTCAATGCGGCCAGCGGGCGCAGCAAGGGCATGGAAAACTGCCACCGCCGCGCCGAGGAGCTGGCGGCGGCGTTCGCCAAGCTCACCGGCCCGACCCCGCCCGACCAGGTGCACTGGTTCGAGACCTTCCGCAAGGGCTTCGTCATCCAGTGGACGCCGCTGGATGTGGCCAAGCCCTTCCGCGACGTGGTGGCCAGCCGCAAGTCGGCCTGGGTCTTCACCTCGGCCACGCTGGCGGTGCATGACGACTTCAAGCATTTCGCGGTCCAGCTCGGCCTCGACGACCTGACCTCGCTGCAGCTGCCCAGCCCCTTTGCCTACGAGCAGCAGGCCCTGTTCTATGTGCCGCGCGGCTTGCCCGACACCTCGGACCGCGGCTATACCCAGGCCGTGCTGGAGGCCGCGCTGCCGGTGCTGGAGGCCAGCCGTGGACGCGCCTTTGTGCTGTTCACCAGCCATCGCGCCCTCAAGGAAGCCACCGAGTGGCTGCGCGGGCGCATCGAGTACCCCATCCTGGTTCAGGGCAGCATGGCCAAGGGCGAGTTGCTGCGCCGCTTCCGCGAGCATGGCAATGCCGTGCTGCTGGCCACCGGCAGCTTCTGGGAGGGCGTCGACGTGCGCGGCGAGGCCCTGTCCTGCGTCATCATCGACAAGCTGCCTTTTGCCTCGCCCGGCGATCCCGTTGTCTCGGCGCGCATCGATGCGTATAAAGCGCGGGGCCGCAACCCGTTCATGACCTACCAGCTGCCGGGCGCCATCATCGCCATGAAGCAGGGCGCCGGCCGCCTGATCCGCGACGAGGCCGACACCGGCGTGCTCGTGGTCTGCGACCCGCGCCTGGTGGGCAAGCCGTATGGCGCGTTGTTCCTGAAGAGCCTGCCGCCCATGCGCCGCACCCGCGCCCTGGCGGAGGTGCGTGATTTTTTTGCCTTGCTTGATTCCATGAAGGATGCCGCCACCGATGAAGCTGCTCGCGCTTGAGACGTCCACCGAGGCCTGTTCCGTCGCCCTCGCCGTCGACGGCCGCGTGATCGCGCGTTTCCGCCATGCGCCGCGCCTGCAGACCGAGCTGCTGCTGCCAATGGTGGAAGAGGTGCTGGCCGAGGCCGGGCTGACCCTGGCGCAGCTCGATGCCCTGGCCTACAGCCGCGGTCCCGGCGCCTTTACCGGCGTGCGCATCGCCGCCGCCGCGGTGCAGGCCCTGGCCTTTGCCCGCGACCTGCCGGTGCTGGCGGTGTCCAGCCTGCAGACCCTGGCCCAGGGCGCCTGGCGCGTGCATGGCGCCCGGCGCGCGCTGGCGGTGTTCGATGCGCGCATGAACGAGGTCTATGTCGGCGGCTATGCGTTGGCCGAGGGACTCATGCAGCCGGTGGCCGAGGACTGCCTGTGCGCGCCGTCGGCGCTGCCGGCAGCCCTGCAGGGCGAGTGGTTTGCCGCCGGCAACGGCGTCGCCGTCCATGCCGACGTGCTGCAGGGCCAGTGCCGCTTCAGTGGCAGCGATGCCGCGCTGTATCCCGCTGCCGAGGACGTGTTGCCGCTGGCGCTGGCGCAACATGCCGAGCGCGGCGGCCAGGCCGCCGAGCTGGCGCTGCCGGTGTACCTGCGCGACGAGGTCTGGAAGAAGCTGCCCGGGCGCTGACCAGAAAAAAAGAGCAGGGAGAGAACGACAAGATGGCCGAGATTGCCTGGGATTTTCCCGAGCCCCATATCCTGAAGGTGCGCGTGCAGGCCGCCGACATCGACTTGATGCGCCATACCAACAACGTGGTCTACCTGCGCTGGCTGGAAGAAATTGCCTGGGACCATTCCCGCCGCCTGGGGCTGGACGAGGCCGCCTACGAGCGCCTGGGCCATGGCATGGTGGCGCGCCGCCACGAGCTGGATTACCTGCTGCCCACTTTCCTGGACGAGGAGATCTGGCTGGCGACCTGGATCATCCGCTCCGACAAGCTGTCCATCCGCCGCGCCTACCAGTTTGTCCGCTCCGGTGAGGGCCAGACCGTCTTCCGCGGCCGCACCCTCTGGGTGTGCGTGGATATCAAGGAAGGGCGCGTACGGCGCATGCCGCCCGAGTTCTCCGCGGCCTATGTGTCGCCGTTGCAAATCGAGGAATCCTGATTCATGGATCTGCTGTTGCTGTTCAAGGCCTTCATCATGGGTCTGGTGGAAGGCATTACCGAGTTCCTGCCGGTCTCCAGCACCGGCCACCTCATCATCACCGGCCACCTGCTCGACTTCTGGACCAAGGAAAAGCGCGACGTCTTCGAGGTGGCCATCCAGCTCGGCGCCATCCTGTCCGTCTGCTACGAGTACCGCGAGCGCCTGTTCGGGGTTGCGCGCGGCGTCCTTACCGAGCCGGCGGCGCAGCGCTTCACCCTTAACCTGCTGGTGGCCTTCCTGCCCGCGGCGCTGCTGGGCTTCTTTTTTCTCGGCCCCATCAAGTTCTATCTGTTCAATCCGACGGTGGTGGCGACCGCCCTTATCGCGGGCGGCGTGCTGATCCTCTGGGCCGAGCGCCGCGCCCATGTCGTCACCGCGCAGACGGTGGACGACATGGACTGGCGCCTGGCCCTCAAGGTCGGCCTGGCGCAGTGCCTGGCGCTGATTCCGGGCACCTCGCGCTCCGGCGCCACCATCATCGGCGGCCTCTTCTTCGGCCTGTCGCGCAAGGCGGCGGCGGAATTTTCCTTCTTTCTCGCCATCCCGGTGATGTTCGCCGCCACCTTCTACGACGTGCTGAAGAACCGCGACGCCTTCGTGGCCGCCGACTTCCCGGTGTTCGCCGTCGGCTTCGTGGTGTCCTTCGTGTCGGCGCTGCTGGTGATCCGCGCCCTCATCCGCTTTGTCTCGCGCCATGACTTCACCCTCTTCGCCTGGTACCGCATCGGCTTCGGCGGCCTCATCCTGCTGAGCGCCTGGACCGGGCTCGTGGACTGGTCGCACTGATGGATGCGCTGCGGCTGCTGGCCTGCACTGCGCGGGCCGCGGAAGGGGAGGCGCTGGCCGCCCGGCTCGGGCTGGCGCTGGCCTGCTATGCCGGCAGCGTGAAGGACGCCCTGCGCGACCTGCCGCCGGAGGGTGCCGCCCTGGTGCTGGAACCGGAGGGACTCGGCCTGCATGCGCTGGACCTTCCCGGGTCGGGCGCGGTGCGGGTGCAGTTTGACGAGGGCGCGCTGGGCTTTCGCCTGGGCGCCGACCGCGCCCGCCACGAGGCGGTGGTGAAGGCCTGCGGCCTGCTCAAGCTGCCGGCGCCGGTCACCGTGTTCGACGCCACCGCGGGCCTGCTGCGCGACAGCTGCGTGCTGGCGGCGGCCGGCGCCGAGGTGTGGGTGGGCGAGCGCTCGCCGGTGATCGCGGCGCTGATCGAGGAGGGGTTGGCGCGCTCGGCTTCGCAGCCGGGCCTGGCCGAGCTGGTGTCGCGCCTGCATTTCCAGCCCGGCGATTCGCGCGCCCGCCTGGATGCCCTGGCCGGCGAGGCGCGGCGGCCGATGGTGGTCTATCTCGACCCGATGTTTCCGCATCGCGACAAGAGTGCGCTGGTGAAGAAGGACATGCGCGTGTTCCGCGCCGTGGTGGGCGAGGACACGGATGCCGATGTCCTGCTGGCGCCGGCGCTGCGCGCGGCCACCAGGCGCGTGGTGGTGAAGCGCCCGCGGCACGCGCCCTGGCTGGACGGGCGCAAGCCGTCGCTGGTGCAAGAGGGCAAGAGCGCCCGCTTTGACATCTATCTGGTGACGCCGCCGGCGGCTCCGTAACGGCGGAGCATGTGGCCGGTTCCAGATTGGTGTCCGCGGCCCCATCCGCTGCCAACGGCGTATGGCTGCTGCGAGGGCCGGCTGGCAACGTGGAAGCGCTCCTGATGCAGGAGCACTCGTCATCCACGTTGTACCTAGAGAGGGACTAATGATGAAACGGATCATTCCTGCCCTGGCCGCGGGCCTGCTGGCCGCCGTCTCCCTGAACGCCGCCGCGGATTCGGGCGTCAACCATCACCACCTCAACCTGCCGATCGTGGAGCTCAACAATCCCTGCACGGCCGGTCATGACAGCATCGACGGCACTCTCGAGCTGCATGGCATCACCCAGCACAAGGGCAACGTCACCTTCCTGCAGGTGCAGGGCAAGGGCAAGGCGGTGGATGCCAATGGCGTGAAGTACAACCTGCTGGCAAAGCTCAAGTTCCAGTTCCATGACCCGCTGCCGGCCAAGCTCTTCATCAAGCTCAAGATGGTCAGCCAGGGCAGTGGCGACAATGCCCAGGCCACTTTGGCCGTGCACGTGAACGAGCAGGGCAACATTACCCAGGCCGAGTTCAGCGGCGTGGAGTGCAAGGGCTGAGTCCCTGTCCCCCGGGCCGGTCCCGGGGGATTTCACCCGGCGGAGGCCGGTCCCGTTCCGCCACAGGCTTCTATACTGGATGTCTGCGAATGCCTGCAGCTTTGGCGGATTGAGGAGGGAGTCATGGCCCACATCACCTTGAGAGGAAACCCGGTCGATACCTCGGGCGACCTGCCGGCCGTCGGCAGCAAGGCGCCACCCTTCACGCTGGTCAAGACCGACCTGACGGAAATTGGCCTGCGCGACCTGGAGGGCAGGCGCGTGGTGCTCAACATCTTCCCCAGCCTGGACACGCCCACCTGCGCCATGTCCGTGCGCCGCTTCAACGAGGAATCCAGCAGCCTGCGCAATACCGTCGTGCTCTGCATCTCCGCCGACCTGCCCTTTGCCATGAGCCGGTTCTGTGGGGCCGAGGGGCTGCAGGATGTAATTCCGGCCTCTGTCTTCCGCTCCCCCGAGTTTGGCCGCGATTATGGCGTTCTCATCACCACGGGCCCTCTGGCGGGCCTGCTGTCGCGCGCGGTGGCGGTCCTCGATGAGGGCGGCAAGGTCATCTATACGCAGCAGGTGGCGGAGATTGCCGATGAGCCGGACTACCAGGCGGTGATGGATGCGCTCAGGTACCGCGTCAGCGATGCCGGCAACCTGGGCCCTTCATCCTGAAGTATTTCTTGCAGAGGCGGTGCTGGCTCGAGGCTTCTTGCAAAGGCAGTGCTTGTGTCAGACCTGGCACCATGCTCTAGACATCCGCATCCGCATCCGCATCCGCATCCGCATCCGGCCCGACGAATCAATCACTGCGCCCGCTGCTGTCGCTTTCCCCGGCTTGAGTTCCCTGCGCTGGAGCCTCTGTCATGAAGGCCCGGCGAGGCCTCCCTTGGGGACACCGCCCAGGCATGAAAAAGCCCGCCGGTTGGCGGGCTTTTTCGTGGGCGCGCGGCATCAGGCCGGGGCCTTGTCCTTGCGCTTCTCCTTCTTTTCCTTCTCGGCCAGCGCCACTTCGATCTCCTGGTCGGTGATGCGCGTGATCTGCTGGATGCCGTGGCGGATTTCCGCGCTCAGGATCAGGCGGGATTCGGCGGCGATGGTGATGAGGGCGTCGTCGAAGCGCAGGCAGTCACGACCATCCACCGTGACTACGCCAGTGTCGATCAGGGTCTGCACGAAGTTGCGGAACAGGGCCTTGTCGGAGAATTCGGGGGCGCTGAACTCGTGCAGGACGGACAGGCGCTGGGCCAGGAGATGGCAGAGGTCTTCCAGGCGCTTGGGCGAGATGCGGCCGGAGCCGAGCTGGGTGAGCAGGGCCACCGTCATGTAGTAGCGCTCGATGTTCTGGCGCACTGCCTGGGCCAGCACGCTGAGCTCGGCATAGGACTCGCTGGCGGGGCTGGCGCAGATCAGGTGCTCGGCGTCGCGGGCAATGAGGAGGCCGGTGTCGACGAAGGCGGCGAGCCAGTGCTGGATGACGTCATCCACGGACTCCAGGCACCAGGGCAGGAAGAGCTCGGACTGCAGGAAGCGGTAGATGCTGCGCACCATGCGCAGGATCTCGGCGCGGGTGAGCTCGCCATTGTGCTGCATCAGGCAGGCGATGAGCGACGGCAGGATGAAGAGGTGCTGCACATTGTTGCGGATATAGGTGAGCAGCATGGCCTGCTCGTCATTGACCCCGATGAGGTCGCCGAACGGATGCTTGATGCGGTGCAGGATCCTGAGCTGCTCGCCGTAGGCGATGATGTCGCGACTGGGCATGTCGGTGACGATCAGCTCCTTGCTGTAGCGTACCTGCTGCAGCAGGCGACGGTAGAGGTCGATCTGGGCGACCAGGGCATCCTCGTCCATGGCGTGCTTGGGCGTGGACAGCAGCACCATGGCCAGCAGGTTGACGGGGTTCACCGAGGCCGCGGCATTGATGTTGGTGTTGATGCGGTTGGCGAGCTTCTCGATGGTGCTGTTCATCCAGGGCGTCTTCTGGTCGTGGGCGACCGGGGTTTCGCGCCAGTCGGCGAATTCGCTGTCGAGCAGCTTGTCCAGGTAGATGGGCTCGCCAAAGCTGAGCTGCACCTTGCCGAAGGTCTTCTTGAGCTTGCGCACAGCACCGACCAGGCCCCAGATGGTTTCCTTCTGCTTGGGCTTGCCGGCGAGCTCGCCTACGTAGGTCTTGCCCTCCATCAGCTTTTCATAGCCGATGTAGGCGGGGATGAAGACGATGGGGCGCTTGTGGTCGCGCAGGTAGCCGCGCAGCGTCATGGACAGCATGCCGGCGCGCGGTGCCAGCAGGCGGCCGGTGCGGGAGCGGCCGCCCTCGATGAAGTACTCGATGGAGTAGCCCTTGGTGGTGATCTGGTGCAGGTACTCGTTGAACACGGCGCTGTAGAGAAAGTTGCCCTTGAAGCTGCGACGGAGGAAAAAAGCGCCGGCGCGGCGAATCAGCGAGCCCACCACCGGCATGTTGAGGTTGTCGCCGGCGGCAATGTGCGGGGTGATGAGGCCGCGGTGGAAGATCACATAGGACAGCAGCAGGTAGTCGATGTGACTGCGGTGGCAGGGCACGTAGACGATTTCATGGTCCTGGGCGGCGGCGCGCACGGTGTCGAAGTGGTGCACCTCGACGCCGTCGTAGAGGCGGGTCCAGAGCCAGGTCAGGAAGAGCGAGAACAGGCGGATGACAGGATAGGAATAGTCGGCCGCGATCTCGTTGATGTACCTGAGGGTGGTTTCGTTGGCCTTGTCGCGGCTGATCTTCTTTTCTTCCATCTCGCGCGCGATGGACTGCTGCACGGAGGGGGCGGTGAGGATGGCCTGGACCAGGATGCGGCGGTGCGACAGGTCGGGGCCGATGGCGACTTCGCGCTGGCGGCGGAAGTGCACGCGCAGGACGCGCGAGACCTTGCGCAGGGTGATCTCGGGGGACTGGCCTTCCTCGAACACGCTGCGCGCCGAGATGGGGGGGCTGAACT
>JAZKHS010000006.1:0-3113 GCA_040385265.1 Pseudomonadota bacterium | reverse complement strand
GCATTCCGCCATCAGGCGACGCCCCACCTCGGTGGAGCCGGTGAAGGACCGCTTGCGCACCACCGGACTCGCCGTCAGCACGGGGCCGATCACCGCGGCCGCGCCGGTGACCACGTTGAGTACGCCGGCGGGCACGCCGGCTTCTTCCGCCAGCCGTGCCAGCGCCAGCGCCGACAGCGGCGTTTCCGAGGCCGGCTTGACCACGGCGGTACAGCCCGCCGCGAGTGCGGGGCCGACCTTGCGCGTGATCATGGCGGTCGGGAAGTTCCAGGGCGTGATGGCGGCCACCACGCCGATGGGCTGCTTCAGCACCAGCAGGCGGCGATCCGGCGTAAAGCCGGGGATGATGTCGCCGTAGACGCGCTTGCCCTCCTCCGCGAACCACTCGATGAAGGCGGCGCCGTAGGCGATCTCGCCGCGCGCCTCGGCCAGCGACTTGCCCTGCTCCCAGGTCAGGATGCGCGCCAGGTCCTCCTGGTGCTCCATCATGAGCTGGAACCAGCGCCGCAGGATGGCGGCACGCTCCTTGGCGGTCCTGGCGCGCCAGTCCGGCAGGGCGGCCGCGGCGGCGGCAATCGCGCGCTCGGTTTCCGCCACCCCGGCCTTGGGCACGCTGGCGATCAACTCGCCGTTGGCGGGATTGGTGACGGGCAGCAGGGCGCCATCATCGGCATCGATCCAGCGGCCGGCTATCGGCAGCTGCAGGCACAGCAGGTCGGGACGCGTCAGTTCAAGCTTCAATGATTGTCTCCGGTATCCACCACCAGCGGCGCCAGCACCTCGCGCAGGGCATCCGGTACGCGCACCGGGGAATTGCTCTCGCGATCCACGTAGACGTGGACAAAGTGGCCCTCGGCCGCCGCCAGCGCCTCGCCCCGGCGGAAGATGGCGATGCCGTAGCGCACGCTGGAATTGCCGATCTTCTCCACGCGCAGGCCGATGTCGAGCTCGTCGGGGAAGGCGATGGAGGCCGCATAGGAACAGCGCGTCTCCACCACCAGCCCGACGACGGTGCCGCCATGGATGTCCAGCCAGCCGGACTTGATGAGGTAGTGGTTCACGGCGGTGTCGAAGTAACTGTAGTACTGGACATTGTTCACATGTCCGTAGACATCGTTGTCCATCCAGCGCGTGGCCAGCGGCATGAAGTGGGCGTAGGCCTCGCGGGGCGAGCGAACGGCGGGCATGGTTCTATCCTTCTTTTGTAATCAGGTGCGGCGGCCTACAGGACGCTGGCGTAAATGTCCCGCGCCGCCTGCCAGGTCATCTCGCGCGGATTGTTGACCAGCAGGCGCTCCACCTTCATGGCGTCGGTGGCGAGCAGGTCCAGGTCCTGCTCCGACACGCCCACCTGCGACAGGCGCTGCGCAAACGGCATCGCCGCCACCAGCCGCGCCATGTCATCGACAAACCAGGCTGCGGCGGCGGCCTCGCCGACAAAGCGCTGGCCGGGATCGATCACCGCCGCCAGCTCCGCATACCAGGCCGCGGCGGCCGGCAGGTTGTAGCCCAGCACCGGCGCCAGCACCAGGGCATTGCTGAGGCCATGGGGCACATGGAAATGCCCCCCCAGCGGATAGGCCAGCGCATGCACAGCCGCGACGGGCGCATTGGCGAAGGCCATGCCCGCCATCATGGAGCCGGCCAGCATGGCCGAGCGCGCCTCGCGGTCCCGGCCATCGGCCAGTACCCGGGGCAGGTTCACATAGAGCAGGCGCAGCGCCTCGCGCGCCAGGCTGTCGGCCAGCGGATTCTTCCTGAGGCGGCTGGTATAGGCCTCGATGGCATGGACCATGGCGTCGATGCCGGTCATGGCGGTCACCGCCGGCGGCAACCCCAGGGTGAGGTCGGCGTCCAGCACCGCCAGGTCGGGATAGAGCAGCGGCGACACCACGCCCTTCTTTTCCTGGGTCGGCGTGGTGACGATGGCGATGGGGGTGACCTCGGAGCCGGTGCCCGCGGTGGTGGGCACCTGCACCAGTGGCAGGCGCGGGCCACGGGCGAGGCCAATGCCGTAGATGGACGCCAGCGGCTGGGGTGTCGCCGCCAGCAGGGCCACCAGCTTGGCGGTGTCCAGCGAGCTGCCGCCGCCCAGGCCCACCACCATGTCGGCGCCGGCGTCACGGGCGGCCGCCACCGTGGCCATGACCCGGGCCTCGGGCGGATCAGCCTCCACGTCCTGGCAGACGATGACCGTGCGGCCGGCGGCCTCCAGGGCGGCCACCACCGGCGCCACCACCCCGGCCTGGACCAGCCCGGGATCGGTGATGAGGAAAAGGCGCTGGCCGGGCAGCGCCGCCAGCCAGTCGGCGGGTGCGGCCATGGCGCCGGGACGCACGACGATGCGCGGCGTGGTGGCAAAATCGAATTGCATGGCGGGCCTCCGGAAGGTCGTGGACGGGCAAGGCAGCGAGCCGGCAAGCATATCCTGACCGCCGCCCGAATACAGGGCCGCCGGCCCGCTGCGCCCGGGCCGCAGGGCCAATTCCGGCCGCCTTTGCCTGTTGGGCGGTTTTCAGGCAGAATGCGGCGGCTCAAAAGCCAGCGCCCAACGAGGAGCCCCGCTGCATGTCGAAAGAAGATTCACTGGAAATGGATGGCGTCGTCATCGAGACGCTGCCCAACACCATGTTCCGCGTCCAGCTCGAGAACGGTCACGTCGTGATCGCCCATATCTCCGGCAAGATGCGCAAGCACTACATCCGCATTCTCACCGGCGATAACGTCAAGGTCGAGATGACGCCCTACGACCTCAGCAAGGGCCGCATCACCTACCGCGTCCGCTGACCGGTAGCGCCTGCCTGCGACGCTGAAAAAGCCACCCAGAGGTGGCTTTTTTGTTTCCGGCTGCCTGGGGATTGTTGGCGCCAGTGGATTCCAATCCGGGGTCCGGGTTCTGATCCGGGTTCTGGTGTCGGGGTTCTGGGGCTTCAGATGGCGCCGTGGCGGGCGGTGTTGGCCGTTCCTGAGGCTGTCCATGCTCTTGTCGAGGCCGGTGCTTTTCGGGCTCCGGGAAGGAGGTCTCCCCGCCTCCGGCAGGAAGACCCCCTTCCCTCCTCCCAAGCGCTTCCCGTTGTGCCCCGGCTGCGCCATTGGCCGGTGGCCGTCGGCTT
>JAZKHS010000005.1:0-96122 GCA_040385265.1 Pseudomonadota bacterium | reverse complement strand
CCTTTCCGCTTTTTTCTTGCCGATTCCGCTTTCGCGTTACCGGCAAACTTGCTGCGAAGCAGGAGGCGAATTCTACATCGTTCCGCCCACCTGTCAACACGATTTTTTCTTTTCTTTCAGTGCCTTAGAGGCGCTTCAAGAAGAATCCGTCGTCTTGAGGAGGGCGCATTATAGGGACTCGCACGAAGGCGTCAACACGAAAAGCCAAAGTTTTCAGCTTTCCCGGTTCGACTGCCGGAAATATCGCCAAATCCTTATGAAATAGAGCAAAAAAAGCACAGCGGCATAGGGCCAGACCGCCTCGAAGCCCAGCTTTTTGACCCAGGCGAAGTGGATCAACGCCAGCAAAGCGAGCGGATAGACCAGCTTATGCAGCCGGACCCACCCTTTCTTCAGCCGGCGCTGCCACCCCCGGGTCGAAGTGATCCCCAGCGGCAGCATGAGGAGGAGCGCCAAGGCCCCCACCATGACATAGGGGCGCTTGGTCAACTCCACGCCCAGATAGTCCCACCGCGCACCGAAAAGCAGGAATACATAGGCAGACACGTGAAGCAGCGCATAGAAAAGCGCATATACACCCAGCAGCCGACGGTAACGTATCCAGAAGGAACGCCCGGTCAAGATCCTTAGCGGGGTCATGGCCAGAGACAGCAGGAGGCAGTGCAGGGCCCACAGCCCGGCGGTATCGACCAGGGCCTTGGCGGGATCAGCCAGGTGCCCGTGGAAGCCCCTCCACAACACCAGCGCCAGCGGCACCGCGAGCGCCGGCAACAGCAGGCCCTTGCTGCGCGCCACCCAGTCAACCCGGGCCGCTGCACTCATCTCAGTACCCCTTTCATCCCTGCCCTGCCCCTCTTGATATGTTTCACGCGGCCTCGACCCTTCTGCGGGCCGGCGCCTACCGGCCCATGAAATGCTGGCGTGAGCCGCCTGGGCAGTAAACCGCACAGCGACCAGAAAGTCCCCACCGCCAGCCCATCCCGGGACCAGATCGCGGCATGGCGACTATGGCCTCAGCATCCAAGGCCTGGTCGGCCATGGATGCTCTTTGAATACTGCCTGGACTGCTCTTTCGCGATTCCGGAGGCATCGCTCCTGGCGGAGTAGCGCGCGTGCCGGTAGCTGACTAGAAGAAACGCTTGAGATCCATGCCTCTATAGAGACCGGTCACTTCACGGGCGTAACCATTGAACGGCAGGGTGTCACGCCAGTTGGGGTTGAAGAAGGTACCAGGCAGGCGACGCTCGCGTGACTGGGTCCAGCGCGGGTGGTCGATGGCTGGATTGACGTTGGCGTAGAAGCCGTACTCATCCGGTGCCAGTCGCGCCCAGGTGGTCGCGGGCTGCCGGGCCGTGAAACGGATCCGGACGATGGACTTGATGCTCTTGAATCCGTATTTCCAGGGCAGCACCAGGCGCAGCGGCGCGCCATTCTGGGGCGGAAGGGAGCGGCCATAGACGCCCAGGCTCATCAAGGCCAGCGGATGCATCGCTTCATCCAGGCGCAAGCCTTCTACGTAGGGCCAGGGCATGGACCTGTTCTGCAGGCCCGGCATCTGGTCGGGCGCCTGCAGCGTGGTGAACTCGACGTAGCGGGCCTGGCTGGCGGGGGCGAAACGGCGCAACAGGTCGGCCAGCGGGAAACCCAGCCAGGGCACCACCATGGACCAGGCCTCGACGCAGCGAAAACGGTAGATACGGTCCTCGAGGGCGTGCGGCTTGAGAATGTCCTCGAGAGTGTAGAGGCCGGGGCGGGCGCAGAGCCCCTCGACGCGCAGGGACCAGGGCTCGGTGCGCAGGCGGCCGGCATGGACGGCGGGATCTTCCTTGCCCATGCCGAACTCATAGAAGTTGTTGTAGGAACTGACCACCTGGAAGGGCGTCAGGGCCTCGCCGGTGGCGTTGGCGGCCAGCCGGCGCGACTGGATCTTCTGGCGCAGCCAGAGGGGGGCATTGTCGCGCTCGGGGGCGGGAGTATAAGGAGGGAGTGCCAGTCGGCTCGCGGCCGGGACTGCCGCAGACGGAGCTCCCGCGCCCGAGGGCGGGGCTGATGTGGATGGCGCGGAACGAGCCGCAGATGCCCTGGCAGTGGCCGGGAGGGGCGAAAAAAAGGCCGCAGCGCCAAAAAGCCCCGCGGCCTTCAGGAGGGTCCGCCGCTGCTGGTGGATCGTTTCCGGGGTGATCTCGCTGGAAAGGGGCTCCCCGGGAGAACGATGACGGATCAGCATGGCGACTCTCCTCTACTGTTCAGGCGGGCGCGGAGGGCCCTCCCAACGATTTGCGTCGCGCCCAGATGGTGGCGATGGGGCCCGAGGCAGCATAGACCAGCGACACCGTGAGCAGGCCGATGGGCAGGTCGTAATTGATGATGCCGAACACCAGGACCACGGGCAGCATCACCGCAAAGGGCACCCGGGAACGGTCCAGCTCCTTGAAACTGTAGTAACGGAAATTGCTGACCATCAGGAAGGCCGCCAGCACCGTCACCACGGCCACCCCGATGGCCAGCTCCTGCTCGCGCCCGGCTATGCGGTTGTCGAAGCCCGCCCACACCATGCTCGCGACAATCGCCGCCGCCAGCGGGCTGGCGAGGCCGATGAAGTAGCGCTTGTCCACCACGTCGATCTGCACATTGAAGCGCGCCAGGCGGAAGGCTGCAGCCACGGCATAGATGAAGGCGCAGATCCAGCCCACCTTGCCCAGCGACTGCAGGCTCCAGCTAAACACGACCAGCGCCGGCGCCACCCCGAAGGAGACCATGTCGGAAAGCGAATCATACTCCGCACCGAAGGGGCTCTGGGTATTGGTCATACGTGCAACACGGCCGTCCATGCCGTCAAAAAGGGCGGCGACGAAGATGGCGATGGCGGCCTTCTCGAACATGCCATTCATGCCGGCAATGATGGCGTAGAAGCCGGAGAACAGGGCGGCGGTGGTGAACAGGTTGGGCAGCAGGTAGATGCCCTTGTTGCGGACGCGGCGACCGCCCTCGTCGCGCTCTTCCTCGACCACCTCGAAAGTGAGGCCGTTGTGGTCTTCCTGCTCGTGGTCCTGCTCTTGGCGGGGGTTGTGCATGTCAGCTTCCTGGGCTTGCCTAGGCGGCAATGATAACAGGCCGGGGGCGCTTGGCCATCCGGGAGGATGGTAGAGGGAACAGGCTCGCGTCGTGGCGGTGCCAGGCCCTGCCTGGGGAGGGTGCGGGTGCGGCACTCGCCGCCATATCGGCGCCTGCACCACGGCCCGGTCGCACCGTCGCCGCCAGCCTTCCGGCGACGGCGATCCGGAGACGGCAACAGGCGCCGCAGGGCGGCCGACGCCGCCAGGGAGCAAGCTGGCCGACCGATGAGATGGCCAACGATAAGCTCGCCAATAACGAAAAACGCGGCCCGGGGGCCGCGTTCTCGCTGGGTCTCGTGCCGCCCGGGGGCGGTACAGGATCAGTTCTTGGTCTTGTCGACGATCTTGTTGGCGGCGATCCAGGGCATCATGGAACGCAGCTTTTCACCGACCACTTCAATGCCGTGGGCGGCGTTGTTGCGGCGGGCCGCCGTCATGGAGGGGTAGTTCAACTGGCCTTCGGCGATGAACTGCTTGGCGTACTCGCCGGTCTGGATGCGCTTCAGCGCCTCACGCATGGCCCAGCGGGATTCGTCGTTGATGACCTGCGGGCCCGTCACGTACTCGCCGTACTCGGCATTGTTGGAGATGGAGTAGTTCATGTTGGCGATGCCGCCTTCGTACATGAGATCCACGATCAGCTTCAGTTCGTGCAGGCACTCGAAGTAGGCCATTTCAGGGGCGTAGCCGGCTTCCACCAGCGTTTCGAAGCCGGCCTTCACCAGCTCCACGCAGCCGCCGCACAGCACGGCCTGTTCACCGAACAGGTCGGTTTCGGTTTCATCCTTGAAGGTGGTTTCGATGATGCCGGAACGGCCACCGCCCACGCCGGCGGCATAGGACAGCGCGATGTTACGGGCATTGCCGGAGGCGTCCTGGAAGATGGCGATCAGGTCAGGAATGCCGCCGCCCTTGACGAACTCGGAGCGCACGGTGTGACCGGGGGCCTTGGGGGCGATCATGATCACGTCCAGATCCTTGCGCGGCACCACCTGGTTGTAGTGGATGGCAAAGCCATGGGCAAAGGCCAGCACGGCACCCTGCTTGATGTTGGGCTCGATCTCTTCCTTGTACAGCTTGGACTGGAACTCGTCCGGGGTCAGGATCATGACCACGTCAGCGGCCTTCACGGCGCTAGGCACATCGGTGACCTTCAGGCCGTGGGCTTCGGCCTTCTTGACGGTGGCCGAACCCGGGCGCAGGCCTACGGTCACATCAACGCCGGAATCCTTCAGGTTGCAGGCATGGGCATGGCCCTGGGAGCCGTAACCGATGATGGCGACCTTCTTGCCACGGATGATGGAGAGGTCGGCGTCTTTGTCGTAGTAAACGTGCATGATGTTTCCTCTGTTAAAAAGTCCCGCCTCTGGCCGGACGCTTGCGATTAGGGGGTTCCCTCCCCTGCCCTTCCCGCTTGCGGGATGGCCGGGGACGGGGGTTACACACTCAGGACTTTTTCACCGCGCGCAATGCCGCAGACACCGGTGCGCACCACCTCAAGGATGGCGTTCTCGCTCAGGGCCTGGACGAAAGCATCGAGCTTGTCGCTCGCGCCGGTGAGCTGGATCGTGTAGATGCTGGGCGTCACGTCCACGATCTGGCCGCGGAAGATGTCGGCGGTGCGCTTGATTTCCGCACGCGCCGCGCCGGTGGCCTTGACCTTGACCAGCATGAGCTCGCGCTCGATATGGCCGCCTTCGGTCAGGTCCACCACCTTGACCACTTCCACCAGCTTGTTCAGCTGCTTGGTCACCTGCTCGATCTTGTGCTCGTCACCGAAGGTGGTGAGCGTGAGGCGCGAGAGCGTAGGGTCGTCGGTGGGCGCCACGGTCAGCGAGTCGATGTTGTAGCCACGCTGCGAGAACAGGCCCACCAGGCGGGACAGCGCGCCGGATTCGTTTTCCATCAGAACAGAAATGATGCGGCGCATGATTATGTACGCTCCGTCTTGGACAGCCACATGTCGCGCATGGAGCCCCCGGCAATCAACATCGGATACACATGCTCGGACGGATCGACGTAGACGTCGATGAACACGAGCTTGTCCTTCATGGCCATGGCTTCGCGCAGGCCGCTTTCGAGCTTGGCGGGATCCGTGATCTTGATGCCGACGTGGCCATAGGCCTCGGCCAGCTTCACGAAGTCCGGCAGCGAATCCATGTAGGAATGCGAGTGGCGGCCTTCGTACTGCATGTCCTGCCACTGCTTGACCATGCCCAGCGAGCGGTTGTTGATATTGAGGATCTTCACCGGCAGGCCGTACTGCAGGCAGGTGGAAAGCTCCTGGATGTTCATCTGGATCGAGGCTTCGCCGGTCACGCAGACCACGGTCTCTTCCGGGAAGGCAAAGAGTGCGCCCATGGCCGCGGGCAGGCCGAAGCCCATGGTGCCGAGGCCACCGGAATTGAGCCACTGGCGGGGGCGGTCATACTTGTAGTAAAGCGCGGCGAACATCTGGTGCTGGCCCACGTCGGAGGTAACGATGGCCTTGCCTTCGGTGACCTTGTACAGGGCTTCCACCACCTGCTGCGGCTTCATCTCGCCCGGATTGGCGGGGGCGTAGCGCAGGCCGTGGTGGGCGCGCCAACCCTCGATCTGCTTCCACCAGGTCTCGAGCGCGGCGGCATCGGGCGTGGCGGCCTGGGGCAGCTGCGCCAGCATCTCGGTGAGTACCGGCTCGACTGCGCCGACGATGGGAATGTCGACGTTGATGGTCTTGGAGATGGACGCCGGATCGATGTCGATATGGATGATGCGGGCGTTGGGGCAGAACTTCTTGACGTTGTTGGTGACGCGGTCATCGAAGCGGGCGCCCACGGCGAGAATGAGGTCGCAGTGGTGCATCACCATATTGGCTTCGTAGGTGCCGTGCATGCCGAGCATGCCCAGGAACTGGCGATCGGAGCCGGGATAGGCTCCCAGACCCATCAGGGTGTTGGTCACCGGATAGTTCAGCTTGCGCGCGAGCTCGGTAAGCTGGCTGGACGCATTGCCCTGCACCACGCCGCCACCGGCATAGATTACCGGACGCTTGGCAGCGACCAACTCGTCGACCGCCTTCTTGATCTGGCCGGCATGGCCGCGACCGGGCGGGTTGTAGGAACGCAGCTTGACCTTGGCCGGGTATTCGTAGGGGAATTTGTCGGCCGGCAGCGTGCAATCCTTGGGAATGTCGATGACCACCGGGCCGGGGCGGCCGGTGCTGGCGATGTAGAACGCCTTCTTCACCATGACCGGGATGTCTTCGGCCTTGCGCACCTGGTAGCTGTGCTTAACGATCGGGCGCGACACGCCGATCATGTCGGTTTCCTGGAAGGCGTCTTCGCCGATCAGGTGCGAAGGCACCTGGCCGGAGATGATGACCAGGGGAATGGAGTCCATATAGGCCGTGGCGATGGCCGTGACGGTATTGGTCGCGCCGGGGCCCGAGGTCGCGAGGACGACGCCGACCTTGCCGGTGGCGCGGGCGTAGCCGTCGGCGGCATGGCCGGCGGCCTGCTCGTGACGGACCAGGATGTGCTTGACCTTGTCCTGCTTGAAGATGGCGTCGTAGATATGCAGCACGGCGCCGCCAGGATAGCCGAACACGTACTCCACGCCTTCGTCGGCGAGGGCACGGATGAGCATTTCACCACCAGATAGATGTTCCACAGATTCACCCTTGAAAAAGCGCTCTGCCACGCAGGGACCGGCCGGGCGTGGGGGGGGCGCATTCTAGCACGAGGAAAGGCGCCGGATGGCGCTTTGATGGGGCTTGCCGGTGCCTGCCGCGCCAACCGGGTTCGGTGGCGTGGACACCGTCGCCGCTTGCCAGGGACGGTGCTTTGCAGGCGGGGACTGGAACGGCGTTTGGCCGCTCCGGGCAGGGCTCTCGCCCTGGCGTCGGGAGGAGGAGGGTGACCCCCTGACCGACACCCGCATCGAAGTTGTCGATTTTTTCGGCAGCGGCCGGAATTGTCAAGCCGCCCGCAGACCCCGAAACCCGCCCTTACCAAGTCTGCCAAGGCTGGTTATAGTGGGGAAACCCGTGAATTCCGGTGCCCCAGACAATGAAAAAGACAATCGCCCTTGCCTCTCTCCTGGCCCTGGCTCTTGGTATTCCCGCCGCCGAGGCCGCCAAGTTCTACAAATGGACCGATGAAAAGGGGGTCACCCACTACACTATCGACCCCCCTCCAGCGGGCGCCAGGTCCAGCGAGGTCCGCATCAAGACCCGTTCCTACTCCAATGCCGAGGAGCCTGGCGCCGCGGCCGCGAAGGGCACGCCGGCGACCGGCCAGAAGGCCGCCCCTGGCAAGGCCGCAGGGGTCAAGGCCGAGGCCGCCAAGGAACAGAAGCCCGTGCCCAAGGGACCGGAGCAGTACGCAGAGAAGTGCAAGAACCTGCGCTCCAACTTGCAGGCCATGCAGGAGCATGCGCAGGTCAGGGTCCAGGACGCGGGCGGAGAGGCCCGGGTCCTGACCGATGACGAAAAGAACTCCCGTCTTGACGCCACCCAGCGCGAGATCAAGGCATTCTGCGAGTAGGCGCGCTGCTGCCTTGCAAAAGGCCGCCTTCGGGCGGCCTTTTCTTTGCCTGCGCCTCCCCGGGAGCACCTGACGCCTGCACTGCCCGCCCGGTAACTGAGGATATCGGCCTGGAAGCACGCCGGCCGGATAGGGGGCCGCCCTTACTTGCGGCCCGGGAACAGGGTCTTCTCGAGGCCGGGTAGCTGCTGCTCCATGGCCTCGCCCGCCCACCACTGTGGCTCCGAGGGCTCAAAGCCCTGCTCCGCCTCGCGCTCCCGGATAACGTCACGGGCAGTAGCGTAGGCACTCCAGAGGCTGTTTTCACGGCGCAGGGCCTCATCGAAGAAAGCACGGCTGAAATAGGTCATCTCGGCGTCATCGGTGCAGCCGAAAGAAGCCTTGGCGGCACTGGCGGCCGTGATCAGCAGAGTGTCGGGGGTCTTCAGCACGGGAATAAAGCCCCCGGAGTAGCAAGCCGAGAGCACGATCACCCGCTGGCGGATTCCGCTTTCATCCAGCGCCGTCCGCAGCCATTCGGGCGTGACGGCCGCCAGTTCCAGAGGCCAGTAGTTGAGTTCAATCTCGTGGTTCTCGCTGCCATGCGAGGTCAGGAAGAGAAACAACACGTCCTGCTCGGGGTCCATGCGCGCGGCGATGGCCTTGAGGGCGCGCAGGATGCTGGTGCGGGAGGCAATGGGCTGGCTCAGCACGGTGTCATCGCTGTTGACCAGGACCAGGGAACGGCCGGAGGTGGAAAACCGGGTATCGAAGAGCGCGCGCACGGTTTCGGTTTCCTGGCGGAACACGGACTGGTAGTAGGCCCCCCCGACCCCAAGGAAGTACCAGTCGGCGCGATCGGGACGCTGCGGCTGCAGTCCCGCAAGGGCGCGCTTGAGCAGCTCGGGCTGCGCGTAGACCACTTCTTCTTCCAGCAGGCGGGAGGTTTCCGGCAGGCCCTCCTCGGGCGCGGTCGAGTACCACAAGCGCTCGTCGCTGAAGGTCAGGCTCCAGGCGCTGAACACTCCCAGCAAGGTGACGAAGGCCAGGGTGCGCTCCCACCAGGGCCAGGCCAGGCCCCGGGTGAAGACGAATACGACAGCAAGGATGGGCCAGGCGTAGAGGAAGGTGTAGATGCCCGGCAGCCAGGCCGAGAGAGCCGGCGCCACCCAGTTGTGCTGCTGTGCGAACAGCAGCAGGCACTGCGCCAGCCCGAGCAGGCTGTCCGCGGCCAGCCAGATGGCCGCGGGCGCCAGGCCGAGGCGCCAGAGCCCGTGGCGGCTGGCCAGCACTTGGCCAAAGACGAGCAGCACGAAGGCCGGCAGCGCATAGACGGCCACCCCCGAGGGGGACCACTCCCCAGGCCAGCCTTCGCTGATGAAGTCAAAGAGGACGCTGACCGCCAGGCTGAGGGCAAGCAGCACCAGGAAGTTGGCCGGGGTCGGCAACAGCCAGCGCAGGGCGCTGCGGCGGAATGCCAGCAGGTGGCAGGCGGCCCACAGGTTGCGCACCAGTTCGGTCAACGGAAGGGGGACAGCCTTGTTCACGTGCTCACATCAGCCTTGGGACCCGTGAGGGCCTGGGACCGGCCCGGGGCCGGAGTCCCGCATCATAGCAGGGCCGGCACGGCAGGACAGCGGGCACGGAGCGATTGCCTCAGGCCAGCTCGGTGGCAATGGCAATTTCACCCGACAAGACGCGATGAATGGGGCATTTGTTCGCGATCTCGAGCAGGCGGGTCCGTTGCTCCTCGCTCAGGTCACCGCGCAGCGTCACGGTTCGATGCAGGCGGTAATGGCCGGGGGACTCGTCGTGAGTGATGACAACATCGGCGTTCTCCAGTGGCCAGCCCTTGCGCGCGGCATACATCTTTACGGTGAGCGCGGTGCAGGCACCAAGGGCGCCGTCCAGCAGGGCATGCGGGTCTGGCGCCATGGCATCGCCCCCGTCGGTTTCGGAGACATCGGTGAGGAGGGTATGGGTACCGTCCTCGATCACCTGGGCCAGCTTGCCGACAGGGGCCTTGCGGACACGGATAGTCATGTGGATTTTCCTTGTTCTGGGGGTGGGAACGGCAGCCGGGCCCGCCCACCGCGGCGCCCGGCGACTTCGGCCCCTGCCCTGCCGTGCGGGCCCGGTATGAAAAAGCCCGGTGGATACCGGGCTCCTTCCGGACAGGCAGACTCAGTGGAGCAACTTTTTGTGGAACACGAAGCGGTCGTGCTCGTCATCGACAAGGATGATATCGCCGGCAACGAAGTCACCCTGCAGCAGCTTCTGGGCCAGCGGATTCTCCAGCAGCGTCTGGATGGCGCGCTTGAGCGGGCGGGCTCCGTAGACCGGATCATAGCCCGCCGCCACCAGGCGCAGCATCGCGGCATCGGCGATTTCCAGACCCAGTTCACGTTCCGCGAGGCGGCCGCGCAGGCGCTCCAGCTGGATGTCCGCGATTCCCCGGATCTGCGACTCGGCCAGGGGATGGAAAACCACCACCTCGTCGATGCGGTTGATGAATTCCGGGCGGAAATGGCGACCCACCACCTCCAGCACGGCTGACTTCATGGCATCGTATTGCGCCTCGCCGGCCAGGGTCTGGATGATGTCCGAGCCCAGGTTGGAGGTCATCACGATGACGGTGTTGCGGAAGTCGACGGTGCGGCCCTGGCCGTCGGTGAGGCGGCCGTCCTCCAGCACCTGCAGCAGGATGTTGAAGACGTCCGGATGCGCCTTCTCGACCTCATCCATGAGCACGACGCTGTAGGGACGGCGGCGCACGGCCTCCGTCAGGTAGCCGCCCTCTTCATAGCCAACATAGCCGGGAGGCGCGCCGATCAGGCGCGACACGGAGTGCTTCTCCATGAACTCGGACATGTCGATACGCACCATGGCGTCGTCCGAATCGAACAGGAAGCGCGCCAGCGCCTTGCACAGCTCGGTCTTGCCGACACCGGTGGGACCGAGGAAGAGGAAGCTGCCGTTGGGGCGGTTGGGGTCGGAAAGGCCGGCGCGCGAACGGCGCACGGCATTGGAGACGGCGACCACGGCCTCGTGCTGCCCCACCACGCGGCGGTGCAGCTCGTCCTCCATGCGCAGCAGCTTCTCGCGCTCGCCCTCCAGCATCTTGGACACCGGGATGCCGGTGGCCTTGGACACAACCTCGGCAATCTCCTCGTCGGTGACGCGGTTGCGCAACAAGGTATGTTCCTGCCCGCCCTTGTTCTGGGCATCGGCAAGCTGCTTCTCGAGTTCGGGAATGACGCCATACTGCAGCTTGGACATTTTCTCGAGATCGTTGCTGCGGCGGGCGGCCTCGAAGTCGATGCGCGCCTTTTCCAGCTCTTCCTTCACCTGCTGCTCGCCCTTGAGCGACGCTTTCTCGGACTTCCAGATCTCGTCAAGGTCGGCGTACTCCCGCTCCAGGCGGGCGATGTCGTCCTGGAGTTTGGCGAAGCGCTGCTTGCTGGCGGCATCCTCCTCGGACTTGAGGGCTTCACGCTCCATCTTGAGCTGGATCAGGCGGCGCTCGAGGCGATCCATGGACTCCGGCTTGGAGTCCATCTCCATGCGGATGCGCGAGGCGGCCTCGTCGATGAGGTCGATGGCCTTGTCCGGCAGCTTGCGGTCGGTGACGTAGCGGTGCGACAGCTTGGCGGCGGCGATGATCGCCGGGTCGGTGATGTCGACACCGTGGTGCACCTCGTAGCGCTCCTTGAGGCCGCGCAGGATGGCGATGGTGTCCTCGACAGAAGGCTCGTCGACCAGCACCTTCTGGAAGCGGCGCTCGAGGGCGGCGTCCTTCTCGATGTACTGGCGGTACTCGTCGAGCGTGGTGGCGCCGACGCAGTGCAGCTCGCCGCGGGCGAGCGCCGGCTTCAGCATGTTGCCGGCATCCATGGCGCCCTCAGCCTTGCCGGCGCCGACCATGGTGTGCAGCTCGTCGATGAAGAGGATGACGTTGCCTTCCTGCTTGGCCAGCTCGTTGAGCACAGCCTTGAGGCGTTCCTCGAACTCGCCGCGGAACTTGGCGCCGGCAATGAGCGCGCCCATGTCCAGCGACAGCACCTTCTTGTTGCGCAGGCCTTCCGGCACCTCGCCGTTGACGATGCGCTGGGCCAGGCCCTCGACGATGGCGGTCTTGCCGACGCCGGGCTCGCCGATCAGCACCGGGTTGTTCTTGGTGCGGCGGGAGAGGACCTGGATGGTGCGGCGGATCTCGTCGTCGCGGCCGATCACGGGGTCGAGCTTGCCGCTGGTGGCGCGCTCGGTGAGATCGATACAGTACTTGTTCAGGGCCTGGCGGTTGTCCTCGGCATTGGGGTCCTTCACGGCTTCTCCTCCTCGCAACTGGTCGATCACGCGGGCCAGCGTGGCCTTGTTCACGCCGACTTTCTGCAGCAGCTTCGCTGCCTCCACGTTGGCATCAAAGAATGCCAGCAGCATGAGCTCGCTGGCGATGAATTGGTCGCCGCGCTGCTGCGCGAGCTTGTCGCCCAGGTTGAACACGCGGTTCAGGTCGGGACTGATGTTGGCCTCGCCGGTGGGATTACTGATGCGCGGCAGGCTCTCCAGGTGGCGGGCGAGCTCCGGGCCGAGGGTACCCAGATTGGCGCCGGCCTGGGCGAGCAGCGGGCGCACGCTGCCGCCTTGCTGCCCGATCAGGGCGGACAAGAGATGGCCGGGCTCGATGGCCGTGTTGTCGCGGCCTATCGCCATGGACTGGGCATCGGCGACGGCTTCCTGGAGCTTGGCGGTGAGGCGGTCGAAACGCATGGGTTTCCTCAGCAATAGCAGATTGATGCCCTAGGTATAGGGGCCGTTCTCGCCAATTCAAGGAGAGCCGGAGCGAACAGGAGATGACCTGCGTCAAACCCTGGGTCGAACGGGGGGCTAGACTGGGCTCATCAACGCCAAGGAGGCCGCCATGGGCAAGCCCACTGCCACAGAACTGCGCCAAGCCCTCGACCGTGCAATTGCGATGCGCGAATCCGGCAACGATCCCGATTTCCTCGGGAAATCCCTGCTCAACCTGCACTATCGCCTGCTGAAAATGGAAAAGGCCGTGGAAGCGGCCCGCCGCTACATGCACGCGGGACAGGGGGCCACCGAGCATCGCCTGCTGCTGCAGGCCATCCAGGAGGCAGAAATCGCCGACCGGGATCCAGAAAGCGACGACTTGCCCATCATCGGACACGGGCCGTCGCGCTGAGGTCGCACTGATGCCCGTCGATGGGTTCGCCCGTCAGCGGGCCCGGGAGCGCGGGCTGGAACCGGCCGTTGCGAGATCGGGAACCGGTCGGGCTCGCTGGCGCCAGGTCATCCAGGCCACTTGAAGAAAGGTGCCGCTTCACGCCAGGCAGGGTGAAAGGCCGGCGAGACTCAGTCGAGCCAGATCACCGAAGCGAGGCGGCCGGTCTGGCCGTCACGACGGTAGGAAAAGAAACGCTCGCGGTCGGAGAAGGTACACAGTCCGCCACCGCTGACGTCGGTAACGCCGGCCGCCGCCAGGCGCAGGCGGGCGAGCCCGTAGATATCCGCGAGGAAGCGCCCCGGGTTCGGACCCGGCCGGAAATGCGCCGCGGCCCCGGACTGGCGCGCCAGGAAGGCCTCCCGCACCTCCCCTCCCACCTCGAAGGCATCCGGTCCGATCGCCGGTCCCAGCCAGGCCAGCACCTGCGCCGGCTCCGGAAAAGCCGCCACCGAGGCTTCCAGCACTCCCTCGCAGAGGCCACGCCAGCCGGCGTGGGCGACCGCCACCCGGGTGCCGGCGCGATCACAGAGGAATACCGGCAGGCAGTCCGCGGTCATCACCACGCAGGGCAGCCGGCGCAAGGTGGTGGTGACCGCATCGGCATCCGGCAGGAAGCCGGTGCGCCGCCGCTCATCGGGCTCGGCCTCCACCACGCGGGTGCCGTGTACCTGGTTCAGCCACTGCGGCGCTTGCGCAGGCGCAAGCGAAGTCAGGGCCGACTGCAGGCGGACGCGATTTTCCCGGACATGCAGCGGATCGTCACCGACATGAGTCCCGAGGTTAAGGCTGTCCCAGGGCGCGGGACTGACTCCGCCGGCGCGGGTGGTGACTACCGCATGGACAGAGGCGGGCGCCGGCCAGTCGGGCAGCAGCAGGCAGGGAGCGGGGGGCACGGCATTTTCTCCTCGCGCCGCAGGATCTTGTCCCGGGCGCCATGGCATCAGGCAGGGGCGGAGGCGCGCTGGCGCAGCGTCCGTACCTGCAGGCGCAGGCCGGCACGCGCGAGACGCGGGAACAGGGCCTCGCCCATCGCCGATGCCGGCGTGATCACGCCGGCGGCCGCGGGTAGCCGGTTGCCGTCCAGAGCGAGACAGAGGGCGGACTCGGCCATCATCCGGGCGGTGTCGCCATAACCGGGATCGCCGCCGCTCATCTGCGCCAGCACCTTGATGCCGCCGGCGCTGGCAGTCACGAACATATTGAACCAGCCCTTTTCGCGCTGCTCGGCCGTAGGGCCCTCGCCCGGATCACGGCGCGACAGCAACCAGCGCCGGGTCGGCCCGAACTGGGCCAGGGTGAACAGGGCGCCGACACCACCGGCAATGGACGCCAGCGTGGCGGCGTTCTTCGCCACCAGGTAGTGGCCATAGGAAAAGGTGTGGCCGTAATCGCCGCGCACTCGCGCGCTGTGCCGCACCACCTCGGGGTCAATGCTGGGCATGAGCAGGGCCCAGCGTCCCCAGTGATCCTCGCGAAAAAATGGGGTCTTGACGGAGTGTACGCTGTCGCCGGGATGGGACGGCCTTGCAAACCACCAGGTGCGGGCACTGGCCATGGCTTCGATGGCGGAATGCCAGGTGCCGCCGGAAAATCCCCCGCCACCTTCGACGCCGCCCTTCACCACCACGTCCTGCGAATCCAGCACAGAGCCCAAACGGCTGCGCAGCTCGCGCATGGCGGCGAGGACTGTGAGGTCAGGCGGAATGCTTTCAAAGCCGCAGCTGTTGACGATGCGGGCGCCGCTGCGACGCGCGGCCTCGTCGTAGCGCTCGCGCATGCGATGCACGAACTGCGGCTCGCCGGTGAGATCGACGTAGTGGGTACCATTGAGCGCGCAGGCGCGCAGCAATGGCTCGCCGAAGCGGGCGTAGGGTCCCACGGTGGTGATGACCGCCGTAGTGGAAGTGACCAGCGCGTCGAGTGAGGCCTCGTCCGTGACATCGGCAAGCACCAGCCCGGGGGCTACCGAACCCGGCTCAGTGGCCAGGCGGCGCTGCAGTTCCTCCAGCTTCTGCCGACTGCGTCCGGCCAGCGCCCAGCGAAAAGGCTCCTGCGCCGAGACGCGGGCCAGGTACTCCGCCACCAGCCCCCCGGTAAAGCCCGTGGCCCCGAACACCACCACATCGAACCGCCGCGCCTCCGTCATGTTCTGTCCTCCTTGCATGCCTGGAAGGCAGGGTAGCGGAAATCCGGGGCGGAATCAGCGTGACTGGAGGCGGCCGCGGACCGTGAAGAGGACGCTGTCCAGCACCTTGCCGGCGCTGTCCCGCAACTCCAGGCGGTGGGCGCCGGGCCGCGGTGCCCAGTCGAGGTCGCGTGCCGGGCCCAGCCGGTGGCCATTCAGCCACCAACTGTCGCCCTGCCCCGCCGTGTCCGCGCGCAGGCGCAGGGTCTGGCGCGCAGCCGGAATGTCCGGATCCAGCGCCACCAGGGTTTCATGCGCAGGGTAGCGGATGCGTGGCATGGCCTCGGCCAGGTATTCCACCTGTGTCAGACCAGTACCGGGCAGGAACCACTCCTGCCGCGGCGGCTCGGGGACACCGACAAAGGCGACGCGCTGGCGCTGAAGGCCGGAGGGGGGCAATGGCGCCTCTCTCCCGGGACGGACCTGGCCGCCCTCGAGCGCCTGCATGAGGGCGGCCCATGCCGGCGCCGCCCCGCTGATGCCCGACACATCGCGCATCGGGGCGCCGTCGAGATTGCCGACCCAGACCGCGACCGTGTGGCGGCGCGAGAAGCCGACGCACCAGTTGTCACGCATGTCCTTGCTGGTGCCGGTCTTGACTGCGGTCCAGAAAGGCGTGGCCAGGGGGCTTTCCAGTCCGAAGGTGATGGCGCGCGCACCGCGGTCGGACAGTATGTCGGCCACCACGAAGCTGGCCCCGGCATCGAGGACCGGCGTGGCCGCGCCAGCGCTCCCCACCGCGAACGACAGCGGCGAGACACGGCCGCCGTTGGCGAGCGCACGATAGGCGTTGGCGAGCTGCCACAGGGTGACATCGGCCGACCCGAGCGCCAGCGCGTGCCCATAGAACTCGGGGCCTTCGGTGAGCGTTTCCAGGCCCAGCGCGCGCAGGCGGGCCCAGAAGTTCTCTACGCCAACCAGGTTCTGCACGCGCACGGCCGGCACGTTGAGGGAACCGGCCAGCGCCAGCCGCGCCGAGACCGGGCCCTTGAACTCGTTGTCGTAGTTCTGCGGAACATAGAGACCATTGGGGGTGGGCAGCGCCACCGGCAGGTCCTCCAGCACCGAGGCCGCCGTAAGGTAGCGGCGGCCGATGGCCTCCGCATACAGGAAGGGTTTAAGCGTGGACCCTGCCTGGCGAGGCGCTTGCACGCCATCGACGAAGCGCGCCGACGGCACAAGGCCGGCATTGCCGACATAGGCCAGCACTTCACCGCTGTCATTGTCGAGCACAAGCGCCGCCCCGGCATCGACCGAGCGACCGCGAAGTTCCATGAGCTGGGCGCGCAGAAGATCCTCCGCCGCCTGCTGCAGGCGCGCATCCAGAGAGCTGCGCAGGACCTGGCCCGGCGCGGAGAGCATCCTCCCGGCCAGCGCCTCCAGCGCGGGCCGCTCCGGGTAGGGCGAGAGCCGGCGACCCAGCGCGACCAGGGCCACATCACGCGCCGCCTGGCAGTCGCTGTCGGGAAAGCCGGTGGCGACCAGTGCGCAGGCACGCTTCGCCACACGTGGCGCCGACGCGCCCGGCGACGGCAGCAGGGCGGCCAGCACCATCGCCTCGTGGCGGTTGAGCCCGGCCGGCGCCTTCCCGAAGAGGGCCGCACTGGCCGCGCCGATGCCTTGCAGGTCGCCGCGGAAGCTCACAAGGTTGAGCCACGCCTCCAGGATCTGGTCCTTGCGCCAGGTCCTCTCCAGGGCCAGGGCGTAGCGCATCTGTCGCCACTTGCGCCCAAGGCTGCGGCCTCCCGTCTGCCAGGACAGGGCTGGATCGAGCAGGCCGGCGAGCTGCATGGTGAGCGTACTGGCGCCGCGCGAGCGGTCGCCGCGCAGCAGGTTGGCGGTCGCGCGGGCGGTCGCGCCCCAGTCCACGCCATGGTGGCGATCGAAGTCCTGGTCCTCGGCAAAGACCACCGCCTCGCGCAAGGCGGGAGAAATATCTGCCAGGGGAACCCAGGCCAGGCGGTTGCGCCCGAGATCGATGCGCCGCGCATGCAGGAAAGCTCCGTGCCGGTCCTGAAGAACGGCATAGGAAGAAACGAAACCGGCTCTGACCTCGGCAAACGCCGGGACAGCTAGCGCACGTGCCGTTGACGGTACGCCCGCGAGCAAGGTTAAAACCAGGGCGAGGAGCCGCCAGAACGTACCTGGCGCACGGGCCCTCCCCGGCACGATGGCGCCGAGCCGGGCAGCGGCCATGCCATGGCCGACGTCCATGACGTCCGTGCTCCGGGGCCCCCTGTCCCTCACCGCCGCGCTCAGGGTTTCACCACCCAGTTCGCATTCGGGAGCATGCCGAACATCTCCGGCGCATACATGGCTTCGACGCGCGTCGGCGGCAGGCGGAAGTCGCCGGACTGGTTCAGGCGCAGCGTGTAGCGGGCTTCCCACTCGCCCTGGTAGATGCGCTCGTAATAGGCACGATAACTGTCGGCGCCGAACTCCGCGAACGTCGCCCAGGTCCAGGCATCGGCCTGGTCCTGCGCCAGGCTCGCGTCGCGACCCAGGGCGCGGCCCAACAGCGTGCTGCCGGCGGGAATGGGATCGTCCACCACCACCCAGCCGATATTGCCCGCCGCCTTCAGCTTCAGCCGCACCCGCAGGACGTCGCCCACGCTCCACTGGCCCGGCACCTTTTGCTGCAGCGGCTCCACGAACTTCTCCACGGTAAAGCCGGTGGACAGCGGCGCCTTCAGCGGGACGCGCGCACGCGACTGCACTGTGATCCAGGGCTTGCCCGTCCCCTCCTGCGACACGCGCAGGCTGTCCTGCTGTGCGGGCCACTCCAGGCGCTCGGGCCCCGCCACCGGCTCGCGCCACTCGAGGTCGCGCTGCTGTGCGCCCAGCGCCAGGCGCGTACGCCCGAGCACCGGCTCGCGTTCAAAGGCCTCACTGAAGCGCTTCAGCGCGAAGCCGCCCCAGAGATTGGACACCGTCGTGTCCCAGCGTCCTTCCTGCTGGGTCGCGATGAGGCTGCGCAGCAGGCGCGGCTGATCCTCGCGCCAGCCGGGCAGGTCCATGGTCGCCAGCATCAGCCGGGCCAGGGTGGACTCGTGGTTTTCGTACAGCCACCACCAGGAGTACTCACCTTCAGCCAGCGTGTAGATCGTGCCCTGCAGGTTGAGGCGCGAGCGCAGCAGCGACTGCGCCTGCGCCAGGCGCTCGTCGCGCCGCGGAATCGAGGGCGCGGCACGCAGCAGCTCCAGCCAGTTCACCAGCATGGGCGTCGTCCAGCGCGGCGGATCGATGCGAATGGTCTCGAGCTGCGCGTTGCGAAAGCGGCCGTAGTGCGCGAGCAGGCTCATCACTTCCAGCCGACGATGCGTGTCGTCGGTATCGCGCAGGCGCCAGTCCTCGAAAGCGATGCGCCCCTCCAGCCAGCCGCCCAGCGCGTCCAGCATGCGGGTCCGCGACGGGTCGGGCACCGGCCAGCCCAGCGCCTTCGAGACGCGCAGTATGTGCTGGGTCAGGAAGGGGTAGCCGCTGCTGCCAGGGTAGAAAGCGGCCAGGCCGCGCTCGTCCAGATAGCCCGGCAACAGGTCCATGACCTCGTCCCAGCGAGCCCGGTCCTGCAGGCCGGCGGCTTTGGAAGTCTTCTGCTCAAGGCAGGCATAGGGATAGTTGGCGAACCAGGACTTGACCGTGCCCAGGCTGTCGCCGAGACGGGCCTGGCCGGATACCTGCAGGGCGCCGCCCGGAAGCGCGTCACGCGGCCGTTCCACCGGGATGTCACGACTGCCCTCGAGCTGGAAGAGCGTGGCCTGGAGCACTCGCTCGGGCACCGGATCAATCACCTTCTGCGTCACCGCGATGCGGTCCGCCGCGTCCTGCCCTTCGGCGGAGACGGTCCACTTGAGGCTGTCCACCTCGGCCGGGACCGTGAACGGCACCGGCACGATGGCGGCCTTACCCGGCGCTACCGGCACGGTCTTCTCCAGCAGCACGCGGGCCGGCGCGCCGCCGGCTTCCAGGAGGACCTTGAGCTTCACGATCTGTGCGCGATCGCTGCTGTTGCGCACCGTGAAGGAGGGATCGAGCACGTCGCCCTGGCGCAGCACCAGCGGCAGGCCGGAGAGCACCGAGAGTTCCTGAAAGCTTTCCATGCGCGCCTTGCCGGTGCCGAAGCGGTTCTCGCTGGCGGCCACGGCGACCAGGCGGAAGCCGGTCAGGGAATCATTGAGCGGCACGCTGAAGCGGGCCCTGCCCTCGGCATCGAGCGTGGCGCGCGCCTGCCAGTAGATGAGCGTGTCGAACAGCTCGCGCGTGCTGGCGCCGCGCCCCCCGCCGCCCCCCGCCGGCAGCGCCTTGCGCCCGTAGTGGCGCTTGCCCACCACCTGCAACTGCGAGGTCGCGGTATCCACGTCATGGCCGCGCGGCTGCATCATCGGCGTCAGCAGGTCCCAGCTCGGGTTGTCGGCAAGCTCCAGCAGGGCCTCGTCCACCGCAGCCAGCGTCACCTCGGTATCCGCCGGCAGCGCCTGCCCCGCCGGCGGCGTCACGCGCACGCTGACCTGGGCCTGTTGCCGCGGGTGGTAGCGCGGCTTGTCGGTCGCGACCTCGACGCCGAGGCGGACGGCGTCCCAGCCCACCTTGACCTCGGCAATGCCGAGCTTGAAGGCCGGCTTGCCCAGGTCCACCAGCGCGGTGGGCGCCACCGCGGCATTACGTCCGCGCACCAGGAAGACCGAGACGAACACATTGGGCGCGTACTCAGGCTTGACCGGCAGCGAGATCACCGGATTGGCGGCCGTCAGCACCTGCACCTGCGTTTCCAGAATGCCGTCGCGCTCGATACCGACCAGCGCGGTGGCTTCCGGGAAAGGCATGCGCACCTGCAGTTGCATCAAATCGCCGACCTTGTATTCCTTCTGGCCGGGCAATACGTCGATACGGTCGTCATTGCCCTGCTCGAACCACCAGCGCTCGCCATTGCTGATCCAGGTGCTGGCGCTGCTGGTCATCGCGCGACCGGCCTCGTCCCGCGCCGTGGCATGCACGACCAGCTCGCCGGACACGGCCGGCGTGAAGCGGCAGGCCAGGCGGCCGTCGGCGCCGCTGCGCGCGGGGCAATCCAGCGGCAGCGGCTCGGTCTTCTCGACATTCTCATAGGCATAGAAGCCGCCCACCGTGCGCCGGCGGTGGCTCTGGTGGGTGCGCATCTCGGCACGCAGCGCCACCGGCACGTTCGCGCGCGGCTTGCCGTCACTGCCGATCGCCACCACCTCTACCCGCTGCGGCTCCTTGCCGCCGGTGCTGACCCAGGCCGGCAGCCTGACGCCCGGCACCACGGCGGCGGGCCACACCATCGTCGCCGCCCGGGCCGACTGTGTCTCGCCGCTGGGATCGCGGTACTCCATCTCCACGGTGACGGTGCTGATGCGGTCGAAAGCCGGCAGCTTGCCGGTGTCGGCGCGCAGGCCGCCCTTGTCATCCAGGGCCAGGGCCTGCTCTTCCAGCGGCTGGCCGTGGTCGCCTCCCTCGTCCCCGTCCCCGCCGATCTCGCTGAAGGACCAATCCTCGAACCCAGGGAAGCCGGTATAAGCCCGCTGCAGACGACCGCGCAGTGTCACATCGGCGCCGGGATAGGCGCCGCCATTGATGTACTGCAACTGCATGTCCACCGGCAGGGACGCGGGCGCGACCTGGGCGCCCGCGGGCAGCTGCAGCGCCGCCTTCAGCACCGGCAGGCGGAACTCTTCAACACGGAAATTGCCGAGCGTGCGCGTGCTGTCGTTGATCTCGAGCACGATGCTGTATTGCCCGAGCTTGGCCGCGCGCGGGATGGTCCAGCGGTTCTCGCCATTACCATCGCTACCGATGCCGACCGGCAGCTCGTATTCCTGGCCGCTGCCCTCATGACGGACATAGAGGCGCTTGTAGCGCGCTCCCCGCGGCGCCTGCAGCGAGCGCAGCGAGAGCTGGCGCACGACATGGCGCATGTGCAGGGTCTCGCCGGCACGCAGCAGGCTACGATCGAGCACCGCATGCGCCAGATAGTCGCCGCTGTGCTGCCAGCCTGGCAGGTTGAAGCGCCAGCCCTCGATGCCGTCGTTCCAGCCCGGCAGCACGATGCCGCGGTCGCCGTTGGCGCGGGCGATCACCGCAAAGCGGCTCATGCATTGGTCATCGTAGTAGGTGAAGTCCTTCGGGGTGGGAAAGCGCACCAGGCCACGGGCATCGCTGCGCCCCTGCCAGGCGGCGCGCAGGCCCTTGCAGTCCCAGACGGTGACCTCGGCGTTCGCGACCGGCTGCGCCTTGTCCAGCGAGGTCACCCAAGCCAGCGACTCCTCGCGGCCGACGCGCAGGTGCACGCCGAGGTTGGTCACGATGCTGAGGGCGGACACATACATCGGCGCGCGGGGATCGGTCAGGGCCTCGCCCAGGTAGCGGCTTTCCACCTCGTGCACATAGGCGCCGGTCTTCACCGGCAGTCCGATGACCTCGAATTCCTTCGCGGCGAGCTGGCGCGGCAGCGCCTGCGCATGCATGCCCGGCTCCTTCGCCAGCAGCGAGCGCGTACGCGGATCGGGCTTGTCCCAGACACCGGTCTTCTCGTCCCGGCTGCGGCACATATAGCAGTCCTGGTCACGCTGGTGCTGGCGGAAACGGCCCATCCAGCGCAGCAGCTCGCGATCGTCATCGGGCAGGCGCAGGGTGAACAGGCGCGCCTCCGGCGTGACGCCCCTGCCGGGCTCGAGATTGCGCACGGTCAGGGGCACGGCGCCCGCGGCCTGCTCGATGAGGCCGAAAGGCGCGGCAAACTTCGCCAGCGGCGGATAGGCCGCGGTGCGCACCGCCAACGGGAAACGCGCGGCATTCACCAGCGGACGACCGGACAGGTCGGCCAGGCCGGCGGGCAGGCGCAGCACGAAGTCCGCTTCCGGCGGGAAGGGCCCTTCGAAGGTCACCCCCTCGGCCGCCACGAATTCACCCGGCGCCACCCCGGACTCGCCAGACTCGTCGTATTCGCCCTCCCCTGCTGTGGCGCGGGGGGTAAAGACCTTGCCACCGCCTTCAAGGCGGATCCCGGCAAGCATTTCCGCAGCCACCGTGTCGGTAAAATCCAGGCGCATGGCGGTCATGGGTGCGCAGGCCTGGCGAGCGTTTTCGCGCAGGCAGGTGAACGACGCGCTGAAGGCGGAGCGCACGCGGTAGTGCAGGATCTGGTCAGCGCCGCTCGAGACGCCCGTGGTGGAAGCCAGCGTGCGCGCCAACACCAACTGCACTTTGGCTCCCGGCGGCAGCGCGCGGGCGCAGGAGGCGGCACGGCGCTCCTTCACGCGGTCACGGCCATCCCACCACTCCCGGTAATCCTCCGGCAACGTCGCAACAAAGGCGCGCGTATCCTCGACGGTGAGGAATCGCAGCGGGACCTTCTCCTTGATGCCCTCGATCAGGCACCAGGCATTATTGGCCAGGCTGACGCGGTCGTTCTCGCCATCGAAGCGCAGCAGGAAAACCTGGCCCTCTTCGATGGCTCCGCTGCCGCGGCCGGGACGTTCGTCGATCACCCGCGGACTGCCGGTGTGGAATTTCAGCGGCGCATACCCCTTGAGCGGCTTGCCGGACAGCGCGCGCAAGCCCGCGCCGGGCACGAACTGGCAGGCAATGCCGGACGGCAGGGAATCGGCGAAATCGTAGACCCAGTTGCGCCCGTCCACCCAGCGCCCCTTGCCCTTCACGGCACAGCCGACGCCAAAGGGATTCCAGAGCGGCCCGCCACCCAGGCGCACCATCTCCTCGGAGAAACGCACCTGCACCTGGCGCACCGGATAGGCCTCGCCCTGCGGCGTGAAGAAATCCAGCGTGACCTGACCCGCCGGCGCAGCGGCAGGCGCCTCGGCGAGCGGACTGGTGTTGAAGGCGAACTGGCGCTGCCCGGCGAGGGCGGTACCGGCCAGGTCCCGCTGTCCCTGCGGCAGCGTGAACGAGCAGGAGCGCCCCTGCGGTACCCGCTGCTCGAAGTCGTAGGTCCAGTTGCGGCTGTCGACCCAGCGCCCCTTGCCCCTGGCCACACACTGCACCACGAAGGGATTCACCAGCCGTGGATCACCCAGGCGCACCATGTCGGTGGCGAAGCGCGCCGTGACCTGGCGTACCTGGTCCAGCTCGCCCTGCGGCGAGAACTGCAGGACGCGCGGGGCATCGGCGGCAAAGGCGGGAGCGGTAAAAAGCGAAAGCAGCAGCAGCGGCAGGGCGGCGCGGAGGCGCGAAGCGGACATGGACGGTCTTCCTGGGCGGGCCAGGCCAGCCTCCAGGCCAGCCCTATGGCCCGATTCTAGGCAGCCGTCCCCGCCACGGAAAGGGACAGGATCAGGCCTTGGCGTCCGCTGCCAGGATGGCCAGCAGTTCCTGGAGGTCGGCCGGCAACGGGGACTCCCAGCTCATGGGCTCGCCGGAGACCGGATGCACCACCCCCAGCCGGCGCGCATGCAGCGCCTGGCGCGGGAAATGCTGGACGGCCTGGATCATTTCCTGCGTGCCGCCCTTGGGCAGGCGCATGCGCCCGCCATAGACCGGATCGCCCACCAGGGGATGGCCGATATGGCTCATGTGCACGCGGATCTGGTGGGTGCGGCCAGTCTCGAGCTGCACCCGCACATGGGTGTGGCCCCGGAAGCGGGCGATGAGGCGGTAGTGGGTGACGGCATCGCGGCCACGCTCATCTTCTTCGTGACGGCGTTTCACCACTGCCATGCGGGTGCGGTCGGTGGGATGGCGGTCGATGGGCGCATCGACGGTGCCCCCCCCGGTCATGACGCCCGCCACCACGCATTCGTACTCGCGGTACACGGACTTGTCGGCCAGCTGCGCGGTGAGATCGGTGAAGGCCGGCAGGGTCTTGGCCACCACCAGCAGGCCCGAGGTGTCCTTGTCGATGCGGTGCACGATGCCCGCTCGCGGCAGCAGGTTGAGGTCGGGCCAATGGTGCAGCAGGGCATTCATCAGGGTGCCGTCGGGATTGCCGGCGCCCGGGTGCACCACCAGCCCGGCGGGCTTGTCCACGACCAGCAGCGCCTCGTCCTCATAGACGATATTGAGCGGGATATCCTGCGGCATGGCCGGGGTTTCCACGGCCAGCTCGGCGACCAGCGCCAGGCTCTCGCCACCGGCCACCTTCTCGCTGGGCTTGCCGGGATGGCCGTTGACGGTAAGACGGCCGTCCTTGATCCATTCCTTGAGGCGCTCGCGGGAATACTCCCCGAAAAGCTGGGCAGCGGCCTGGTCCAGGCGCATGCCGGCATAGTCGAAGGGGACCTCGGCCGAGAGAGTGACGGTTACAGACATGCGTGTGGACCCGGTGGTGGATAGCGTTACAATGGCGCCGCATTGTAGCGACCGGGCCCCGGCCTGTCCCTGCCTTACACACCGCTGCCCCTAAATACCGGACGTCCCATGCCCCGCCTGCCGACCGCGCTGCCGCGCGCGCTGACCCTGTTCCTGCTGGCCCTCCTGCTGGGCGCCTGCGCTTCCAGCAAGCCCAAGGTGATGTCCGAGAAGCAGTATTACGAGCAGGCCCAGAAAAGCCTGCGCGCCGGCAACTTCACCCAGGCTACCGAAGACCTGGAGGCGCTGGAGTCCCACTTTCCCGTGGGCGCCTATACCGAGCAGGCCCAGCTCGAGCTGATCTACGCCAATTACCGCCATATCGACTATGCCGGCGCCGCCGCCGCTGCCGAGCGCTTCATTCGCCTGCACCCCAACCATCCCCAGGCGGACTACGCCTGGTATCTGCGCGGCCTGGCTGATTTCGAGGCTACCCAGGATTTCTTCACCCGCTACCTGCCGGTGAAGACCCATGCGCGCGACCTGACCAGCCTGCAGGAGGCCTTCACCAGTTTCCGTGAACTGCTGCTGCGCCACCCGGCCAGCGAATACGCGCCGGATGCGCGTGCCCGCATGACCTGGATCCGCAACCAGTTCGCCGAATCCGAAATGCATGTGGCGCGGCTGTACGCGCGCAAGAAGGCCTGGCTCTCCTGCATCAACCGCAGCCGTTACGTGATCGAGAACTTCCCGGGCGCCCCGCAAGTGCCCGACGCCCTCGCCCTGCAGGCCTGGGCCTATGACAAGCTGGGGTTGGCCGACCTCGCGACCCAGCAGCGCGCCCTGCTGAAGGCCAGCTATCCCGAATACCGCGGCGAGGACGCACTGACCCGCGAAATCATCGACAACGACGCCCGCTCCCGCCTCAACTTGCTGACCTTCGGCCTGCTCGGCAGCGACGGCCGCTGACCCGCAGACCCCGGCCGGTTCCCTCAATGCAGGGAGCGGGCCCCTTCCGGCACCGGGGCAGGCTGTATCTCCACCTGCGCCATCACCTCGCGGCCCTTGCCCACCTGCAGCAAGGCCTCGCCCATGAGCGCGGCAGTCTCCTGGTCCAGCACCTTGCGTGCCAGCCGGAACATTTCCTTTTCCTCGCGCCGCATCTGCAACTCCAGCACCTCGCCCAACACCGCAAAATAGGCGGTCCAGTCGGGCTCTGCGGGGGGCAGGCCGGCGATCATCTCCATGAGGCTGCCAGCGACGTCATGGCGGACGCGCCCGCGGCGGGCAAGTGATGCGGTGGCGTCGTGCTCCAGCAAGGGGGCATGGAAAATCGCTTCCACCGCCGCGGCATGGACGACCAGCAACTCCTGTAACTGGCGGAAGTGGCGCTGGCGGGTCAGCGGCTTGCGCTCCCCAAGATCGGCGATGCGTTGCAGGCAGGCCCGGATGACATGATGCTCATGCCGGAGTACCTCATAGATGGTCATGGTGGACACCTCCCCTGACGGCACGGTTCAGCATAGTCCGGCCCGCCAGGACGGGCAGCGGGAAGGACTGGACCGCAGACGGAAGGAGGATGTCGCAAGGACGGCCAAGGGCCGGGAAATGCTGTGCGACAAGTCGACAGCCCGACGCCTAGGAAGGCATCTGGAGCATTTAAAAACAACCACTTATGCCCTTGCCGGCGGTCGGAAACCCGATCCCTGCAAGAGCAACCCCGGAGCGGCCGGGAGGTGCCGGTATCCGGCCCGGGAACACCGCCTGAAGGTGAGGAGCAGACCCGCGTGAACCCGGGACTCCAGTCACCGGATAGACTGAGCTGTACCAGGCGCAGGGCAAACGAAAGCCGGCCAGGGGCAGCTGTCAGGCGTGCGCCTCAGTGCCCGGGGCGCCAGCCGTTGACGATAGGGTAGCGGCGATCCTTGCCGAAGCCGCGCCGGCTGATGCGCGGACCAATGGCCGCCTGGCGGCGCTTGTACTCGTTGCCGTCGACCATGCGCACCACGCGATGCACGGTGTCGGCATCGAAGCCGGCGGCGATGATGGCGCCCGCGCTCTCGTCCTCTTCCACATAGCGCTTGAGAATGGCGTCCAGCACCGGATACGGCGGCAGCGAATCCTCGTCCTTCTGGTCGGGCGCCAGCTCCGCCGAAGGCGGGCGGTCGATGACACGCTGCGGAATGGGCGGATGCTCCGGCGACAGCGCGTTGCGGTACTCCGACAACCGGAACACCAGCGTCTTGGGCACATCCTTCAGCACATCGAGGCCGCCGGCCATGTCGCCGTAAAGCGTGGCATAGCCCACCGCCATTTCCGACTTGTTCCCCGTGGTCAGCACCAGCAGGCCCTTCTTGTTGGAGATGGCCATGAGCAGCACGCCGCGCGCACGCGCCTGCAGGTTCTCCTCGGTCTTGTCTCGGCCAAGGCCGGCGAACTCCGGCGCCAGGGTCGCGCTGAACGCCTCCACCATGGGCGCAATGGACAGTACGGAATACTCCACGCCAAGGATGCGCGCCTCGGCCTCGGCATCCTCCAGACTCATGCCAGAGGTGTAGTGATAGGGCATCATCACCGCCTGCACCTTGTCGGCGCCAATGGCATCCACGGCAATGGCCAGCGTCAGCGCCGAATCAATGCCGCCGGACAGGCCGAGCACGGCGCCGCGGAACCCGCTCTTCAGCACATAGTCACGCACGCCCAGCACCAGCGCCTGGTAGACCTCGGCTTCCGGCGCCAGCGCCACGGCGCGCGCGCCGGGCCGGAAGGCCCCGGCGGCGAATTCCACGGTCACCAGCGACTCGGTGAAGCGCGGCAGCTCGGTGGCGATGTGGCCGTCGCCATTCATGGCAAACGAACCGCCGTCAAAGACCAGTTCGTCCTGGCCGCCGACCAGGTTCACATACAGGGCCGGCAGGCCGGTCTCGCGCACGCGCTCCTGGACGATGGCCATGCGCTCGGCCTGCTTGCCCTGGTGAAACGGCGAGGCGTTGAGGTTGAGCAGCAGGCCGGCGCCGGCGCCGCGCGCCGCCATGGCGGGGCCGGAGTGCCAGATGTCCTCGCACAGCGTGATGCCCAGGCGCTGCCCCTTCAGCTCGAACACGGTGGCGTGCTGGCCGGCGGTGAAATAGCGCTTCTCGTCAAAGACCTGGTAGTTGGGCAACTCGTGCTTGGCGTATTCGCACAGGCACTGGCCGTCGCGCCAGAGGCCGGCGAGATTACGCAGGCGGCCGTCGCGGCGGGCCGGATAGCCGACCAGGATATGGATGCCCGCGACCTCGGCCAAGCGCGCCAGCGCCGCGTCGATGCGACCGTCCAGGCTGGGCCGCAGCAGCAGGTCCTCGGGGGGATAGCCGACCAGCGCCAGCTCCGGAAAGACGACCAGGTCGGCGCCCTGCTCGTCGCGGGCGCGGGCGGCCAGCGCCAGCACCTTGTCGGTATTGCCGGGAATGTCACCCACCAGGAAATCAGCCTGGGCAAGGGCTAGGCGCAACACGGACTCGGACATGGCGGCATCTGGCGTAACGAAGGGGTGCATAGGATAGACTAGGGCGCTGCAATTCCATATCCACCAGGGGCCCCTCCCGCCAGGACAACGCCATGGGCAAGCTGCTGCAACTGATCATCCTGGGTGTCGTCGCCTGGGTTGTGTTCCGCCTCCTGCAGGGCAAGTCCGCCCTGCCCCGCCAGGCCCCGGGGCCGGCCAGCCCCGGAGCCGCCCCCAGCAGCGGCGTGATGCGTCGCTGCGCCCTGTGCCAGGTCCATATCCCCGAGGGCGAAAGCACCCAGTCCCGCGGCCAGTACTTCTGCTGCGAAGCCCACCGGGACGCCTGGGTCCGCGAGCAGCACTGACGTGGAGCTCACGCGCAAGGACCACGAAGACTGGCGCCTGCTGCGCATCTACGCCTGGTATCGCCTGCTCCTCTCCATCCTGCTGCTGGGATTGTTTGTCCTGCAGTCGCTGCTGCCCATGCTGGGCGGCAGCAGCCCCCCCCTGTTCCTGGCCACAGGCCTCGGCTACCTCGTCACCACCATCTCCGCGTCCCTTTTCCTGGCCAAGCCCAGACGCCAGGTGGCGCCCTTCAGCCTCATCCTGCTGCTGGTGGATGTACTGGTGCTGACCCTGATGACGCATGCCAGCGGCGGTCTCAACACCCAGCTCAGCATGCTGTTCCTCGTCACCATCGCGGCCGGCAACATCCTGCTGTCCGGCCGCCTCGGCGCCCTGATTGCCGCCGTCGCCGCCCTCGGCATCCTCTACGAGCAATTCTATTTCTCGCTCAGCTACGACCAGCCGGTTTCGGCGCTGGCACTGCTGCAGTCCTCGATCCTCGGCGTCAGCTTCTTTGCCGTGGCCATGTTCAGCCAACTCATCGTGCAGCGCATGCGCCAGGGCGAAGAGCTGGCCGAGCGCCGCGCCCGCGACATCGCCGACCTGCAGCACCTCAACGAGCAGATCATTCGCCGCCTGCGCACGGGCATCCTCGCCGTCAGCGCCGAGCGCCGCATCCTGCTCAGCAACAATGCCAGCCAGCAACTGCTGGGCCTGCCCCGCCCCATCCCGGCGTTTGCCGAGCTGGCCAATGTCTCGCTGCTGCTGGAAGGCGCCTTGCACGTCTGGCAGACCAATCCGGGCATGCGCTCCATCCCCTTCAAGAACACCGCGGAAAGCCCCGAGATCACCGTCAACTTCGCGCGCCTGAGTCCACAGGCCGGCAACGGCGGGCCCGTCCTGCTGTTCCTGGAAGACAACAGCCAGCTCGCCCAGCAGGCCCAGAAGCTGAAGCTGGGGTCACTGGGCCGCCTCACCGCCAGCATCGCGCACGAAGTGCGCAATCCGCTCGGCGCCATCAGCCACGCCACCCAGCTGCTGGCGGAGTCCCCCGTCATCACCGGCGGGGATCGCCGCCTGCTGGAGATCATCGAGCAGCATTGCCGCCGCGTGAACGCCATTATCGAAAACGTCCTCAGCGTGTCGCGCCGCCAACCTACGAGCCCGCAGACCTTCGAACTCGAGGAGTGGCTGCTGCAGTTCCGCGAGGACTACCTGGGGCCGTCCCGGCAGGACGCGGAAATCGAGATCCACCCGCCGGAGCCCGGGCTACTGGTCCGCTTCGACCCCGAGCAATTGCGGCAGGTGCTGACCAATCTGGTGGGCAACGGCCTGCGCTATAGCACCAAGCACAGTGGCCGCGCCTGGGTGCGCCTGGAGGCGGGCCGCCTGGAGCCCATGGCCCTGCCCTACATCGATGTCATCGACAGTGGCCGCGGCGTACCCGCGGACGAACGTCACCACCTGTTCGAGCCCTTCTTCACCACTGAAAGCCAGGGCACCGGCCTTGGACTCTATCTTTCCCGCGAGATCTGTGAGGCCAACCAGTCCCGACTGGATTATATTCCGGGAGAGCACGGCGCCTGCTTCCGCATCACCTTTGCGCACCCTGACCGCCTGACGTAAGAAAAAAGACATGAGCAAGCCGCTAGCCCTGATCGTCGACGACGAACCCGATATCCGCGAACTCCTCGAGATCACCCTGTCGCGCATGGACATCGACGTACGCAGCGCCGACTGCGTGCAGGCCGCGCTGGCCTGGCTGGGAAAGGAAGCCTTCCAGCTCTGCCTTACCGACATGAACCTGCCCGACGGCAGCGGCATCAGCCTGGTCCAGCATATCCAGCGCGAGCACCCCAGCCTGCCGGTGGCCGTGATCACCGCCTACGGCAGCCAGGAAGCCGCCGTAGCCTCCCTCAAGGCCGGCGCCTTCGACTTCGTCTCCAAGCCGGTGGAGCTGTCGCGCCTGCGCGAGATGGTCAATACCGCGCTGCGCCTGCGCCAGACCGCACCGGCACTGGAGGAGGACGGCCGCCTGCTCGGCCGCTCCCTCGCCATGCGCGAGCTGCGCGAGAAGATCAGCAAGCTGGCGCGCAGCCAGGCCCCGGTCTACATCTACGGCGAGTCCGGCACCGGCAAGGAGCTGGTGGCGCGCCTGATCCACGAGCTCGGCCCCCGCGCCGAGGCGCCCTTTGTTCCCGTCAACTGCGGCGCCATCCCCACCGAGCTCATGGAAAGCGAGTTCTTCGGCCACAAGCGCGGCAGCTTCACCGGCGCCACCGAGGACAAGCCTGGCCTGTTCCAGGCGGCCGACAACGGCACCCTCTTCCTGGATGAGGTAGCCGACCTGCCGCTGGCCATGCAGGTCAAGCTGCTGCGCGCCATTCAGGAAAAGGCCGTACGCCCGGTCGGCAGCCCGCGCGAAGTCCCCGTGAACGTGCGCATCGTCAGCGCCACCCATCGCGACCTGGCCGCCGAAGTCGCCGCCGGGCGCTTCCGCCAGGACCTGTTCTATCGCATCAACGTGATCCAGTTGAAGGTGCCGCCGCTGCGCGAGCGCGGCGACGACATCCTGCACCTGGCGCAAGCCTTCCTGAAACGCCTCAGCAACGACTGGGGCGTGGCCGAGCCGGCGCTGGGCGAGGCGGCGCGCGCCGCCCTCTGCCGCTATGCCTTCCCGGGCAATGTGCGCGAACTGCAGAATATCCTGGAGCGCGCCCTCACCCTCTGTGACCACGGCAGCATCCACCCGGAGCACCTGCAGCTACCGGACCAGGTATCGATGCCGGAACCGCGCGAGGCCGCTCCGGCAGTGGCCGAGGGCTTCAACGGCTCCCTGGAAGACTATCTGGTGGAAATCGAGAAGAGCGCCATCCTGAAAGCGCTGGAAGAGACGCGCTGGAACCGCACCGCCGCCGCCCGCAAGCTGGGCATGACGTTCCGCTCGCTGCGTTACCGCCTGAAGAAGATGGGGCTGGATGACGACAGCAGCGACGAAGAGGAGAAAGGCTGAGGCCAGCGCCTCAAGGCCGGTAGGGGGCGGGATCGATGCTCGCCGGCCGCCCCAGCAGGAGGTCGGCGAGCAGGCGCGCCGACGCCGGCGCCAGCACCAGGCCATTGCGAAACTGGCCCGCATTCACCCACAGGTTGTCCTGCCCCGGCACCGGCCCGATATAGGGAATGCCCCCGGGGGCCGCCGGGCGCAGGCCGGCCCACTGCAGCACCGGCTGCTCCGCGGCCAGTGCCGGCCACAACCGCGCCGCCGACGCCGCCAGGCTGGCCAGCGCCTCCGCCGTCGTCGACTTGTCGAAACCGGTTTCCTCGAGCGTCGAACCGCACAGCACATGCCCATCGCGACGCGGAATCACATAGCGGCCCTCGGCGAGCACGATGCAGGGCGGCACGCTGGCGGGCCTGTACAGCAGCATCTGCCCGCGCACCGGCCGCACACTCACGGACGGTCCTGCCGCCGCCAGCAGCTGGCTGCTCCAGGCGCCCCCGCAGACCACGAAGTCCGCCGCGCCGAAGACGCGGCCATCGGTCGTCACCGCCGCCGTGACGCGGCCGCCGTCGCGCTGCCACGACGCCACTTCCGACTGCTCCCGGATATCGACGCCCGACTTCAGCAAGGAAGCCCGCAGCGCCTGCAGCAGGCGCGGATTGCGGATATTGGCGACCGAGGGCATCCAGAGGCCACGACGCCAGTGCGGCGCCAGGCCCGGCAGGCGACGCTGGCAGTCGGCGGCCGTTTCCGGCAGCACCTGGCGCCCGTGATGGCGCGCCCAGTCCAGGGCCTCGGTCTCGTCATCGGCGTCCAGCATCAGCATGCCGCAGGCAAAGAGCTCGGGATCGATACCGGTTTCCTCGCGCAGCGCCAGCGCCAGCGCGGCATAGGCCGCCATGGCCGGGATTGCGAGGGCGGTCACGGGATCGGGATAGCGCCAGGGATAAAGTGGCGAGACGATGCCGCCGCCCGCCCAGGAGGCCTCCTGCCCGGTATGGCCTCGCTCCAGCAGGGTGACGCGCCGGCCGGCCAGGGCCAGCTCGCGAGCACTCAACATGCCTAGCACGCCACCCCCGACCACGATCACGTCGGCCGGCAGGGCAAGGGGAGAGGAAGCAAGAACGGTTGGGCGGGACATCGCAGATCACGCAATTGCTGAGGCGGGCATGAGCGGATAAGCTCATCATATAAATGGGCGCTCACCCTCTTGGCTCATGATAAAGGTATCGCTGGCATGAAAAAACAAGAAACTGGCTTCACGCTGATGGAGCTGATGATTGCGGTGGCCCTAGTGGGGATCCTGGCCATGATGGCGGTGCCCGCCTATTCCGGATACCTGCAACGTTCCGCGCGTGCCAATGTCCAGGCCGACCTGATGGCGGCCGCCGGCGCCATGGAGCGGCACAAGGGCCAGAATTTCAGCTATTCGGGCGCCACCGCCGGCACCGGCACCGCGACCATCTCCAGCCGGTCTCCCGTCGATGCCGAGGCCGGCCTGCAGAAGTACGATGTCAGCCTTACCTTCCTGAATAGCGCCGGCACCAGCATCACCGGCACCCAGGCCATCGCAGGCTTTGAAATCCTGGCGACGTCCACCGACAACTTCACGAGGGGCCAGACCGAAACGCTCAAGATCAACCACCTGGGCCAGAAGTGCTACAAGGCCCTCGCTGTCACGGCCACCCCCTGCGTTATCGGTACCGACCCCACCTGGAAGTGACGGTGGTTACCAGCCGCAGCTCCGGCGCGCAGACTGCAGCGCCGCGCCGCCCTGCTGCGCCGGCCGCACCATGCGCGTGCGGGCGGCGCGGTTGACCACCACCTGGCGCAGCCACTCGTTCTTGCGGCGCCGGTTGCACAGCGTAAAGGTGCCATTCATGCTGTCGGTACGTCCCGCCGCCCAGCGCAGATAATCCTTGTTCTGGAAGGACCGCCAGACCAGCCAGAACTCCTCGCTGTCCAGAAACTCCTCCTGCAATTGCACCCGTTCGCCTGCATCCACGGCACCATTGCCGTTGCCATCCTCGAAGACCACCAGGCGGCGCCCCTCCAGGCGATTGCAGCGTACGCCATCCAGGGTGCCGCAGATCGTGAGCGGGCCGGGCAACACCAGGCTGCGGTGACGAAAGGTTTCCAGCATGCTGATGAAGTGGGCACTGGCCGCCCCCACCCGCATACCCTTCACAAAGTCCGACAGCGCCGGCACGCCCCAGCCCAGCAGCAACATGCCCAGCATCATCACTACCAGCAACTCCAGCAGGGTGAAGCCCCCGCCGCTGCGTCGCCCTGCCATGTCGCCCCCGCCCCGCCCGTCTGAGAGCGGATGAGGATGCGCCAGGGGGACGGCAGGGCACGTGCGCCTTGGCCGCTGCTGCCGTCAGCACTTCGCCAAAGAAAAAGCCCGCCATTGGCGGGCTTTTTCTCCGGCATGAAGCTTACTTCTTCTCGTACCAGCGGGTGCGGCGCAGGCCGGCCCCGCTCAGGTCCTTGTTACGGTCTGCCCCGGTTCCGGCCAGGATGGCGTTCTTGCCGCCCTCCAGAACGATGAGCTGGGGCGCGCCGCCCAGGCCCTTCACGATATCCATCGTGACCCGGTCATTATTGTTGATGACGCCATCACCATTGGTATCGGACACGGCGGCATTCGCCACGTTCATGCGCCACAGGTTGGAGGCCCCGATGACCGGCGAACAGGCACTGTCGCCGGTGACCTTGGGAATGTAGGACGAGAAGAACACTTCCCCGAAGAGGATGATCGGCGAGGCCAGCACCTTCTCGCCGGTTTCAGTGTCAGGGAAGTTCAGCATCCAGCCCATCTTCGCGGTCATGTCGACGGCCGTCATCACGCTGAGGTTCACCGGAGCAAGCTCGGTCGGCGTGATGGTCGCCTGCAGGCTGTCGGCAGCGGCAGTGGCAAGGTCAGCGCGCAGCACATCGGTATCCTTGAACACGTAGAAGGCATCTTCGATCTCCTTGTTCAGCGGACGGCTGCGATAGCCGCTGCCCATGGCCACCACCACATACTCTTGATTGGAGGCATTCAGCAGCGTGGCCACTCCCGGCGGCTCGTAGAAGCGGCGCTGGTTGACCGTGGTCGCCGTGACGGTCTGGCCGACCTTGGCCAGCAGGTGCAGGCGGGTACCCAGGGCGGCAGCCGTCGCCGCATTGTTATTGATGTCCAGGCGGAGCACCTGCCCCCCCAGGTCACCAAAGTAGACCGCATCCACCAGGCCATCCTTGTTGGCGTCGAACAGCTTGAGCTCACTGGGAATGCTGAACTTCAGGTTGTCGTTGCCGGCCAGCGAGGCGCTGCTGGACCAGATGAGGGCGCCAGTCTCGGGATTGACGATATAGATCTTGCGGCCCTTGGTGTCGGCGCTCGGCAGGTAGGTAGAGCTTTCATGCGCGGTATCATAGCCACCGGCAAAGAACAGAGCATCCTTCACCACACTGCCATAGCGCACCTTGCCCATCACCGGCTTGGACCAGGTCTGGCCCAGGTCGCCGAAGCCGATGCTCGCGGGCGTAATGACCCACTTCAGAATGGGATTTTCAAGATCAGTCACGTCCATGGCGTAATAGTTGCTGCCGCCCATGCGCATGCCGCCGAAAATGTAGACCTTGTCACCATCTGCGGACCTGATCTGCATGTCCTTGTTGGCATCGACGCGCCAGCTGGTCCAGGTCAGGTCAAGGCCGAACAGCGGGTTGCCATCGACGGGCTTGGTATTGACGATGAGGTCGTCGGCCACATCGAGGGTTTCGCGGGGCATGAAGGCAAACTTCTCGACGCCCGTGTTTGCATTGACCGCATGCAGCATGCCCTCCAGCGTACTGAAGAACACATAGTTGGTCTGCAGGCTGGGATCGAGCGCGGCGGCATCGGCAGTGCCAGAGTAGCCGTAGTTGATCAGCACCGGCTGCGAATGCAGCACGCCCCCGACCTCGTTGCGCAGTAGCGGGTTAGGCTTGGCAGTCGTCGGGGCCGGGCTCGAATAGGTAGTCTTGATGACATTGGGTGTGACAGCAGTATCCACGATGCCCACCTGGTAACCCAGCAGCCAGTCCCGCACATTCTTGAACTGGTTGTCGTCCGTCAGCCCCATGCCGGCGCGCACGGTGGCGACCGGGAACCCGGTACTGGCGATATTCATCAGGGTGGTGCCACCCAAGGGATTGGTGAGCAGGACACGGTCCAGCGGACGCGGCAGCCAGCGCGCCACGCCGCCGCTGCTGACCAGATTGCCGTCCTTGTCATCGTCTGCGCCCAAGGGCGCCGCAAACCAGTAGCTGTAGGCATCCGAGGAGAAGAAAGAGGTCTTGGGGTCGACGGCATTCTTGTTGTCCACGCCGCGGATCTCGACTGTGGTGTCGTCCGGGAAAACCAGTCGATAGCGCTTCACGTTGCCGCGCCAGCGCTTGCGCCCCGTATCCGGGTCGAATACGGCGTAGTAAAGCTGGTCAAGGTGGGTGAGGCGGTTGAACTGGTTCACGGCCACGCCGGGCGCCGTGATGCTGCCGACTTCGTCCACGGTGGCGTCAACCGTACCGGTCAGGGCGTTCACCAGGCTGGCCTCATCGGTCGCCTGGTAGTACTTGCCCTGGCCGCCCTTGGCCGCCACCAGCTCCATGCCGGTACTGATGGTCGTGCTCGGGGTGCCGTTGAACTGCACGGTATTGGTCCGGATAAAGGGACGGTCCGGGCTCTTGGTGGCCAGGTAGGTGGCCACCTGACACATGCCGTCGAAGGTGGTCTTCTCGGTGGAGCTCATGGTGCCGGGAGTAATGCTGCAGGCGAAGCCGGTACCGGTCAGATCGTTGCTCTTGGTGGTCACGCCATTGGAGTTCTTGGTCTCGCCCGAGGTCATGGCGAAGATGTAGTTGGCCGAGCACTTGTCGGCGCTGCCGATCGGCGACAGATAGGTGCTGGTCGGCTCGCCGGCGGCGGTCTTGGTCATGACGCGCTTGTCGGGCACACGGTAGCTGATGCCGTTTACCGTCACCGCGTCCTGTTCCGCCTTCTCGAGCTTGCCCAGCAGGTAGCGTCCCACTTCCTGGAAGCCGTCACCGAAGGGGGTGTCGCCTTCCGGAATCATGATGCGCTGCATGTCCTGCAGGATATCCTCGCGCACGGTCTTGGGCAGGCCATCCGAAAGATTCGTGAAGGACTGCAACGCACGAACATGCAGCACCAGGCCCTTGGATGCGCCATTGTCCGCCGCCGAGATGGAGCGGATGCTACTGTCCGCCACAAGGTCAGAGTCGTTCTGCAGCACGAAGCCTACGGCATTGCCGGGAGCCCAGCTACCCCGGCTGATCACCGCCTGCACCTGCTTGGTGACCTTGGCGGCAAAGTGGGCGCCGTCATTGGCGGCCACCATGGTGAAGCGGCCGTCCGAATAGTCGGGGTCAAGACTGCTGGCGACCAGTGGCGTCAGCGAGGCAATGTCGGGTGGCGTGCACACGAGAGGGTCGCTGAGCGCGGCACGGGAGCAGAAGGCCGGCACATGATTCATGCCCAGCGACTGGGCGCGAATGACCGGCGTCATTGTATCGGCGTCTTTCACGGCAACGGCCGTGGAATACAGCCATGCCTCCAGAACCTCCGAGCCCTGCTTGATATCGATGTTCTGGAAGCGCACGGCTGCCTGGCGCTTGCTGGTGGTCGACGTGACTTCGCCCACGCGCATCTTCTGGCCGGTCGGGATCACGTTGCTGGTGCTGTCCGAATTCCACTCGATATCGTCATAGATGCGGCTGGCCAGCTGCACGGTATGGATGGGAATCTTGAGACAGGTGCTGGAAATGCTGCCGCCAGTCGAGCTGGTGCCCGCCTTCAGGGTGTACCTCACATACAGGCGAGGCGCCGAGGTGGCCGAGCCATCCCTTGTCAGGAAGGAGCGCACGCGGTTGGTGGCGGCGGAGCGAATGCGCAGGCTGACCGCATTGCCGCCGCACCACCCGGTATTGTCCACCGCCGTCTGCAGCTGGCTGGTCACCGTCAGCGTCAGGCCGGTTTCCGTGGAGCCTGACTGCTGGATGGCCGGCGACGTCATGCCGCTTTCAGAGACAAATTCGCGGGCAGTCCCGACCCAGCCCGTCGCCGGATACTCGGCGGCATTGCCGGTGTTTTCCACGGCGACATAGACGTCCGGTGCCTGGCCACTGCCGGAGGCCGAGGGCGTCATGATCAGCTTGGCTTCGTTGATGAGGGCGCCACGTGGCACATAGAGGTCCTGGAAGCGCAGGAATACTTCCGGATTGCCATTGCCTATGGTCGCCGTGGTCGTCGTGAGGTTCAGGAGAGTGGTGACCCCGGCGACGGCGGCTTGGGCATCAGAGGCGGAGGTCAGGACCTCGGGCTGGGCCTCGACGTCCTCGAAGCCCGCGAAGGTAGTGGTGCCATCGCTGTTGGTGGCCTCGTACACCACCGAGTCCAGCTTGCGGGCCGGGTAGCGGACCCAGGCGCCGTTATTGCCTTCCGGAATGAAGCGGGCGTAACCCAGGTTGATGAAGCCCGGCGCCGGCTTGATGACCGGCAAGGACGACGCCGCGACAGGGTTGCCGAAGAGCACACGGTTCATGGCCCGCCGCATGATGGCGATGCGCGAATTCTCCGGCGTGGCGCAAGCGGCCGTCGGCCCGGAGCTGGTGCCGGCCGTGCCGATACAAGCGCGCATCAACTCGGAGGAATCCAGCAACATCATCATCACGGGCTTGGCATCCGCGCTGTCGATGACTTCGACGCGCGAATATACCTCTGTGTCGCTGGCGTAGACTGGGGCAACCCCCAGCGTGCAGTAACCAAACGCCAGGGCCGAAGCCAGCAGGCGCTGCTTCCAGGGCAAAACCTTCATTGTGCTGCGCATGACATCACCTCGCTCGGGGTGTCTTTTAATTTTGGTAACCGCCATATCCGTACACGAATTCCTGCACCACTGTCTGGAACGAGGCGTTCTTGCCGGACAAACAGCTCGTGACCGTACTCGGCACCGTAGCGGTCGCCTCCTGGGCTCCCTCCAGGCAAGTCTTGATTTCTCCTGCGGTCGCACTGCCGTAGTTGGGCATGACCGAAGTAGAGTAGGCGGCGAGCAGCACGCTGCCCCCGCCCGGCAGCACGCTGTCGTCAGTGCCGTAATTCTTCACGACCTGCGCATTGCCCGTGGCATCGGCCGGGGCGCGCAGCGCCACCTGCACCACCACCACGCCACGGCCGCTGACGAAGTCGGCGCCCTGGGTAGGGTCGCAGCGTGCCGGTGAGGCCACCGCGGTGGACATTACCAGTCCGGTTGTCCCCTTCTTCAGGCAACCCACGATGTCGACCCCGGGATTGTCCCTGGCCAGCGTGACGGGGCCGGTGGCTCCGTTGGCATAGTTGGGATCCGCATTGACCTTGTTTTCGACCACGATCGTGCCGGCATCGGCATTCTGGAACAGCACGGCGCTGACCTGCGAGTTGGTCGACATGGCCACCTGCAGCATGCCGGTGCGCATGGCGATCAGGCCCACGAAGGTGATGATGACCAGGATGACCAGGGTCACGATCAGGACCACGCCCCGCTGGCGGTGAGGGAAAGTGCGCTCGGGCTTCATGGCTGGCTCAGACCCCCTTCAGATCGATGTTGCGCAGGGAAATGGTGGAGATGAACAGCCGGCGCATGAAACGGTCACTCGGGACATCGTCCTTGTCGATCAGGACATCCAGGACCTGGATATCGTTGGCAGGCCGCTGCACGTCGCCCGCGGCTTCCGCTGAATGTGCGTAGACACCCAGGCGCACGGCCAGGACCGTCGGCGCGGGGGCATAGGTCTTGAACGTCGTGGCGTCCACATAGCGGGCGATGCGGGCCACGCCGTTGGTGGCGCCATCGACCGCCTTGTCATCCACGCCGTACTGCACCTGGAAGCTGTCCACGCCACTCAGCAAGATGACGCCGTCATCGCCGTATCCCTTGCCAGAGGCCGTTTCGAGGGCGGCGCCATCATGGCTGCTGCCGTCGCAGGCCAGGGCCGAGACATTGTTTTCGTCAAGGCGGATAAAATAGCGCGCTACCACGTAGCGCCCGGCGGCTACCGTGTTGCCTTCGCAATCGATGCTGTCCACCATCGCGAAGTACTGCAGCACCAGCTGGTCGCTGTCGCTGAGCAGGCCGGCCAGGGCATTGGCGTCCGAGGTCACCGCGGTGCTGGCGGAGTCGAGACCGGGGAGATCGGCGGCGACGAACACAATCGAGGCCACCGGCGCGCTGGTGGCGGTGGCGCCGAGGCCCGCCAGCCGGACGTCATGCACCACCTGGTCGATGGCAAAGCGGCCGTTGGCCTGCACGTCATTCATGCCCCGCTGGAAATTCAGGGACACCTGGTTGGCCAGGAAGAGCTGGATGGCGGCAGCCGAGATCAGCAGCCCCAGCGCCATCGCCACCATCAGCTCGAGCATGGAGAAACCCTGCTGGCGATTCATCACTGCACCTCCAGCATCACGCAGGACAGGGAGGGACGGTTCGCGCCCGGACTGACGTAGGCGCCGGCGTCTGTCACGCACTCGCCGCCGGTGCCCGCGGTCGGCTGCAGGCCATCCCAGGCAACATAAACACAGGTCATGGTACTGCCCTGGCAGCCCTCCACCCTCATCAGGCCCTGCGGCAGCAAGGTAGCGGCGTTGTAGCGAACGCTGGCGACGTCATAGGTGACCATGGTGGCCGTCGAGCAGTCGGCGGTCGTGGTGGAGCAGGTAGTCGGCGCCGCCGTGGGCACCGCGGATGTCCAGTTGGCGGCCGTCCGGTACGCGGCAGCCTGGGTCAGGTTCACGCGCATGCGCTCGGCCAGGTCCTGGGCAATGGCAATGGCCTGGGTGCGGGCATAGGCGTCGCCGCTGGCATGGATGGCCCGCATCTGCAGAGCGGCAAAGCCGATCACGCCGACACCCAGCACCAGCACGGCGGCCAGCACTTCGACGAGACCAAAGCCGGTCTGGCGAGAGGGGGTGAATGTGGAGGTCATGACGTTCTGCCTGCTCATGGGTTACAAGTGGAAAGGCTGGAGTGCTTCTTGGCCACGATACGGCCGATGCGGCTCACGGTGATGTCCTTGCCGGTCTCGCGCCGGGATCCGCTGTCGCAATAGCGGATGGTCAGGCTGAGGGACTCGGTGCCGCCGGAGGTCTTCTTGACCAGGCCGCTCGGCTCGAAGGTCATCTGGGTGACATCATTGCTCACGGTAGCCCCCTGCCAGAAGGTCGCAATCACGGGCGACTGGGTTTCCAGCCGGCCCAGCTTGATGCCCGTCGTGGCATTATCCAGCCGGGACTCCCACACCGTTCCCGTCCTGGTCATGACAACGTCGCGCCGGCGACTGATGGCCGTGTTACGGGCGGCGGACAGGGCGTTGACCATCTCATCGGCCGCGGCACCGACCCGGTTCCGGGCCATCATGTCCTGGAACTCCGGAACAGCGAAGGCGGTCGCGATCCCCGTGATCGCAACCACGATCATCATTTCAAAGATCGTGAACCCGCTTATTTTGCGCACTGACATATCCTGTCCAAAAGTGACAATCCAATACCCTTCTAGGATGTGTGAACCTTAGTTAAGGCCTTACGCCACCACAACCGTCTGAAGGACGGCCGGCATAATGCAGCCACCGGACGGAAACGGGGCCTTCCAAGGTGTTAACCAATTCAAATTTCAGTAACTTAGCGCTGACAAAGGATGGACGGCCGCCCATGGCGACGAGCGCCGGCGGAAGGCTGGCGGGGGCATTTTCCGGGCCTTTTGTCAGACAAGACTGATAAAAAGAGGTAATGCGGGGCCGACACGGAAGGTCACCCCGAATCAGACCGAACGAGTGGGGATGCGCAGCTCGCGGGGCATGGAAAAGACGATGTGCTCGGGACGCCCCTCCAGCTCCACCGGTACCTCGCCGCCCCACTCGCGCAGGCGGGCGATGACTGCCTGGATCAGCACTTCGGGGGCGGAGGCACCGGCGGTAAGCCCCACCACCCGGGCGCCGGCCAGCCAGGCCTGGTCGATCTGGTCGGCGTTGTCGATCAGGTAGGCGCGCGCGCCCATGCGCTCGGCCAGCTCGCGCAGGCGGTTGGAGTTGGAGGAATTGGGGGAGCCGACCACCAGCACCACCTCGGCATCGGCGGCCAGCTGCTTCACCGCGTCCTGGCGGTTCTGGGTGGCGTAGCAGATATCGTCCTTGCGCGGCCCCTGGATAGCGGGGAAGCGCGCGCGCAAGGCGTCGATGACCCGCGAAGTGTCGTCCACCGACAGGGTGGTCTGGGTGACGTAGGCCAGCTTCCCGGGATTTCCGACCACCAGGGCGGCCACATCGGCCTCGTCCTCGACCAGATAGATCTCCCCTCCCCCGCGCCGGTCGTACTGGCCCATGGTGCCCTCGACCTCGGGATGGCCTTCATGGCCGATCAGGACGGCCTCGACGCCCTGGCGGGCGTAGCGGCTGACTTCCATATGCACCTTGGTCACCAGCGGGCAGGTGGCGTCGAATACGCGCAGGCCGCGCCGGGCCGCCTCGGCCTGCACCTCCCGGGACACGCCATGCGCGGAGAAGATCACCACCCCGTCATCCGGCACCTGGTCCAGCTCGTCCACGAAGATGGCGCCGCGGTTGCGCAGGTCATCGACCACGAACTTGTTGTGGACGACCTCATGGCGGACATAGATGGGCGGGCCGAAGACCTCGAGAGCTCGATTGACGATCTCGATGGCACGGTCCACGCCGGCGCAGAAGCCACGGGGATTGGCGAGTTTGATTTGCATGTTCAGTTCTCCCGGGGGAGGCAATCCTGCGCCCCTGCCCTTGCCGCTTCAACCATGAGGAAAATGGGGGTTACGCGGAGCCAGGACCTCCTGAACACCGCTCGTTTCGGCCCCAGGCCCCTTGCCACAGGGAGCTTCAGGGTCACCGTGGGCAGGCCCAAGGCGCCTTGGCCACCACTTGCTTCCGGGCCCCGGCAGCCCTCGCCGCCGGTTTCCGACCCGGGGAACCTCGGCGCCCATTGCAGCCAGGAGTGCCCGACGCCTATTTCAGGCCCAGGCTGACGGGCGAGGCGTCGGCATCCATCACGCGAATGATGTCGACCTCGAAGACCAGGTCGCGCCCGGCCAGGGGATGATTGAAATCCACCACCACCGTGTCCTCGTGCACCTCTTTCACTACGCCCGGCAATTCGCCGCTGCGGTCGGCAAACGAGATCACCAGTCCCGGCTCCAGCTTCATGTCGCCGAACTGCAGCCGGGTAAAGGTCTGCTCGTTATCCGGATTCCGGTCGCCAAAACCGTGCCTGGCATCGATGAACACCGAACGGCGATCGCCGGCCGCGAGCCCCATCAGCGACTGCTCGAAGCCCGGCAGCAGGCTGCCGTCGCCCACCGTGAACTCGGCCGGCTCGCCACCGGTGCGGGTGTTGTCCACCACCGTGCCGTCCGCCAGTGCCACGGAAAAATGCAGGGTGACTTTCTTGCCCTGGCCAATTCGCTCAGACACTTTCCACCTGCCGCCTTCTCTCGAGGAAAAGAGAGTCAAAGATAAGGATGAAGGCGCCCACGGAGATGCCGCAGTCGGCAATATTGAACGCCGGGAAATGCCAGGTGCCGTAATGGACATGGATAAAGTCCACCACATAGCCCAGGGTGACGCGGTCATGCAGGTTGCCGAGCGCGCCGCCCAGCACCAGCGCCAGGCCCAGGGCCAGGAAACCTTCGTTGGCCTTCAGCTGCGTCAGCCACCACACCAGGCCCACGCTTACCACCACGGCGATGCCGCCGAAGAACCAGCGCTGCCAGCCGCCGGCGTCATGAAGAAAGCTGAACGCGGCGCCGTAGTTGTGCGCCAGCGTCCAGTTGAAGAAGGGCAGCAACTGGCGCGACTCGCCCAGCTGCATGGTGGCGCTGAACCAGGCCTTGGTGGCCAGGTCCAGGACAATGATCGCGAGGGCCAGCCACAGCCACTTCAGGTTCTTGCGAGCTTGTTGGTCCACAGGGGAGTCCTCAGGCAAAGTGGCGCGTTTCGCCCGCGCCGCCGGGCAGGTTGTCCACGCAACGCAGGCAGAGGTCGGCATGCGCCGCATTGGCGCCGACGTCGGCACGGTAATGCCAGCAGCGCGCGCACTTGGCATGCGCCGAGGGCGTCACCTTCACGCGCAAGCCCTCCACCGTGGTCGCGACCCCTTCTTCCGCGAAGGGCTGCAGGCGCACCGCCGAGGTGATGAGCACGAAGCGCAGCTCATCGCCCATGGCGGCCAGCGTCTGCCGGTGCGCCGGCGACACATAAAGATCGACCTCGGCGGACAGGCCGGAGCCCACCTCCTTGCGGTTGCGCGCTTCCTCGATCTCCTTGTTCACCGCCGACTTCACCGCCATCACCTCGTCCCAGTAGGCGCGGGTCAGGGTGGGCTCGCCGGCGCCCTGCGGCAGCTCCGCCAGGCCCGTGTACCAGGTTTCGAGCTGCACGGATTCACCGCGCGCGCCCGGCAGCACCGCCCAGATCTCGTCGGCGGTGAAGCTCAGGATGGGTGCCATCCAGCGCGTGAAGGCCTCGGCAATATGATAGAGGGCCGTCTGCGCCGAACGCCGCGCCAGCGAATCCGGCTGCGTCGTGTACTGGCGGTCCTTGATGATGTCGAGATAGAAGCCACCCAGCTCGGCCACGCAGAAGCCGTGCAGCTTATGGTAGATCTGGTGGAACTGGAAGTTGTCGTAGGCGCCTACGATGTCGCTCTGCAGCAGCGCGGCACGGTCCACCACCCAGCGATCCAGCGCCAGCATCTGGTCGGCCGGCACCAGGTGCTGCGCCGGATCAAAGCCGTTCAGGTTGGACAGCAAAAAGCGTAGCGTGTTGCGGATGCGGCGGTAGGAGTCCGACATGCGCGTCAGGATCTCGTCGCTCACCGACATCTCGCCGCGGTAATCGGTGGCCGCGACCCAGAGACGGATAATATCCGCGCCCAGGGTCTGCATGACCTTCTGCGGCGCCACTACGTTGCCCACCGACTTGGACATCTTCTTGCCCTGCCCGTCCACGGTAAAGCCGTGGGTCAGCACCGTCCTGAACGGCGCCTGGCCATTGGCGGCCAGCGCGGTCAGCAAGGAGGACTGGAACCAGCCGCGGTGCTGGTCGGAGCCTTCGAGGTAAAGATCGGCCGGGTATTGCAGGCCATCGAAGCGCTTGAGCACGCAGGTGTGCGTCACGCCGGAGTCGAACCACACGTCCAGGGTATCGGTGACCTTGTCATAATTTTTGGCGTCATCACCCAGCAACTCCGTCGGCGCCAGGTCAAACCAGGCATCGATGCCTGACTTTTCAACTTTCTCTGCAACTTTCTCAATGAGCTCCGCCGTCTGCGGATGCAGCTCGCCGCTTTCCTTGTGCACGAACAGGGTGATGGGCACGCCCCAGGTGCGCTGGCGCGAGATACACCAGTCCGGGCGGCCGGCAATCATGCCCTCGATGCGCGCCTGGCCCCAGTCCGGCACCCACTGCACGCCCGGAATGGCGGCCATGGCGCTGTCGCGCAGGCCGGCCTGCTCCATGCTGATGAACCACTGCGGCGTGGCGCGGAAAATGATGGGGGTCTTGTGCCGCCAGCAATGCGGATAGCTGTGCTGGATCTTCTTGTGCGCCAGCAGCAGCGAGCGGTTGGCGCGCGACTTGGACTTCAGCGTCTCGATGATGGGCTCATTGGCCTTGTTCACGTGCAGGCCGGCGAAAAGCGGCGTGGACGGCAGGAACACGCCGGCGTTGTCCACCGGGTTGTCGACGGTGAGGCCGTATTTGCGGCCGATCACGAAGTCATCCTGGCCGTGGCCGGGCGCGGTGTGCACGGCGCCGGTGCCGGAGTCGGCAGTGACATGCTCGCCGACGATGACCGGCACTTCGCGCTCGAAGAAGGGGTGCAGCAGCGCCAGGTGCTCGAGGGTGGCGCCAGTGACGGTGGCCAGGATCTCGGCGTCGGCTGCTTCGTAGCGCGCCAGCGCGCCTTCCACGAGGGCGGCGGCGACGACAAGGGCGCGGCGCTCGCCATTGATGGTGGCGGCGACAATGGCGTAATCGAATTCAGGGTGCAGGCTCACCGCCTGGTTGGCGGGCAGCGTCCACGGCGTCGTGGTCCAGATCACCACGTCCACCGGCAGGTCGAGCGCGGGAAGGCCGGCGCGCTTCGCGAGATCCGCCAGGTCCTTGACCGGGAAGCCGACGTCCACGGCATGCGACTGCTTGTCGTCGTACTCGACTTCCGCCTCGGCCAGCGCAGAGCCGCAATCCATGCACCAGTGCACCGGCTTCAGGCCCTTGTGCAGATGACCGTTCTGCGCGATCCGGCCCAGCACGCGGATGATGTCGGCTTCCTGCGTGAAGTTCATGGTCAGGTAGGGGTTGAACCAGTCGCCGAGCACGCCCAGGCGCATGAAGTCGCTGCGCTGCTTCTCGACCTGCGACTGCGCGTACTCGCGGCAGTGCTGGCGGAATTCCTTGGCGGTCACCTTGTCGCCCGGCTTGCCGAACTTCTTCTCGACATTGAGCTCGATGGGCAGGCCATGGCAGTCCCAGCCCGGGACATAGGGCGCGTCGAAGCCGGACAGCGTCCTGGACTTGACGATGATGTCCTTGAGGATCTTGTTGACGGCATGGCCGATGTGGATGTCGCCGTTGGCGTAAGGGGGGCCGTCGTGCAGGATGTATTTCGGCGCGCCGCGGCGGGCCTCACGGATCTTCTCGTAGAGCTTGTTCTCCTGCCAGGCGGCCACCATGGCGGGCTCGCGCGTGGCGAGGCTGGCCTTCATGGCGAAACCGGTTTCCGGCAGGTTCAGCGTCGGCTTGTAGTCCACGGGGTTCTGGGCTGTCATGGTCTTTCTTTTGGGTCTCAAATTCCGAAATAACGGCGCGTCTGGGCGATGTCGTTCCACATCGCCACCTTGAGTTCCTCGAGGCCGTTGAACTTCAGCTCGTCGCGGATCTTGTGGTGGAATTCGATGTGGATACGGTGGCCGTAGATGTCGCCCTCAAAATCCAGCAAATAGGTTTCAAAGCGCTCGTCCAGCCCGTTCACGGTGGGGCGCTTGCCCACGCTGCAGGCGCCGTGCGCCGACTGCCCGGTGACGCAGTTGCGCACGGTCACGGCATAAATGCCGCCGAGCGGCGATACCTGGCGCTGCGCCAGCACGTTGGCGGTGGGTACGCCGAGCGTGCGACCGATCTTGTCGCCGTGCACCACGTGGCCGCTGACGCTGTAGGGCCGGCCCAGCAGGCGCGCCGCCAGGGCGAAGTCGCCGAGGCGCAGCGCGGCGCGAATGCGGGTACTGCTGACGCGCTCGCCGTCGATCTCGATAGTGGGCGTGTGCTGCACGGCAAAGCCCTGCTCCCGCCCCGCCGCCTGCAGCAAGGCAAAGTCGCCGCTGCGGTCGCAACCAAAGCGGAAGTCGTCGCCGATCACCAGGTGCCGGCAACCGAGGCCCCGCACCAGCAACTCGTCGATGAACTGGCGCGCGGTCAGGCCGCGGAAGCGCTCGTCAAAGCGCACGCACAGCACCCGCGCCACGCCGGCCGCCGCCAGGGCGTCAACCTTGTCGCGCCAATGCATGAGGCGGGCGGGAGCGGCCGCGCCCTGGAAGAACTCCTGGGGCTGCGGCTCGAAGATCATCACCGTGTCCGGCAGGCCCAGGCGCGCGCCGGCATCCCCGAGGGCGCCCAGGATGGCCTGGTGGCCGAGGTGGACGCCGTCGAAATTGCCGATCGTCACCACGGAGCCGTGGTGGCGGGGGCGCAGGTTGTGGAGGCCGCGGATCAGTTCCATCAGGACTACAGTCAGGCCTCTATCAGGGGCCAAAGTGGGGCCAGGGCAAGCCGCGCAGTATAAAGAAAGACGCGGCCCCCGTCAGTGATGGCGGATCTCCCGGAAGCGGAAGCCAAAGGTGAACAAGGCGGCGAAGTAGGCCAGGGCCCCGGCCGCGCATACGCCCAGCACCGCGCCCAGCTTGAACCAGTTGCCCTGGGGCGCCAGCCACCAGCCGGAATCCGGGGTAATGGCCAGCAGGACCGCCACCATGACCACATTGGCGGCGAGGTAGCGCAGGCCGATCTTCAGCCAGTGGCGCTCGATACGGTACACCCCGCGCTTGTGCAGGCCCCAATAGAGCAGGCCGGCGTTGAGGAAGGCAGACAGGGTGCTGGCCAGGGACAGGCCGACATGGGCCATGTCGAAGCCCAGCACCAGCACCAGATTGAAGGCCATGTTGGCGACCATGGCCGCAATGCCGATCTTGACCGGGGTCCGGGTGTCCTGGCGCGAGAAATAGCCCGGCGCAAAGACCTTGATCATCATGAAGGCGAGGATGCCGCCCGACAGCGCCTGCAGGGCGGCGGCCGACATATGCACGTCATGGGCGCTGAACTTGCCATGCATGAACAGGGCAGCGATCAGGGGTTCGGCGAGCAGGCCCATGGCCAGCGAGGCCGGCAGGCCGACCAGCACGATCACGCGCAACGCCCAGTCCAGCATGGACTGGAATTCGTCATGGCTCTTCTCGGCGTACTTGGCCGACAGCGAGGGCAGGATGACGGTGGCCACGGCAATGCCGATCAGGCCCAGCGGCAGCTCGGTCAGGCGCTCGGCCGTATAGAGCCAGGACACCGAGCCGGTGACCAGGAAAGAAGCCAGGATGGTGTCCAGCAGCAGGTTGATCTGGCTGACCGACACGCCGAACATGGCCGGCACCATCAGGCCCAGGATGCGTTTGACGTCCGGATCCCTGAAGCCCAGGCGCGGCCTGGGGAGCATGCCGATCTGGCGCAGGTAGGGTACCTGGAAGCCCAGCTGCACGACGCCCGCCACCAGCACGCCCCAGGCCAGCGCCATCACCGGCTGCGTCAGCAGCGGCGACACCCCGAGGGCGAACCCGATCATGGTCAGGTTCATCAGCACGGGGGTGAAGGACGAGGCCGCGAAGCGCTGGTAGCTGTTGAGGATGCCGCCGGCAAAGGCGGTCAGCGAGATCAGCAGCAGATAGGGAAAGGTGATGCGCAGCATGTCGGCGGCCAGGCCGAACTTGAAGACATCCTCGCGAAAGCCGGGCGCGAACAGGAAGATTACGCCGGGCGCGGCCGCCACCGCGAACACCGTCACCCCGCCCAGGATCACCGACAAGGTCCCCGCGACCTTGTCCACCAGCTCCTTGACCGCGCTGTCGCCACGCTGGGTCTTGACCTCGGACAGCACCGGCACGAAAGCCTGGGCAAAGGCGCCCTCGGCAAACAGCCGGCGCAGGAAGTTGGGAATCTTGAAGGCGACCAGGAAGGCGTCCATGAGACGGTCGGCGCCGAACAGGTTCATGAACACCATGTCACGGATCAGGCCGGCGATGCGCGAGAGCATGGTCATGGCGCTGACCACGAAGGTGGAGCGCCAGAGGCCACCGCCCTTTTTCGGGCCGGGGCTGCCAGGGCTACCGGGAGCGGAGGGCGTGGCGGGCGCGGGAACGGCTGGCGTGGACATGGGGAAACCGCTTCGGGAAAGGCGGCATGGTAGCGAAGGGGACCGGCGCAGGAAACGGGGAAGCTCGGGCAATTCGTAAGCGGCGCCGCCAGCCGCCGTGGCCTGTGGGGTCGCCCCTCCCCGGCAGCCGGCCGCTTGCCGCTTTGTCATCCGGGCCTCAGACGGGTCGTCGGCGCGGCCTTGGCGCCGTAGAATGCACCTCATGCGACTAGACAAATACATTGCCCACGCCAGCTCCTACTCCCGCGCCGAAGTACGCCGCCTGCTGCATGCCGGCCGCGTCACCGTGAACGGCCAGCCGGTCCGGGACAGCGGCCTGGCCCTTGCTGCCGACGCCGTCGTCACCCTGGACGGACAGCCCCTGGCCCTGCGCGGCCCCCGCTACCTCATGCTGAACAAGCCGCTGGACGTGGTCTGCGCCACCAGCGACGGCCAGCACCGCACCGTGCTGGACCTGTTGGGCGGGGAAGACCGCGCCGAGCTGCACCTGGCGGGACGCCTGGACGCCGACAGCAGCGGCCTGGTGCTGGTCACCGATGACGGACAGTGGTCGCACCGCATCAAGGCACCCGGCCGTCACGAGAAGCGCTACCGGGTGCGTACCGCCCGTCCCATCGCCCCCGATACCGCCGCACGCTTCGCCGAGGGCCTGCTCCTGCGTGGCGAGGAAGACCAGCCCACCCGCCCGGCCCGTCTGCAGCAACTGGCCCCCTGCGAGGCCCTGGTCTGGCTGCAGGAAGGCCGCTATCACCAGCTGCGGCGCATGTTCGCGGCGGTGGGCAACCATGTGGAGGCACTGCACCGCGAAGCAGTGGCCGGTATCGAGCTGGACCCCGCCCTGGCCCCCGGCGAGTGGCGGGAGCTGACCTCCGCCGAGGTGGCGGAGGGAAACCCGGCCTGAGCGGCGGGGCTCCCTGGCGGGACGGTTGCCCGGCCGGACGCGGGACCCGACTGGGCCGCGGCGGCCCATCCTCCCGGACAGGCCGCCCCTACCAGTCCTTCCGGCCGGAAAGTCCGTGCCGGCCGGTGTTGACTTCAGGCCCTCCTCTCGGCAAAATCCGCCGCCTTGTTTCGGGTTAATCCCGGACACCATATTCAACCGAATTTCAGGAGAGCCCACGTGGCCAATTCCGCACAAGCCAAGAAGCGTGCTCGCCAGAACGACAAGGTGCGCGCCCATAACGCCAGCCTGCGCTCCATGGTTCGCACCTACATCAAGAAGGTCGTGAACGCCATTGCCAGCGGCAACAAGGCCGACGCCCAGACTGCCTACACCACCGCCGTTCCGGTCATCGACCGCATGGCCGACAAGGGCATCATCCACAAGAACAAGGCCGCTCGTCACAAGAGCCGCCTGAACGCCCAGATCAAGGCACTGGCTGCCTGAACCTTCTCAGGGTTTGCGATCTGCACGGAAAACCGGCCCCAGGGCCGGTTTTTTGTTTAAGGGCCTGAGCGGCACCAGCTCACGCTCCGCAAGACTCCCGCCCTCACGCCTCCGTTGCGGCCGTAGACGACGTGCGCCGACCCAGCGGCAGGTAGACCAGCACCACCGCACCCAGGATGACCGCCAGCCCGGCCAGCTCCATGGCATCCACGCTCTCGCCGCCCAGCCAGACCCCCAGCCCCACGGCCACCAGCGGATTCACGTAGGCATAGCTGGTGGCCAGCGCCGGACGCACCGTCGCCAGCAGGTAGACGTAGGCCGAGAAACCCAGGATGGCGCCCACGAAGATCAGGTAGGCCAGCGCCCACAGCGCCTTGTCGGAAGGCATGCCTGCGAGTGCCTCGCCGCGCAACATGGCCGCCAGCAGCATGGCCAGCCCGCCGGTGAGCATCTGCGCGCCACTGGCCATGAAGCCCGTCGGCAGATCCAGGCGCTTGCCCCACATGGAGCCGAAGGACCAGGACAGCGCCGCCAGGATCAGCAGGCCGGCCGTGACCGGACTGGTCGACAGTTCATGCCCCAGATTGAGCAGGACCAGGCCCGCCAGCCCCAGGCCGATGCCCAGCCACTCACGGCCGTGGGCGCGATGCCCCCAGAGCTGCGCAAAGACCAATGCAAACAGCGGCGTCACCCCCACCACCAGCGCCGACAGGCCGGAGCTTACGCCGCGCTCCAGGGCCAGGCAGACCAGCCCGTTGCCGCCCAGCAGCAACAACACCCCCACCTGCGCCGAGTCCCGCCACTGCCGCACCGTGGGCCAGGCCAGCCCGCGCAGGCGCAAGGCCAGCAGGATCAGGCTGCCGGCGCAGACATAGCGCACGCCGCCCATCAGCAAGGGCGGAATGCCCTCGATGGCAAAACGCATGGCCAGGTAGGTGGAGCCCCAGATGAGGTAGACCCCCAGCAGGGCGAGCAGCACCGGCGCCCGCCACTTCATCGGCAGCCCCAGGACAGCGCCAGCGTGCCGTAGCGAGGCAGTTCCACATCCTGGGTCTGGAAGGAACGCGTGCCGACATTGATGCCGAGCTGCAGCGCCCAGCAGGAAAAGCCATAGCCGAGCAGCAGCTGGCCCGAGGCCAGCAAGGGCTCGTGGTCGACCCGGGCCGGGCTGTCGACCCAGGTATTGCCATTAAGGAACAGATTGCGCAGCACGCCGGTCACCTGAACGCTGGCCATGGTGTAAAACCCTGCGGGGGCGCCACTGATGCGGGGATAGCGCCCGAGATAATTGGGGTTCAACCCGAACACCGCCTCCGGCGAGCGGGCGTAGAGGATATTGAGGCCGGCCGCGGCGGACACCTGCAGCGAGCCCAGGGCAAAGTCCATGTTATCGAAGACCCACAGCCCGGAGCGGCCCAGGGGCAATTCGGCCACCACCTCCTGACGATCGTAGCGCAGATTGGCCACCAGTTCGTTGCGCAACTGGCCGCCCCACCCCCGCGACTCGCGCGCGCCGACCGTCCGGTGCACCAGCGCCTGGCTTTCCTCCGCCAGCGCCCAGGGCCCCACCATGCCCACCTGCAGGCCCAGTGACTCCGCGCGCCGTCCGGTGCGCAGGTGGTAATGGCAGGCGCCATACAGCAGGCCCGCATAGGGCTGGTCGCGCGGATCGGGGGTCACGGAGTTTCGGGCTAGCGGAGTCTGGATGATGTGACCCAGCTCGACGGAGTGCTGGAAGCGGGGTGACCCGGCCAGCGGAATCAGTGCCGGCGCGAGGGCGCGTGACAGGGAACCCAGACCCGGACAGGCTGGCCACGCCCTCCCCTGCTCCGCCGGCACCGGATCGAAGACATGGTGATAGACAAAGCCATTGGTGTAGTAGGCGTCGATGCCGCGCGGGGAAAAGAGGTCGTTATCCCAGAGGATGGCGTCGAAGTCTGCCACGGCGGCCAGCGGCCAGCAAAGGCATGCCGCCAGGAGCCAGCGAGATCGCGTCATGCCGCACTCCCGGATGCAGTCCTTGCAGGGAAAACCGCGCCGCCGCGGCCGCGCGGATCAGAGTAAAACGAGGTTGTCGCGATGCATCAGCTCGGCATCGTCGACATAGCCCAGCAGGGCCTCGATGCGATCCGAGGGCTGGCCGGCGATGCGGCTGGCCTGCTCGGCGTTGTAGTTGACGAGGCCGACCGCCACCGTGGCGCCTTGCTCGTCGACGCAGGCCACCACTTCGCCGCGCTGGAAGTTGCCTTCCACCGACTTCACGCCTACCGGCAGCAGGCTGCGACCGCCCAGGCGCAGGGCCTTCACGGCACCGGCGTCGATGACCACACGGCCGGCATGCTGCAGGTGCGCGGCCAGCCACTGCTTGCGCGCGGCCAGGCGGTCCTGCTCGGGCAGCAGCAGTGTCCCGACAACCTCGGCCTGGCGCAGGCGCACCAGGATGTCCTCGCCACAGCCGCTGGCAATGACGGTGGCACAGCCGGACTTGGCCGCGAGACGGGCCGCCCGCACCTTGGTGATCATGCCGCCACGCCCCAGCAGGCCGCCGCCGCCGGCCATGGCCAGCAGGCGCTCGTCCATGGCCTGCACTTCCGGCAGGAGCACGGCGTCAGGATCGTGGCGCGGATCGCGGTCGAACATGCCGTCCTGGTCGGTGAGGATGATGAGGGCATCCGCCTCGACCAGGTTGGCCACCAGCGCGCCCAAGGTGTCGTTGTCGCCAAAGCGGATTTCATCGGTGGCGACGGTGTCATTCTCGTTGATGACCGGCAGCACCTTCCACTCGATGAGTGTACGCAGCGTGTTGCTGGCATTGAGGTAGCGCTGGCGGTCGGAAAGATCGTCGTGGGTCAGCAGGATCTGCGCGGTGCGCACGCCATGGTCGCGGAAGTGCGACTCGTAGGCCTGCACCAGGCCCATCTGGCCGATGGCGGCACAGGCCTGCAACTCGTGCACGGCGTCGGGGCGGGCCTTCAGCCCCATGCGCACCATGCCCTCGGCAACCGCCCCCGAGGACACCAGCACCAGCTCCACGCCGGAGGCCTGCAGCGCGACCATCTGCCGCACCCAGCTGGCCATGGCGACCTGGTCGAGGCCCTGGCCATTGGCGGTCAGCAGCGCGGAGCCGATCTTCACGACCCAGCGGCGACCCTGGGCAAGGCGTTGGCGGTTATTCGTCGTCATGGCAGGCAGTCGTGGTCTCGGGCTGTCGGTGGGCGCGCGGGTGCGGCGTCGGTCACAAGCCATCGCCGGCAAGCGCCCGGGCAGAGGGCGCGGTCCGCGACAGGTTCAGGTCAGGGACGATACTCGAACTCGACGTCGTAGTCGTCCTCGTTCCAGTCGTCGTCCTCCAGCGCCTCGCCGGCTTCCTGGGCGGCGCGGCGCGCGGCCTTGCGCTTCTCGGCGACCTGGCGGATCTTCTCGCGCCCTTCCTCCTCGACGCGTCGACGCTTCGCGGCTTCCTGCTCGGCCAGCTCGGGATTCTCGGCCTCGTACTCGCGCTGTTCCTCGATGGCATCCATCAGCTTGTAGCAGACGCTCTTCGCGTTCTCGCCGGTCAGGCCGGAGGTGCGGAACACCGGGCCCTGCCAGTCCAGGCGGCGCACGATCTCGTTGCAGAGCTCGTCGCGCAGGTCCTCGGGCACCTGGTCGATCTTGTTCAGGACCAGCCAGCGCGGCAGAGAGGCCAGTGTGGGCGAGTAATTCGTGAGCTCGGCGGCGATGGCCTGCACGTTCTCGACCGGGTCGGAGTTGTCGGCGGGGACCACGTCGACCAGGTGCAGCAGGAAGCGCGTGCGCGCCAGGTGCTTGAGAAAGCGGATGCCAAGGCCCGCGCCTTCGGACGCACCCGGGATCAGGCCGGGAATGTCGGCCATGACGAAGGAGCGGTGGCGATTCACGTCGACCACGCCGAGATTGGGCACCAGCGTGGTGAAGGGATAGTCGGCGACCTTGGGTTTGGCGGCGGAGACGGCGCGGATAAAGGTGGACTTGCCGGCATTGGGCAGGCCCAGCAGGCCGACGTCGGCCAGCACCTTGAGCTCGAAGCGCAGTTGGCGGGCCTCGCCCGGGAAGCCGCTGGTGGTCTTGCGCGGGGCGCGGTTGGTCGAGCTCTTGAAGTTGATGTTGCCCTGGCCGCCATCGCCGCCGCGGGCGACCATGATGCGCTGGCCAGGCTCGACCAGGTCACCCAGGACCTCGTCGGTATCCTCGTCAAGAATGGTGGTACCCACCGGCACGCGCAGCACGATGTCCTCGGCGCTGCGCCCGGTGCACTGGGCGCCCATGCCGCCCTGCCCGCGCTGGGCGCGGAACTGGCGGGTGTAGCGGTAGTCCACCAGGGTGTTGGCGCCCGGATCGGCCTCCACGAAGATGCTGCCGCCGCGGCCGCCGTCGCCGCCATCCGGCCCGCCGAAGGGAACGGCCTTCTCGCGACGGAAACTCATGCAGCCATTGCCGCCGGCACCCGCCTCGACCTTGATCACGGCCTCATCGACAAAACGCATGTTGTTTCCACCTGAGTAAAGACTGTCGGAACCCGGAGGCCCATTCTACGCCGGTTGTCGGCGGCTGGCGCTCTGCCGTAGGACAGCAGGCCCCGGGCGGCGCCGGAGCCGGACCCGGACCCGGACCCGGGCGATTTCCCAAGAAAAAAGCCCCGACCAGGCGGGGCTTTTTCAGGGCTATCGCTGGCTCAGGCCGTGGTTTCGACCACGACGTACTGGCGCTGCTGCGGGCCCTTGATCTCGAACCTGACGACGCCCTTCGCGGTAGCGAACAGGGTGTGGTCACGGCCGAGGCCAACGTTTTCGCCCGGCCAGACGCGGGTGCCGCGCTGACGGATGATGATGCTGCCGGCTTCGATCTGCTGGCCGCCGAACACCTTCACGCCAAGACGCTTGGCATGTGAGTCGCGACCGTTGCGGGTTGAGCCGCCTGCCTTTTTATGTGCCATGTCGGATTACTCCTGAATGTGTGCTGGCCAGCGCTCAGGCGCTGATGCCGGTAATCTTGAGTTCGGTGTAGTACTGGCGGTGGCCAGCCTGCTTGCGGTAGTGCTTGCGGCGGCGGAACTTCTGGATGCGGATCTTGTCGTGACGGCCATGGGCCACCACTTCGGCCTGCACCTTGGCACCGGCAACGATCGGGGTACCGATCTTGATGTCAGAGCCGTTCACCACCATCAGCACGTCTTCGAGGGTGATGGTCTGGCCCGGCTGGACGTCCAGCAGCTCGACCTTCAGCAGCTCGCCTTCAACCACGCGATGCTGCTTGCCACCGCTCTTGATAACCGCGTACATGTTGCCACTCCCGCTAATAGGATCTACCCCTGGCACTCGCTGCCAGGGGGCTGTTGCACAGGCCGGACGCCGGACGCCCGCCTGCCAGAATGCAAGGCGCGCAATTCTACGGAAAAGCCCTCCTCGCCGCAAGTCGCTATTTGCAGGGAAAATCCATGGCTGAAATGGGGCCTTCGGCCCTCCGGAGCATAGCCCCGGGCCCGCTCTGCTGCTAGGATTCGCGGCCTTACACCCCGGGCTGATCCTGATCCCATGGACTTCAAGAGCATAGTAGCCGTTGTGGCCGACGACTTCGCGGCCGTCGACACCTTCATCCGCAAGAGCCTGGAATCCCGGGTCCCCCTCATCAACGAGGTCGGGAACTACATCGTGGCCGGCGGCGGCAAGCGCCTGCGACCGCTGGTCTGCCTGCTGGCGGCCCGCGCCTGCGGCTACCGGGGCGAGCGTCATGTCGAGGTAGCCAGCATCATCGAGATGCTGCATACCGCCACCCTCCTGCACGACGACGTGGTCGACGACTCGGGCCTGCGCCGCGGCCGCGCCACCGCCAATGCGCGCTGGGACAACCCCACCGCCGTGCTGGTCGGGGACTTCCTGATCTCCCGCGCCTTCGCCCTCATGGTGTCCCTGCGCGACCAGGCCGTGATGGACATCATGTCCGCCGGGACCGTGGTCATTGCCGAGGGCGAAGTCCTGCAGCTGATCAACCAGCGCGATCCGGACACTACCGAAGAGCGCTATATGCAGGTCATCTACGGCAAGACCGCCAAGCTCTTCGAGGTGGCCGCCGAGACCGGCGCCAGCCTGGGCAACCGCGACTACCAGACCGCCTGCGCGACCTTCGCCCGCCACCTGGGCGCCGCCTTCCAGATCATCGACGACGTGCTGGACTACACCAGCTCCGCCGAGGTGATGGGCAAGAACGTGGGCGACGACCTGGCCGAAGGCAAACCCACGCTGCCGCTGATCCAGGCCATCCGCGCCTCGTCCCCGGCCGAGGCGGAGCTGATCCGTACCGCCATCCGCACGGGTGGTCTCGAGCACCTGGACGAGATCATTGCCATCGTGCAGCGTTGCGGCGCCCTGGACTACACGCGCCAGCGCGCCCGGCAGGAGTCCGATCTGGCCCTGACGGCCCTTGCCGTGCTGCCGGACAGCCCCAGCAAGGCGGCACTGGCTGACCTGACCCGGCTAGCCCTGCAGCGCGACAACTGATCCCCCGGGGCGCCGGCCCTTCCCTTCCACTAATTGCGTTACGGTGCTTTTCTTCGCGCTTTCGATTCTATAGAATGCGCGCCTCGCAACACCCGCAAGGTGTTGTGGTCCAGTCGGGGTGTAGCTCAGCTTGGTGGAGCGCTACGTTCGGGACGTAGAGGCCGGAGGTTCAAATCCTCTCACCCCGACCACTTTTTTCTCCTGTCGCATCTGCCTCCCGCCGTCCTGGCGATGAGCGCCGCCCCATACCGGCCCTGGTGCCGACCTCAAGCCCCGCCCCCGTTACCCCCTCGCCTCTTGCGCCTTCATGCCCTTCCCCTGCACTCCTGCGACCGCCCCGCCACACCCCGCGTATTGCCCTTCCTAGCTATTTGTATTCCCACTTAGCCAGCGTGTAACGATATTTCCGTGGTTCCGTAACAGAGCTTTTCTGGTCCGCCCTCGGGGGAGTCCGCATACTGGGCCGCTCTCGACCTGGAAACCACGGCATGGAAGTCCTTCTCGACGGTATTGCCCGCGCCAGCGGCAACACAGCCACTCCCCTCGCCGACCTCATCGCCGCCCTGCGGCCTCGCCCCGGTCACACTGCCGAAGCGCCCGCCCGCCTCGCCGCCCTGTGCGTCATGCTGGAAGGCCGGCCGGACCTGGCCGCCGGCCTGCGTGAGCACCTGCTGCGGGTGGTGGGCACCCGTCGCCAGGCCCATCTCTATGCTGACACCGGCATCTTCGACGGCACCGGGTTCTTCACCGAGCTGCGCCAGCGCCTGGGCTGGAAACTGCTGCCACCCGTGGTCAACGACGCCCACCTGAAGGATGTATTCGGCACGCTGTTCCCGCGCCCCGACGACCATGAATGGATCGCGGCCATCGATGACGACCTGTGGCTGCGCCTGCTGGACGCCATGCGCAATGCCCCCGCCGTCGCGCCGACGTCCGATGCGGGGCAGCCCCTCCCCTCGGGCTCGGCGCCACCCCCGGGCGAACGCACCCTGCGCGAGGTACTGGAGGCCCTCTCCACCCTCTCCCATCGCCTCACGGCCCTGGGGCTGGACCCCAACCTGGTGCAGGTCTATCCGGCCATCGAATCCTACGAATCCCCTTTCCTCGCGCTGCAGGCCGAAATCGCCAGCTATGTGCGGGCGTGGCGCGCCCTGCTCGACGGCCAGCGCAGCCGGCGCGAGGACGCCGCCCAGGCGCTGGTGCTGGTGGCCCAGTGCCGCGACACCCTCGCCCGCATCCGCCGCCGCGCTCCGGAAACCGGCATCAGCATCCGCCTGACACAGTTGCTGGTACGCCTGGCGCAGACGCTGCGCCGGATCGAAACCCTGTTCGGCCTGCTGGAGTCGCGCGGCCACGAGCAACGCCTGCGCGCGATCCGCTTCCTCAAGGAACTGGTGGAGGCGGACAATCGCAAGACCAGCCTGCGCGAAGTGCTGGCCACGCACACCTCGCTGCTCGCGCTGCGCGTTACCGACAATGCGGGCCAGACCGGCGAGCACTACGTCACCGTCACCCGCCGCGAATACTTCGCGATGCTGCGCTCCGGCCTCGGCGCGGGCCTCATCGTCGGCTTCATGGCCCTGCTCAAGGTGCTGGCGGGCAAGCTCAGCCTCGCCCCCATCGGCCAGGCACTGGTGTACAGCCTGAACTACTCGCTGGGCTTCATGCTCGTGCACATGCTGCACTTCACCATCGCCACCAAGCAGCCGGCCATGACGGCAGCGCGCATTGCCGCCAGCATCCAGGAGGTCGAGAGCAGCCGCGAGCGCGACCTCGGTGCGCTAGCCGACCTGTGCGTTAATGTTTTCCGGACGCAATTCATTGCCATCAGCGGCAACGTGCTGCTGGCCCTGCCCACGGCCATGCTGCTGGCCTGGGCCTGGCTGGCGGCCACCGGCGCGCACCTGGCCGATCCCGGCAAGGTGGCGCAGATGCTCCACGACCTGGATCCCGTCTCCAGCCTCGCGCTATTCCATGCCGCCATCGCCGGCGTCTGCCTCTTCCTCGCCGGCCTCATCTCCGGCTATTACGACAACAAGGCCGTGCACAGCCGCATCCCCGATCGCCTGCGCCAGCGCGCGCTGTTGCGACGAGTGCTGGGCGAGGAGCGACTGGATCGCTTTGCCGCCTATGTGGGCGACAACCTGGGCGCTCTGGCCGGCAACTTCTGGTTCGGCGTGATGCTGGGCAGCATGGGCACGGTGGGCTTCATCCTCGGCCTGCCGCTGGACATCCGGCACATCACCTTTTCCTCGGCCTACCTGGGCTTCGCGGTGGTCGGCAGCGACTTCGCGCTGCCGGCAGGCACCCTGGCGCTCGTGGCTGCCGGCGTGATCGGCATCGGCCTGGTCAACCTCTCGGTGAGCTTCGGTCTCGCCCTGCTGGTGGCGTTGCGGGCCCGCGGAGTCACCTGGCAACAGTGGCCGCCACTCCTCGGCCTGATCCTTGAGCGCTTCCGGCGCCAGCCGCTGCGCTTCTTCTGGCCGCCCCGCGATGTCCCCTCCACCCCGCCGGCGAACAACAGCACGACACCCGGCCCGGGACAACCTGCCGCCTGAGCCGGCGCGAAGGCGCAGACAAAAGAAAGGCCGCCCGAAGGCGGCCTTTTTGCAGCGCGATACCACAGCAGATCAGCACGCCCTGCCGCCGCGTCAGCGTCAGCGTCAGCGTCAGCGTCAGCGTCAGCGTCAGCGTTCAGGGTGCACGCCCACCCCGCCGGGCACAAGCAGCTGCCCCGCCGGGAGGCCGTGCCCGCGCCTCGGCCGGGGGCTGCGTCAGACCGTTTCCTGGAGCTGGAGCAGGATGGCGGGATTCTCGAGGGTGGAGGTGTCCTGGGTGATCGTCTCGCCGCGCGCAATGGAGCGCAGCAGGCGGCGCATGATCTTGCCGGAGCGGGTCTTGGGCAGGTTGTCGCCAAAGCGGATGTCTTCCGGCTTGGCGATGGCGCCGATTTCCTTGGCCACCCAGTCGCGCAGCTCGCTGATGATGCGCTTGGCTTCGTCGCCGGACGGCCGCGCGCCCTTCAGCACCACGAAGGCAACGATGGCCTCGCCCTTCAGCGGATCGGGACGGCCCACGACGGCAGCTTCGGCCACGAGGGAGTTGCCCACCAGCGCGGACTCGATCTCCATGGTGCCCAGGCGATGGCCGGACACGTTCAGGACGTCGTCGATGCGGCCCATGATCCAGAAGTAGCCGTCATCATCGCGGTGCGCGGAGTCGCCGGCCAGGTAGTACTTGCCCTGGTATTCGTCGGGGAAATACGACTTCCTGAAACGCTCCGGATCATTCCACAGCGTACGCACCTGCGAGGGGAAGGGACGCTTGATGACAAGAAAGCCGCCGCCTTTCTCCACAGAGGCGCCGCTCTCGTCGACGACGTCGACCATGATGCCCGGCAGCGGCAGCGTGCAGGAGCCCGGCTTGGTGGCGATGGCGCCCGGCAGCGGCGCCAGCATGTGCGAGCCGGTTTCGGTCTGCCACCAAGTGTCCACTATCGGGCAGCGACCGTTGCCGACCTGCTCGTGATACCAGATCCAGGCTTCCGGGTTGATGGGCTCGCCCACGGTGCCGAGCAGGCGCAGCGAGGACAGGTCGTGGCGCCGGGGCAGGTCGCCGCCGAGCTTGATCAGCGAACGGATGGCAGTCGGAGCCGTGTAGAACACGGAAACCTTGTGGCGCTCGATCATCTGCCAGAAGCGGCCGGCGTCCGGGTAGGTGGGAATGCCTTCGAAGATGACCTGGGTACCGCCGACCGCGAGCGGACCGTAGGCGACATAGGTATGGCCGGTGATCCAGCCCACGTCCGCGGTGCACCAGAAAATGTCGTCGGCCTTGTAGTCGAACACCGTCTTCATGGAGTTGACGGCGCCCAGCAGATAGCCGGCGCTGGAATGCTGCACGCCCTTGGGCTTGCCGGTGGAGCCGGAGGTGTAGAGGATGAACAGCGGATCGTCGGCGCCCACCCAGGTCGGCTCGCAGTAGTCCGGCTTGTCCGCCACCATTTCATGCCACCACAGGTCGCGACCACGCTGCCAGTCGATGGGGGCGTCCTTCTCTTCGGTGCGGCGATACACCACCACGCGTTCGAGCGTACTGCAGCCGCCCATGGCGATGGCGTCGTCGGTCACGGCTTTGAGCGGAACGATCTTGCCGCCGCGAACACCGGCATTGGCGGTCACCACGATCTTGGCGCCGGCGTCGATGATGCGCTCGTTCAGGGACTTGGCCGAGAAGCCGCCGAAGACCACGGAGTGGATGGCGCCGATGCGGGCGCAGGCCTGCATAGCCACCACGGCCTCGATGCTCATCGGCATGTAGATGACGACGCGATCGCCCTTGGTCACGCCCAGCGACAGCAGGCCGTTGGCAAACTGGCCGACCAGCCGGCCAAGCTCGGCATAGGTGACACGGCGGGCAGTGCCGTTGTCGGATTCGAAAATGAGGGCCAGCTTGTTGGCCAGCAGCGGCAGGTGCCGATCGATGCAGTTGTAGGAGACGTTGAGCTCGCCGTCATGGAACCAGCGATAGAACGGCGCATCGGACTCGTCCAGCACCTGGGTGAAGGGACGGTGCCAGGCTAGCTGCTCGCGGGCCTGGCGGCCCCAGAAGCCCTCGTAGTCAGCCGCGGCTTCGGCGCAAAGCGCGTCATAGGCGTCGCGGCCGGACACGTTGGCGCGCTTCTGGAAGTCGGCGGAGGGCGGGAAGACCCGGTTTTCGTGAAGGACGGATTCAATGTTGCTCATCAACGATGCTCCTTGATTTGTTTTCCCGTACAGCGATAAAGATGCCGGGGCCGGCAAGAGCCCCGGGTATTCCGGGGTTCAGTGTTCGGCCGCCTTGTTGGCGCCGATGCCGGTGTTCTGGCGTACGTAGAGCTCTTCCCACATCTCGTCGGCGCGATCATCGCGGCGCCAGAGCAGGGAGCCGAGGATCACGGCCAGGAAGCCCAGCGGAATCGAAATGATGCCGGGGTTCTTGAGCGGGATCAGCGGCTTTTCCAGCCCGACCATGGAGGTGGTCTTGCCGGCCGTCTTCTTGAGGTCGTCGTTGGCCTTGGCCATGTCCTTCTCCAGCTTGGCGATCAGCTTCTGCACCTTCTTCTGCGCCTCCACGGAATCCGCGGCGACGAGCTTGCCCTGCAGGCCGGCCACCTTGGCGGGCGCCTCGGCGAGCAGCTTGGTGGCGTCGGCCTGCACCTTCAGCGGGTAGGTCATGTTCGGCGACACCAGCACCAGGCCGATCGCGGTGAAGGTCCCCACCACCATGCCGGCGATGATGCCGCCGGTATTGCAGCGACGCCAGTACAGCGTCAGCACGACGCAGGGCAGGTTGGCCGACGCGGCCACGGCGAAGGCCAGGCCCACCAGGTGCGCCACGTTCTGGCCCTTGGCGGCGATGCCGATCACGATGGCGATGGCGCCGACCACCACGGTGGCCAGGCGCGCTGCCTTCACCTGCTCCTGCGGAGTCACGTCGCCTTCGCGGATCACGCCGACGTAAAGGTCATGCGCCATGGCGGAGGCGGCCGCCAGCACCAGGCCGGCAACCACCGCCACGATGGTGGCGAAGGCGACGGCGGCGACAAAGGCCAGGAACAGGTTGCCGAGCATGGAGTCCGCACCACCGCCCAGGTACTGGGCCAGCAGCGGGGCCGCCATGTTGCCGCCCTTGTCGATCAGCGCGATGTCGCCGGCGCCCACGTTGATGGCCGCGCCCATGCCCAGGAACAGCGTCAGCACGTAGAAGCCCCCGATGATGCCCATCGCCCAGATCACGGACTTGCGGGCTTCCTGCGCGGTCGGCACGGTGAAGAAGCGCATCAGGATGTGCGGCAGGCCGGCGGTGCCCAGCACCAGGGCGAGGCCCAGGGAGATCTGGTCGAGCGGATCCTTGAGGTAGAGGCCCGGCTCCATGAAGCGCTGGCCGAGTTCGGCGGGCGTCATGTTGGCGGCGGAGTCCCCCAGGATCTTGGCCACCTGGGCCTGCACCTTGGGGTCGTTGACCACGGCCTCGAGGAAGCCGGGGAAGGAGAAGCCGTAGGGTGCCCACACCAGCATCACCAGCAGCAGCGAGGCGATTACCAGCAGGATGGCCTTGATGATCTGCACCCAGGTGGTGGCGACCATGCCGCCGAAGAGCACATAGCCCAGCATCAGGACGCCCACGGCGACCACGGAGACTTCGTAGTCGATGCCGATCAGGGTCTTCACCAGCACGCCGCCGCCGACCATCTGCGCGGTCAGGTAAATGGTGGACACGGTAATCACCGAGAGGGCGCCGGCAACACGGGTCTTCTTGGGGTCGTTGCGGTAGGCCAGGATGTCGGCCAGCGTGTACTTGCCGATGTTGCGGCAGGGCTCGGCGATCACCAGCAGCACGGTGATGTAGGCCATGAGGAAGCCCACCGAGTACATGAAGCCGTCATAGCCATACAGCGAGATGAGGCCGGCGATGCCGAGGAAGGAGGCGGCGGACAGGTAGTCGCCGGCGATGGCCCAGCCATTCTGGAGGCCGGAGATGCCGCCGCCGGCCGTGTAGAAGTCGTTGGCGGAGCGGACGCGCTTGGCGGCCAGGAAGGTCACGAACATGGTCATGGCGATGATGCTGCCGAAGACCAGGAAGGTCAGGAAGCGGAACTCGGGAGCGACGGTGCCGGCCTCCTGGGCCAGGGCGAACTGCGGCGCGAAGGCCAGCAGCGGGAGCAGGCGCTTAAGCATGATGGCTGCTCCTGACGGAGGCGACGAGCTCGGCGGCGAGGGCATCGAACTCGCGGTTGGCGCGGCGGGAGTAAATGATGGCAATGCCCCAGGCGACGATGAACTCGGACAGCGCGAACAGCAGGCCGACGTTCATGGGGCCCCAGACCTTCTTGCTGAAGAGTTCGGGCGTATAGGCGGCGCCGAGCGGAAGCAGGAAATAGTAAACAAGGGAAAACGCCATCAATCCCCACAGGAAGCGGCTCTTGCGCTGATGCAGGTCGATGAAGCGGGGATCCGCCGCAATCGCACCCCAGTCTATTGTTTTGGGATTCATGGTGCCGCTCCTGTTGGAATAATTGTCGGGCCCCGGTTTGGGTCTCGATTTTTATACGTGGCTGGCAGGCTTCCTGCATTTCGACTTTGGTCGAGCGAGGGCCCCGGGAGGCGACAGGCGGCAGCAAAAAAGCAGGAGCGGCGGCATGCTGAGGGCAGCCGGCCCAGGCGCGGCGCACCTTTCGGACATTCCCTGGCGGCGGCACAGGCGGCCGCCCTCTGCCCGGCGGCAAGGACGGATAGCGGAAAACGTAGCAGCGTCCGGGCGGGTGGCAAGCCAACCCCCGGCTCCGGAGGCCCGGAGAGACTGCCACGCGGCGGTTGCCGGGCGCGGGGAAGATCAGGACTCGACGGCGTAGTTGAGGCGCCAGACCTCGAAGCCGCCATCGAGGCTGTAGACCTCCTGGAAGCCCCGGGTGGCCAGCCAGGCGGCGGCGCCCTGGCTGGAGTTGCCGTGGTAGCAGCAGACCAGCAGCGGGCGCGTCTTGTCGTGCTCCGCCACGAAGTCGGCGGCGGACTGGCCGTCCAGGCGGACCGCGCCGGGAATGCGGCCGGCCTCGTAGGAGCGTTCGTCACGCACATCCACCACTACCGGCTCCCGCTCCTGCAGCAAGGTGGCGGCGGCCTCCGGAGAGATGCGCTGCCAGCTCATACCCCGCCCTCCTCCCTCGTGCCGGCATCGGTGCGGGTGTCGCGCGCCCCCTCCGGACGGGCTTCGCCCGTTGCGTCGTCAATCCGCACTGCCGCCGTAGCCTCGGCCACGGGCGCCGCTTCCGTGCCGGCGGCGCCGGCCGCCGCGGCGCCTTCGCTGCGCGGGGCGCGCGCGGGGCGGTCGCTACGCTCGCCGCGGCCACGACCACGGTCGCCGCGGCCGCGGCCGCGATCACCACGTCCGCCGCGGCTGTCGTCCTCGCCTTCGGCGCTGTCGACGCTACGCTCGCCGCGCACCGGCGGAATGGCCGCCAGCATCTCGTCGGAGGGATACACGCTCGGCAGCTTGCGGCCGATGGCCTCTTCCAGCTTGGGAATCATGAAGGCGTCATCCTCGCAGGCGAAGCTGACGCTGGTGCCGGTGGCGCCGGCGCGACCGGTGCGGCCGATCCGGTGCACGTAATCGTCGGTCTGCTCGGGCAGCGTGAAGTTCACCACGTGACTGACGCCTTCGATATGGATGCCGCGGCCGGCCACGTCGGTGGCGACCAGCACCTTGATCTTGCCCTCACGGAAGTTCTCCAGGGTCTTGATGCGCTTGTCCTGGGGCACGTCCCCGGACAGCAGCGCGCAGGAGATGCGGTGGTCGCGCAGCATGTCCGAGAGCTTGCGGGTCTGGTCGCGGCGGTTGGCGAAGACCATCACGCGCTCGAGATTATTCTGTGTGATCAGGTTGTAGAGGAGCTTGTACTTGTCCTCGGCGGTGGTGATGTAGACGATCTGCTCCACCGAGTCCGTGGTGACCGTTTCCGGCTCGATCTCGACCTTCACGGCGCGATAGGTCCACTGCTCGGACAGGTTGATCACGTCAAAGGTGAAGGTGGCGGAGAACAGCAGGGTCTGGCGCGTGACCTTGGGCGGCGTCATGCGCACGATGCGCTTCACGTCGGGGATGAAGCCCATGTCGAGCATGCGGTCGGCCTCGTCGATGACGAGGATTTCCACGCGATCCAGGTACAGGTCCTGCTTGCCGGCGAAATCGAGCAGGCGGCCCGGGGTCGCCACCACGATGTCGACGAACTCCTCGGTGAGCTGGCGGCGCTGCTTGTCGTAGTCCATGCCGCCCAGCAGGGTCACGATATTGAGCTCGGTGTACTTGGCCAGCTCCTGCGCGTCCTTGGCGATCTGCATGGCCAGCTCGCGCGTGGGCGCCAGGATGAGCGCGCGCGGCTCGCCGGTGTAGCGCTCTTCGTCGGGCGGGGTCTTCAGCAGTTCGGTAAGGATGGTGAGCAGGAAGGCCGCGGTCTTGCCGGTGCCGGTCTGGGCACGGCCGATGGCGTCATGGCCGCCCATGGTGAACTTGAGAACGCGCTGCTGGATGGGCGTGCAGTAGGAAAAGCCGAGATCGGCGATGGCATGCAGCACCGGCACGGGCAGCTTGAGGTCGGTGAAGCGCAGCTTGCCTTCGGCGGGCGGCACATCCCAGCTGGATGCTTCCCAGCCGGTGGGGTCGTAGTTGAAACGGTCTTGGGTTGGATTACTCACGAAACATTAACTCGCTTTGAATGAGTGCAGGGGCCGGAAGTGGCGCCTGCCGAAAGAGTAGACGGCCACCGGCGGAGTGCCGGCAGGGCCGCAGGGACCGCCCTGGTCGCGCGGGCCTCGGGCGGGATACGGTCGCGTCGTACCCGGTCAGGGCAAGACGAGCCGCGGAAGAGGAACGTGCAAGCACGACCTCAATGCACCTTCACGAAGCGCGCCCGGTCGAAGCGGATGCGCGGGTGGTAGACGCCGTCGGCGGCGCGCTTGCCGCAGCCGACCACCATGGTGACGATGCCGTCGCCAGGCAGGCTGAGCAGCTTGCGCACGCGCGCCTCGTCGAAGCCCTCCATGGGGCAGGAATCAAAGCCGTGCGCGCGCAGGGCCAGCATGAAGTTCCCGGCCGCCAGCGCCGTCGACTTCACCGCCCACACCTTCATGTCGGCCGCGGAGAACGGACCCCGCGGCATGGGTCGGCTGAGGCCGGCCACGCTGGCGAACACGCGCTTGCCCATGCCGATCACGTTGAGCGGGCCCTGCCCGTAGTGCAGGCGGGCCAGTCTCCGGTAGTAGTTGTCAACGATGCGCGGCACCGTCTCCTCCGGCCAGTTCTCCAGCATGAGGTCGCAGTGCTCACGCCAGGTATCCGTGCGCGCCACGATGGCCACCAGCGCCTGCGCGGTGCGCGCGGCGTTCTGGCCCAGGCAGGCCTCGGCCACCTTCGCCTTCAGCGCCGGCGTCTTCACCACATGGAATTCCCAGGGCTGCAGGTTGGAAGAGTTGGGGGCGAGCAGGGCCAGGTCGATGCAGTCGTCGAGGACGGCGTCGGGGATGGGGGTGTCGTCGAAGCGCCGCACCGAGCGGCGGCTGTGCACGACCTTGCGGAACTCTTCCACGTCGATGGCGGGCACCGGCTCGTGGTAACGCTTCCGGGCGGCCTTGCCGTCGTCATTTGCAGACATCGTCTCTACTTCCTCAGCGGCGCCACGGCCGCCAACATGAACTGAAAGGATGTTGCGGAACCGGCAGGCCGGTCCCGCTGCCGTCACAGCGGCTGCACATCCTCCGCCTGCAGGCCCTTGTCGCCCTTCATGACCACGAATTCGACACTCTGGCCTTCGCGCAGGGTACGGTGCCCCTCGCCACGGATGGAGCGGTAATGCACGAAGACATCATCGCCCTGTTCGCGCGTGATGAAGCCAAAGCCCTTGGTGGCGTTGAACCACTTGACCTTGCCCTGCTCGCGCGGCCCCTTGACCCGGGCTGGCAGCGGCGGCATCGCCATCACCAGCATGACCACGGCCGGACCGAAGACACAGGTGATGATGGGCAGCCAGAACATGATGCGGGTGGGCAGGGCCGGCGTCAGGTAGAGCTCGGCCGCCGTCACCAGCGCGCCGCCCAGCACATAGAGCGTGAGGGCAAAATGCACCGGCTTGCGGCGCTTGAGGTTTTGCGCACACCAGATGAACACCGGCGCCGCTGCGAGATTGGCGATACCCAGCAGGCGCACGAAGTAGACGGGCACGTTGACCTTGTCGAGGGGGAAAGGCATCGCCGTGTACCAGGCGTCGGGGGCCAGCAACATGAGCAGGCCATTGCTGGCAAAGCCGAGCGCCAGCACACAATAGATCAGGATGATGAAGTGTTTCTTTTTCATGTAATTGATAATCCTTAACAGCTTCTTCATGACTTCGTGGATACGGCAACGCCGGGGAGCCACAAAAACGGCAGTATCCTTGACCGCGAAACAGTAGCCGCCCAAGCTTACGCATTAAAAACAAGAGTTTCCATCGGCCCCCTCCTATGCTCCAGACCCCGTGGCAGCGGCTTTCCCGGCTGGCCGGAACCCCCGGCCTCGACGCCCTCGGCGACAGCGGCAACCCTTTCCTGTCCCTGCCCTGGCTGCTGGCCCTGGAGCATTCCGGGGTGGTCGGGACGGGGACGGGCTGGGAGCCCTGCCACCTGCTCTTCACCCGCGACGGACGCCCGGCCGCCCTCCTCCCGCTTTACCGCAAGCACGATTCCCGCGGCGAATACGTCTTTGACCAAGCTTGGGCCAGCGCCTACCACCGCCATGGCCTGTCCTATTACCCCAAGCTTGTCACCGCCATTCCCTTTACCCCAGTGCCGGGGCCGCGCCTGCTGCTGGCCGCGGGGGAAACCGCGGCCGACTGGCTGCCGGCGGTGCTCGCCGCCGTGCGCGCGGAGTGCCGCGACCAGGCGGCCTCCGGCTGGCATGGCCTGTTCGTGGAGAAGGACTGGCGTGATGCCGGACTGGAGGCCGGGATGGCCATTCGCGAAGGCTGCCGCTTCCACTTCGACAACCCCGGGCATGCCGGCTTCGAGGACTTCCTGGCGACCCTGACCAGCAAGAAGCGCAAGGACATCCGTCGTGAGCGGCGCCTGCTGGCCGAGGCCGGCGTGGCCTGCGAATGCCTGCCCGGACCGGACCTGGACGATGCCGCCTGGGATTTCTTCTTTGCCTGCTACGAGCGCACCTACCACGAGCACGGGCAGCGGCCCTACCTGAACCGTGAATTCTTCCGCGAGATCGCCGTGACGATGCGCGAGCACCTGCACCTGGTCATCGCCCGCGATACCGCGGGACCGCTGGCCTGCGCCCTCTTCCTGCACCAGGGCGACACGCTGCACGGGCGCTACTGGGGTGGCCTGCGGCGTGTCGACGGCCTGCATTTCGAGGTGTGCTACTACCAGGGCATAGAGCTCTGCCTGCGCCTCGGCCTGGCCGGCTTCGACCCCGGCACCCAGGGTGAGCACAAGCTGCTGCGCGGCTTCGCGCCCCGCCTCACGCACTCCCTGCACTGGCTGGCGGAGCCCGCCTTCCTGGCGGCGGTGCGGGAATTCGTGGCGGCGGCGAGCCTGGAAGTGCGCCGCTACGCGGAAGCGGCAAGGGAAGCGCTGCCCTATCGGCGGAGCGACAGCTGAGGCGGCAGGCACGACCGGCAGGAGCCGCCGGCGCAAAGGACCAAGACCGCGGGGCGCGGAAGACCCCCGACCCGGCAGGTGAAGGGCGGCGCAGAAGGCCGGCGGACAGTTGAGCGCTGAAAAGTGAACGCCCCGGTCGGGAGCGGCGGCGGCGCGACGCGGAGTTCGGACAGAGCAAGGCCGACGGAAAGCGCGGACGAACCGCGTTACTTGCAGGGAGGCGGAAAAACAAAGCCCCGCGTCAGCGGGGCTTTGCCAGGGCAATCACTCGACTGCCTGGACGTCTTCAGCCTGGAAGCCTTTCTGGCCCTTCACCACGGTGAATTCGACCTTCTGGCCGTCCTTCAGCGAGCGGTGGCCATCACCACGAATGGCGCGGAAGTGCACAAACACATCTTCACCACCCGGACGCTGGATAAAACCAAAGCCTTTGGCATCGTTGAACCACTTCACGGTGCCCTGTTCACGATTGGACATGTTGCAAAACCTCAACTCAAAAACCCAGACCGCCGCTGCCGCTTCCATCCACGGCAACCGTCTGCTTGACACATCGGTTCGTGATAGTAGTACAACGGATCAGCCCGATTAGACACGGAATGCCACTGCCTTGCAATCAGGCCGGGGAGGGGCTCCTCGCCCCTGTTTCCGCGCCTTTTCCGAGCGCCTGTGAACGCGCCAGAGGCCCCTGGCGTCAGGCCTCCAGCACCGGCATGGGACAGTCCAGCAAGGCCGCGACCACGCGCAAAAGCTCGTACTCTTCCAACTGCACCTTGCCGTCGGCGAGCACCGCGGTCGCCGCCAGCTCCAGCAGGTTTCGCTTGTCGGCCAGGGAGAGTCCGCCCAGCAGATAAAGGTAGCGCCCGAGCTGGGACAGCCGCGTCGCCTCGGCTACCGGCAGATCTGGCGGCGGCGTCGCCACGGTGCGCAGCAGGCGCTGGAAGGTGCGCTCCAGCTGCTCGCCCTGCATGCCGCCGATGCGCAGCAGGGTGGCCACCAGCATGGCCGCCGCCGGCACGCACTGGGCGAGCTTCACCGGACGCGGCCGCGGCAGCATATGTAGTTGCTTGCGCATCAGCATGAGCAGTCCGAACTCGAAGATGCTGAGGTGGTGATCCAGCTGCGCCAGCCGCTGCAACTTCAGCAGATAGGCGCGGGCCGCCTCGTGCTCCATCAGCTGCAGGCGCGGCAGCGCCAGCTCCGTCAGGGGCAAGGCGAACGCCAGGTCGAGGCCATCGAGCTTACGGGACAGCGCCTGCACCCGCGCCGCCTGGGCCGGCAACTCCGTCTCCAGGAAGGCCGCCAGTGCAGGTGGCGCCGCCCGGTTTTGCCGGGCGGCCAGCGCCAGCAGCAAGGCCTGGGCACCTTCGCAGGATTCCAGCGCCTGCAGCACGCCGGCCGGGAGGCGCCGGAACAGCGCCTGCGCCGACACCAGCTCGGCCGGATTCACCGTCCCGGTACGCGCCACCAGGGCCGCGGGCCCCGCAACGGCGGCTGGCGCCAGCGCCACGGCGGCCGCCAGGGCGGGTACGGCCACTTCGGGGACGGCCGGTGGCGTCCCGCTCCAGGCCAGCGGCTCCAGCTCGCGCAGCGCCGGCGCCTCGAGCGGCTCCTCCGCCGGCGAGAACGGCGTCAGTACCGGCGACAGGCCCTGCACCGCCGCCACCTCGGCCGCCGTCTCGACCTGCCGGCGCTGCTCGCGCTGCCTTACCCGGTCACGCGCCAGGTAGTGCCTGCCCAAGGCCGCGACGCGCTGGTCCAGCGGCGGATGCGTCGCCAGCCAGCTGGAAAAATCCAGGGACTCCGCAATGCACATATGACTCATGGTCTCGGCATAAAGGCCGGAGAGCCAGGAATGCTGGTCACGGATCTTCAGCAGGGCCGAGGCCAGCCCGTCCGGATTACGCGTGAACTGGACACTGGAGGCATCCGCCAGGAACTCGCGCTGGCGCGAGATGGCCGCCTTGATCAGGCGCCCGAAGAACAGGCCGATATAGCCGACCAGCCACAGCGCCACGCCGAGTACCGCCAGTTGCGGCGCTCCGCCCTTGCGGTCGCTGTCGCCGCGACGCGAGCGGCGGCGCCGGGTGTCGAAGCTTATCCGGATGAGGAAGCCGCCGACCTGGCCAATGGCGAGGATGCCCGCCAGCAGCGCCAGCAAGCGCACGTTCAGGCGCATGTCGCCATTCAGGATATGGCTGAACTCGTGGCCGACCACCGCCTGCAGCTCATCCCGGTTGAACTGGCCCAAGGCCCCGCCCGTGACGACCATGACGGTCTGGTCCAGGCTGAGGCCGGCGACGAACGCATTGATGCCCGACTCGTTGTCCAGCACATAGAGGGCGGGCGCGGGCACGCCGGAGGCAATCGCCATTTCCGCCACCACATTCAGGAACTGGCGCTCGGCCGGGTCGCGGGTGGCAAAGTCGAGGCGGCGCGCGCCCATGGACGCCGCGAGGGCGGGGCCGCCGCCCCGCAGCAGGAGGTACTCGCGCAGGCTGCCGGAAGCGATGATCAGGACGGTGCCGAGTACTGCCTGCGGCGTCCAGGTATGCCAGAGCGGCCCGCCCTGCATCGGAATGTCCATCCAGCGCCCGAGCGCAAAGAGGCAGGCGTTGACGGCGAATATCGTGAAGCCCACCGCCGCCAGGAAATAGACAAGCAAACGCCCGGTCTGGCGCCGGGCGTTTGCCTGGTGTTCAAAGAAGTCCATGCGCGGAACGCGTCAGCAGCTCAGAAGGCCACCCGGACCGGCTTGCGCGCCTCGACATCGGGAATTTCCAGCTGCGCCGCCTGCTGGAAGCCGAAGGCGCCGGCAATGAAGAAATTGGGAAACTTCTCGCGCTGGATGTTGTATTCCATGACGGCGTCGTTGAAGGCCTGGCGCGCGAAGCCCACCCGGTTTTCCGTGGAGCTCATCTCCTCCATGAGCTGCTGCATGGTCTCGTTGGCCTTGAGCTCGGGATAGGCTTCCGACACCACCATGAGGCGGGACAGGGCGCCGCCCAGCACGCCCTCGGCCTGGCCCAGCTTCTCCATGAGCGCGGCGCTCTCCGGCGCGCCGGCCACCGCACGGGCGGCGGAGGCCGCCTGGTTGCGGGCCGCTATCACGTTGGTCAGGGTTTCCTTCTCGTGCGAAAGGTAGGCCTTGGCGGTTTCGACCAGGTTGGGGATCAGCTCATAGCGGCGCTGCAGTTGCACGTCGATCTGCGCAAAGGCGTTCTTGAAGCGGTTGCGCCGGGTCACAAGACCGTTGAATACCCCGACGAAAAAGAAGGCGACAAGGGCGAGTACGCCCAGGAACAGCACCAAACCCATCATTCACCTGATCTCCCTGTCCGCCCGTACCACGAAGGTGCTACAGGCGCCAGACGAAAAATAACAGTGCAACCCCGCCTGCACCAGCCAGTGGGCAGCAAAAGTGACAACGGGGTCACAGCAGGAGGCCTGCGCCCCCCCTGTTCAGGCGAGGCGGAGCGGCAGGTAGTGATCCACCAGGAGGAACAGGAAGAGCAGGAACAGGTAGGTGATGGAGTAACCGAAGGTCTGCATCGGCGTCTTCGGGTCCTGGCGGAACTTGAGCTTGATGGCATAACCCAGGAAAACCAGGCCCAGCAGCGTGGAGCCGGCAAGGTAGATCAGGCCGCTCATGCCGGTCAGGTAGGGCAGCAAGGCCGTCAGCAGCAGGATGATGGTGTAGAGCAGCACGGAGGTCTTGGTGAACTCCAGGCCGTGGGTGACCGGCAGCATGGGAATGTCGGCCTTGGCGTACTCGTCGCGGCGATGGATGGCCAGCGCCCAGAAATGCGGCGGCGTCCACGCGAAGATGATGAGCACCAGCAGCAGCGCGTGCGGATGCACCTGGTTGGTGACCGCCGTCCAGCCCAGCAGGGGCGGGATGGCGCCGGCGATGCCGCCGATGACGATGTTCTGCGGCGTCGCCCGCTTCAGCCAGAGGGTGTAGATGCCGGCGTAGCCGATCACGCCGAAGAAGGTCAGCACGGCCGTCAGCGGATTGATGTAGACGGTAAGGATGGCGAGCGACAACAGGCACAGCACGAAGGCAAAGAGCAGCGCCGCGCGGGTATCGACCCGGCCTTGCACCAGCGGGCGCTGGCGGGTGCGCGCCATGATGGCGTCGATGCGCTGGTCCATGACCTGGTTGATCACCGCGGAGGACATCATGGCCAGGGCCAGGCCGAGCGAGCCCAGCAGCAACACGCGCAGGGGCGGCAGGCCGGGGGTCGCAAGGAACATGCCGATTACCGCCGTCACCATGAGCAGGGCGACCACGCGCGGCTTGGTCAGCTCCCAGTAGGCGCGCCAGAGCGGCGCTTCATCTTTTTCAGCCAGGGTCGTCATGCGCGCTTGCGCTCCTGCAGAAGACTGTAGATCAGGGCCGCCAGGACCTGCAGCAGGACCAGGGCGACGAAATTATGGGCCACCGCCACTGCCAGCGGCAGGTGGAAGACCACATTGGATACCCCCAGGGCCAGTTGCACCGCCAGCAGCCCGGTGACGACGGTCGCAAAGCGGCGATAGCGTCCAGCCCCGCCACGCCACCACAGCGCCAGCGCGAGCACGAGCAGCGCGCCACTGGCGACGAAGGCGCCCAGGCGGTGGGCGACATGGATGGTGAGCTTGGCCTCGGGCCCGAGGTGGGGCGCGAACTCGTAGGTGGTGCCGGCGTAGGTATGGATGCTGAAGGCCTCCTGCCAGGCCAGCAGCGGCTGCCAGCCGTCCTGGCAGACCGGGAGCCCGGTGCACATCGTCGCGGCGTAATTGGACGCGGTCCAGCCGCCCAGGGCGATCTGCGCCACCAGCGCCAGCAAGGCCAGACCCGCCAGCGCCAGCAGGCCGCCCGGACGCGCCAGGCCGGAGGCGCGCAGGAAGGGCGACAGGCGCAGCGCGAGCAGGAACAGCGTGGTAAAGGTGGCAAAGCCGAAGAGCAGGTGGCCAGTGACCACCGGCGGGAACAGCTTCAGCGTCACGGTCCAGGCGCCAAAGGCGCCCTGCAGGCAGACCAGCGCCAACAGGAACAGCGCATGCCTCACCGGCACGTCGCGCTCGCCGCGGCGGCGGCCCAGCAGGGCAAAGCCGGCCATGAAAATGCAAAGCAGGCCGATGCCCTTGGCGAAGTGGCGGTGGATCATCTCCGGCCAGGCCTTGGCCGCAACCAGGGGCTGGTCGGGATACAGCTCGGCGGCACGCGCAATCGCCTGCTCGGAGAGCGGCACCGTGAGGGAGCCGTAGCAGGTCGGCCAGTCCGGGCAGCCGAGGCCGGCATCAGCCAGACGGGTCCAGGCCCCCAGGGCCACGACAGTGGCCGTCACCAGCACGCTGATGACGGCAAGGCGCGTCAGCCACAGACGCGCAAAAGTATAGTGATTAGCCAATTCGGGACGCCTTCAACAGTTTTCTCAGGTCGGTCAGCACGTCTTCCGCCTTCTCGACGGAGACTTTCTCGTTCGCCTCGGGGCCGTAGGAAAGCATGATCCAGCCCATGGGATCCATGATGTACAACTCGCCCGCGGCGCTGGCGGCAGGCGTCACGGCGGCCAGCGCCGCATCGATGCGCGCGGGTTCGCCGCTTATGCGCACGAAATCGGGAAACTCCTTCTGCAGCAGGGCCTCGGTCGCCGGCGACGGCTTGCCGGTGATGACGATGGCCTGGCGCAGGCGGTCGGACTCCTTGCCCAGCGCCTTGCGCACCTGGCGCATCTGGAACAGGCGGTTGCGGCAGGCCGCCTCGCAATCGGCGGGCAGCACGTAGAGCAGCCACCAGTGCTTGCCGGCAAAGGCCGCGCCCAGGGCCTGGCCCGTGGCATCGCGCGTGGCCAGCGTGGCGAACTCCGCGGGCGGATCGATCAGGCGCCCCTTGTTGACCTGCGCACCTTCGTACCAATGGAAGCGGTAGGCCAGGTCCCCCACGATAAAGGGCACCACGAAGCTCAGGGCGAGGATCAGCAGAAGCAGGCGGTTCTTGCGCGCGCGCTCGGGGGAGGCAGGGGATGTCACGGGCTCGCTCATGGTTCGCTCTTGTGATTTCGGTGCAGGTTCACCAGCAGCAGCACGACGAGGACCGCCGCGGCCAGGCTGAACCACTGGAAGGCATAGCCATGGTGCTTGGCCGGCGGCATGCCCAGCCGCGCCGAGGGCGACCACTCGCGCACGAAGCCATCCGGCGCGGCAGTATCCAGCCGCAGCAGGAAGGGCCGCAATTCTACACCAAGCGCCGCTGCCAGCTTGTCTTGCTCGATGCGCCCGACGCGCAGCGGACGCTGGCGGTAGTCCGGCTCGCCCACGATGAAATAGGGCGACGGCAGCGCCAGCGTGCCGGTGACGACAGTGGCGGTGGCCGCCGGCACCGGCGGCAGGCGCTGCATGTCGGCATCGACCGGGATCCAGCCCCGGTTGACCAGGATGGCCCGGGCCTCGCCGGCAGGAAAAAAGGGGGTATAGACATGAAAACCGGCGCGCGCCCCGCGCGGCTGGTTCTCCAGATAAAGCGTACGGGTATTGTCGAAGCGCCCTTCCAGCCGCACCGGATAGTCCTCGACATCGGTGCCGCGGGCCAGCACCTCCGCCAGGGGGAGCGGCGCCAACTGCTGCCGGGCCTCGTAGCGCGCCGTCATCTCCGCCTTTTCGGAGGCACGATCCAGCTGCCAGACGCCCAGGCGGGCAAAGACGGCCGCCACGGAGAGCGCCAGTACGACCGCCCACAGCGGGGCGGACCAGTAGCGCCCGCCGGGCAGCGGAAGGCGTAAGCGGGTCGAGCGCAGGTCCTGCATCAATTACACTCTGCCGACTCGTATCAACGGACACTCGCCATGTGGATCAAGATCATCGTACTCGTTGCCATGGCAGCGGTACTCGTCAACCTGTTCGTCGCGCTCTTCCACCTCAGCCGGGGAGGCCAGGGCGATGCGCGCAAGACACTGCGTGCGCTGACCTGGCGGCTCGGCCTGTCGATCGCGCTGTTCCTGCTGCTGTACCTGGCCGCCGTCATGGGCTGGGTGTCCCCGCATGGCCTGCCGGATACCACCGGCACCGCGCCGGGGGCCAGCGCGCCGCGCTGAATTCCCTCCACGACGCGCCTATGAAAAAGCCCGGCCAGCGCCGGGCTTTTTCCTGGGTGACCGGTCAGAACCAGTAGACGCTGATGAACAGGAACAGCCACACCACGTCCACGAAGTGCCAGTACCAGGCGGCCGCTTCGAAGGCGAAGTGATTGTCCGGGGTGAGGTGCCCCTTCACCGTGCGCACCAGCATGACGATCAGCATGATGGTGCCGATGGTCACGTGCAGGCCGTGGAAGCCGGTGAGCATGAAGAAGGTGGAACCGTAGATGCCGGACTTCAGGGTCAGGCCCATCTCGGTGTAGGCGTGGACGTACTCCTCCACCTGCAGGCCCAGGAAGATCAGGCCGAGCACCACCGTCACCGCCAGGAAGTTGCGCTGCTTGATGCGGTCACCCGCCAGCAGGGCATGGTGGGCAACGGTCAGGGTGACCGAGGAGATCAGCAGGATGACGGTGTTGATGAAGGGCAGGCCCCAGGGGCTCATGGCCTCGGTGGTGACGCCAGCCGGCGTCTTCACCAGCGGCCACATGGCCTGGAAGCCCGGCCACAGCACCTCGTGGGTCATGCGGCCGCGATCGCCATCACCGCCCAGCCAGGGCACCACCAGCCAGCGCGCATAGAACAGCGCGCCGAAGAAGGCGGCGAAGAACATCACTTCGGAGAAGATGAACCAGGTCATGCCCTGGCGGTAGGAGCGGTCCATCTGCGCGGAGTTCATGTTGGCCAGCGATTCCTTGACGGTATCGCCGAACCACTTCCACATCAGGAAGAACACCCCGAAGAGGCCGACGGGCAGCAGGAAGTTCAGGGTGCCCTGGTTGCCGGTGCTCTTGGTGAGCTCGGTGACGCCATGGGACTGGACGACATTGGCGGCGCCCACCACCAGGATGAACAGGATGAAGGATCCCAGCATGGGCCAGGGGCTGGACGCCGGGACGTAGTAGCTCGTGGGTTTCTGGCCGGCTACCGCAGGGCTGTGGTGTTCAGACATTGCGTTTCTCCCCTTGGAAGGGTTTGTAATTATCAGGACGCCGGCTCAACGGCTGGCCGTCTGTACCTGATCCGTCAAGTTGTAGAACTTGTAGGAGAGCGTCACGGTGGTGATGTGCTTGGGCATAGCCGGGTCGATGTAGAAAATCATCGGCATGGCCTTGCCCTCACCCCCCGCCAGACGCTGCTCGCGAAAACAGAAGCACTCGGTCTTCTTCACGTACTTGGCCGCCTCGCCGGGCGAGATCGAGGGTATGGCACGCCCCGTGATCGCCTGGCCGTCCCGGTTCTTCACAAAGAACATCGTCTTCGTGACCTGGCCAGGATAGACCCTGACCGCGGCGGCTTCCTGCCGGAAATCCCAGGGCAGGCCCTTGTCGGTATCGACCAGGAACTCCAGGGTGACCATCCGGCTGGCATCCACCCGCGTGGAAGCGGCGGCCGCCTTGCCGGAGCCCTTGCCGTTGAGACCGGTCAGCTCGCAAAACGCATCGTAAATGGGCGGCATGAGAAAGACGGCAAAGACGAACATCGCGACCACCACCGTTCCCAGCTTAAGCAGGAGACGGCGGTTCTTGTCCGCGGTGCTGTCGATCTTGTCCGTGTCCGGCTGGCTCATGCGCTTGCCTCCGGCGCGGCCACGGGCATTGCGGCCCGTGGTCGCGCCTTGCTTACTTGACGACCGGGGGCACTTCGAAGGTGTGGTAGGGCGCCGGGCTCGGCACCGTCCACTCCAGGCCTTCCGCACCTTCCCAAGGCTTGTCCGCCGCCTTCGGTCCCTTCTTCGCGGTCAGCAGCACCGCCAGGAAGATCAGCTGCGACAGGCCGAACCAGAAGCCCCCGATGGAGATCCAGAAGTTGAGGTCGGCGAACTGCTGGGAGTAGTCGGCGTAGCGACGCGGCATGCCCGCCAGGCCCACGAAGTGCATGGGGAAGAACAACAGGTTCACCGACAGCAGCGAGGACCAGAAGTGCCACTTGGCCAGGGTTTCGTTGTACATGTGACCGGTCCACTTCGGCAGCCAGTAATAGGCACCGGCGAACATGGAGAACAACGCGCCCGACACCAGCACATAGTGGAAGTGCGCCACCACGAAGTAGGCATCCTGGTACTGGTAGTCCGCCGGAACGATGGCCAGCATGAGGCCGGAGAACCCGCCGATGGCAAACAGCACGATGAAGGCGACAGCGAACAGCATCGGCACTTCGAAGGTCATGGACCCCTTCCACATGGTGGCAACCCAGTTGAACACCTTCACGCCGGTGGGCACGGAGATGAGCATGGTCATGTACATGTAGAACAGCGAGCCGGCCAGCGGCAGGCCGGTGGTGAACATGTGGTGCGCCCATACCACGAAGGACAGCAGGGCAATGGAGGCGGTGGCGTAGACCATGGAGGCATAGCCGAACAGCGGCTTGCGCGCGAAGGCCGGGATGATCGCCGACACGATCCCGAAGGACGGCAGGATCATGATGTAGACCTCGGGGTGCCCGAAGAACCAGAAGATGTGCTGGAACATCACGGGATCACCGCCGCCGGCGGCACTGAAGAAGCTGGTACCGAAGTGGCGGTCCGTCAGCATCATGGTCACGGCGCCCGCGAGCACCGGCATCACCGCGATCAGCAGGAAGGCGGTGATCAGCCAGGTCCACACGAACAGCGGCATCTTCATCAGCGTCATGCCGGGGGCACGCAGGTTGAAGATGGTCACCACCACGTTGATGGCGCCGAGGATGGAGGAGATCCCCATCAGGTGCACCGAGAAGATGAAGAAGTCGGTGCTGGGCGGGCCGTAGGTGGTGGACAGCGGCGCGTAGAAGGTCCAGCCGAAGTTGGGCGCCGGCCCCATGCCCATGATCGACATCACCACGGAAGCGATCAGGATCAGGAAGGCGAAGGGCAGCAGCCAGAAGCTGAACAGGTTGAGACGGGGCAGCGCCATGTCAGGCGCGCCGATCATCATCGGCACCATCCAGTTCGCAAAGCCGGTGAAGGCCGGCATGATGGCGCCGAACACCATGATGAGGCCGTGGACCGTGGTCATCTGGTTGAAGAAGTCCGGCTGGATCAACTGCAGGCCCGGGTACATCAGCTCGGCGCGGATGACCATGGCGGCGGCGCCGCCGGTCAGCAGCATGGTAAAGGCGAACACCAGGTACATCGTGCCGATGTCCTTGTGGTTCGAGGTCGTGAACATGCGCTTCCAGAACGGCGGCAGCACATGGTGGTGATCATGATGATCGTGGGAAGCGGCGTGACTCATTTCTATTCTCTCCCCTGATTACTTGGCAACAACGTCGGAAGGCTGCACGAGATCGCCCGTGCTGTTGCCCCAGGCGTTACGCGTATAGGTGATGACGGCCGCAATTTCCTTGGGCGTCAGCACGCCCTTCCAGGCCGGCATCGCGTTCTTGCCGTTGTTCAGGATATCGATCTGGGCCGGAAGCTGGTCTTTCGCGGCGGCGATCTTGGAGCCCTTGAGGGCGGGGAACATGGGCGGCAGGCCCACGCCCGTGACCTGGTGGCAGGCGGCGCAGCGCGCGTTGTAGACCTCTTCGCCCAGCTTGCCGGCCTCGTCGAGGCTGGCGAACTTGTAGTCGGCGGAGCTGGCAGCGGCCTTGGCCTCTTCTTCCGCGCGGACCTTGGCATCCTTCAGCCAGGCGTCAAAGTCAGCCTGGGACTTGGCTTCGACCACGATGGGCATGAAGGCGTGGTCCTTGCCGCAGAGCTCTGCGCAGCGGCCGCGGTACACGCCTTCCTTGCCGACCGGCACATTGGTCCAGATCTCGTTGATGAAGCCCGGGATGGCGTCGCGCTTGAGCGCGAAGTCGGGCACCCACCAGGCATGGATGACGTCGTCGGAGGTGACCAGGAAGCGCACCTTCTTGCCGGTGGGAATGACCAGCGGCTTATCGACCTCGAGCAGGTAATTCGGATGCGCGGCAAAGTCGGGCGTATTGGTGAAGCCCTTGCCCTGGCGCTCGTACTGCTCGCGCGGCGTGGACAACACGGACAGGAAGCCGAGGCCCACGTCCTGGGTGTCGCCGTAGGTGAGGTACTCGTAATGCCACTTCCACTGCGAGCCGGTGACGCGCACCGTGAGGTCGGCCTCGCCGCTATCGTTCATGGCAATCAGCACCTTGGTGGCAGGCACGGCCATGACGATAAGGATAATGAAGGGAATGACGGTCCAGATGATTTCCACGACGGTGCTTTCGTGGAAGTCGGCGGGCTTGGCGCCCTTGGACTTGCGGTGATGAAGGATGGAATAGAACATCACCCCGAACACACCGACACCGATCACTATGCAAATCCACAGCATGAACCGGTGAAGCTCGAATACCTGTTGGCTGATCTCCGTGACACCCGGCGTCATGTCGAGCTGTGTCGCCATGGCCGCGGGGGCCAGCACCATTGCAGACAAGGCTGCGCAGGCACGGATCAATTGAGATGACCGCATGCGTCTACTCCCGTTTATCCAGCAGGTCTCGTACGGTCGGACCTGCCTTGTTATGGGACCGGACTTGTGGCCCGGCCCAACCCGTAACGGCCCTTGGGCAAACGGAAATACCTCCGTTTGCCGCTGACGGTGACTACCCCGAGGTGTCGGCTGGTAAAAGCGCAACGAAGTGGATGCAACTGGGCGGCGACCGCTCCCGGCGAGGACAACCCTTGTACTCGCCAGAAACCGTGACGGGAATTTATGCGGGTTCCCCCGGGCTGTCCATAAGTCCGTAAGATTTTAAGCGGGGATTTTGCGGCCCTCGTCCGCCGGCAGGGCCGGCCAGGCGGCCCTCGCGGCGGCCACGGCGGCCCTCCCCTGCCCTGCACGCCGGCCCGGGGGAAGGGAAATCCGGCCGCCGCCCGCCCAGAAAACCACCAGGCCGGGGGAGCGGCCCCGGCTGCGGGTCAGGGTGCTGCCAGCAGAGCCTGAACCTCGGCCAGCTCGGCGCGCGTACGCTGGAGGTAGTTGGCGAGGACCAGGGAATGGTTGGCAAACAGCCCGAAGCCGGCGCCATTCAGGATGACCGGACTCCACAGCGGTTGCCGGGTTGCCTCGAGCTCGTGGATGGCCGCGCGAAAGGCAAGGTCGGCATGACGGGCCTGCAGCAGGCCGGCAAAGTCCAGTTCGGCCGCCTTGAGCAGGTGCAGCTGGGCCCAGGCGCTGCCGCGCGCCTCGAAGAAGACGTCGTCGACCCGCGCCCAGGAAGTGGCGGGCACTGCCTCGGTCCCGGGCGCGACCGTGACCCCGGGGGCGAGGCTGGCGGCCTGGGCGGCATTGAGGCGCATCGCCAGGTCATCGAGCCGGGCCTGCAACCCGGCCAGCCAGCGTCGCAACTGCGCCTCGCGCAGCGCCAGCTCGGCGCCTCCCGGTCCCCGCAGGCGCTCGCGGTGCCGGGCCAGGGCCTCGCGACCGCGCGCCATCTCGCCCTCTACCGATGGCATGCCCCAGGCATCGGGCGCGACCGCAAAGGCCTCTGCGGCCTCGGCCAGGTCGGGCGCCAGCGGGGAATCCAGGGAAAGGGGCTGCATGGACCGGGACAGGTCTCGCATCTCGTGCAGGACGCCACGCTCCCAGGCCGGAATGTCGTCAGCGAGACTGCCCGGGGGCAGCAGGTCGTTATTGAGGTAGCCGCCCGGCTTGTCCAGCAGCGCCTGCGCCATGCGCCCCTGCACCGACGCCAGCGCAATGCCGGCGGGGCCCGCTTCAGCCTGCACGGGAAACGGGGCGGTCTCGCGGCCCCAGTACCAGCCGAGCGCCAGCAAGGCCAATAGAAGAAGGAACAGCAGCACCAGCAAGGGGGAGAGAAAGTTGCGCAGCCCCCAGCGCTCGCGGACATCGTCCCAGCGCAGGGCCAGCCTGTTCTGCCAGCTGTCCATCGTGATAATGAGCCTTGGACCGGCAGGGAAATCAGGGAAAGGAGGTACGCCCGCCGGCAGCAACGATTCTACACGGGCGGCAGCCCGTGCATAAGGCGAGAACCCTTCGGCAAACACGTAAGCGGACGGTGGCATTTCCCCACGTGACTGCCTAGTATCGCCCGCCATGACCCTGTCCCTGAGCTTCCTGGTCGGCGCCCTGGCGCTAGCCCTCCCTGGCCTCTGGCTGCTGCTGCGCCCCGGACGTGCCACTGCCCTGGCCGGCGTGGCACTGCTGCTCGGCGCCACCGCCGCGGGCTATGCCGGCGTCCGGCTATGGCCGGCGCCGGCGCCGGAACTCGCCCTGGCCACCCGCCCCGGTCACTTCCAGGTGGTCACCCCGGCCCAGCTGCCCGGCGCGCTGGCCGCTGCCCGCGGGCGTCCGGTGCTGCTGGAGTTCTACGCCGACTGGTGCCCGAGCTGCCTCGTCTGGAAAAACGAGGTGTTCAGCCGGGCGGATGTGCAGGCCGCACTGGCCCCCGCCGTCCTGCTGCAGGTGGACGCGACCGACCTGACACCGGAGGTGCAGGATCTGCTGGACCGCCATGGCCTGCCGGGCCTGCCCGCCTTGCTCGCCTTTGACCGCCAGGGCCGGGAACAACCAGGCCTGCGCCTTCTGGGAGAGATGACGGCGCCGGACTTCCTGCGCTGGATCCGGGAAAAATGGCTGCCTTCCACTTAGCCAAGGGTCGCATTGCCATCCCCCCCCGCTTTCGGTATTGTGCGGCCAAACCTTGGAACTTCGCCGATACTGCAGGCATTTTCCGGACTACTGCCCCCTGCGCCCACGACCGGCCAAGGCAGCGCCCGGGTATAGGCACGACCGGCCAGAAGCCGGACGACACATCAGGGAACAAGCGGCTTACTGATCGCCGCTTAAGGAAGTACACCCCATGACAGGTATTCTTGTCCTCCACGGCCCCAACCTGAACTTGCTGGGGACCCGCGAGCCCGGCATCTACGGCGCCGACACCCTCGACAGCATCAATGCCCGCCTGGCCTGGCGAGCCTCTGAAGCCGGCCTCAGCCTCGGCACATTCCAGAGCAACCACGAGGGCGCCCTCGTCGACCGCGTCCAGGCCGCCGGCCAGGATGGCACCCGCTTCATCCTTATCAACCCGGGGGCCTTCACCCATACCTCCGTGGCCCTGCGCGATGCGCTGCTCGGGGTCGCCATCCCCTTCGTGGAGATCCACCTCTCCAATGTGCATGCCCGCGAGGACTTTCGCCGGCACTCCTATTTTTCCGACGTCGCGGTCGGGGTCATCTGCGGCCTCGGGGCACAGGGCTATGAACTTGCCCTGGAATTTGCCCTGAAGCGGCTCGGCACCTCCGCGACCTGATCATTTTTCCACTCTTTTTTACGGTATTTTCCATGGATATTCGCAAGGTCAAGAAACTCATCGAGCTGCTGGAAGAATCCGGCATCGACGAACTCGAGATCACCGAGGGCGAAGAGTCGGTACGCATCGCCCGTCACCGCGCCCCTGTCGCCAACACCCACATGGTCGCCGCCCAGGCCGCGCCCGTTGCCGCCCCCGCACCGGCCCAGGCCCAGGCCAGCGTCGAGCCCACCCAGGGCCCCGCCCCCGCCGCCGTGGAGCCGCAGACGCGCGGCTTCGTGCAGCGCTCGCCCATGGTGGGTACCTTCTACCGCTCTGCCTCTCCAGGCAGCGCCGCCTTCGTCGAAGTCGGCCAGATCGTGAAGAAAGGCGAGGTCATCTGCATCGTCGAGGCCATGAAGATGATGAACCAGATCGAAGCCGAGGAAAGCGGCACGATCGAGAGCATCCTCGTCGAGAATGGCCAGGCGGTGGAGTTCGACCAGCCCCTGCTGACCATCGTCTGAGCGGAGTCCCGTCATGCTCGAGAAGGTAGTCATTGCCAACCGCGGCGAAATCGCGCTGCGCATCCTGCGCGCCTGCAAGGAAATGGGCATCCGCACCGTCGCCGTCTACTCCAAGGCCGACCGCGACCTGCTGCACGTGCGTCTCGCCGATGAGGCGGTCTGCATCGGCCCGGCCGCCTCCAAGGACAGCTACCTCAACATCCCGGCGCTGATCTCGGCCGCCGAGGTCACCGACGCCCAGGGCATCCATCCCGGCTACGGCTTCCTGGCCGAGAACGCCGACTTTGCCGAAGCCGTCGAGAAATCCGGCTTCACCTTCATCGGCCCGCGCCCGGACAGCATCCGCCTCATGGGCAACAAGGTGTCGGCCATCGAGGCCATGAAGAAGGCCGGCGTGCCCACGGTGCCTGGCTCCGGCGGCCCGGTGACCGAGGAGAACGCCCTCGCCGTCGCCAAGCGCATCGGCTACCCCATCATCATCAAGGCGGCTGCCGGTGGTGGTGGCCGCGGCATGCGCGTGGTGCACACCGAGTCGGCACTGCTGAACTCGCTGTTCGTCACCCGCTCCGAGGCCAAGGCGGCCTTCAGCGACGACACCGTCTACATGGAGAAATTCCTGGAGCATCCGCGCCATGTGGAAATCCAGATCCTGGGCGACGGCAAGGGCAAGGCCATCCACCTCGGTGACCGTGACTGCTCGCTGCAGCGCCGCCACCAGAAGGTGGTGGAGGAAGCGCCCGCGCCCGGCATTCCCGAGAAGATCCGCGCCCGCGTCGCCGACTCCTGCGTCAAGGCCTGCGAGCTGATGAAGTACCGCGGCGCCGGCACCTTCGAGTTCCTGTACGAAAATGAGCAGTTCTACTTCATCGAGATGAATACCCGCGTCCAGGTGGAGCATCCGGTGACGGAAATGGTCACCGGCGTCGACATCATCAAGGAACAGCTGCGCATCGCCGCCGGGCTCGGACTGTCGCTGACGCAAAAGGACGTGAAGATCCAGGGCCATGCCATCGAATGCCGCATCAATGCCGAGGATCCGAAGAAGTTCACACCCTGCCCCGGCAAGATCAACTACTTCCACGCCCCCGGCGGCCCCGGCATCCGCATGGACTCGCATGTGTACTCGGGCTACACCGTGCCGCCCAACTACGACTCCCTGATCGGCAAGCTCATCGCCTACGGCCCCACGCGCGACGTCGCCTTCGCGCGCATGCGCAACGCGCTGGACGAGATCGTGGTGGATGGCATCAAGACCAATATCCCGCTGCACCGCGACGAGATCCTGCGTGACGCCAACTTCGCCAAGGGCGGCGTCGACATCCACTACCTGGAGAAGAAGCTCGGCCTGTAAGGCACCCTCCCTCCCCGTAGGAGCGGCTTCAGCCGCGATTGTTGCGGTATCATGCGGCAATCGTGGCGGAAGCCGCTTTTTCATTGCGGGGATTCACGGCCAGGGGGCCCGGCCCAAGCCGTCCCTCCAAGAGCTTCGCGGCTGACGCCGCTCCTACTGCTTTCTGTTTCTGGTGACCCCATGACCTGGCTGCAACTCAAGATCGAAACCACCAAGGCCGATGCTCCCGCCTACGAGGCCCTGTTCGAGGAGCTCGGCGCCGCCGCGGTGCTGATGGAAGATTCCGCCGACCAGCCCCTGCTGGAGCCGCCGCCCGGGGCCCAGCCGTTGTGGGACGCCACCCGCGTGGTGGGCATCTTCACCGTCGACTCCGAGATGGACGCGGTGCTGGAGTTCATGGAGGCGCGCCTGGGCCACCCGCTGCCCGAGCACCGTATCGAGGTGCTGGAGGACAAGGACTGGGTGCGCGCCTGGATGGACCACTACCATCCCATGTGCTTTGGCGACCGCCTGTGGGTGGTGCCGAGCTGGACGCCGCCCCCCCGCCCCGACGCCATCAACCTGCTGCTGGACCCGGGCCTGGCCTTCGGCACCGGCACCCACCCCACCACGGCGCTCTGTCTGGAGTGGCTGGACAAGCTGGACCTCAAGGACAAGGTCGTCATCGACTACGGCTGCGGCTCCGGCATCCTGGCCGTGGCCGCCCTGCTGCTGGGCGCGAAGGAGGCGTACTGCGTCGACCTCGATCCGCAGGCGCTGACCGCCACCCGCAACAACGCGGAGCACAACCAGGTCGGCGACCGCGTCCACGTCTTCTCGCCCGAGGAGATGCCGGCCATTACCGCCGACGTCATCGTCGCCAACATCCTGGCCGGCCCGCTGGCCATGCTCGCCCCGGCCCTGGAGCGGCACAGCCGCCCCGGCACCGACATCGCCCTGTCCGGCATCATCCAGCCCCAGGTGGCCGAGCTGAGGCAGGTCTACGGGGAATGGTTCGACATGGACGGGCTTGCCGTGAAGGAAGAAGACTGGTGCCGCTTGTCCGGCCGCCACCGTTGAGCGAAGCGGCGCACAACTTCGTGCAATTCGGTGTAAAAATCGGTGGGCGCCGAGTAGATTAGGACGATTAGAAGATCGGCACGCGTGGAAGCGCCCCGCACAGGATCCAGGACCCTCAGATGACCGACGCCAAGCAGACCAAATGCCCGCATTGCGGCAGTACCTTCCGCATTACCGACGCCCAGCTGGCCGCCAAGGGCGGTAGCGTGCGCTGCGGGTCCTGCCTGCAGGTATTCCGGGCCGACCAGCACCTGGTGGGCGCGGCACCGACCGCCCCGGCGGCACCGCATCCGGCTCCCGCAGTGGCACCGGCCGCCGCCAAGCCCAAGGGCAAGGCAGCGGCAAAGGACGAATCCTGGGCGCTGGACCTGATCGGCGAGAAGGGGGATCCCGGCAAGGCCGCCCCCGGCGAGTGGCAGCTGCCCGCCGCGGGTGCCGCCAGCGGCGCGCCCGGTGACGATGCCTTCGGCTTCAGCGACGACGACATCAGTGACTTCATGGCCAATGGCGGCGGTGCGACGCCGGCCGCGGCCACCCCGGGCAAGACCGTGCTGTTCGACGACGAGCTGTCCGACCAGCTCGAGGAGGCGGGGAGCGCCTTCCTGGACGAGCACCCGCCGGAAATCCACCGCCTCAGCGAGAACGCCGACGAGTCCTGGGCCCAGGACATCCTCTCCGAGCTCGAGACTTCGGAACACGCCGCCGCGCGCAACAAGAGCCTGGAGATCGTCGACGACAACGCCAAGGCCCCGCCGCGGAACCCGAAGCTGGCGGCTGCCCTCGGCCAGGGCGAGAGCCCTGCCGCGGCACCGTCGGCGCCGGCCAGAAAGGCCGCGCCGGCGCCGGCGCCGGTCGACGACAATTTCCTGGGCGAAGACGCCGACGTGCTCAGCTTCCTGGACGACGACGACCTGAGCCAGCCGGTCGGCGCCGTGCCAGCCACGCCGGCCGCCAATCCCTTCGCCCTCGAGCGTCCGCTGGCCCATGTCGATGCGCCGGTGACCCTGAAGCCGCCGCGCGACCCCATCCGCTGGGGCTATGTGCTGGGCTGGAGCTTCCTGTGCCTGATGGCGGCCCTGATCCTGGCCACCCAGTACATCTTCTTCAATTTCGAAAGCCTGGCTACCCAGCCCTCGGTGCGGCCGGTGTTCGAGCGCGCCTGCGCCAGCCTGGGCTGCTACCTGCCCGATATTCCCGATGCCGGCCAGCTCAAGGTCGACGAACTGGTGGTGCGCAAGCATCCCGACGTGGAAGGGGCATTGCAGGTGGACGCCATCCTGAAGAACCATGCCCCGTTCCCTCAGCCCTTCCCGGCACTGCGCCTGCGCTTCAGCGACAGCCAGGACCAGGTGGTGGCCAGCCGCCTGCTGCGACCGGCCGACTACCTGAGGGGCGAAGCCCGCGTACTGCGGCGCATGCCGCCCGACACCCCGGTCCGTATCTCGCTGGAGGTCGTTGACCCGGGCAAGGAAGCCATCAGCTATGGCCTGGACCCCATCCTCTGAGGAAAGGAGGACACCGACTCGAAAGGGCTGCCGCAGGGCGGCCCTTTTGCTTTGGCGGGTACGCTGGGGCCTTGGCCAGCTGTCTGCCCGGCGGCGCCAGGAGACGGCTGCTGACCAGGGTCAAGGCCGGGGTCGGCCGCCGGTCAGTTTTCATTCAACTTTTGCTGTCCGGGCGGCTTTGCCCGGCCCGCCCCGGCCGGTATCATTCGCGCCCTTCCATCCCCTGGCCGTCTCCATGCTGAAGCCCCTGACCCTGGGTCCCTATACGCTCACCACCCCCGTGGCGCTCGCGCCCATGGCGGGCGTGACCGACCGCCCGTTCCGGCAGCTTTGCCGGCGCTGGGGCGCGGGCCATGTGGTTTCGGAGATGGTGGCCTCGGACACGCGCCTGTGGACCTCGCGCAAGTCAGCCTCGCGCCTGGACTATCACGGCGAGCCGGAGCCGCGCACGGTGCAGATCGTGGGCTATGACGCCGGCATGATGGCCGATGCCGCACGCGCCGCCGTGGACCATGGCGCGCAGATCATTGATATCAACATGGGCTGCCCGGCCAAGAAAGTCTGCAACCGCCTGGCCGGTTCCGCCCTGCTGCAGGACGAGGCGCTGGTGGCGCAGATCCTGGCCGCCGTGGTGGGCGCGGTGACCGTGCCGGTGACCCTGAAGACACGCACCGGCTGGAACCCCGAAAACCGCAATGGCGTGCAGATTGCCCGCATTGCCGAGGACAGCGGCATCCAGTTGCTGGTCATGCACGGCCGTACCCGTGCCGACAAATACATGGGCGAGGCGGAGTACGACACCATCGCGGAAGTCAAGCAGGCGGTCCGCATACCGGTGCTGGCAAATGGTGACATCGACTCACCGGAAAAGGCCGAAAAGGTGCTTGTCCGCACAGGCTGCGATGGTATTATGATCGGCCGCGGCGCTCACGGCCGTCCGTGGATCTTTCGCGACATAATTCACTTCCTCCGCACCCGGGAACACCTGCCTCCGCCTTCACGCAGCGAGACAGCGTCGATCATCCTGGGGCATCTGGAAGACCTTTACGCGTTTTATGGTGACCTTCAGGGGTTGCGCTTTGCCCGCAAGCATTTCGGCTGGTATGTCGAGTCGCTTCCGGAGGGCGCGGCGATTTCTCGTCGCTTCAATTCCCTGGACTCGCCCGCCATGCAACTGGAATTCGTCCGGCACTGTTTCGGACAGCTTATCGAGGGAGAGGTAAGAGCGGCATGAACAATCTCAACATGGAACCGTTACTCCTCAACGACAGCAACGACGGCATGGAAATGTCCACTCTCAAGCAGCAGTTTCCCAGCGCCGGGGCACAGACCCTGCGCGACCATGTTGAACAGGCCATGCGCAGCTACTTCTCCAACCTGGGCGGCGAGCAGGTCACCGATGTCTACGACATGGTCCTGGCCGAAGTCGAAGCGCCCCTGCTGGAAGTCGTGCTGGAGTACACCCGCGGCAACCAGACGCGCGCCTCCGAGATCCTGGGCCTCAACCGCGGCACGCTGCGCAAGAAGCTCAAGGACCACGGGCTGATGTAGGAACAGGCGACAAAACACCAAAAAAGGGCGATTACGCCCTTTTTTCTTTGTGGCATCCCGGGCCCCGCGCCCACCCGCAGAATTCCGTTGATTGAACCAGGAAGTCCCATGAGCCAGACCGTGAAGCAGGCCCTCATCTCCGTCTCCGACAAGACCGGCATCGTCGAGTTCGCGCGCGCCCTCAGCCAGCGCGGCGTGGCGCTGTTGTCCACCGGCGGCACCTTCAAGCTGCTCAAGGACAACGGCGTCGCCGTGACCGAGGTGTCCGACCACACCGGCTTCCCGGAGATGATGGACGGTCGCGTCAAGACCCTGCACCCGAAGATCCACGGCGGCATCCTCGGCCGCCGCGGCCAGGACGACGCGGTGATGGCCGAGCATGGCATCTCCGGCATCGACCTCGTGGTGGTCAACCTCTATCCCTTCGCCGCGACCGTGGCCAAGCCCGACTGCACCCTGCCCGACGCCATCGAGAACATCGACATCGGCGGCCCGACCATGGTGCGCTCCGCCGCCAAGAACCACGCCCATGTCGGCATCGTGGTGAATGCGTCCGACTACGAGCGCGTGCTGGCCGAGATCGGGCAGACCGGCGGCCTCTCCTATGAAACCCGCTTCGACCTGGCCGTGAAGGCCTTCGAGCACACCGCCGGCTACGACGGCATGATCGCCAACTACCTGGGCGCGCTCGTGGGCGAGAAGAAGGCCGACCTGACGGCGCGCGACACCTTCCCGCGCACCTTCAACACCCAGTTCTTCAAGGCCCAGGAGCTGCGCTACGGCGAGAACCCGCACCAGCGCGCCGCCTTCTACACCGAAGCTGCCCCGAAGGAAGCCTCGGTCGCCACCGCACGCCAGCTGCAGGGCAAGGAACTCTCCTACAACAACATCGCCGACACCGATGCCGCGCTGGAATGCGTGAAGTCCTTCGCCAAGCCGGCCTGCGTCATCGTCAAGCACGCCAACCCCTGCGGCGTGGCCGTGGTGCCGGACGACGAAGGCGGAATCCGCAAGGCCTATGACCTGGCCTATGCCACCGACACCGAATCCGCCTTCGGCGGCATCATCGCCTTCAACCGCGAGCTGGACGCCGAGACGGCCAAGGCCATCGTCGAGCGCCAGTTCGTCGAAGTGATCATTGCGCCCTCCATCTCCAAGGCCGCGCTGGAAATCACCGCCGCCAAGCAGAACGTGCGCGTGCTGGAATGCGGCGCGCTGCCGGCCCTGGATGCCCGTTCTTCGCAGTGGGACTTCAAGCGTGTGACCGGCGGCCTGCTGGTGCAGGACCAGGACCTGGGCATGATCAAGGACACCGACCTCAAGATCGTGACCAAGCGCGCGCCGACCGAGGCCGAGATTCACGACCTGATCTTTGCCTGGAAGGTGGCCAAGTACGTGAAGTCCAACGCCATCGTCTACGCCCGTGCGCGCCAGACCATCGGCGTCGGCGCCGGCCAGATGAGCCGCGTGAACTCGGCGCGCATCGCCGCCATCAAGGCCGAGCATGCCGGCCTGCCGGTGGCCAGCGCGGTGATGGCCTCGGATGCCTTCTTCCCCTTCCGCGACGGCATTGACAATGCCGCCAAGGTGGGCATCGCCGCCATCATCCAGCCGGGTGGCTCCATGCGCGACGCCGAGGTGATTGCCGCCGCCGACGAACATGGCATGGCGATGGTGTTCACCGGCATGCGCCACTTCAGGCATTGAGAGAGGAACGCGCGATGAAGATCCTGATTCTTGGCTCGGGTGGCCGCGAACATGCGCTGGCCTGGAAGTGCGCGCAGGACCCGCGCATCGAGACGGTGTTCGTGGCGCCGGGCAATGCCGGCTCCGCCACCGAGGCCAAGTGCCAGAACGTGGCGCTGGATATCCTGGACAACGCGGCGCTGGTGGCCTTTGCCCGCGACAATGTCGCGCTGACCATCGTCGGTCCCGAGGCGCCGCTGGTGAACGGCGTGGTCAACGCCTTCCAGGCCGCCGGCCTGCGCATCTGGGGCCCGACCCAGCATGCCGCCCAGCTCGAGGGCTCCAAGGCCTTCGCCAAGGACTTCCTGGCGCGCCAGGGCATCCCCACCGCCTTCTACCAGGTTTTCACCGAAACCGACGCCGCGCTGGCCTATGTGCGCGAGAAGGGTGCGCCCATCGTGATCAAGGCCGACGGCCTGGCCGCGGGCAAGGGCGTGATCGTCGCCATGACGCTGCAGGAAGCGGAAGACGCCATCACCGACATGCTCTCGGGCAATGCCTTCGGCAGCGCCGGATCGCGCGTGGTGGTGGAGCAGTTCCTGGAGGGCGAAGAAGCCAGCTTCATCGTCATGGTGGACGGCACCCACGCGCTGCCCATGGCCACCAGCCAGGACCACAAGCGCATTGGCGACGGCGACACCGGTCCCAACACCGGCGGCATGGGCGCTTACTCCCCCGCCCCGGTGGTGACGCCGGAGGTGCATGCGCGCGTCATGCGCGAGGTGATCGCCCCCACGGTCGCCGGCATGGCGGCGGAAGGCCACCCCTATACCGGCTTCCTCTATGCCGGCCTGATGATCGACGACAGCGGCGCGCCCAAGGTGATCGAGTTCAACTGCCGCTTCGGCGACCCCGAGACGCAGCCCATCATGGTGCGCCTGAAGAGCTCGCTGGTGGCGCTGGTGGAAGCCGGCATCGACAAGCAGTTGGGCACGACCACCGCCGAGTGGGACGAGCGCGCCGCGCTGGGCGTGGTGATGGCCGCCGGCGGCTATCCCGGCGACATCCGCAAGGGCGACGAGATCCACGGCCTGGACGCCGCCGCGGCCCTGCCCGGCAAGGTCTTCCATGCCGGTTCCGCGTTGCAGGACGGCAAGGTGGTGACCTCGGGCGGCCGCGTGCTCTGCGCCACTGCCCTGGGAAAGACCGTGTCCGAGGCCCAGGCCGGCGCCTATGCCCTGGTCAAGGCCGTGTCCTGGGAAGGCGAGCAGCACCGCGGCGACATCGGCTACCGCGCCGTGGCGCGCGAGCAGCAGTAAGCCCCGAGGGGGCGCCCTGTCGCGGGCTTGAGCGGAGGCAGATGCCTCCCTCGGGTCCCTGCGGCAGACGGCCCTGCAGAACGGGTGAAGAAGGGGACGCCATGGCGTCCCCTTCGTTTTGGCGGCCCGCAAGGGAGCCAGGACGGCTGCCGCGCCCTCGCCAGGCGGCCCGCCCGCCTGTCAGGGATTTGTCCCATCCACCAGGGCCCGAAAGGGCGCTTTCACGACCCGCAATCCACACAAAGAGCGGCTGCAAGGCCCTGAAAATGCTATGCTGCGCGCCTTATTTTAGACGGCCGAGCCCACCCCGCCCGCCCCCCGGCGGCCCGACGGGAGCCCGGTGTATTGCAGGTGAGAACGACGATGGATGAGGCACTGCGCAAAGCCGCACTGGATTACCACGAATTCCCCGAGCCCGGCAAAATCAGCGTCACGCCGACCAAGGCCATGGTCAACCAGCGTGACCTGGCGCTGGCGTATTCGCCCGGCGTCGCCGCGCCCTGCGAGGAAATCGCGCGCGATCCGTCCACCGCCGCCCGCTACACCGCCCGCGGCAACCTCGTCGCGGTGATCACCAACGGCACCGCCGTGCTCGGCCTGGGCGACATCGGCCCGCTGGCCTCCAAGCCCGTGATGGAAGGCAAGGGCGTGCTGTTCAAGAAGTTCGCCGGCGTCGACGTCTTCGACATCGAGATCAACGAGAAGGATCCCGAGAAGCTGGTCGAGATCATCGCCTCGCTGGAGCCCACCTTCGGCGGCATCAACCTGGAAGACATCAAGGCGCCGGAGTGCTTCTACATCGAGAAGAAGCTGCGCGAGCGCATGAAGATTCCGGTCTTCCACGATGACCAGCACGGCACTTCCATCATCGTTGGCGCCGGCCTGATCAATGCGCTCAAGGTGGTGAACAAGAACATCGGCGACCTCAAGATCGTCTGCTCGGGCGCCGGCGCCGCCGCCATCACCTGCCTCGACATCCTGGTGTCGCTGGGCGCGAAGAAAGAAAACATCTTCGTGGCCGACTCCAAGGGCATCTGCTATGCGGGCCGCCCTGGCATGGACGAGTCCAAGGCCAAGTATGCGCAGGACACTTCCGCGCGCTCGCTGGCCGACGCCCTGCCCGGCGCCGACATGTTCCTCGGCCTGTCCACCGCCGGCGTGCTGAAGCCGGAAATGATCAAGGACATGGCCAAGAGCCCGATCATCTTCGCGCTTGCCAACCCGACCCCGGAAATCATGCCGGAGCTGGCCAAGGAAGCGCGTCCGGACGCCATCATTGCCACCGGCCGCTCGGATTACCCCAACCAGGTCAACAATGCGCTCTGCTTCCCCTACATCTTCCGCGGTGCGCTGGATGTCGGCGCCACCACGGTGAACGAGGAGATGAAGCTGGCCTGCGTGTACGCCATCGCCAAGCTGGCACATGTGGAGCAATCCGAGGCCACCAGTGGCTACGGCAATTCCGACAGCCAGTCCTTCGGCCCGGAATACCTGATCCCGAAGCCGCTGGACCCGCGCCTGATCCTGGAGATCGCGCCTGCCGTGGCCCGCGCCGCGATGGAGTCCGGCATTGCCACACGCCCCATCGCCGACCTGGAAGCCTATCGCCAGAAGCTGTCCGAGTTCGTCTACAACTCGGCCTTCATCATGAAGCCGGTGTTTGCCCAGGCCAAGGCGCAGCCCAAGCGCATCGCCTACGCCGAGGGCGAAGACGAGCGCGTGCTGCGCGCCGTGCAGGTGGTGGTCGATGAAGGCCTGGCCAAGCCCATCCTGATCGGTCGTCCGGCGGTCATCGAGAAGCGCATCGAGAAGCTGGGCCTGCGCATCCGCGCCGGCGTGGACTTCGAGCTGATCAACCAGGACGAAGACCACCGCTTCAAGCAGTACTGGCAGCACTACCATCACATCATGGAGCGCCGCGGCATCTCGCCGGAGCTGGCACAGAAGGAAGTGCGTCGCCGCGCCACCCTGATCGCGTCCCTGCTGGTGCACTTCGGTGATGCCGACGGCATGATCTGCGGCACTTTCGCCAACTATGGACTGCACCTGCGCTACGTGAACCGCATCATCGCCAAGAAGCCGGGCGTGAGCCAGTTCGCCGCCATGAACCTGCTGATGCGCGACAACCGTACCATCTTCATCGCCGACACCTACGTGAACCCGGACCCGACTGCCGAGCAGCTCGCAGAGATCACGCTGCAGGCCGCCGAGGGTGTGCGCCGCTTCGGCCTGACGCCCAAGGTAGCGCTGCTGTCGCACTCGAGTTTTGGCTCGGAAGACACCGAGAGCGCGGCCAAGATGCGCCAGACCTGGCGCATCCTGAAGGAAATCGCGCCGGAGCTGGAAGTGGAAGGCGAAATGCACGGCGACGCCGCGCTGGACGAGTCCATCCGCCATGCGGTGTTCCCGAACTCGAAGCTCAAGGGCTCGGCCAACCTGCTGATCATGCCGACGCTGGATGCCGCCAACATCGCCTTCAACCTGCTGAAGGTGACCTCGGGCGGTGGCGTCACGGTGGGACCCATCCTGCTCGGCGCCTCCAAGCCGGTGCACATCCTGACCGCCTCCTCCACCGTGCGCCGCATCGTCAACATGACGGCGCTGACTGTGGCGGAAGCCGGCTCCAACGTCAGCAAGTAAGCGCGACGCGGGTCCTGGAAAAAGCCGGCTTCTGCCGGCTTTTTTCATTTTGAGCCGTTGGGCTTGGGCTTGGGCTTGGGCTTGGGGGGGGATTGTCCGGGGGCTGAACAGGGGCTCGAGCCTCTGCCGACCGGCTAGAATGCTCCTGTCTTTCCTGCCCCGGTGCCGCAGCGATGAATCGCCTCAATCCCCAAAAGCTGCTCAACAGCAAGTGGACCGCGCTGGCGCCGGCAGACCGGCAGAAGCACTTTGTGGTGGTGAAAGTGATGTTCGACGACGAGGGCCTGGTCGTCGAGGAGTGCGTGATCGAGGCGGTGCTCACCCGCCAGCGTCGCGCCATCGACTGGCATGAACTCGAGGATGCGGCATGCTGGCGCTTCGGCTGGCAGTGAGGCGCAAGCGCTAACGGACGGTGCCGTTGATCCAGGCTGGAATGTCCCTGGCGCGGACACAAAAAAGCCGGCAAATGCCGGCTTTTCAGCGGGTCGCGCATCGGCCGTTCCGCGGCAGATGAAGCGGAAGCGGCGACGCGAGGCCTCAGGGCTTGACGATTTCGAGCAGCTCGATATCGAAGAGCAGGACCGCATTGGGCGGAATCGGGCCCGCGCCCTGTTCGCCGTAGCCCAGCTGGCCCGGAATGGTCAGGCGATAGCGGGAGCCCACGCTCATCAGCTGCACACCCTCGGTCCAGCCGGGGATGACACGATCCAGCGGCAGCTCGATGGGCTCGCCACGCTGGCGGGAGCTGTCGAACACGGTGCCGTCGACCAGCTTGCCTTCGTAGTGCACCTTCACGATGGAGGTGGCGGCCGGCTTGGCGCCCTTGCCTTCGCTCACCACTTCATACTGCAGCCCGCTGACAGTGGTCTTCACGCCGGCCTTCTTGGCATTGGCGGCCAGATACGTCGCGCCCTCGGTCTCGCCGAGGATGGCTTCCTTCTTCTGGCCCATGGCCATTTCGGTCTTCAGGCGCTCCTCGAAGGCGGCCATGGCCTGCTTCATCTCGGCCTCGGTCAGGACCGGCTCCTTCTTGCCGTAGGCATCCTTGAAGCCCTTGATAAAGCCGTCGGTATCGAGGTTGGGCGCGCGGCTCACGCTGGCGGCGCCAGTCATGTAGCCGATCGTGTAGGCAGCCTGGCCGTCAGTCGTCTCAGGCTTTTTCTGCTCCTTGCAGGCCACCAGCGCGGCCCCCGTCACCACCACCAGGCCCGCGGCCATGATCTGCCGTTTCATCAGTGTCTCCCGTGCTTGCGCGCGTATTGAAATAAGGCTCGGAAACATACACCCCGGGAACCTGCCTGACCAGACAGAAGTGGGTCCGGGAGGGGTTCGGAGGGGGCCGCAGCGGCTGCGGGCGCTGCCCGCCGGCCGGCGCGCAATGCCTGTGCCTGTGCCTGTGCCTGTGCCTGTGCCTGTGCCTGTGCCTGTGCCTGT
>JAZKHS010000004.1:0-14996 GCA_040385265.1 Pseudomonadota bacterium | reverse complement strand
GCCACGTCAGCGCCCGCAGCCACCCAGACGCCCACCGTCCCGGCACCGACGCCCCTGCAGGTCGCGCTCACCGGCTTCCTCGGCCTGCTGGTGGCGATCGGCATCGGTCGCTTCGCCCTGACGCCGCAGCTGCCACTGATGATCCAGGCCGGACAGCTGTCGCTGACCGGCGCCAGCCTGGTGGCAGCCAGCAACTACCTGGGCTATCTCGCGGGTTCGCTCGATGCCATGCACGCCCGCCGGCACGGCCTCGCGCGGCTGCGCCTGGGGCTCTGGCTGTGCGTGGCCTGCCCGCTGCTCTCGGCCTGGGCCGACACGGCGCTGTTGCAGGCGGTACTGCGTTTCGTGGCGGGCGTCGCCAGCGCCTGGGTCCTGATCCTGCTCACCAGCTGGACGCAGCAGGTGCTCGCGCTGCAGGGCCAGTTGCGCCTGGCCGGCAGCATCTTCACGGGGCCGGCCGCGGGCATTGTGCTGGTGGGCCTGGCAGCCCTGGCCATCGGCCAGGCCAGCACCTGGCCGGGGGCCGGCTGGCTGGCCTATGGCCTGCTGGCCCTGGGCATCGTGCTGTTCCTGCAGCGGCAGCTGCCGCAGACCCTGCCGCCGCGGGACGAGGGGGCGCCCGCCGCGCTGCCACGCTCGGCCGCGCTGTATCGACTGGCGGCCGGCTATGGCCTGGCCGGCTTTGGCTACATCCTGCCGGCCACCTTCCTGTCGCAGCTGGCGCGTGGCCTCTTTCCGCAGGGCGCGGTCGCCGACGTGTTCTGGCCCCTGTTCGGCTTGGCCGCGCTGGCGGGCGTGGTGGCGAGCGTGCGCCAGTCCCATGCCGGCAGCGCGTCGTTGCGCCTGGCCCTGTTGCTATGGGTGCAGGCCGCGGGCGTGCTCGCCTGCGTCCTGCTGCCGGGGGTTTGGGGCCTGGGGCTGGGCGCGGTGCTGGTCGGCATCACCTTCATGGCCATCGTGCAGAGCGCGGTCCAGGCCGGACGCGAACTCACGCCGCAGCATCCGCAACAAATTGCCGGCCTGCTCACCACCTGCTATGCGGTGGGCCAACTCGCCGGGCCGCTGCTGGCCGCGCTCGGGACGCATTGGCAGGGCTCGCTGGCGCCCGCGCTGCTGCTGGCGGCGCTGGCGCTGCTGGTCGCCGGCGCGCTGGTGTATCCGCGTGCCGATCGTCGCGCTGCCTTGACCCCTGTCAACACTGTCGCCCGTCCGGGCGCCGCGGCGGATTAGCTCCCGGCGCTCCACAAATCCCTTCAGTGTTCCCTCGACTGGCCGGCAGTCGCCGCGGCCCTGCACCCCTGCGGTCAGGCTGCCGTCGCACCCTGCAGAACGCGGCTACCGTTAGCGACGGGGTGAGGGTCAGGGCCCGGAAGAGGGTTGCTCCGAGGCGGACGCAAACAAATCCCAGGTCGAGATGAACAGCGCCGCTATCACCGGCCCGATGATGAAGCCGGTGGGGCCGAACAGCGCCAGCCCGCCCAGCGTGGACACCAGCACCACGTAGTCCGGCATGCGCGTGTCCTTGCCCACCAGCAGGGGCCGCAGCAGGTTGTCGATGAGCCCGATCACGCCCATGCCGAAGAGGATGAGCGTCACGCCCTTGCCGATCTCGCCGGTGAGCAGGAACACCAGCGCCGCCGGTCCCCAGACCAGGGCGGCGCCAATGGCCGGCAGCAGGGACAGGAAGGCCATCACCGCCCCCCAGAGCGCGGCGCCCTGGATGCCGAGCACGGCGAAGATCATGCCCCCCAGCGCGCCCTGCAGTCCGGCCACGACAAAGTTGCCCTTGATGGTGGCGCGGACCACCGCCGTGAACTTCTCCAGCAGGCGCTGCTTGTAGGTGGACTGCAGCGGCAGCGCCTTGCGGATATGCAGGGCGATGCCGGCACCGTCGCGCAGCAGGAAGAACAACAGGTAGAGCATGAGCAGCAGGCTGGTGAGGAAGTTCACCGTGTTCTGGCCGATGGCCACGGCCTGCCCGGTGATGAAGCGGCTGCCCTGGGTGGCGAGGCGGGCGAGCTTGTCGCCGAGCGAGGCGAGGTCGGCATAGCCATGGCGGGACAGCAGGCGCGCCAGGGAGTCGGGCAGGGCGGCGATGCCCTGGCGCAGCCAGTCGTCGATGTTCACGCGGCCGCTCTGGATGGCCTCGTAGGCCAGGGCCGCCTCGTGCGCCAGCAGGCTGATGACCAGGGCCAGGGGCAGGATCACCACCAGCACGCAGGCCGCCAGGGTGAGCAGCGCGGCGAGATTGCGCCGCGGTCCGAGGCGGCGCAACAGGCGCTCCTGCAGGGGCAGGAAGACAATGGCCAGCACCATGGCCCAGAACACGGCGTTGAAGAATGGCAGCAGTACGCCTGCAAATGCCGCCGTGACCAGTACCAGCAGGAGCAGGAAGGTTTTCTGGTGGAGTCCGTTGGCGTCCATGCCTCACTCCTGTCTGGAAATGCCGTGACTAGAAGCCCGCGCTGGCGGCGCTGGCGGCAATGCCCTCCGGCACGATGGCGCTGTCGTGGAGCAGGCGGCGCAGGTCTTCCGGCAATTGCGCCCGTACCTGCGCCATCTCGCCCGGCGACACCGCGGCATCGAGCACGCCCAGCACGGCCTGCGCATGATGCGCCGCCAGCGGCGGCTCGACGCGTTCGCGCAGTGCCACGCGGGTGATGAACTCGTCGACGCCGAAGCGCTCGCCGCGGCCATGGCCTGGCGGTGCTGCGCTGGTGAGGAAGTGTCCGATCTCGCGCGGCAGTTGCGCCGCGAGCTGGGACGGTTCGCCGCCGTAAAGCCGCTCGCCGAGCGTCTCCAGGGTGGCGCGGGTAGCGGCCAGGGCATGCCCCAGCGTCGGCAGTTGCGCGCGATGCTGCACCTGCCCCAGGAATTCTTGGAACTGCATGGCATCCTCCGGGCCCGCCGGGAAAAAAGGGGCGGGTCAGCCAGTCAGTCTAGATGACGCCGTACGCAGGCGCGTTATGATTGGCGTTGCGGTTGCGGTTGCGGTTGCGGCAGCGATGCCGTCGCCAACCGCAATGCCGCCGCCTCGGGTATCATGCCGCGGCATGCACTCCGCCCGCCGGGCGGGGGCCTTTGCCCATGTGAGAGGGAAATCCATGAACCGCATCCTGAAGGGCCTGCTGGCCTGCATCGTCCTCGTGCTGGCGGGCACCGGCATTTTCATTGCCGCGTCATGGGCGCCGGACCAACCGGTTGACGCGCTCCGTGCCCGCTGGGCGCCGCCGCCCTCGCAGTTCCTGGCCGTCAACGGCTACCAGGTGCACCTGCGCGACGAAGGCCCGCGCGACGACGCCGCACCCGTCGTGCTGCTGCACGGCACGTCCGCCAGCCTGCACACCTGGGACGGCTGGGCACAGGAGCTGGCCAAGACCCGCCGCGTCATCCGCTTCGACATGCCGGGCTTCGGTCTGACCGGTCCCGCGCCTGACAACGACTATCGCCTTGAAGCCTACGTGAAGCTGGTGGTGGCGGTCATGGACCAGCTGGGCGTGAAGTCCTTCGTGGTCGGCGGCAACTCGCTGGGCGGCCGGGTCGCCTGGGGCGTTGCCGTGGCGCATCCGGAGCGGGTGCAGAAGCTGGTGCTGGTGGATGCCGGCGGTTACCGGTTTACCGGCTCGCTGCCCATCGGTTTCCGTATTGCGGAAATTCCCGGGCTGAACCGGATCATGGAGGTCACGCTGCCCCGCTCCATGGTCGAGGACAGCGTGCGCAACGTCTACGGCGACCCGTCGCGCGTCACGCCGGCGCTGGTCGACCGCTACTACGACCTCACCCTGCGCACCGGCAATCGCGCCGCGCTGCGCGAGCGCTTTGCCCAGCAGGACCTCGCCACCGATTACAGCGACCAGATCCGCACCATCCGCCAGCCCACCCTGATCCTGTGGGGAGCGCAGGATCGCCTGCTGGTGCCGGCCGATGCCGAGCGCTTCCACCGCGACATTCCCGGCAGCCAGCTGGTGATGTTCGAGCAGCTGGGCCATGTGCCGCAGGAAGAGGATCCGGCCGCCACGCTGGCGCCGGTGCTGCGCTTCCTCGCCGCCGATGCCGGCGCGGCAACGCCGGAGACGGCCGCCACGGCTGCGCCGGACGCTACCCTGCCCACGGCCGCGAATTAACTACACTGGTGGACTCCGGCGCCGGGGCCGTCCACGGACGGCCCCGGCGCTCCCGCTGGCGCGGCTTGCCCGCGCCGACCGGCATGAGGAGGCCATCATGGATTCCGTCCAGCAGCAAAAAAGCGGCGACCACCACCAGGATCTCTTCGGCAGCGCGGCCATCGAACGCCTGCGCGCCATGGTGGCGGAGGCGCCCAACTGTTTCTTCTGCACTGCCAGCACGCCCGGTCGACCTGCCGATACCCGGCCCATGAACGTGCGCGAGGTCGACGAGGCCGGCAACTTCTGGTTCCTGAGCTCCCGTGACAGTCTCAAGAACCGTGAGCTCGAAGCCGACGCCATCGTCGAGCTCTTCTTCCAGGCGCACACCCACTCGGGCTTCCTGCATGTCACCGGCCATGCCAGCGTGAGCAGGGATCGCGACATGATCGATCGCCTCTGGGGCCCCATGCTCGCCAACTGGTTTACCGGCGGTCCCGATGATCCGCGCATCACCGTGATCAAGGTCACGCCCAGCGATGGCTACTACTGGGACAACCAGCATGGTGACTGGCTGTCCGCCATGAAGATCCGCTTGGGCGCGCTGACCGGAAAGACCCGGGACGATTCCATCGAAGGCAAGCTGCGACCGCATTGAAGGCCAGCGGCGACCGCAGTGCGGTCCGGCCGCGCCGGTGGTGGGCCCCGTCGGGTCCCGTTTGTCGTGCCTCGAGGCCTGTTTTTTCCCGGCAGCGAAAGGGTGACGAGCGCAGGGAGCGACAGCGCCCGGGTGGTGTTGCCCGGGCTGTGCTGCGCTCGCCCGTGAGCCGCCGGGCGGGCTCAGTCGTCCCGCGTCAGCACTTGCAGCAGCTCGATCTCGAAGGTCAGGTTGGAGTGGGGCGGGACATTGCCGTTCTGGCGCTCGCCGTAGGCGAGCGCGGCCGGCACCCACAGCTTGCGCTTGCCGCCGACCTTCATGCCCATGAGGCCGCGGTCCCAGCCCTGGATGACCCGGCGCGAGCCGATCACGCACTGGAAGGGTTGGCCGCGGTCATGCGAGGACTCGAAGCGGGTGCCATCGTCCAGCCAGCCGGTGTAATGGGTGAGGATGAGGGCGCCCTTGACGCAGGTCTTGCCGTCGCCCACCACGATGTCCTCGATTTTCAGTTCGTCGCTCATGCACTTTCCGGATGTCGGGGGCCGCAGATACCAGGGGTCTCAGATGGGAGGTGCTGCGCGAACGGCGCAGCGCTGTTCGGCAGGCTCACCGTGCGGTAAAGCGCAACGCCATTGCCCACGGCCCACTGTCCGCGGCAGCACGGCAGCACGGCACCATGACACCATGACACCATGACACTGCGGCCAGCGGCCTCAGGGGCGGCGGACCTGGCGCGCGCACTCCGCTGCGGGCCTCACTCCACCACGCTGAAGCGCAGGCCCGCATGCGCCTGCAGGCGCGTGAGCAAGGCTTCACCCAGGGCGGTCGACGGTGTCCAGAAGCCCCCCGGGACCTGCTCGGCGGAAATGTCCTGCGCCAGGCAGACGGCGGCCTCGCCCAGCATCTTGCCGGTGGAGCCGTAGCCGGGGTCGCGGTCGCCGGTGACCTTCACCTGCAGCGTGCGCTGGTCCCGGGTATAGCCATGGAAGCGGAAATCAAAGAAGCCGTTTTCCTGCGCCTTCGGACTCGGGCCGTTGCCGGGCGCGGGCAGCAGCAGGCGCGCGGTCAGCGGCCGCGTGCGGGCATTGGCCAGCAGCACAAACAGGCCGCCGGTGGCCAGGGCGACGCCGTAGGCCGTGGCGCGGCCCTTCAGGCCCTTGCCGGCCAGCATGGACTCGTCGTAGCGGAAGTCGGCGCCCCAGGGCTGGCCGGCCAGCGCATGGCTGCGCAGCACGACGCGGCTGTTGATGCCGGCCATGATGAAGGGCGTGCGCCACTGGCCCAGGGCGGCGTCGAACTCCGGCCCCATCACCTCGTGCTGGCGGACGTTGCCCGGCACCGGCGACAGACTGTAGGGGTTCTTCAGCAGGGCGCGTACGGAAGGGTCGGCCTCGGCCTCGCGCAGCACGTTGAGGAGGCTGGCGACGGTGCCGCCGCTCAAGCCGCCGCTGGCGGCCTTCATGCCGCCACGCACTTGCACGCAGGGCTGGGCGAAGCGCTGCTGCGCCTCGCGCTGCAGGTGCCACACGCCCATGTCGGACGGGATCGAGTCAAAGCCGCAGGTGTGCACGATGCGCGCGCCGCTTCGCTGCGCGGTGGCCGCATGCGCGCTGATCATGCGCTGCATCCAGGGCACTTCGCCGGTGAGGTCGCAATAGTCGGTGCCGAGTTCGGCGCAGGCCGCCACCAGGGCATCGCCATACAGCGCATAGGGGCCCACCGTGCTCACCACCACGCGCGTCTGCGCCACCATCTCGCGCAGCGCAGCGGCATCGGCGGCATCCGCCAGCAGCACCGGCAGCGAGACCAGGCCGAGCTCACGCTTCACCTCTTCCAGCTTGGCGGCGTTGCGACCGGCAATGGCCCAGCGCAAAGCGCCGTTCTCGCCATGGCGCTGTTGCAGGTGGCGCGTGAGGATCTTGCCGACAAAGCTGGCGGCGCCGTAGACGACGACATCGAAGCGGCGCTGGTCGCGGGGAAGGGCAGGGGGGGCAGTGGTGGTCATGGCGTTCTCGTGCTGGGCAGGGAGGGGCGGGCGGCGGCCGTACCCGGGAAAGGGTCAGGCGATGATTGTGCGGGCTGCGCCCGCACAAGAAAACCATGCCGGGGGCTGACGCCGGTCGATTCCCGGGGCAGGATGGAGCTCCCTGGCGCGCGTTCGGAGGCATTCCATGAAACACATCCTGGCCACCGTTGCCCTGGGCCCGCTGCTGCTGGTGCAGGGGCGTCATGTCCGCCGCGTCACCCCGCGCCTGCCCGAACCCGAGGGCGCACGCGCCGGCGTGGCCGGGGCGGGGCGGCCGCTGCGGCTGCTGATCGCGGGCGATTCCGCGGCCGCCGGTGTCGGTGCCGACCGCCAGGAGGAGGCGCTCGCGGGGCGTCTGGTGGCAGCGCTGGCCCCGCGCTTTGAGGTGCGCTGGCGCCTGGAGGCGAAGACGGGCTACACCACCGCCCAGGCCCATGGCCATCTGCTGGCGCTGCCGGAGGATGCCTTTGACGTGGTAGTGATGTCGCTGGGCGTCAACGATGTCACCGGCGGTGTCGGTCTCAAGCGCTGGCTCGCCCAGCAGGCGGAGCTGGTGGCACTGCTGCGGGCGCGCTTCCGGGCGCGCCAGGTACTGTTGTCGGCGCTGCCGCCCATGCACCTGTTCCCCGCCCTGCCGCAGCCCTTGCGCTGGTACCTGGGTGCCCAGGCGGGCCGCTTCAACCACCGGCTGGCCGCCTGGGCGGCCACGCGCGAGGATTGCCGTTTCGTGCCGGCTGATTTTGTACCCGATGTCGGGGCGATGGCCTCGGATGGCTTCCATCCGGGGCCGCCGGCCTATGCCCAGTGGGCGGCGCAGCTGGCGCGGCAAATCGAGGCGAGCCACGACGGCTGACGCCGCTCCGGCATGCCGGAGTTGCGGCCGCTGCCGCTTTACTGGAAGCCCAGCAACAGCTGCGCGGTGCCGGCGGCGAGGCCGGTGATGAAGCCCAGCAACAGCAGGATCCACTCGTCCTCCTGGAAGGCCGGGCGCAGCAGGTCCTGGAATTCCGTCGGAGTCATTTCCTTCATCTTGCCGGCGAACAGCGTCGACAGTTCCTGCGCGCGCTCGCGGTTGAAGCGCTCGTTGGCCAGCGGCTTCAGCGCCATGTTCACGCTCTTGTCGGTGATCAGCGCCTTCAGGTTGGCGAAGCCGGTGGGGCCGAAGGCGACCTGGGCGCCCGTGCGCGCCAGCACCGATTCGTCCACCAGCTGGTCGACATGGCGCTTGATCAGCTGGCGGGCGCGGGGCGCGTGCCGGCCGGTCAGCACCTCCGTCATGAACTGTTGCACGGTGAGGATCTCGCGCGAGCTGAGCTCGGCGAACTTCTCGGCGACGGCGGCCTGGCGGCGCAGGAACAGGCCCTGGATGACAAAGGGGCCGACCTTCACCGGATTCACCGGCCGGAACACCATGGCCAGCGCCAGCCAGTTGGTGAGCCAGCCCAGCACCGCGGCATAGAGCGGCAGCAGCCCGTGCCAGGGGATGAACCAGAACAGCACCATCTGCAGCACGCCGAAGGCGAGGCCGATCCAGAAGCTGGCGTTGATGATGAAGCGCACCTCGCGGTCGCCCACCTCCAGGAACATGCGCACCAGCAGGGCGCGGTCCGCTTCCATCTGGCGTCCGCACATTTCCTTCACGTCCACCAGGTCGTCGATGTTCTCGATCATCGCCCGCACCACGCCGTCCATGATGCGCGGCAAGTGGCCGCGCACATGCGCGTAGATGCGCTTCTTGATGGAAAGCGGCAGGTTGTCCCAGAACAGGCTGTTGCGCTCGCGCATCACCTCGTCGGTGTAGTCCTCGATGTTGGCGGACACCGATTCCGCCACGTAGGCGGCCACCTTCTCCGGCTCCATCTGGCGCAGGAAGTCGCCGACCGAGCCCATCTTGCGGATGACGCGGTCGACCACGATGTCGGACATCTTGCGCGCCTTGCGCGGGATGATGCCCTGCCAGCCGAAGGGGTGCAGGCCGATGGCCTTCTCCAGCTGCGGCGTCTTGATGCCGATGAAGTCGAGCGGATAGAACACCATCTGCATGGCCCACCACACATGCCCCCAGGTGACGATGGCGGCAACGACGGGGATGCTGATGAAGCCCCAGAAATCGGGGCGGGCGCTGAGTTCCTGCCAGAAGGCAGCCAGGGTATCCATGGGGCAGTCTCGCGGAGAAGGCCGCCGGGGCAGAGGCGGCGCGGGCTGTCGGGGACGCCAGCATGCCAGCCCCGGCCTGCGGCGCCATGGCCGCTACGGTCAGGCGAGGGGGGCAGTTCGGCCAACTGGCCGGCCCCTGTCAATCCGCCGTTGTGATCAGGCCTCCCGCTGCCGCCGTGGCAAGCGGTCGCTTGACCATAGCGCCTGGCGGCCGCGCTACCACTGCCCGTCGGTTGCACGGGCCCTGCGCCGACGCACAGGAACTGGCCGCCGCCGCAGGTCCCCCCGCCCGGTCCCCGGCGGCGGCCACGCCCGCTGACGGCCGCCTCAGGCGAGGCAGGCCTCTGGCGCCGGCGCCGCGGCGCCCTGGCGGCCCACGGCGCTGAGCAGCGCCTGCAGCACCGCCGCCGAGGTGTCCGGGGCCATCGCCACCGCGCTGGCGCTGGCACCATTCACCTTAACGCGCAGGCAGGCCATGGCCTCGGCCCCGGTACCGGCGGCCACTGCGAATTCCTCGTAGGCCTCCACCTCGATCGCCAGCTGGAAGCGGCGGGCGAGGGCATCGGCCAGCGCTTCCACCGCACCCTGGCCGTGGCCCTCGAGCGCCTCGCCGCCCGCCAGCCCGATGCGCGCCGCCACGCCGCTGTCGCCGCGGTTCAGACTGTAGTGGCCGAGTCCCCAGCCGGCCGGCACGTCCAGGAAATGCTCCCGGAACAGGCGATGGATGCTGTGCGAGTCGATCTCGCCACCGCTGCTTTCGGTGGCGCGCTGCACCACCTGGCTCAGTTCCACCTGCAACCAGCGCGGCAGCGTGATGCCGTAGTCGCGCTCCAGCACATGCGCCACGCCGCCCTTGCCGGACTGGCTGTTGATACGCACCACTTCCTCGTAACGACGGCCGACGTCGGCGGGGTCGATGGGCAGGTAGGCGACCTGCCAGGGCTGCTCTTCCTGGCGCAGCTGCAGGCATTTGCGGATGGCGTCCTGGTGGCTGCCGGAGAAGGCCGTGAACACGAGATCGCCCGCGTAGGGGTGGCGCGGGTGCGTCTGGATATCGGTGCAGGCTTCCACCGTCGCCACGATCTCCTTCATGTGCGAAAGATCGAGCAGCGGATCGATGCCCTGCGAATACAGGTTCATGGCCATGGTCACCAGGTCCATGTTGCCGGTGCGCTCGCCGTTGCCGAGCAAGGTGCCCTCGACGCGGTCGGCGCCCGCCATCACCGCCAGCTCGGCCGCGGCCACCGCGCAGCCGCGGTCGTTGTGCGTGTGCACGCTGATGATGACGTGCTCGCGCTGGCGGATGTGGTCGCAAACATACTCGATCTGGTCGGCGAAGACGTTCGGCGTCGCCATTTCCACCGTGGCCGGCAGGTTGAGGATCACGCCCTGGCCGGCTTCGGGCCGCCACACTGCGGTGACGGCGTCGATCACTTCCACGGCAAAGTCCACCTCGGTGCCGGTGAAGCTTTCCGGCGAATACTGGAACACCCATTCGGTGTCCGGCTGCAGCGCGGCATGCTGCCTCACCAGCTCGGCGCCGCGCACGGCCATCGCCTTCACGCCGGCGCGGTCGGTCTGGAACACCTGTTCGCGCTGCACCGTGGAGGTGGAGTTGTACACATGCATCACGGCGCGGCGCGCGCCCTTCAGGGCCTCGAAGCTGCGCGCGATGAGTTCCGGCCGGGCCTGGGTCAGCACCTGCACGGTGACGTCGGCCGGAATGCGCTCCTGCTCGATGAGCTGGCGGCAGAAATCAAAATCGGGCTGGCTCGCCGCCGGAAAGCCGATCTCGATTTCCTTGAAGCCGAGCTTTACCAGCAAGTCGAACAAGCGCTGCTTCTGCGCCAGGTTCATCGGCCTCGCCAGCGCCTGGTTGCCGTCGCGCAGGTCCACCGCGCACCACAGCGGCGCGCTCGTGATGACGCGGTCGGGCCAGCGGCGCTGCGGCCGGGAGAGGGCGGGGAAAGGGCGGTACTTGCGGTGGTCGAAGCTCATGTCGGCGTTCCTGCGGGCCGCGGATGGCGGCGGGGTCGGGGGCGTGGCGGATGGCCACTTGAGGGCCGCGGAGGGCGGCCGCCCGGGGGCAAGTGCTGCAACCAACGGCGCCTGGTGGCGGCCGGGGGCAGGCGCTGAGGGTGGAGGCGGCTTGTGGCTGCCCGGGGGGCCACCGGGTCGGTGGCGGGGGCGCCAGGGTGCGGCGCCATGGAGGAAATACTAGGCGGAAGGCGGCGCAATTACTTGGCGAAGTTGGCCTGAATACGGTATTTATGGGCAGGAAATGTCAATTAAGCATTTGAGGTTGAAATAAAATGCCCGAACGTCCGGCGCTGGCCAAGCTCGATCGCACCGACCGCCGCATCCTCGAGGCCCTGCAGCGGGACGGCGGCCTCTCCAACCAGGACCTGGCGGAACGGGTAGGGCTCTCGGCCTCGCCCTGCCTGCGCCGCGTCAAGGCGCTGGAGGAGGCCGGCATCATCCTGCGCCGCGTCACCCTGCTCGACCGCAAGAAGCTGGGGCTGTCCCTCACCGTGATCCTGCAGATCGGCATGGACCGCCATACACCCGAGCGCTTCGCCAAGTTCGAGGAAACCGTGGCGAGTTATCCCGAGGTGCAGGAGTGCTACCTGGTCACCGGTCACGACGCCGACTACCAACTCAAGGTGGTGGTGCCGGACATGGATGCCTACCAGGAGTTCCTGCTGGGCAAGGTCACCCGCATCCCCGGCGTCAGCGGCGTCCATTCCAGCTTCGTGTTGCGTCGCGTGGTAGACAGCACCGAGGTGCCGCTGGGGTATCTCTGACTGTCCGGCCCCTTCGGGTCATCCATCGCCCCTGGAACATCCGTAACCTGCGGCGCAGTCGGTATCCTCGCGTATCGCATGCGCCACCTGGCAGCGGCGATCATGGTCAGGCGGTCCGCCGCAAAGCCACCACAGAACCGCAGCACACGCATTTTCCGGGCTGACTAGACTCAGGCGCTGTGGCAATGCCGCCACGCCAGCGGAGCAAGCTCATGCGCGAGTTCTGGTCCACCGGCCGCAGCCGGTTACCGCTCTTCCTCCTTCTTGCGGGCCTGATGGCCAGCGGCAGTGCGTTGGCGGCCGGAAGCGCCACCGGTAGCAGTGCCGGCGGTGCCGCGTCCGGCGCCGGCAAGGCGGCAGGCGCCACGTCTTCGGCCGGCGGCACCGGCAGGGCCGCGGGCGAACAACTCCTCAAGTCCGCCCAGCCGCCCTGCATTACCTGTCACCAGCTCAAGGCCGGTGTCGAGCAGCCGGGCCCCTCGCTGGCCGGCATCGCGCAGCGCGCCCAGCAGCGCATCAAGGCGCCCGGCTACAAGGGCAAGGCCAGGGACGCCAAGGCCTATCTCCGCGAGTCCATCCTGGATCCCAATGCCTATGTCGTGCCCGGCGCCACCTACGCGGCGGGCGGCAAGTCGCTGATGCCGGCCACCTACGGCCAGACGATGAAGCCGGAGCAGGTCAACCAGCTGGTTGATTACCTGATGACGCTGAAGTAAGGGCCTGTTGATGCTTTGGCAGGTTGCTTCTCCTGGCGCGCGAAACAGCCTCTCGGGTCACGCAATGCCCTGCATCGTGCAAACAGGCAGTGCAAACAGGCAGTGCAAAAAAAACGCCCCGGCAGGGGCGTTTTCATCTGGACGGACCGGTGGCACGACAGGAATGTGCCGCGTCCTCAGCGGTCCGGTAACGTGATGTTCAGTTCCAGGATCGAGCAGTTGCCCTGGTTCTCCAGCGCCACCTGGACCTGGTCGTCCTGGATGGGCACGTACTTGCGGATCACCTCTACCAGCTCGCGCTGCAGCTGCGGCAGGTAATCCGGCTGGCCACGCTGGTTGCGCTCGTGGGCGACGATGATCTGCAGGCGTTCCCTGGCCGTGGAGGCGCTGTTCTGCGGCTTGCGCTGCTTGAAGAAGTCGAACACGTTCATCTCACGCTCCGAACAGGCGATTGAGGAAGCCCTTCTTCGGCACTTCAAGGAAGCGGTGTTCCTTCTCGAAGCCGAGCAGGCGCTCGACGGCGTCGGCATAGGCCTGGCCGGCATCGGACTCGTCGTCCAGGATTACCGGCACCCCCGAGTTGGACGCCTTCAGCACGGCCTGGGATTCCGGGATTACGCCCAGCAGCTTGATCGACAGGATCTCCTTGACGTCGTCCACCGACAGCATCTCGCCCTTTTCCACCCGTTCCGGGTTATAGCGGGTCAGCAGCAGGTGCTCCCGCACCGGCTCCAGGTTCTGCTCGGCGCGGCGTGACTTGGCCGAGAGCAGGCCCAGCATGCGGTCAGAGTCACGCACGGAAGAGACTTCCGGGTTGGTGACCACGATGGCCTCGTCGGCAAAGTACATGGCGAGGTGGGCACCTTTCTCGATGCCGGCGGGGGAATCGCAGAGGATGAAGTCGAACTGCTCGGCGAGCTGGTTCAGCACCCTCTCCACGCCGTCCTGGGTGAGGGCATCCTTGTCGCGGGTCTGGCTGGCGGCCAGCACGCACAGGTTCTCTACGCGCTTGTCCTTGATCAGTGCCTGGTTGAGGCTGGCTTCCCCATTGATGACGTTGATGAAGTCATACACCACGCGGCGTTCGCAGCCCATGATGAGGTCGAGGTTACGCAGGCCGACATCAAAGTCGATAAGGACGACCTTGTGGCCGCGCTGGGCGAGGCCGGTGCCGATGGCGGCAGAGGAGGTGGTCTTGCCGACCCCGCCCTTGCCGGATGTGACGACGATGATTTTTGCCACGGTACGTTCCTGGTTGCGGTGGTGAAGGATTACAGCGCGACGAGCTGCAACTGGTCGTCGTGCAGGAAAAGCTGGACGCCCTGGCCCCAGAGCGGATCGCCCCGGAGGTCATCGGCGATACGGTAGTGGCCGGCGATGGCGATGAGCTCGGCAGCAAGCTCGCGGCAGAAAATGCGGGCGCTGGCATCGCCCTGCACGCCGGCGAGGGCGCGGCCGCGTAGCGGTGCATAGCAGTGGATGTGGCCGGCGGCCATGACTTCCGCCCCGGCGCTGACCGGTGCCAGCAGCACCAGGTCGCCGTCCGAATACACCTGCTGGCCCCCGCGGACGGGTTGTGCCACCACGCGGGTGGGGCGGGCCGTCGCGGCGTGCGGCGCTACGCTGGCGTGCGACCGCGCTTCGTCAGTGCTGGCATCGGGAGAGGTGGCCGCACCAGCCGGGGCGTCAGCCAGGGCATCGGTCGGCGCAGCCGGCCTGGGCATCGCTGTCTGTTCCTGCAGCGCCGTCGCTCCCTCGGCAAGGCCTTTGGCGGGGATGCCCAAGGCAGGTTCCTGGGCGCAGGTCCCGGTGGAGGCATCGGCCTGGTTGGCGGCTATCGCTTCGGCCGGCAGCTCGCGCGCCCGCGATGGCGGCAGCACGGCAATCCCCAGGTGACGCGCTTGCGCGATGTCATCCGTACGCAGGGCGCGGAGGGCTACCGGCTGCAGCTCCAGCGCGCGGCAGGTGGCGAGGAGTTCCGCAACATCCAGGGCGCCATCGGCTTCGCCCAGCTTGTCCAAGGCGATGATCAGCGGAGAGTGGCGCAGCAGCTGGGGCGCCTGCGCCACCTTTTGCGCCAGTTGCTGCGCCAGCCGCCCGGGCGCAACGGAGACCAGCTCCAGCACGGTGGCGGCAAGGGTGCCGCCCTTGAGGCGGAACACGGGCTTGGTGACGGGGAGTTCGTACTGCTTCATCAGGCCCCCGGATGAAAAGGCGGGCTTTATAGCCGGCGTCGCACGGTGGTGCAAGGCGTACGGACGCGAGTGGGTTATTTTTGAACAAAGGTTTCTAAAAATAAGAAGTTGTCCAAGCGTTTTTTATCGCGCGAGTAGCTACGTGCGCATCGTAGGGAATCTATGCGCACTTGTGTACGGAATGTGTCGCGATTTGCGTGAGAATTAATCTATTTAGCGAAAAAATAAATAGTGAATGAGTAATTTTTGACCGCTAATCAGTAAAGGCTGAGTGTAATACGTTCTGCCTCTGCCTCTGCCTCTGCCTCTGCCTCTGCCTCTGCCTCTGCCTCTGCCT
>JAZKHS010000003.1:31284-49705 GCA_040385265.1 Pseudomonadota bacterium | reverse complement strand
CTGCCCCGGAAACCCGCTGCCGAGCCAGGCGTTCACGGCGGCGACGCGCTCGGCCCCGGCCGCGGCGCCAATCGAATCCGGCATGGCGCCGATGCCCACCGACTGCGCCATCATGAGCATGGCGCGGCGCGCATCGGCCGCGGCAACCTCCTGCTCCAGGCGAACCAGCAGATTGTCGACGCGGGCGCGCACCAGGCTCAGGCCATCGATGGCCGCGGCGCGGGCACGCACCTCCAGCAGCCCCAGGCGCTCGTTGGACGTGCTGGCAAGCGCATCGCCCAGGCAGGCCGCGCGCCGGGCATGCTTCAGTTCCTTCTCGGCAATGGCCACCTGGGCCAGCACCACCACGGCCTGCAAATCGGCCTGGTTCTCCGCCTGCTGGCGCTCGATGGCGGCGGCGCGACGCTGCAGCGGCAAGCTGGCCAGGCGCATCAGCCCCATCGACAGCGTAACGCTGGTGTCCTGCCACTCGTTGTTAACGAGGTAGCTGTTGGAGTCGTAGTTGGCGCCGTAGCGCAACAGCAGCGCCGGGAACTGCTCGACGGTGCGGCGCAAGCCGCCCCGCTCCGCCATGCGCTTGCCATACAGGGACTGGCGGATCTCGGGACGGTTATGCAGGGCCACATACTGCCAGTGCCGGAGCTCGGCAGCCGGCAGGCCATCCACCGCCAGGCCACTGCCCTCCTCCAGTTGCAGCGGCGTGCCCGCCGGCAGGCCGAGCAGGCGCGTCAACTCGTCGCGTGACTGGTTGAGCTGCAGCGAGAGGCTGTCCATGCGCTTGAGCACGAGCAGGAGGGCGCTGCGAAAATCCAGCACGTCCACCGGATCGCGCAGCCGGCTGCGGGCGATGACGTCGGTCTGGCGCAAGGCGGCGGCGACATCGGCACGGGTTGCCTCCAGCGCGGGCGCCAGACGCTGGTAGGCCAGGGCGCGGTCCCAGGCCGACACGACTTCCAGGGCGACCTGGTAGGACATGCGACGGCGCGCCTCGGTGGCGATATGGACGCGATCCCCTTCATGGCGGGCGCGCAGCCAGGCCAGGCCGAAGTCCAGCACGTTCCAGCTCAGTTCAAGGGAGGCGGTTTCACTGCTGCGGTCGGTGGAGGTGGACGGCACCAGCGAGGTGGCCCCGGTGGCCACGCTGGCGCTGCGCGACGCCAGCAGGTTGTCACGCGAGCGATAGCCGGCCTGGGCGGTGAGCGAGGGCAGCATGGACATGCGCGCCAGCCGGCGGCTGTTGCCGGCCATGGTGCGCTCCAGCGCCTCGGCGCGGATATTGAGGTTGTTGTCCATGGCCCAGGCCATGGCCTCGGCCAGCGTCAGCCCGTCCGCCAGCTGCGCGCGGCGCGCATCCAGCAGCTGCATGCGCTGCCGCGCAGCCTCGCCTACCTGCTCGTCACTGAGCTGGCGGGGCGCGGTACAACCCGAAAGAAAGAGCAGGGTGATTGCCGCGCTGCAAAGCAGGGCAACCCGTCGACCAGATGAAGTACTGCGCACGATAACCATCAGCCAAGTCAAAAATGCAAAGACACCCCGCAGGGGGTGTCTTTGCGAGTGGTAACGCAATCAGGCCGAGAGCGAAGACAGCGAGGACAGCAGCCGGTCCGCCTGCTGCCGCGAGCGCGCCGCCTGCACGGCCTGCAGCTGCAGGCTGAAGCCCTGCGACATCGCCGCGGCCTCCTGCACGGGGGCGGCGGGCAGCGCCTCCTGACCTTCGGCGGCCGGCGCCGCGCCTTCCGTCGCCGGCGCCTCGGCCGGGGCCTCGCCTTGCGGCGCGGCCTCGAGCTCCAGCAGGCGCGCATCCATCGGATCCGCCAGGCGCGCCAGCTTCTTGCCCTTCAGCGTGCGCAGGTCGAACAGCAGGTCTTCGGCCAGGCTTGCACCCGCAGGCCTCCGGGACTCGGTATCCGCGAGGGGCTGGTTGGCGGCCGCCTCGTCCAGGCGCCAGCTCTGCACCGGCTTCAGCAACTCTTCCAGGTGGCCCTGGTCCAGCGAACCGACGGTGGCAGGGAACAGGCTGTCCTGGCTGCCGAGCATCAGCGGGGACGGCTGGCCGGTGCCGAGCTCCTTGGAGATGGCGCCGGAGAAGGACGCCGGCGCGGTTTCGATAGGGGAACCGGTGGCGACATTGAAGGAATAGTAGAGGCCGGCAGCAGAAGTGACGGTACGGTCGGCATTCGGTGCGCCCACCACAAAGCGGGAGCCGGCAATATCCACCGAGAAGCCGTACTGGTTGCTGGCACTGACCGTGCTGGCATCTGTGGTCGCAAGGTAGCGCTGGCCAACCCAGCCCGACACACCACCCACCACATAATAGCGATAGGCATAGGCGGAGCCCGGCGACGTACCGTTGAGGTCACCGCCAACGGCAATGCGCAGCGCACCCGCCGCGGTATCGCCCTGGACGTCCACTGCCACCGAGTAGCCGAAATTCTCCAGCGCGTCGCCGTCATAGGCAGTGATGCGGCTCTGCAACACCAGGGAGGTCAGGGCGTTGTCACCGCTACCGTTGTCCGCCACCATGCCGTCGGAACGGTAGACATAGACGGCGCCGGCATTATTGGCCAGGGCATCGTCGTTGGGCGTACCCACGACGACGACTACGCGGTTACGACCGTCGAAGGATTCGACATCGACGTTGGTACCAAAGTAGTCGGACTGCGCCACGCCATCAGTTTTCTTGAGCTTGACGACGCTGGTGTTGTCGGTGGAGTAAACGTAGGCGCTGCCAGCGTCGGCCTTGCCGCTATGGTCATCACGCGGCGCGCCTACGACCACCATGTTTTGGTCGAAGGCGACGCTGCTACCGTAAAGGTCACCGGCGCGGGACTCGCCAACGCTGTCGACAGTCGGCAGGCGCTTGCCGGCGCCAGTGGCCGCACCAAACGCGAACTGATAGGCGGCACCTGCGTTGGTACCGGCCTCGTCGTCCTGGGGAGCCCCTACCAGCACAACACCGCCATTCTCATTGATCGCTACCGCCGAGCCGAAGCGGTCGCCGGCAGCCGCATCCGGCGAGACGCCCTTGGCCGTCGTGAAGGCAGCCCATGTGCCGGAAGCGCCACCGGCTACCTGAGTGGTGTTGCTGAAGTAGTAAACCGCTCCGGCGCCGCCATTCTCAAGGGGCGCGCCGGCAACGATGAAGCGGCCGTCGGCGCTGATATCCACAGCGGTTCCCAGGCGGGCATCCACCGCCGCCGTCGAGAAACTGATGCGGGCCACCCAGGTCGGCGCTGCAGCAGCAGTGCCGTAGGCAGTGTTTTCGTAGATGTGGATCTCGCCGCTGCCGTTGGCGCCGCCCGGTTCGCCCACCACCATCCAGCGACCGCTGTCGGAGTTGATGGCGGTATCGAATCCGAGGCGCCCGCCGTTCTCGATGCCCGGAAGGCCAGTGCCGATGGCACCACTGCCGTCACGCGGGAACACGCCGATTTCGAACAGCGTTGAGGTGGTACCGCCGATGGGGCCGGCAGCCCCGCCCAGGCGGTCGATGGCATCCAGGCGAATGGTGATCACTTTGCCAAGGGCGCTGTCCGGCGTACCGGTGAAGCTGGTGCCGTTGAAGCGAAGCCAGGAGGCGTTGGTGCTGCCGGCAGTAGAGGTAATCTCCTGGCCGGTCAGCGCGTCATACGCGCGATAGGTGATGACGTCGCCGGACGCGGGCGAGCGACCATCCGCCGTCGAGTTGTCGATGTCGGTGAAGTAAGGAAGTGTATCGCCGACCGGTTGCGCGGCACCATTCCAGGAGACCACGCCGGAGGTCACATTGAAGCTGAAGGTTTCACCGCGAATGGCGACCTTGCGGTCGATGTCGTTGGTCAGCACCGGCGCATCATTGGTGTTGCCCACCGTGACGGTGAAGGTGTCCTGAATATAGTTGCCGAAGATATCCGTCGCGCGCACGACTACGGTATGCACGCCCACATTGTCGTTGGAGGCGGCACCGGACAACGAGCCACCGGAACTGACCGACAACCAGGACGCACCTGGACCGGTTTGCGAAACAATCGAGTAGGTCAGGACTTCCGGGTAAGTGGCGCTGACAGGCGAATCCGGATCAGTGAAGTATCCGGTCAGGTTCTTGGTGAACGTCGAGTCTTCCACCGCATCAGTGAAGTTGGGCACGCCGGCGCCGACCAGCTCAGGATTCTGGTTGGCACGCGCCACGTTGAAGGTGAAGCTGGTGGTCGCGGTCCCGCCCTGACCATCAGAGGCGCGAACCGTAATGGTATACGACGTATTCGCCGTCATGCCGGCCAGGTTGTAAGCGATGTTGCCGGTATTGACGCCAGTAGAGTTATTGTAGCTACCATAGACGGTGCCAACGGCGCCCACGAAGCCCGTCGGCGCCGCCGGCGCCGCGCCCACCGGCGTCACGCTGACCAGCGTATAGGTCAGGATGTCGTTCTGGTCGATATCAAAAAAGGTATTGGCCGGGATCGCGATATTACCCGTCGACGCCGTGGACGGCCCTGCAGGAGTGCCGACAGGCTCATTGGTCAGCGGCACCGTGACATTCGTCAAGGCGGCACTGGCCTGTGGCACGTCATTCTGGCCGGTGACCGACACGACGACTGTCCCTTGGCTAATCCAGGACCCGACGGTCAACTGATACTTGACCGAGACAATGGCGGAGTCTCCTACCGACAGATATTCAAAGTTGCTGCCCGGGTTGTATTCCAGCCTGCGCGTGGTGTTGTTCCAGACGAATGTGCCAGCCCCATTCTGGGAGCCCGAAACGATGGTGACCGGAGTAGTTGTCGAGGATTCGGAGCCCCAGACATCATTGGCAAGGATATTGAGGTTGACCATCCCGCCATTCTCAGTAGCGGAAAAGCCGACACCGGCATCACTTACCGCTACCGGGGTTCGGATATAACGGAACTGGATGTTGCCGGTATCGGTTCCGCCATTGTCCCGCATCGAGGCGCCAATAATGGCCAGATTACCCCCCACGAGCGCCAGCGAGCGTCCCACTTCATCCGCCGTGAGGTAACCCATTGCATTGGGGGTCAATGCCAGGTTGCCCTGCCCTGCCGTGTTCATGGTGGGCCAGATGCCATCGGCATCCTCGAAATACCAGATACTGGCCTTGGTACCATCGCTGTTATTGTTGCTGCCGATCAGCATCTTGGCCTGGCTCAAGGCTACGGAACTACCGAACTGGCCATCCACATCATAGTTCAAGGGCTGGAAAAGATTGCTGACGGTGCGCGATCCGCCCAACGATGAGCCTGCTGTCTGATAGAGATAGACCTCGCCGTTGTCACCGTCTTCCTGCGGCGCGCCGACTACAAAGGTATAACGGCCCGCGTTGTATTCAATGGCCACCGCCGTGCCAAAATGGGCATCTTTCGCCAGCCCCCCCCCCGTATCCGGGTTGCCGTTCAGGACAAACGAGTAGGCATCACCCGAGGTCGGACCGGCAGTGGTGCCTTCGTCCCACTGGTACACAAAGACACGACCGTGGTTGTTGTCATCCGTCCAGTCGAAAGCACTGGTGTCGTCGTTGTTCTGGTCCCACTCCGGTGCGCCCACGATCAGGCCGCTCTTGGCGATATCCACCGTGGCGCCAAACCTCGGAGCATCATTGGAGTCGCCCCGGGTCGCCTCGTCGAATTTGCCCAAGGTGATGGCAGCGGCCCAGTCCCAATTTCCGGTCGTGGCGTTCTGCGTATTGGCCGCCACCCAGTACACGCGGCCCGATCCGCTGCCTTCATTGGGAGCGCCGATGGCAATATGATTACCATCCACTGCCACATACTGGTAGGAACCGTAGGTGCCCCAGGGACCGATGCCGCTATTGGCCGCCGCATTGGTAATCTTGACGGTCCGTACATGAACCCAGGGATTACCAGAGGTAATCGTGTTGTCCAGCTGGTAAATGGCGATCACACCCTTGCCATTGGCATGCGCTGCCCCCGCGTTATCGGTGGTGAAGGTCGCATTCGGATCCACGATCACCATCGTATCGCCCTGGATGGCAACGCCTTGCCCGAAGGTGGCGGTCCAGGTCACAGTGGCACCGCCATTGGCGGTGCCCGGCGCGGCAACGTCATACTCGGTCAGGGTAGAGCCGACGACCTTGTAGAGCTTGGCCTCTGAGCCGCCATCCGTTCCGACCACCACCCATTCGCCGGAACCCTCCATGAATTGGCCCAGGTTGTGGCCTGCGGCATCCCCGTTGTCGTTGGCGAAGTTGTATGCCTCCAGCGACAGATTGCCGCCGTAGGACTGGAAGGCCGTGGCAATCTGCTGCTCCACCGGCCCCGAGGTGAACTCCAGATCAAGATCCCCCCCTGTGCCAGTGGTGTCATCCGAGGCGGCGACATCCGCGCCGCTCAGCTGACCCAGCCTGGCCACGAACTGCTTGCCGGCCTCGGTGCTCGCGATATCGCAACCGTAGAGCAGGATGTCGCCCTGCTCCGACAGCGCAGCGCCCAAGGAGGCAACCTTGCCGGACTCGGCCAGCAGCGTGGCGCTGGAGACCTGGCCGGATCCCAGCAGGAGCGCGCCGTCACTGCCATGGGAAACAATATGGATGCCGGAAAGATTGTCATACGGGGACAGCAGACGGCTCATCTGCTCAAGACCGCTCGAGGCATCGTCAAGGATGAATACGCTGCGATTGCTGGCCTGCATCTGCTGCGCCAGCGCGGAAGCGCCCTCCACCCGGCTGTCGATGAACACGACCTCGGTAATGGAAGCGCCAGCGGCGGGAATATCGGCAATGGCCGTGAGCAGGTCCGCCGAAGCGGAGCCGGCGTCTGCCGTGGCGTCCACACCACTGGCGACCGCCACGGTCTCGGCGATGGCGGCATCGAACAGCACCCGGGGCTCCAGCACCAGACGACGGGCTCCGGACTTGCGCGTTCCGGGGGGGACTGTGACAGGCTTGTTGCGATCCGCGGCCATGGCGCACCTCGCTGATTATTCTTGTTTTAAGGCATCGGGACCCGGCGGGCACTCCAACGCCAATTCTCCCTCATGCTAAGGGGAGCGCTGTCCGGAGGCAAGGGGAGACGACCGGGGGACGTCAGCCCGGCCTGCCGTTGATCCTTGCCAGCCATTCCGCGACGGCAGGCTGCCGACCTGGGCCTCGAGGGCCAGGCGGCGCTGCAACAGGTGGCGGCGCAGGCCGGCCTCGTCGGGCATGACAAAAGGAGAGGGAATTCCCTTGAACCAGCCCATGCCGGCCAGGATGGCGATATAGCTTTCGTAGCCAAAGACGCTACCGCTCATGGACTTTGCGTCATAAAGGGAGGGGTATTTGTGGCGCCAGGCCTCGAGATGCAGGTGCAGGTCCCCCGGTAGCGGCCGCGGACGGGTGATGTCCCGCCAGAAGTCACTGTCACGACGACCACTGGTGACGTAGTGCATCAGGACAAACTGGACCACCTCGTCATAGGCGTCCGCCATGAGCCGGTTATAGCCCCAGCGCGCTGCCTCGCTGGGGCCGGAGGTCGGCCAGTAGTCAATGAGATAGCGGACCCCGCTCTCGATCAGGTAGATCCCGGTCGACTCCAGGGGCTCGACGAAGCCGCCCGCCAGGCCGATGGCCACGCAGTTCCGCTCCCACAGGCGCTGGTTGCGCCCCACCCGCATCTGGATGAACCGGGGCTCCCCGCCCTGCGGCCAGGACCGGCCCAGATAGGCCCGCAAGCCCTCCACCGCCTGGTCATCGGACATATGGGCCGTGGAGAAGACATGCCCCACCCCGCGCCGGCTCGCCAGGTTGATGTCCCAGATCCAGCCCGCCTTTTGCGCTGTGGAAACCGTGTACGGCCGGATCCTCTCCCCGGGCAGGTAGGGCACCGAGATGGCGACCGCGCGATCACAGGGCAGCCAGTCCCGGAAGGACTGGAAGGGCACATCGAGGGCGCCATTGATCAACAGGCCGCGGAATCCCGAGCAATCCACATAGAGATCGGCCTCCAGTCGCTGCCCGGAGCCCAGTATCACGGCCTCGATATCGCCGTCCGCGCCTCTTGAAACCTGGCGGACCTCGCCCTCGACCCGGGTAACCCCCTTGCCCTCGAAGCGGGAACGGAGAAAGCGCCCGAAGAGAATCGCATCAATGTGGTAGGCGTAGATGAAGCCCTGCTTGGAGTCGTCGGCATGGGGGGCCTTGTTGGACTCGCAGGCCAGCGTCTGCGCCGTGGCCAGGCTGGCATAGGCGTCCAGCGGCGCGTCGGGATTGAAATAGAGGTATTGGGTGGCGGCGTGGATGTCGGCCTCGGAGGCCTTGTGGAAGGGATGATAGAAGTGGGTCCGCCCCTGGGCAGGATCCCGCGCCCAATCCTGGAAGCGGATGGCCTGCTTGACCGCGCCATTCACCCCTTTCAGGAACTCGTCCTCGGGAATGCCAAGCTCACTGATGGTGCGCCGGAGGGTGGGAATGGTCGCCTCCCCCACTCCGATCACGCCGATATCCGGCGACTCGACCAGCGTGATGGTCACCCCGCGCGTCTTGCCCACCGTCGCTGCGAGATAGGAGGCTGCCAGCCAACCCGCTGTCCCTCCCCCGACGACCAGAACAGAGCGTGGCTCTTGTTGCATGCTGCTCACCCGTATTGCGCCGCTGCCGTTAAGAAGAAATTGGCTGTCAGTCGTCCAAGACGAATATCCTGACTCAGCTTTTCAGGATGCACTATGTGACCGGAGTGATACAGGTCACCCCGATAAAAAACTGCACGGTTGTAGGCGGGCGCCACCACATGCCGCAAGCGATAGAATTCGCAGGACGTTGTCAGGTAGGCGGGAGGGCGACGAAAAAACTCATAGCGGGCCACCAGTGCTTCTTCGCCAGATTCCTTGACCTCACGCAGCAGGATGCCCCGGTCAAACCCTGGTTCTGCCGAGTAAAAGCTGGTTCCGCCCAACTCCTTATCGGCAAACAGATACAGCACCCCTGCAAACTTGGCTGCGGCATCCACTCCTCCGGGAGGAGGAGAGTCGGTGTGGCAGAGCCGCTGACTGAAACGCAAGCGCTCAGGCGGCAAAGTAACCATCGAGAGCCGACCATGCGCCACCGTCACAACACGGGAAGCACGAAACGGGTGCCGCCCTTCCTGCTTCCACCAGTGCAGGACCGGCGCCCACACGCCCTGCTCCAGTCGCAACTCGGGCCCCGGATAATTATCGGTGGAGTGGAAACGGAAAGCCGGCGCCTGGTGGACGGCGAACGCCCTGGCGAGATCGGGACGAAGCAGGAAGTCATCCACCACCAGGCAGTGATGGCCGTCAAACAGCGCCTCCTGACGGACACGGCAGGCGGGATTTACTGCAAACGGGTCCAGTGCCACTCCCCCTTACCTCTCTTGTCCACCGCCGGCAGGGCTGACGTCGGACCCGGCATTCGCTCAGCAGAAAGACAGGCTACCCAGGCAGTTGTCCGGATGACGCTGGCCAAGGTCAACGTCCTCGAGCGACAGGGCGAGAAAGAGGGCGGAGCCGTCAGACTGCACGTTATACGTGGTAAGACCTTCCAGTTGGGCCTCCGGAACGTTCATCCACCAGCCCGGGTTGGCCGCATTGGAGTGGGTACTACTTTTATTGAAGGTCGGGTAGCGGACAGCTTCGCGCTGGAAGGACAGGAAAAAGTCATCCGCCGCGTAACGCGCGCTATTTGGGTCAAGCTGGAAGCCGTGCATAAAGCGCAGGCTTTCATTGACGTTGGCGGTAACCGTCAGCTCGAGCCCTAAAGTAACGTCAGAGTTGGAGGTCGCGCTGAGCTCGGTCTGGATGCGGTTCATGCGCGTGCCCCAGAGCTGCACAAACTGATTGAAGCTGGCGATACGATCCTGCGCCGCCAGGTTGGGGTTCAGTGAACAGCCACCAAAAAGGGCAAAACAGCCGTAGGCATTACCCGACATCTGCGCGCCGATATAACCCGACAGGCGGTTCAGGCCCATATGGCAGGCCAGGGCGCCGGCGCCCTCGGTGGCCGAGGTACAAGAATCAGTAGCCGAGGCATTCGGCGAAATATAGCGGCCGATGGCGAAATAGCCGTCCACGAACTGGGAGCCGATCTTCAGACCCACCAGTTCGCGCCGGGTGGGGTCGCCATCGTTCTTGATGGCGAACTCGAAGTAGGGACGGGTCAGCTTGAACATGCTGTCGGCCGGGCCGGCGGAGCCCGGAGCGCCGGACTGGCCGCCGGTGGCGGTACGGCCCAGCAACTGCACATAGTCAAAGTCCAGGTCGCAGGCATTGCCGACCACGGCTTCGTTGTAACCACCACAGCCCAACTGCAGCCGGTCGATGTTGGCATTCAGGCCAAGCTCGGCGTCCAGCATCATGCGATAGAAGGTATGGCCGCTGCCGCTCACGCCGGCCAGCTTGTCCGAGACGATCAGGGCCTGTCCGACCACGGCATCCAGGTCCTTGTCACCCATCTCCTGCAGGGCAGCCGCCGCCACCGGAAGGGCCAGCGTGACCGTCACGGCAAGACCCGCCAGGCGCTTCACGATCATTCTTGTTGTTATGAGGGTCATGAGGGGCTGCCTGCTTTAGAAACCGTAAATCGACATGCGGCCCTGCGCCGAAATCAGGGCGGGCGTATTCGGAATGCTGTTGCTGATCTTGATGCCGGCGACAATCGGCTTGGCATCGTTGAGGTAGCCGGTCGCGCCGTATTCAACGCTGAGGCCGCCAATGGTGAGGTTCCAGATCTCGATTTCTTCGGGAAATTCCACCTGCAAGGCGGCAATGCCATGCGGACTGGCCAGCAGCGGTTGACCGTTCTCGTCCTTGAAGCGGTTGAGGTCCTCGTAGGCGGTGGGCGCCAGTGGCGTCTTGCCTGCCCCGATATACATCAGCGGGATCTTGATGGTGCCGTAGAAATTCTTGGCCACCAGCCATTCGCCGCCATTATCGTTGCGATTGGCAAACTTCAGCGCCAGGCGGCAACCGGTCGAGGAAAAGCTGGTCAGGCTGCCGCAAGTACCGAAGGCCGTCGGGTTCGCCGCCAGGGAAGGCGAGGTCAGCGGCTGGCCGTTGGTATCGGCATTGATGCGAAGCTCGGCAAACATGGCGATGCCTTCCTGGCCGGATTGCTGCGAGAGGTCGCCATCCGACATCGCCTCCAGGGCGAGGGCGGACGCCGGCGCCAACAGGGCGGCAAAAGCAAGGCAGAACAAGGACTTCATCATCAGCCTCCGGCCCCCAGCGTCTTCAGGGTCATGGCATGGATCATCAGGCCCTCGATACGCGAGTCGCCCAGGTTGATGACGGAGCGGACATTGGTACCGCCGCTGGCGCCGCCACCGATGAGATTGCTGTTCATGTCAGCGTCCACATTGCCATCCCACATATAGTTGGGGGACACGTTGTAGACGGTAAAGGATTCGCCGGGTGCCGCCACGAAGAAGATGCCGTCGTTGGTGTCGGCACCGCCGTTCTTGACGCAACCCGGACGGTCGGCAATACAGCCGGCCACCTCGGTGAAGCTGCCACTGATGGGCGCATTGGTGGTATTGAAGCCGGGCACGGTACGCACATTGGTGTCCTGGGTCGGCGCCCAGTCGCCCATGCGGATCCAGCCGTGGGTATTGTTGTAAGTGCCGCGAGTATTGTACTTGGTGCGATCAAAGCCGCCCGTGCTGTCATCGGCGAAGGTGCGACCGTAGTGGTCGTTGTAAATGGAGGCAATGTCCGGCAACTGGGTCAACATGAGGCGGAAGTCGCCGCTGCGCGACGGTACGTCATCCAGGATCAGGGACTGGTAGTGCAACTGGCCGACCGGCAGGAAGATACGGTAGTCGCCGATGTACAGGCCTTCGGTGTCGTCGAACTCCGGGGTCTGGCCCAGGGCATCCGGGCTGAAGAGCGTCTGGTTCACGCTCATGCGGATATCGGCACTGAAATAGTTGATGTACTGGATGCCCAGCGTGGGGTCCGCCGGGTCAGAGTGCTGGAACAGGCGCACCACGGTGCCGCCCTGGTTGATATTGTTCCAGACGTTCTGGACCTGAATCTTGTTTGTACCGTCGCCGATGGTGCTGGGGCCGGCGGTACCGAGCGTGGCGCCGCGGCGTGTGGTGCCGGTCCCGACGTTCATTTCACCCCAGAACGCAAAGCGGTAGTTTTCGTGCTCGGTGGGGAAGATCAGGTCAAGGACGGTGCGGTTCTGGTTGGTGGTGCCGTTGAACAGCGTGCCGGTGTAGTCAAAAGCGCGCAGCAGCAAGGGGTTGTCGTGCGGCGCCAGGTTGGCGATGGTGCCGCCGATCGGGCAACCCAGATCCATGATGCCGCTGGTGCACACGCCGCTCCAGGCCTGTCCGGAGGAACCGTCGGCCCCAGTGTAGGAAAGGCCGTACCAGCGCAGGTCACCACGCAGATAAGAAAGGTTGGTGGCGACGACATTGGTGCCGGTGAGTTCGACGTAGCTGGTCGGGCTCATGGTCAGCGAGATGTCGCTGAGAACAATGGCGATGCCCTCGCCGGTGACATGCCCCATGGCGTCATCCCCCATTTCCTGCAGGGCGTGGGCCAGGTTAGCGGAGAACAGGCAGGCGGGCACGACGGCCGCAATGCCGGCCATGCGCCGGAAATAGCTGCCGGCTTTCTCAAACCGCTGCAGGTGGAACATGCGACTGATCATGCGGACTCCAAAGGGGTTTTTTTAATTTTCCCTTGGCTGTCTTATTGTTTTGGGAAGCGGCAGTGGAGGGGGTAGTGACTACCCACACCCTCAAAGGACCACTCCTATCTTGTTGAAGGCTTTATAGGCCCGGCTCCGGGCCAGACTCAAGGGATAAATATGACCGACCGGTCATATCTGCTTTTTTTAACTAAATCAATACAATTGGGGCCGGACGAAGGGCGGACAAATGCTCCCTCCGCCTCCCTCGCCTCCTGGTCCCGCAAGGCCTCTGCCAAGCCCTGCAGCTCCCGTCCCGGCATTACTGTGAGAGGCCTCGGCGGCCCCTCCCGATGTCCCGATGTCCCGATGTCCCGATGTCCCGATGTCCCGATGTCCCGGTCACCAGGGGAGGATTCGGGACAGAATCTCTCCCGGGCAGGGAAAAAAGCCTCAGAACGCGTCGCCCGGCACCCTCACCCAGCCTTCCATCAGCACCCGCGCACTGCGGCTCATGATGGCCTTGGTCACCGTCCACTCGCCATTGACCAGGCTGGCGGCGGCACCCACGCGCAAGGTGCCGGAGGGATGACCAAATCGCACGGCACTGCGCTCCCCTCCCCCGGCCGCCTGGTTGACCAGGGTGCCGGGGATGGCGGCGGCGGTGCCGATGGCCACGGCGCAAGTACCCATCATGGCGTGGTGCAACTTGCCCATGGACAGGGCGCGCACCAACAGGTCCACGTCGTCGGCCTTGATCAACTTGCCGCTGGAGGCCTTGTAGTCCGTGGCCGGGGCCACAAAGGCGATCTTGGGAGTGTGCTGGCGGGTGGCTGCCTCCTCCGGCGTCTTGATCAGGCCCATGCGCAGGGCGCCGGCCACACGGATGGCCTCGAACTTGGCCAGGGCGACGGGGTCGCTGTTGACGGTCTCGCGTAGCTCGGAGCCGCTACAGCCGATGTCGGCGGCGTTCACGAACACGGTGGGGATGCCGGCCGTGATCATGGTCGCCTTGAGGGTACCGAGGCCGGGCACCTCCAGGTCGTCGACCAGGTGGCCGGTGGGGAACAGGGAGCTGCCCTCACCCTCATCGGACGGATCAACGAACTCCAGCACGATTTCGGCGGCCGGGAAGGTCACGCCGTCCAGCTCGAAGTCACCGGTTTCCTGCACCTGGCCGCTGGTCACGGGCACGTGGGCGATGATGGTCTTGCGAATATTGGCCTGCCAGATGCGCACCACGCACACGCCGTTGTCCGGAATTCGCGACGGGTCGACCAGACCGGCGTGGATGGCGAAGGCGCCGGCGGCGGTGGACAGGTTGCCGCAGTTGCCGCTCCAGTCCACGAAGGCCTTGTCGATGGAAACCTGGCCGTAAAGGTAATCGACGTCGTGATCAGGCACCGAGGCCTTCGACAGGATCACGCATTTGCTGGTGCTGGAAGTGGCGCCGCCCATGCCATCAATGTGTGCGGCATAGGGATCGGGGCTGCCGATCACTCGCATGAAGAGCTTGTCGCGGGCCGGGCCGGGATGTTGGCAGCGCTCGGGCAGGTCCTGTAGGCGGAAGAACACGCCCTTGCTGGTGCCGCCACGGATATAGGTGGCGGAAATCTTGATCTGGGGACTGTTTGTCATGGTCGCTTCCTGAAAAAAAGGGGGCTGCCTAGCTCAGCCAGCCAGCCGCCCTGCCTATGCCGATGATGCCGATTAGTATCCAGAATGCGTTGAGCAGCGTGTAGGCGGCATCCTTGCGAAGCGCCGCACACCAGGTAAGCAGGATGGCGTCAGCGCTATTGAATATCCAGACAAACAGGAAGGGGCTTGCCGGCCCCAGCCAGCTCACCAGGCCGAAGCTGAAGATCCGCATGACCACCCCGACCATCTCAAGTGCCTTGATGTAGCGCAGGATGAAGCCATTCACGGCATCGAGCATCAAGCCTTCGCTCCTTCGAGGAAGTCCTTGGCAAAGCGCTGCAGCACGCCTCCCGCCTCGTACACGGACACTTCCTCATCGGAATCCAGGCGGCAGGTCACGGGCACCTTCACGGTCTCGCCGCTCTTGCGGTGGATGACCAGCGTCAGGTTCGCGCGCGGCGTGAGCTTGCCTTCGACGTCATAAGTTTCGGTGCCGTCGAGGCCCAGGGTCAGGCGGCTGGTGCCCGCCTTGAACTCCAGCGGAAGCACGCCCATGCCGATCAGGTTGGTGCGGTGGATGCGCTCGAAGCCTTCGGCCACGATGGCCTCGACGCCGGCCAGGCGCACGCCCTTGGCCGCCCAGTCGCGCGACGAGCCCTGGCCGTAGTCGGCGCCGGCGATGATGATCAGCGGCTGCTTGCGGTCCATATAGGTTTCGATGGCTTCCCACATGCGCATGACCTTGCCTTCCGGCTCCACGCGCGCCAGCGAGCCCTTCTTGACCTGGCCATCGACCACGGCCATCTCGTTGACCAGCTCCTTGTTGGCGAAAGTGGCGCGCTGCGTGGTCAGGTGATCGCCGCGATGAGTGGCGTAGGAATTGAAGTCCTCTTCCGGCACGCCCATCTTGTGCAGGTACTCGCCCGCTGCCGAATTCATCTGGATCGCGTTCGACGGCGACAGATGATCGGTGGTGATGTTGTCCGGCAGTACAGCCAGCGGACGCATGCCCTTGAGCGTGCGCTCGCCGGCCAGCGCGCCTTCCCAGTACGGCGGGCGGCGGATGTAGGTGCTCATCTCGCGCCAGTCGTACAGCGGCGACACGGACTTCTCGGCATCCTGCTTCTCGAACATCGGAATGTAGATCTGGTTGAACTGCGACGGCTTCACCGAGCGCGCGACGATGGCATCGATCTCTTCGTCCGACGGCCAGATGTCCTTGAGGCGGATTTCCTTGCCGTCAACGACTGCCAGCACATCCTGCTCGATGTCGAAGCGGATGGTGCCGGCGATGGCATAGGCCACGACCAGCGGCGGCGAGGCCAGGAATGCCTGCTTGGCATAGGGGTGGATGCGACCGTCGAAGTTGCGGTTGCCCGACAGCACCGCGGTGGCATAGAGGTCACGGTCGATGATTTCCTGCTGGATCACCGGATCGAGCGCGCCCGACATGCCGTTGCAGGTCGTGCAGGCAAACGCGACGATGCCGAAGCCCAGCGCTTCCAGATCTTCCAGCAGACCGGCTTCCTTCAGGTACAGCTCAACGACCTTGGAGCCCGGCGCCAGCGACGACTTCACCCACGGCTTGCGCAGCAGACCGAGACGGCGGGCATTGCGCGCGATCAGGCCGGCGGCAATCACGTTGCGCGGGTTGGAGGTGTTGGTGCAGCTGGTGATGGCGGCGATGATGACCGCGCCATCCGGCATCAGGCCTTCCGCTTCCTGGGCGCGCGCGGCGGCCAGGTTGCCGGCGATGCCGCGCGAGGCCAGATCCGACACCGGTAGACGCTTGTGCGGGTTGGATGGGCCGGCCATGTTGCGCACCACGCTCGAGAGATCAAAACGCAGCACGCGCTCGTATTCAGCCTTGGCCAGCGTATCCGACCAGAGGCCGGCTTCTTTGGCATACGTCTCGACCAGCGCGACCTGCTCGTCGCTACGACCGGTCAAGCGCAAATAGGTCAGCGTCTGTTCGTCGATGGCGAACATGGCCGCGGTGGCGCCGTACTCCGGGGCCATGTTGGAGATGGTGGCGCGGTCGCCGATGGTCAGGCCGGGCACGCCCTCGCCGTAGAACTCCAGGTAGGCGCCGACCACCTTTTCCTTGCGCAGGAATTCGGTCAGGGCGAGCACGATGTCGGTGGCGGTGATGCCGGGCTGACGCCTGCCGGACAGCTCGACGCCGACCATGTCGGGAGTGCGCATCCACGACGCGCGGCCGAGCATGACGTTCTCGGCTTCGAGGCCACCTACGCCGACGGCGATCACGCCCAGCGCATCGACATGCGGGGTGTGCGAGTCGGTGCCGACGCAGGTGTCGGGGAAGGCGACGCCCTGCTGGCTCTGGATGACCGGCGACATCTTCTCCAGGTTGATCTGGTGCATGATGCCGTTGCCGGCCGGGATCACATCGACGTTGTCGAAGGCGGTCTTGGTCCAGTTGATGAAGTGGAAGCGGTCTTCGTTGCGGCGGTCTTCGATGTCGCGGTTCTTCTGGAAGGCGTCCGGATCGAAACCGCCGCATTCCACGGCCAGCGAGTGGTCGACGATGAGCTGTACCGGCACCACGGGATTGACCTTGGCGGGGTCGCCGCCCTGGTCGGCGATGGCGTCGCGCAGGCCGGCGAGATCGACCAGCGCAGTCTGGCCCAGGATGTCGTGGCAGACCACGCGCGCCGGGAACCAGGGGAAGTCGCGCTCGCGCTTGCGCTCAATGAGCTGCAGCAGGCAGTCGTTGATGATGGCCGGATCGGCCTTGCGCACGATGTTCTCGGCGTGCACGCGGGCGGTGTACGGCAGGCCGGCCCAGGCGCCCGGCTTCAGGGCTTCCACCGCGGCACGGGCGTCGAAGTAGTCGAGCGCGGTGCCGGGCAGGTTCTTGCGGAATTGGCTGTTCATTTCATTCAGTCTCGAAAAATTCCGGGGCGCCTGCTACGAGGCGCTGTCGATCCCCTCTCCCCGGCCCTCCTCCCGCGGGACTTCCTACGGTCGCCACAGGGGGAGAGGGAGCAGAGCGATTACTTGCGGTCCTTCAGCGGAACGAACTTCTGGTCCTCGGGACCGGTGTAGTTGGCGCTCGGGCGGATGATCTTGCCGTCGATGCGCTGCTCGATCACGTGCGAGGACCAGCCGGAGGTGCGGGCGATCACGAACAGCGGCGTGAACATGGCGGTGGGAATGCCCATCATGTGGTAGCTGACAGCGCTGAACCAGTCGAGGTTGGGGAACATCTTCTTGATTTCCCACATGGTGCTCTCAAGACGCTCGGCGATGTCGTACATCTTGGTGTTGCCCTGTTCCTGCGACAGCTCCTGCGCCACCTTCTTGATCACCACGTTGCGGGGATCGCTCACGGTGTACACCGGGTGGCCGAAGCCGATGATGACTTCCTTGCGGCCCACGCGCTCGCGGATGTCCGCTTCCGCCTCGTCCGGATTGTCGTAGCGCTTCTGGATCTCGAAGGCCACTTCGTTGGCGCCGCCGTGCTTGGGACCGCGCAGGGCGCCGATGCCGCCGGCGATGGCCGAGTGCATGTCGGAGCCGGTGCCGGCGATCACGCGCGAGGTAAAGGTAGAGGCGTTGAATTCATGCTCGGCGTAGAGGATGAGCGAGGTGTGCATGGCGCGCACCCAGGACTCGCGCGGCGCCTCGCCGTGCAGCAGGTGCAGGAAGTGACCGCCGATGGAGTCGTCGTCGGTCTCGACGTCGATGCACTTGCCGTTGTGGCTGTAGTGGTACCAGTACAGCAGCATGGAGCCCAGCGAGGCCATCAGCTTGTCGGCAATGTCACGCGCGCCCGGATGGTTGTGGTCGTCCTTCTCGGGCGACAGGCAGCCCAGCACGGACACGCCAGTGCGCATCACGTCCATGGGGTGGGCGGACGGCGGCAGCTGTTCGAGGGCGGTCATGAGGGCGGCGGGCAGGCCGCGCAGCGCCTTGAGCTTGGCCTTGTAGGCGGCGAGTTCGGCGGTGTTGGGCAGCTTGCCGTGCACCAGCAAGTGGGCGATTTCCTCGAACTCGCAGGTGGTGGCCACATCCAGGATGTCATAGCCGCGGTAGGCCAGGTCGTTGCCGGTGCGGCCGACGGTGCAGAGGGCGGTGTTGCCGGCGGCGGTGCCGGACAGGGCAACGGACTTCTTGGGCTTGAAGCCGGTGGCGGTGGATTCGGACATGGTCATGCTCCTTCTACTGGCAATCGTT
>JAZKHS010000003.1:20487-31274 GCA_040385265.1 Pseudomonadota bacterium | reverse complement strand
TTGTAAGCAGCCTGATGGCAAGCTGCACTGATCTCATTCTCCCTCTCCCCTTGTGGGGCGAAGGGCGATAAGCCGAAGCACTGCTTCGGCCGACCGGAGCGCCGTCCGCCTGCAGGCGGGCGGCCGGGGCGCGCAGCGGGGTTGGGGAGAGGGGCGGCAGCTTCGGCACCCTCCCCCTCTCCCCGGCCCTCCCCCGCCAGGGGGGAGGGAGCAAACCTCTATTTCTTGCTGGCGAAGAGATTGTCGATCTTGTCTTCGTAGCTGTGGTAGTTCAGGAACTCGTAGAGTTCCTTGCGCTTCTGCATGCTGTCCAGGACGTTCACCTGGGTGCCTTCCTTGCGCACCGCCTCGTATACGGCCAGGGCGGCCTTCTGCATGGCGCGGGTGGCGGACAGCGGGTACAGCACCATCGCAATGCCCTGCTCGCCCAGCTCCGTCGTGGTGTAGTAGGGGGTGTCGCCGAACTCGGTGATGTTGGCCAGCACCGGCACGTTCACGGCGTCACAGACCTTGCGGTACATGGTGATGTCGGTCATGGCCTCGGCGAAGATGGCGTCGGCACCGGCTTCGACATAGGCGCTGATGCGGTCGATGACGCCGTTGAGGCCTTCCTTCTGCAGGGAGTCAGTGCGGGCCATGACCACGAAGCTGTCGTCGGTCTTGGCGTCGACGGCGGCCTTGACGCGGTCAACCATCTCGTCGATGGCGACGATCTCCTTGTTGGGACGATGGCCGCAGCGCTTCTGCGCGACCTGGTCCTCGATATGCACGGCGGCGGCGCCGGCCTTGGTCATTTCCTTGATGGTGCGGCCGATGTTGAAGGCGCCGCCCCAGCCGGTATCGATGTCCACCAGCAGCGGGGTATCGACGGCGGCGGTGATGCGGCGCACGTCGATGAGCACGTCATCCAGCGAGGTGATGCCAAGGTCGGGCAGGCCGTAGGAGTAGTTGGCCACGCCGGCGCCGGACAGGTAGATGGCGCGGTAGCCCACCTGGGTGGCCATCATGGCGGCATAGGCATTGACGGTGCCCATTACCTGCAAGGGCTTCTCTTCGGCAATCGCCTTGCGGAAACGGGCGCCGGCGGTCAGCTTGTCACTCATTGTCTTCTCCTCGTTGGATGGCGGGGCGGTTACCCCTGCCCTTGCCCCGCGCCGCGGCCGCCTCGTGGGCGGATGCGTCCGGGGCCTGGGCGATATGGTCGCGAAAATGCGCCTCGATGTTCTTGCGCGCCGAACCGATGTGGCGGCGCATCAGGATCTCGGCCATTTCGCCGTCGCGGGCCTCGATGGCCTCGATGATGCGGTGGTGCTCGCCGAAGGCCTTCTGCGGACGGCCCTCGGTCACGGAAAACTGGTAGCGGTAGAGACGGACGCGGTGGTAGAGCTCGCCGCAGAGCATCTGGCTCAGGACTTCATTGCGGCTGCCCTGCACGATGCGGTAGTGGAAGTCGAAGTCGCCCTCTTCCTGGTAGTAGGCGCGGCCCTGCTGCAACTCGGCCTGCTTCTCGTGCTCGGCCAGCAGCGCCTTCAGGCCCTGCACTTCCTCGGCGCTCATGTGCTCGGCGGCCTGCCGTGCGGCCAGGCCTTCCAGTGCTTCGCGCACTTGATAGATATGGATCAGCTCGGGGAAGGACAGCGAGACGACGCGTACGCCCACATGCGGGATGCGGGTCAGCAGCTTGCGGCCTTCCAGTCGCCTCAGCGCCTCCCGTAAGGGGCCGCGGGACACGCCATAGCGGGCGGCCAGCTCGGCCTCGGACATCTTGGCGCCAGGCTGGAGCTCGCCTTTGACAATGGCGCTCTGGATCTCGTGGAAGACCCGGTCGGCCAGCGTCAGCGCCTCGGGCGCCGGGTCGGCGTCCGCTACGGTGGCATTAGGTAGAGCGGTTGAAGACATAGACGTTTTGTCGACAATCCGTGGAGGTGAGAAAACTTAACCCCCACTTTTAGGGCTGTCAACGTATTCAGAGATCCAATTGTTGACAATTTCCCCTTTCCCAGTCAGAAATTCTCCCGAATGGCCCAAACTGACCCCTCAGGTCGGACTTGAGTCCCTTAGCCCCCTCCCAACCGCCTGGCCCACCCGGAGCCAACCTGGAGCCCGGAGCCCACCCACGTTCCGCTATCGGTGCTGCCCCGGTGTGCTCCCACGCTTCCCCGGCGCGCCGGCCCCCGGGCTTGCCGAGCCTCCGCCGGCCACCCGCCGTGCCGCATCGAGAAATGCATCCCCTGCGGGCGCTGCAAAGACCCGCTCTGCTGCGACAGCCGCCTCGCCTGCGCGCAGCCTGCCCAGGCGCAGGCGACGGTGGCCCGCCCTGGCCGCGAGGCTGCACCGGGGCTGGTCGCGGCGCCGCGATTGCGGCAACCTCCCCCGCCTGCCGCCCTCAGGATCTCCCCATGCTTGTCGACATCGGCCTTAACCTCAGCTCCGACCGCTATGATCGCGACCGCCCGGAGGTCATTGCCCGCGCCTTGGCCGCCGGCGTCGACCACCTCATCCTCACCGGGACCAGTGTGGCCGAGAGTGCCACTGTGGTACGCCTGGCGCAGGCCCATGCCCCGCACTGCCGGGCCACCGTGGGGGTGCATCCGCACGATGCCGCGCAACTGGATGAAGCCGGCCTGGATCAGCTGCGCGCCCTCCTGCGGGAGCCTGGCGTGGTCGCGGTCGGCGAGACCGGCCTGGACTTCAACCGCATGTTCTCGCCCGCCGCGGACCAGGAGCGGGCCTTCGAATGGCAGATCGGCCTGGCCGGGGACAGCGGCCTGCCGCTTTTCCTGCATGAACGCGACGCCAGCGAGCGTCAACTGGCCATCCTGCGCGCCACCCGCGACAGCTGGTCGGGCGGTGTGCTGCACTGCTTCACCGGTACGCGCGAGGCGTTGTTGGGCTACCTCGACCTGGGGCTGCATATCGGGATTACCGGCTGGGTGTGCGATGAGCGCAGGGGCCAGGAGCTGGCGGCGCTGGTAAAGGAAGTCCCGACGGACCGGCTCCTGCTGGAAACGGACGGGCCCTGGCTGCTGCCACGCGACCTGCCGCGGAAGCCGAAGGACCGGCGCAACGAGCCCGCCTTCCTGCCGCATATTGCGGTAACGGTAGCGCGCCTGCGCGGCGAGGATGTCGAGACGCTGGCGGCGCAGACCACCGCCAACGCCAAGCGGCTGTTCCGGCTTGAATGAATACGGCCGGGGGATTCCCGCTTGCGGGGTAATGACGATACGAGGTCGGGCGAGGCGGAGGATGCCTCAGGTGAGACGCAGGATATCGAGCAGGGAGAAGGGCCAGCCCATTTCCTGGCCGTCCGCCGTCAGCAGCACCGGGATACGAGTGCCGTAGCGGGCGACCAGGGCCTCGTCGAGCGCAATGTCGACATGGCGCCACTGCAGGGCGCGCGCACCCGCCGCCGTCCTCAGCAGGGTCTCGGCCTGGTCGCAGAGGTGGCAGCCGGTCGTTCCATACAGCACGAGCCCCGGCGTCAACGCCCCATCGCCTGCTTCCGCCCCGCCCTCACCCGCCATATTCCTCCCCTCGGCCGCTGGCTGTCGCCCCTCGCTCACCCTTCGCCCCGGCGCGTGATCTTCCAGCAGCGATGGATATTGGGGTTGCGCGCAAAATCAAAACCGATGGTGCGCGGCGAGATGTCCTCGATGGCAAACTCGGACAGCGCATCCATGTCCAGCTTGAACTTGCGGAAGTTGTTGGAGAAATAGACGGTGCCGCCCGGCCGCAGCGCGCGCATGGCCAGCCAGATAAGCTCGACATGATCCTGCTGCACATCGAACACGTCCGGCGTGCGCTTGGAGTTGGAGAAGGTGGGCGGATCAATGAAGACCAGGTCGAATTCGTGCTGGCAGTCGCGCAGCCAGGCCATGCAGTCGGCCTGCTCGAAGTGGTGGCGGCCTTCCGCCAGCCCGTTCAGCGCGAAATTACGCTGCGCCCAGTTCAGGTAAGTGGGCGACAGGTCCACCGTGGTGGTCGAGGCGGCACCGCCCAGGGCGGCATGCACGCTGGCGACGCCGGTATAGGCATAGAGATTCAGGAAATGCTTGCCGGCGGCCTCGCGCCCCAGGCGCTGGCGCAGCGGACGGTGATCCAGGAAGAGGCCGGTGTCGAGGTAGTCGGTGAGGTTGACCAGCACCCAGGCCGCGCCATCGCGCACCTCGAAGAAGCGGCCCACGCTGCTCTGCTTCTCGTACTGCTGCTTGCCCTTCTGGCGCGAGCGCACCTTGATGAACACGTTCTCGCGGCGCAGCCCGAACACATGGCGGATGGCCAGCAGTGCGAGCTTGAAGCGCGCCTCGGCCTTCTCCGGGTCCACGGTCTTGGGCGGCGCGTATTCCTGCACATGCAACTGGCCCTCGTAGACGTCGACGGCCAGGTTGAACTCGGGCATGTCGGCGTCGTAGACACGGTAGCAATGCACCTCTTCTGCCTGCGCCTGCTTTTGCGCCTGTTTGAGATTCTTGCGCAGGCGGTTGGCAAAGGCCTGCGCCTCTTCGGGAATCTCTCCCGGCGCTTCCTCGAAGCGCACGACGCCCGTGGCCGGCGCCGCCGGAATGTCGCCGTGGCGCGCATAGACCGTCAGGGCGCCGTTGTGCAGGCGCTCGGTGGCGCGATGCGCAAAGCCCAGCGCATCCACATGCTGCACGTCAGCACCCAGCACGCAGGCCTGCCAGCCGGACAGCTTCTGGGCACTGATACGCCCGAGGGCGCGATACAGCTCGCGGGTGGTCTTCTCCTCGCCCAGGCGCTCGCCATAGGGGGGATTGGTGATGAGCAGGCCACGGCCCGCCACGCCGGCAGGGCGCGGCAGCGCGTGCAGCTCGCGCTGCTCGAGCGCGACGAGGGCGGCGACGCCGGCGCGCTGCGCATTCTTGCGCGAGGCATCGAGGGCGTCACTGTCGGCGTCAAAGCCGAACAACTTCGGCAGCTCCTTTTTCAGCCCGGCCTCGCGGCGCAGGCGCGCTTCCTCGCGCACGCGCATCCACAGCGCGGCGTCGTGCTTCTTCCAGCCGAAGAAGCCGTAGTAGTCACGCAGGATGCCCGGCGCGATGTCCGCCGCCATCCACGCCGCTTCCACCAGGAAGGTGCCGGAACCGCACATGGGATCGACCAGGGCGCTGAAGTCGCCGGGCCAGCCCGCCTGCAGCAGCAATGCCGCGGCCAGGGACTCCTTCAGCGGCGCCTCGGTCATGGCGACGCGGTAGCCGCGCTTGTGCAGGGCGTCGCCGGCCAGGTCCAGGCTGACCACGAAGCTGCCAGGCTGGGCATGCACCTGCAGGGCCACGTCCGGCATGGAGGTATCGACATCGGGACGCACGCCAAAGTGCTCGCGGCAATGGTCGACCACGGCATCCTTGAGCTTGAGGGCCAGGTACTGGGTATGCAGCTTGACGCCGCGCGCCAGGGTGGCATGCACGGCAATAGTGCCGCGCGGGTTCAGGGTGTTGCCCCAGGTAAAGCGGACCGCCTCGGCATAGAGGGCTTCCGGCGAGTCCCCTTCAGCCTCGAACAGGGGTAGCAGCACGCGGGAGGCCACGCGCGACCACAGGCAGCAGCGATAGGCCTGCTCCAGCGAGGCCTGGACGCGGACGGCGCCGCGCTCGCGCCGTATGTCGGCCAGCCCCAGCCCCGTCAGCTCCTGTTGCAGGGCCGGCTCGAGGCCTTCGGCGCAGGTCACCACCAGTTCAAAAGTCATAAGTCCCGCTTTATCAGTTGCTTGGCTCAGGATACCCATAAAGCCAATTAGAAAGGTTAATCGCCCATCAGCCTAATGCTTTTAGGTTTTATGAAAATTAAATCATCGACAGCTTGGCCGAGTCAGGGCTTCAATCAGGGTTCGCGGTGCCATACCGCGGTCGCCGGCAGCGTCGCGCCAAGCCGGGCGCTACCGGCTCTCCAACCTTGCAAAAGACCGAGGTGGCTGATGAAAAGACAGAAAAGGGAACGTAGTGAACTGCTGTATTCCCGTGGCTTTAGTGCCGGCCAGACAGGCCGATCCCAGGACACCTGCCCTTACCAGGACATCAATCTTCGCCAACACTGGATGGCCGGTTGGCGCGAAGGCCGCAGCAACGAGCGTGAAGGCCTATTTGGCATGGCGGCATTGGCCCCTGCCCTGCGAGCGTGAAAGGCAATCCCTTTCCCCCGCCCCACTCCGAACCGGGTGCTTGCCACCCTGCTTGCCGTAAAAGGCACAGCCGCCGCCCTTCGGGGCGGCAACTTCTCCTGGCACCGACGCCGCCCTCCGGGGCGGCGTTTCAGTTGCGGGCCCTGAACGCCGCCATCCCGGCAGCGGCATCGCGCAACAGCTGCGGCCCCTCGTAGATAAAGCCGGTATAGACCTGCACCAGGTCTGCGCCCGCCTGGACCTTCTCCGCGGCCGAGGCGCCGTCGCTGACCCCCCCCACCCCGATCACTGCCAGCTTGCCGCCCAGGGCGGCGGTCAGCTCGCGCAATACCCGGGTGGAAGCCGACCGCACCGGCAGGCCGCTCAGGCCCCCGGCTTCGCCGCCATGCGGCAGGTGCTCGACGCCGGTGCGGCCCAGGGTGGTATTGGTGGCAATGACGGCTTCGATCTCAAAACGCAGCAGCTGCTCCGCCAGCACTTCCACATCCGCCGGCTCCAGGTCCGGGGCAATCTTCACGGCCAGGGGCACATGCCGGCCGTGACGACTGGCGAGCTGGGCCTGGCGGTTCTTGAGGGGCTCCAGCAGGGCCGCCAGGGCATCGCCCGACTGCAGGTTGCGCAAGCCCTTGGTATTGGGCGAAGAGATGTTCACGGTGACATAGCTGGCGTGGGCATAGACCTTGTCCAGGCAGGCCAGGTAGTCCTCGGCCGCCTTCTCCAGCGGCGTGTCGAAATTCTTGCCGATGTTGATGCCGAGGATGCCCTCATAGCGGCACTGCTCGACCTGGCGCACCAGATGGTCCACGCCCAGGTTGTTGAAGCCCATGCGGTTGATGATGGCGCGGGCCTCGGGCAGGCGGAACAGCCGCGGCCGGGGGTTACCCGGCTGCGGCCGGGGCGTGACGGTGCCGATCTCGATAAAGCCGAAGCCGAGCGCCGCCAGGCCGTCGATATGGTCGCCGTTCTTGTCCAGGCCGGCCGCGAGGCCCACCGGATTGGGGAAACGCAGGCCCATGACCTCGACCGGCGCCTCGGGCACCGGCGGCAGCAGCGCCAGGAAGCCCAGGCGCTCGGCCAGGCTGATCCCGGCGAGGGACAGGTGATGGGCCGTTTCCGGAGGGAAGGCAAACAGGACGCTACGCGCCAGGGGATAGATCATGGGGGGCACCCGCTGAAGTGGCGCCGCATTATAGGCACTCCCGGCCGCCAGCGGGAGCAGGCGATCGGCTTCAGGGCTCGCCAATCACCAGGAACTGGTTGACCGGCACGTCCTGCAGCCGGGTTTCCTGGCCCGTGCGGGGCCAGACGACGCGAATGTCGACGGTCGCGGCGGCGCCCAACCCGAAATGCTGCTCCAGCGGATTGTTGCCCAGGTAGTTGCTGCCATTGCTGACCTCGCGCATTTGCGTGCGACCCGCGGCGCTCACGTAGATGCGCGCGCCCAGCGCCTCGGTATTGGGTGCCAGACCCAGCAGCCGGACCGACAGGAAGCGCCGTCCGGCGCCGGCGCCAGCCTGGTTGAGGTAGAACGACGGCCGGCCGGAATTGTTGGCAATCAGGAGATCCAGATCGCCGTCGCGATCGGCATCGAGACAGGACAGACCGCGTCCTTCACCGCGATCGTCCGCGCCCCACTCCAGCGCCTGCTCACTGAAGTGGCCGCTGCCGTCGTTGATGAACAGGCGTGACGGCTTGCCCAGGAAGCCCAGCCAGGGCGCGCTGTAGAGGCCGTCCGGGTTGAAGGCCTGCCAGATGGCGTCGATCATCCCGTAGCCCTCGACCTGATAGATGTCGAGGTCGCCATCGTTGTCGAAGTCGGCGGCACAACTGCCCCAGCCCCAGCCACCGTCGCGTACGCCGGCCGCCTCGGTATCGTCACGGAAATAGCCGTTACCGGGGTTGCGGTAGAAACGGTTGCCGCTCAGGCCCCAGTTGCCGGTCGCCGCCTGCGTGCTGTAGACGGCCGACACGAACCAGTCCAGGTCACCATCATTGTCAAAGTCGGCCACCGCGCCGCCCATGCCGTTCTCGTCCGAGATCTGCTCTCGATCGGTGATCTTCTGGAAGCTGCGGGCCTCGGTCTGCAGGTAGACATGGGAGTTCTCGAAGTCCCCCGCCATGAGCAGATCGGTGCGGCCGTCGTTATTGAGGTCGGCGAAGGCAGGAGTGAAGGTGAAGTCCATGACGTTGGTAAGGCCGCCAGGGTCGGCGCCCTGGAAGCGCAAGTCCCCCAGGCCGCGCCACAGGTGATCATCCGGCACGGTATTGAACACCGCGGTCCACATGCCCATGAACAGGTCGGGCCAGCCATCCTGGTTGTAGTCGCCCACGCTGAGACTGCCAATGCTGCGATTGGCCTGCACGCCAGACTGGCCAAGCTCCTGTGGAGTCAGCTGCGGCCACTCGTTGCGGGCAATGAAAAAGCCGGTCGGGTAGCCCGGCCGGACGAACTCCCCCAGCAGGAGCTCGGGCCGGAAATCCCCGTCCAGGTCGGCAATGCCACCGCCAAGGGCCCGGCCGGGGATGCTGAGGTGATGGGAGAAAGAAGCCCCATTGCCCCGGTAGAGGTGGTTTCCGTAGTCTCCGGCCACCAGTAACAAATCGCTCCAGCAGTCGCCGTCCACATCGCCGACGGCCAGTCCGCCACTGACAAGGAAGTCCTCCTGGCGCCGATTGTTGTTAAGCCAGGTGGAGAGGGTATAGCCGTGGGCCTGGGTCAGGCCAGACACCTCAGGATCCACCGGCAGGAAACGATTGCCACCGTCATTGCTCGCACTGGCCAGGCCATTGGCACAAGCCTGGCGCGCCGCCACCTGGGCCGCCAGCAAGGCAGGGTCGCGCACGCTGGCCGGATCCCGGGCCACCGGCTCCGGCCCCACCGTGTCGCCGCCGTTGCTGCCGGAGCCCACGCCCCCGCCGCTACCGGCGGGGCAGGAGTGTCCGGGCACCACGTCGTCACGGAAGCAGGCCACCAGCATGGCTCCGTCGGGATTGTCACGCGCCGCCGTGGCGACCCAGGGATCCAGGCAGGCGGTGTCTTCCAGGCAGGGATCGGTCTGCGCCTCCAGGAACGCCACCAGTTGCCCGATTGCCTCTTCGCCCAGTCCGGGCTGGTAAAGCAGGTCACGGCTGTCAGAGGCCATGAAGGCCTCGGCCGCCAGCCTGCTGTTTACCGCCGCCCTGGGATAACGCACGGTCAGTCCCTGGTACTGACGCAGGCCCTGCAGCGTGTAGTCGAAGGCCGCGGCCCCGGCCGGCGGGTCGATATGATAGCGGACCAGTGCAGCCAGGGTGTCGAAGGTGCCGGCGTGGCCATAGGGCGCTGTCTTGGCCACGTTGAGCAGCCCGGGAACGCGGAAGCGATAGCGGTCGGGATCGGACTGCGTCACCTCGCGCCGGCCGAAGTCCTGCTGCGCGGTGTTCTTGCCGCGGCCTATCTGCGGGAAGCCGGAAACGTAGAACCCCTCGTTGCTGAGATGGGGACCGGAATGGCAAGCGGCACAGCCCGCCCCACCGTCCTCGCGCGAACGGAAAAAGAGCAGCGCGCCGCGCTTGGCCGCCTCTGACAGCCGGCCGCGGTCGCCCTGCAGCCAGGCCTGCCAGGGATTGGCGACAAACACCTGCGAGCGCTGGTACTCGCCCAGGGCAAGATCGATATTGGCAAATGTGAGCAACTCGGAAGTGCCCGCCGCCGGCTGGTCGAAAGCCTGCCGGAAGGCGTCGAGCCAATTGCTGCTGGCTTGCAGTCGATGCTCGATGCGGGTCCTGACCGTCGCATTGTTTTCCGACAGGAACTCGCCGTAACCCCGCATCTCGAACAGGCTGGTGATGGGAAAGCGCGACTGCGCCGCGGTCAGGTTGGGCACGGCGGCGGGATCCGGCAGGTTCTGCAGACTGTCCGGGGAGCGCAGCGCCTGACCCTCGCCGTTGCGCCGGACTTCCGGGTCGAGCACGAACAGGCGCCCGTCATGGAACATGGCGCGGTTGTAGAAAACGGAATTGAAGGTGGTGGGGGAATTGCGCGGCACATTGGGGCCGTCCCCCGCGACCGGATCCAGGCCGGCATTGGGGTAGAGCCGGCGGCCGGGACCGAGCAGCAAGAGATTGTCCGACTGCACGCCGACCGGCAGCGACAAGCCGTCGCCCCCGGCCAGATAGGGATGATGGCAGCTGGCGCAGGCAACATCGCCGGTGCCGCTCAGGGTGCGGGAAAAGAACAGGGAGCGGCCGAGCTGCACCAGAGGATCGTCAACCGCGGGCAGGCCAGCCGTCTCCAGCCGCAGGGCGGCGGGGTCGACGGTGCTGGCCAGTGCATCATCCAGGTCGACCGCCGGTATGGCCGCAACGGGGGTGTCACTTTCCCCGCAGCCGGACAAGGCCAGCAGCAACACGCAGATGCGACCCGCGCGAATTTTCATAGGCATGTTGAGCGGCCACTCCAGGCAGAAGATGAGCTAATCGCATTAGACCCCTCCCAAAGTGCGGGTTCCATTCCAATTTAGCAATAAGGCAACGACGTAATGACTTGACTTATAGACAGACACCACACGGCATTGAAAATAGGGATCCACGTAGGCGCTCACCTTCGCGCCATATCCTCCGGTTCTTTGCCACCGGCTTCCCTCTCCCCCTGCCCCTGCCCCTGCCCCTG
>JAZKHS010000003.1:0-20449 GCA_040385265.1 Pseudomonadota bacterium | reverse complement strand
CAGGCAAAAAAAAGCCCCCTTCGCAGGGGGCTTCTCGGCTACTGCGAGTGCGCTTACTTCCGGTAGTGCTCCGGCTTCACGAAGAAGCGGGCCAGGGCCGGAATCAGGATCAGCGCGCCCAGCATGTTCCAGAGCAGCATCACCGTCAGCAGCAGGCCCATGTCGGCCTGGAACTTGATCGGCGAGAACACCCAGGTGAACACGCCAATCGCCAGCGTCACACCGGTGAAGAGCACGGCACGACCGGTGCTGGCCAGGGTCGCCAGGTAGGCGTCCTTGAGTTCGCGACCTTCACGCAGGTACTTCTCGAACTTGGCGTAGATGTACACGCCGTAGTCCACGCCGATACCCACGCCGAGGGCAATCACCGGCAGTGTCGCCACCTTGATGCCGATGCCCAGCACCGTCATCAGCGCCTCACACAGGAAGGAGGTCAGCACCAGCGGCAGCACGATGCAGACCACCGGGCGCCAGCTGCGGAAGGCGATCAGGCAAAGCACGATCACCACGCCGTAGACCAGCAACAGCATCGGCGTCTTGCTGGCAGAGATCACGTCGTTGGTCGCCGCCTCGATGCCGGCGTTGCCGGAGGCCAGCAGGAACTTCACCTCGGCGGTGTCGTTTTCCTTGGCGAAGGCCGCCACGGCCTGGGTCACGCGGTTCAGCGTCTCGGCCTTGTGGTCATCCAGGAACACGAACACCGGCACCAGGCTGCAGGCAGAGTTGTACAGCTCGGGCACATTCTTGGTGGACTCGTTCAGCACGGCGTCGTCCGACACCAGGGTCGCCCACTTCAGGTTGCCCTCGTTGAAGCCGGACTGGATGCGCTTGACGGCGGTCACCAGCGACTGCACCGACTGCACGCCTTGCACGTTCTCCAGGGTCCAGTGCAGGCGATCGATAGGCTCCAGCACGGAATAGGCAGAGCACATCTGTTCCGGCGTCTCCACCATCACGACCAGCACATCCGCGCTGGTGGAGTAGTTGGCGGTAATGAAGGCATTATCGAGGTTATAGGCAGAATTCGCGCGCAGCTCCGGCGCGCCCGGATCGAGGTCGCCGACCTTGACCTTCTGCGCCAGCCCGAAAGACACCACCAGCAGCACGCCAGCGATGACCAGCCCCACCGTCGCCGGGCCCTTTTCGGCCATGCGCGCAGTGAGCTGCCAGATGCGCGGAGTATGCAGCTGCTTTTCCTTGAGGTGCGCCACCGCCTTGTCACTCATGCGCACGCGGGACATCAGGACCGGCAGCAAGATGAAGTTGGTGAGCGCGATCAGCGCCGTACCGATGGAGGCGGAAATGGCCAGCGCCTGGATCACCTTGATGCCGATGACCAGCATGGTCAGGAAGCCGATAGCCTCCATGGCGATGCCCATGGTGCCCACCTTGAACAGCGAGGTGAAGGCACGGCGGGCAGCCTGCTCGCCATCGGCGCCGGCGGCACGCTCCAGGCTTACCGCATTTACCACCTGCACCGAATGACTCACGGCGATGGCGAATACCAGGAAGGGCACCAGCATGGAGTAGGGATCCAGACCAAAGCCCAGCATCTTCACTGTGCCGATCTGCCAGATCACCGCCACGATGGAGCACAGCACCACCATGACCGCGCTCTTCAGGTCACGGAACTCCCACAACAGCAGCAGCAGGGTAATAACGATGGCCGCCAGGAAGAACAGGACGATGAGGATGCCGCCATGGATCAGGTCACCCACCTTCTTGGCGAAGCCGACGACATGTATCTCCACGTTCGGATTCTGCTTCTCGTACTTGGTGCGCAGGACTTCCAGGTTCGTGGTCAGCTGCTTGTAGTCGATGGCCACGCCGTCCAGCAGCGGAATCTGCACCACCGTGGACTTGAAGTTGTCCGCTACCAGGCGCCCCACCTGGCCCGAGCGCAGGATATTGCTGCGCAGGGTTTCCAGAGTGGCGTCGGTGCCGTCATAGCCCTGGGTGACTTCGCCGCCCTGAAAGCCGTCCTTGGTGACCTCACTCCAGCGCACGTTCGGCGTCCACAGCGACTTCAGCTTGGCGCGGTCGACGATGGGATTCTGGTTGTTCTCGTCACGAACCGCCTGGTCCGACAGGTAAAAGGACTCGTCGGTGATCTGCTTCAGCGTTTCCAGGTAGGCCGGATCGAAGATGTCGCCATTCTTGGCCGACACGGCGATCTTGATGTCATTGCCGAGACTGAGTTCGTCCTTGTGCTTGAACAGGTTCTGGATGTAGGGGTGCGACAGCGGCACCATCTTTTCCAGACTGGAGTCGGCACGGATGCCGGACACCTGCCACAGCATGAAAAGGGTAATGACGCCAAAAATGGCGACGATGGCGGCGCGAGCACCGAAGATCAGGTTTTCAAGTTTCTGGATCATGTTCGGGGTCCGCAGAGGTTATTTCTGACCGAGCGCGATGGACTTGGCACCACCCTCGCCCACCGTGACGATACCGTTGCCACCCACCGGAATGACGGCGGAGACCGACTTGCGGTCACTCTGCATTTCCGGCACGAGGTCAAGACGGGCATCGGCCGCCACCAGCACCACGCCGGCATTGCCGGCCACCACCACACTGCCGTTCTCGAGGCGCGCCGCGGCATTGATGCCGGAGGTGACGCCCGTTTGCACCTGCTGCCAGGACGACCCCTGGTCCGCGGACACAAAGAGCCGGCCCTGCAGGCCATAGATCAGCACCAGGTCCCGTCCCAGAGGCGACACGCCGAAGAAGGAGCCCTCGAAGGGTGACGCGAGCACCGCCCAGGTGTTGCCATTATCCAGGGAGCGGAACAGCTTGCCGTGCTCGCCAACGACATAGACGGGGCCGCCGGTCACGCCGCGGACGGCATTCAGATGCCAGCCATCGGGGTTGTCGAGCGCGACGGAGTGATCACTCCAGGTGGCGCCACCGTCAGTGGTCTTGAGGAAGTAGCCATACGCGCCCACGGCATAACCGGTGCTGGCATCGGCAAACCAGACGCCCAGCAATGGCGCGCCGGCCTTCTGGCTGTCGGCGTCGCGGTCGGCCAGCTGCACCGTCCAGGTGGCCCCGGCATCGGCAGAGTGCAGGATCACGCCATTGTGGCCCACGGCCCAACCCAGCTGCGCGGTAGGAAAGTAGACGCTGGTCAACATGACGGAGACTGGCACCTTGGCCTGGCTCCAGGTCTTGCCATTGTCATCGGAGAACACGATGTGGCCACGCTCACCGACGGCGACCAGGCGCTGGCCGGCAGCGGCCACGTCAATCAGCAGGGACTTGCTGGCCTTGGCGGACATCAGGGCCGGTCGATCGAGCGGCGTCTTGGCGGATTCGGCGTACACCGCCGGTACCGCGAGGCTGGTGACCAGCGCAAGGCCGAACAGTAGGCGCGAGGGTTTTTTCATGGAGTGCTCTTGTTATTTCCGGATTTTTTTACACAAACGCCAGGCCTGACCAGAGCGAAAAAGCCGGAGAAGCTCCGGCTTTTTCGCTTGCGGCAGGGCCGGTATCAGCGGACGCCGCGGCGACGCAGGGCGGCCGGCGTGAAGTAGTCGGCGCCCGGGGACGGCTGGCTGAAGTCCAGCGTCTGCACTTCCTCGCTCGACAGACCGGTCACGTTATAGCGACGGGCCTGCAGGTCGTGGTAGGTGTCCATGCCGGTCCAGACGATGGGCACTTCATAGAAGCTGGTCATGTAAGCCACGCTGACGCGCCAGAGGTCGCCACGACCGTCATACTGGTCGGCCACGACGATGTTCCAGGAGTCCTCGTCGATGTAGAAGCGGCGCTTGGAGTACACATGACGCTCACCCGGGCGCAGGGAACCTTCCACCACCCAGACGCGGTGCAGTTCATGCCGCAAGTAGTCCGGATTCAGGTGGCCCGGCTTCAGCAGGTCCTTGTACTTCACGCCTTTCTGCAGTGACTTGAAGTTGTTGTAGGGAATGTACATTTCCTTCTTGCCGATAAGCTTCCACTCATACTTGTCCGGCGAGCCGTTGTACATATCGACGTCGTCGGCCGTGATCAGGCCGTCGGCCTGGGCAATCGGAGTGTCATAGGCCAGGTTCGGCGCCTGACGCACACGGCGCTGACCGGCGTTGTAGCCCCAGGCCTGACGCTGGTCCTTGCGCTGGTCCAGGGTTTCCCACACCAGCACGGCGCCACCAGCGAGGCGGGCCGGAGCCGTGGTGAAGGACAGGTAATAGAAAATGATGTTGTCGGTCTGGGCCACATTCTTGACATCGCGGTGGTAGTACACGAAGTCAATTTCCTGCTGCACCGTGTTCAGGGTGTAGGAACCGTTGCGCTGCACCGGCGCGGCGGACGACTTGCGCACGAGGTACTGGCCGCGGTAGCGCAGGATGTGGTTCCACAGGGCCTGCAGCGCCTGATCTTCGCTATTGCCGGACAGGATGGGGAATGGCGTGCCGCCGAGGCAGCCTTCGATGCCCCAGTCCTTGATCTTGGCGGTGGTGGCGCACTTCTTGGTGTTGGCCGCCACCCAGTCCGGCACCGCCGCGGTACGGCGGCTGGGATAAACGTTCATCTTGAAGGTCTGCGGGTAAGCGCGGAACAGTGCCTTCTGGCCATCGGCCAGCTTGTCGGCATACTGGTTCATGTTCTGCGCCGTAATGGTAAAGGCAGCACGGTCGCCGGCGAAGGGATCCGGGCGATGGTCGCCGGACTTGTAGCCCGGGAAGGGGGACTTGCTCAGTCCACCGGACCATGCCGGAATGGTGCTGCCGTTGCCCGCCTTTTCACCACCCAGCGGCGTCAGGGAGGAGCCCAGCTTGGCGGCATCGGCAGCGGATACCGCAGCCTGCACGCTGGTGGCGCTCAGTGACACTGCCAGGGCAGCGCCGATAAAGGCCAGCTTCTTAGTCATTTTAAAAACCTCTGCAACAAAGAGTAAGGACTGAATCTGTTGGAACCGGGACGGCAGCGCCGCCCCGGTCACCCACTGACGCTGTGTCAGAAGGAATACTTCACGTTGGCCGACAGGTTATCGCGGTCGTGCAGCAGGTTGCTGGATTCCGCGCCCCAGAAGGCGTTGTAGGCGACACTGACTTCCAGCACCTGGTTGTACAGGGCACTGACGCCCGCCGTGGCCGACTTGCGGTTTTCCAGGAAGTTGCCGGTACGGTGGGAATTACCGCCCACGTCATGCGCAAAGCGGATCGACGGGGTCAGCGCCACGCCAGCGAAGGCATCGTTGTAGGTCGCCGAGAACACCGCACGGTAGCCCCAGGAGAAGCGATCCAGGTAGTCATCCAGCGGGCCTTCGGAGAGACAGCTGGTGCCGTCGACCTTGGGGGCACTGCACGCGGGGTTGGCCAGGCCACCCGAGATTTCCGCGGCCGGCAGGTACAGCAGGGCCGCGGTAGAAGCGTACTTCTGGTCTTCACCCTCGGGAATGTAGTTACCGCCAAGCTCGAGCACGCCGATCGCATTATCCGCACCCAGGATCGGGCCGAAGTTGTTCACGATGGTGAAGTCGATGTTGTAGGTCTCGAGTTCCACCCAGTCCCTCACCACGGTGCCGGCGCCAAAGGCCTGGCCGTTGTTCAGGATATTGCCGGCGGTGCCGGTACCGCCATTGCCGGCAACGGCAGCGTTGAGGGTGTTGTAGGCCACCAGGTTGTCGCCCAGTTCGGCCAGGATCACGTCGTTCGGGCGATAAGCCACCTCACCGGCCACGGACAGGTCGCCCAGGGTGGTGGAGAAGGACAGGCCGTACAGGTTGATGTTTTCCGGGTAGACGATCTGGTAGGTCGTGGTGTCGATGTAGTTGAAGGCGTTGGCAGTCAGCGTACAGGTCTGCAGCGCGCCACCGGCGCCCACGCAGGCGTTCACCGCGGCGATGGTCTTGGCGCTGCCCGCCTGGTAACCATTGGCCTGGCCGGTCACGGCCTGGGCCACCGGCTTGTGACTGTCGTAGCTCATGTAGAACACGCCGAACTCGGTGTTCTCCATGCTGTAGCGGAAGGCCACGCCAAACTGGTCCTTGGCGTCCACATCCTTGTCGGCGGCGCGCTTGTTGGTCAGCCAGGTGGAGGCGTTGCCGTTGTAGCCATTGAGCAGGGCCACCTGCTGCGGGATCGACAGCGAGCTCGCGGGATTGAGCACGCTCACCAGGATGTTGTTGGCGCCGAGGCCGGCAAAGGCGTCGTCCGTGGAGTAGTAGGTGCCAACGTCATCCGCCTCGGAGTAATCCCAGTCGAACTGGTAGAAAGCTTCCACAGTGGCGTTGTCACCAATGCCGAGCGAGCCGTAGAGCATGGGCAGCGGCAGCAGTGCTTCCTTGATTTCCGCGCCCGGCAGGCGCAGCTGGGACAGGGACACCGGGTTGGCGCTGTTGATGCCGTCCTGCAGGAAAAGGGCTTCACCCCAGCTCACCACCTGCTCGCCCAGTCGAACGTTGAGCGGGAAGGAGCCGACGTCAAAGTTGCCATAGACATAGGCGTCGAGGACACGGCCTTTATTACCGGAGTGGTCATCGTTCTCGGCGGGGAATCCGCAGACCACACCCGGGGAATTTTGCACATTGCAGCTGGCAGCATTCGGGTACAGGTTGGCGTGGGCACGATTCGGCTCTTCATCCATCAGCACGGTGTCGTAAAACATCGAGCCGCGGAAGAAGGCGCCAAACGTGTCGTACTTCAGCTCCATTTCGGAGGTGATCTTGAACACGCTGCTGACCGGACGCGAGTCGTTGTCGAAGTTGGCGTCGCCATCGCTCTTGTTGATGAAGGTACGGCGATTGGCGGCGACCGCGGCGCTGTAACCGGCATAGTCGGTGGACAGGGCCTTGTCCGGGGCCTCCATGCGCCAGGCGGAACCATACGACAGCGTGGTGTCCAGGGAGCCGGTGACCGCGCCCAGGTTCAGCTCGAAAGCGGAGGCGGAACCCACCGCCAGCGGCAGCAGCGTGGCGAGGGCAAAGCCGGCCGCACGGGGAGCCAGGCGAAGGGACCGAGTATTCTTGTATTTCATGTCGGAGCTCCAATCATGATGAAAGTGTAGGTTCCGGCTCGGCGGGTTCCTTACCCCCCCTGCCACTCCTGCCCCGCCCGCATTCCTGGGGGTGGTCACAGGCCGCAGGGTGATTCGCCTGTGCCGGTTCCTTCGTCACGACGACCTTGGTCTGCGCCGTTCGTGACACTTTGTCTTTTTCAGGTTCCGGCCTTCACAGCACCGGAGCTGTATGTCTGGTTGGCGCCGGCCACCTCTCGGCAGCCGGCGCCCGGGGTCGCATCAGACAGGCGGGATATAGGTGCTCACCGTCACCGTCGCGCTTCCTGCCGCAATCGTCGCCAGCTTCGTGCTCGTGGAATCCACGATGCGCGAGGCGGTGGGCGCCGCCGCGCCGACGATCGGGTTCAGCTTGTGGAAGTAGCAATTCATCGCCGTCGTGCTGGCTTCAACCACCGCATAGCCCTGGGCCTCCGTGTCCACGTGGCCGCCGGAGCCGCTGAGCCAGGGATTCGTGGCCTGGCCGAGCGCGGACAGCATCTTGGCGAGGCCGACGGCCGAGGCGAAGCTGCCGCTGATGGCGACGTTGCCCTGGATGGCGAGCGCGGAGGTCTCCAGCGCAGCCTCGAAGACACCGGCGGCTGCCAGCGCCGTCTTGATCTGCTGGTTGAGCTGCGCTGCCAGGTTGGTGGCCCGCTCGGCATCGGTGGCACCCGCCAGCACCTTGCCCATGGTGAAATCGAGCATGTTCAGGTAGGCAGTGAAGTTCACTGCCGGGCTGTTGGCCGGATAGGGCGGGGAGGTATAAAGCGCGCCGACCGGGAGCGCGATGGGGACCGGTACATACACCAGCTTGCCGATCAGCGAGTTGGTCGGGTCGAGGCCATCCGCCGCTGCCTTGAGGTAACTGAACCAGGACGTGGAGCTCACGCCGGCCGTGACCAGATCCACCATGGCGGCAGTACCGCCGGCAGTGGAGGCCGTCACTTCCGCGCCGAGGGCATCCGTGGTCAGCACTTCACCGGCGTACTCGTTGTACACGCTGCCGGCAAAGAAGGCATGGATGTCACCGGTGACCGCAACGACGTTCTCGATGCCGTTGTCGATCAGGTGGTTCATCAGGTTGGTGCGCTCCATGCGGTAGCCGTCCCACTGGTCGGCATTGAGCACGAACTTGCGCAGGAAGGCCGAGACACGGGCCATGGTGGCGGTGTCGCCGCCCAGGGCCTGCGAGTAGAACGGAGACAGCGCGCCATTCGCACGGATTTCGTTACGGATGGACGGGCTGGTGTCGCCGGCACTGAAGTAGGCCGCGCTGGCGGACGAGCCGATCGCGATGGCCTGGGCGCCGGTCGCCGCCTGTGCAGCGGCACCGCCGGCAGTGGTGTAAGAGCCGAGGTAGGCGGTGACCGCCACCTGCGCCTGGGTCATGGTTAACCCTGCCCCGATGCCGGCACCGACCATGGCCGTGGAGCCATTGGCCAGCTGCGCGTGGATCGCGGCCACCGCAGGCCCGGCCGTCTCGGCGAGGGCGCCAAAGGTGGTGGCGCCCACATAGGCGGAGGCCATGCTCATGTCACCGCCAAAAGAACCGGCCGCCGTGCCAATGCCCGTTGCCAGCGGCGTCACGAAGCCCAGGGCGAGCAGCGTGGCGATGGCATTCTTGCCATTCAGGCTCATGCGCAGCAGGGAAACTTCGTTGCCCCAGACCTTCCAGGTGGAGGTCGAGTTCAGCATCGTGGACTTCCACCAGTCACGCTGGGGGGCGCCCAGGATGGACAGCAGCGTCATATTGGGCGAGGCGGCATTCTTGAGGCCCTCAACCAGCTTCATGGTGCTTTCCGGCGCCAGGTAGCGGGAGTTGATGCGGCCCAGCTCGATGCCCGACCCCGAAGGGGCACTCGGATTCGGGGTGTTTTCGGGAATCAGGTGGTCCTGCTTGTAAAGGCGCTCGTCCGTCATCACCAGGTGCATGACCGTTCCGAACTTCAGGTCGCGGTAGAGCTGGATGTTCTGGAAGCTGGGGTTGGCTTCCTGGAAGGTGACGTCGGCCGGCATGAACTCGAACCAGGCCTGGTTGGCGCTGCGGCGACGCTCGAACTGGGCATTGTTCTTGTTGGTATAGGTTTCGACGTTCATCCAGGCGTCATCGGAGAACTCGTGGTCGTCCCACACCGCCACCATGGCGAAGCGCTCGTGCATGGCCTGGATGCGACTGTCGGAACGGTACAGCTTGTAGAGATGGCGGTAATCGGCCGTGGTCGTGGCGTACTTGCCGGGAGGATCGGCAGGCAGCAAGGCCCCGGTGGTGCGCTCCGGCGGCAGTTCGGCGCCGGTCGGGAAAGTGATGACGCCGTGGCCGGCTTCGGCCCCGGTAAAGCCCGCATTATCGGTTTCGTAGATGTAGTCGCCCAGGTGAACCACAAAATCCAGGCCATCCGGCGTCGAGCCATATTGCGACACGATGTGGCTGAAGGCACCCCAGTGGTTGGCGCTCCAGTCCTGGCAGCTCATGAAGGCAAACTTCACGGTACGATCGGAGGTGGCGGCCGGCGCGGTCTTGAAGCGGCCAACCTTGCTGCGCACGCCGCCAACGATGAACTGGTAGTAATAAACCGAGTCGTCATCCAGGGCGGTCAGCTTGTGACGGACGGTGCCGTCGAAATCAGCATAGGCCGACACGGTGACATTGGCGACGCCGGCATCGGTCAGCGCGGTGTTGCTACCCAGCAGGGCACTGTTATCCGAATCAGCACTCACCTGAAGGGTGATGGCCACATCTGCGGTCATGGCGACAGTGGGATCAGCCGGTGCGGCGTTGTTCAGCACGCGGGTCCACAGGATGATGCTGTCGCTCTTCGGGTCGCCCGACGCCACGCTCTGGGGAAAGGACCAGTTGGTGTCGGAAGAGTCGGCAGCGGCGGGCACGGGCCGCACGGGATCAGGATAGAGATTCGGCTCAAGGGCGCTGGTGGAGGTGTTGTCGTTATCGCCGAGCGGATCGCAACCGGTCAGGCCGATGGCGGCGGCGGAGACGGTGAGGAAGCCTCCAAGACGGATAAACTCGCGTCTTTTCATGTTCTTATTCTCCAGCAGAGAGTGGGTTAATTGTTTTGGTATCAGCAGAAGTGCCGGCATCTGACCACTTGGAATGGATGGTGTGTCATGGGCTGGCGAGAAGCGAATCAGCCCGCCAACTGGCAACAAACCCGGTATGACCCGTCATTCATTCCGCATGTCAGCCAGGAATGCCCGCAGCCTTCCAAGCCTTTCTTGTTCAGGCATTAACATCAGCCCCGCACACCGGCGGCCGGGTCGTGCTTCCCGGCAAACCGCGCGCTGAAGCCCGGGAAAAATAATGACCGGGCGTTCACGCACGTTGCCGTGTGCGAATGAAAAGAGAATAACCGCTTGTTCTCGCGCATTAAAAGAGGTCAGGCAACATCTTTCCTCTTTTGAATGTAGGACTTGGGCGGTAGCACGAAAATGCCATCAATCAATGGAATGATTGGCCACGCAAATGGCCGCCCCTGAAGGAGGGATAAAGGGGTGATCACGGGAGGAACTGCCGCCATCAGGGCGGAGGCGGGAGGCGGCCGACGCTTGCCAGCAATCTGGCGGAGGGCGCTGCCGGCGCCGGCGTTGCGCCGCGCCTGTCGCCGCTATAGAGGGCTTGGCCGGGGGCCAGCCGGGGGTAGGGGCGACGCCAGGGTCACGGTGGCGCTGCGCTGCGTCAGGACTTGGGAACCGGCCATGCACCGGGCACGCAGCACCCCGTCTCCGGGAGCGACAGGCGCCAGGGCCCTCCAGCCGGGCACGCCCACGCCCTGCCCGCCCCTCTTTGCCAAGCCCTGCCCTGCACCGTCGTTAGCCGGGTCAGGCCGGCGAAGCGCCGGAGCGGTCAGCGGAACGCAGCCGCTCAAGGGTTTCGCGCACGTCCGGTGACAGCTCCCGCTGCGCCAGCACGTCCAGTTCATGACGGGCATGCGCGCGCAGTGCCGGCGCGAACCGGTGCCAGCTGCTCATCGCCCCCAGCAAGCGCGCTGCAATCTGGGGATTGAGGGTATCCAGGTGCCCGACCTCCTCCAGCAGCAAGCGGTAGCCGCTGCCGTCCGGACGGTGGAAGGCCAGCGGGTTGTTGTTGGCGAACTGGCCGACCAGGGCGCGCACGCGATTGGGGTTGTCGCGATGGAAGTCGGCATGCTCGCGCAGCTGGCTGACCCGCTCCACGGCGTCCGCCAGCGGTGCGCTGGCCTGCATGGCAAACCACTGGTCCATGACCAGCGCCTCGTGCTGCCAGCGCACGGCAAAGCGCTCCAGGCAGGCGGTCGCCTCGGTGGCATCGGCATGCACCAGCGCCAGCAGGGCGGCGGCCTCGTCCGTCATGTGCCGGGCCTGGTCGATCTGGGCCACGGCCAGGGGGTGATGGCCAGGCGCCAAATCCACCAGCAGGCCGAGGATGGTGTTGCGCAGGCTGCGTTCGGCAATCGCCCGGGGGTGGTAGGCATAGTCGCTACAGCCGATACGCTGGAGGGTCGCCACCAGCCAGCTCTCGAGTCGTCGCGCCAGGGCATGCCGGAAACAGCGCCGCGCCATGTGCAAGGACTGGGGATCCGGTCGCTCGGCGGCATCGATCAACTGCAGCAGGCCCGGCACCTGCAGGAGCTTGGCCGCCAGCGCGGGATCGGCGTCGGCCAGGGCGGGCAGCGCGTCGGCCAGCGCCTCCAGCAGCGCGGCATCCGGCAACAGGTGGCGGCCGGCAGCGGCATCGGCCCCCAGGCGCAGGAATTCGGCCGTCAGCAGCTCCTGGGCCATCAGCCAGCGGTTGAAGCCGTTGCCGTCATGGCGCATCAGGAACAGCTTTTCCGGCGCCGACAGCGCCTGCTCCAGGCGTACCGGTGCCGAGAAGTTGCGCAGCAGCGAGGGCACCGGGGCCTCCCGCAGGCCAATGAAGACGAACACCTGGGCCGGCTGTTCCAGCAACAGCACGCGCTCGTGGCCGGCACTCGCGCCCTCTCCCGCCAGCTGCAGCGGCAGTTCGCCGCCGTCACTCCCCAGCAGCGCCAGGCGTACCGGCAAGGGCACCGGGCGCGGCGACGGGAAGCCGTCGACCTGGCGCAGTTCCTGGCGCAACTCCAGGCGGTACTCGCGGCGCGTGGCATCGTACTCGCCGCGGGCATGCAGCACCGGCGTACCCGGCTGGCGGTACCACTCCAGGAAGCTGGAGAGGTCACGCGCGCTGGCGTCTGCCAGCGCCTGCACGAAATCCTCGACCGTGACGGCCTTGCCGTCGTTGCGGCTGAAATAAAGATCGGTGCCGCGGCGAAAATCCGCCTCGCCCAGCACGGTATGCAGCATGCGCACGATTTCCGCGCCCTTGTCGTAGACGGTGGCGGTATAGAAGTTGTTGATCTCGACGAAGGACTCCGGGCGCACCGGATGCGCCAGCGGGCCGGCATCCTCGGCGAACTGGTAGCCGCGCAGGAAGTTCACGTCTTCGATGCGCTGCACGCTGGCCGAGAGCATGTCGGCGGAAAACTGCTGGTCGCGGAAGACGGTGAAGCCTTCCTTCAGCGAGAGCTGGAACCAGTCGCGGCAGGTGACGCGGTTGCCGCTCCAGTTATGGAAGTATTCGTGGGCAATCACCGATTCCACGCGCTGGAAACCGGCGTCGGTGGTGGTGGCCGGATTGGCCAGCACGCAGCTGGTGTTGAAGATGTTGAGGCCCTTGTTCTCCATGGCGCCCATGTTGAAGTGCGACACCGCCACGATCATGTAGATATCCAGGTCGTACTCGCGGCCGTAGACCTCTTCGTCCCACTTCATGGAGCGCTTGAGCGAATCCATGGCGTGGTCGACCTTGTCGAGATCGCGCGGCTCGACGTAGATGCGCAGGTCCACTTCCCAGCCCGAGGCGGTGACGAAGGTGTCGCGCTTGCAGGCCAGGTTGCCGGCCACCATGGCGAACAGGTAGGCAGGCTTGGGCCAGGGATCTTCCCAGGTCGCGTAATGGCGGCCTCCCTCCAGCTCGCCCTCGGCGATCAGGTTGCCGTTGGCCAGCAGCACGGGAAAGCGGCCCTTGTCGGCGCGTAGCGTGGTGGTGAAGCGCGCCATCACATCCGGGCGATCGGGGTAATAGGTGATCTTGCGGAAGCCTTCGGCCTCGCACTGGGTGCAGTACATGCCGTTGGAGCAGTACAGGCCCTCGAGCGCGGTATTGGCCTCGGGCCGGATCAGCACGCGCGAATGCAGCGTGAAGCGCGACGGCAGCAGAAGGGTCAGCACCAGCTCCTCGCCCTCGTGGCGCAGCTGGTCGTGCGGCACCACTTCGCCGTCGATATGCAGCAGCTCGAGGTCGAGGTCGACTCCGTACAGGCGCAGCGGCGCATCGTCCGGGGTACCGGGGGCGCGCTCCATCTGCAGCGTGGCCGCCACCACCGTGTGGCCGTCGCGAATGTCGACATCCAGCGTCACCTCGTGCACCAGGTAGGCGGGTGCGCGGTATTCGCTGAGGTAGATGGTGGGCTTGGCGGAGGCGTTCATGATTACACCGTGAGCAGTTCGACCTGGTAGGCCGTGAATTTGCGGATATTGATGACCCCGGTATCGAGAAGCAGGTACTGCCCCTTGATGCCAAGCAGGGTGCCGGCGACGTCGGGATCCGTGTCCAGGTTGAAGGAGCGGATCTTTTGCGGGTACTGCAGCACCGGATAGCGGAAGGTCTGCTCGGCGGCGTCCGGCAGGGCATCGATCTGGCCCGGAAAACGTGCCGCCAGCTCGGCCAGCTCGGGCGCGCAGCGCTGCAGGAGGTCGTCGCGCCAGAAGCGCAGGTCGACAGGGGCGCTCTCCCCTTTTAGCAGGGCCTGCCAGTTGGTCTTGTCGGCAATGTGTTGGGCCAGCGTGACTTCGACGAGGCCGGACTGATAGCGCGTACCGACGCGGAAGATCGGCAACGCCTGGGTCGCACCCTGGTCCATCCAGCGCGTCGGCACCTGGCTCTCGCGTGTGATGCCGACCTTGAGCCCGGAGGAGTTGGCCAGGTAGACGATGTGCGGGATGTTGCAATGGCTGTCGCCCCACTCCGGCTCGCGGCAGGTACCGGCGGCGTAGTGGCAGGTCTCGGGCTTGAGGATGCACAGGTCGCAGGACGCGAGCTTCCTGACGCAGACAAAACAGTGGCCCTGGTTATAGGACTTGCTGGTCTTGCGGCCGCAGGCGGTACAGAAGATGTTGCCCTGGTAGCGCAGGTGCAGGGTTTTGCCCAGGAAGGGCGCCAGCGGCACCGAAATATCCCCCAGGGGCAGGGAGTAGCTTACGGGTTCGTTCTTTTCGGCCCGCATTTTTCGTAAAGTACCCAGCATCACATCCTCACTTGTCTACCGCAGGCCGCCATGACCGCTACTCATCCTTTCCAGCCCCTGATCGCCGAGACCCTGGACGCCACCGGGGCCGGCACCGTGGTGGCGGTGGGCGCCCTGCCCTGGCCGACAGGCGCACCGGCGCCGGTCACGCTGACGCCCCGGGAGGCGCTGGCCGCGGCCCGCCAGCAGGGCCGCGCCGACCTCGCCGTCGCCTGCCTGGAGCCAGGCATGGACCGCTTTCTCGCGCGCCAGCTCATCGCGGCGCTGCGCGACCTGCTGGCTCGCCAGACGCTGGTCTTTGTACCGGAAAACCTGCTCGAAGACACGGCCCTGCTGGGTCTTGCCCTGACCCGGCAGGCGCGCTTTGAAGTGGACGGCCGGGCGTGGCAGGCCTGGAGCTACGACATCCGCACCTACAAGGCGGTGCCGGACTGGCTGAACCCGAAGTTCTGGGCCAACCCGGAGAACTGGGACAAGTACCGCTGGTAAGCGGCGCCCCGCGCCCGGGTCAGCATTATGCGAGGGACGGAATCGACGTCCTGGACTGGCAGTGGCGGCCCGCGCCCGGATGCTGATGCCAGGTGCCGGGGCTGAAGCCGCTCCCGGGCGCCCCGTCAGTGGATGATCTTGACCGGGCGCTCGTGCTCGGGATCATGGCTGTCGCAAGTCTCGCCTTCCTTCTCGCCCTTCTCGATATAGCCGGTGCGCTCGTTCTCGGGCAGGCGCCGGTGCTCCCAGGCAATCACCGCCTGCATGCAGGTGGCGCGCTGCTCGTCCGTGAGGCGACGACCGTCCGGCCATTTGCCGGTTTCAATGGAGCGGCGGAAGACCTCGATCAGGTCAGGAGTCAGGGTAGCAAGAAGCTTTTCGAAGGAAGGATCGCTCATGATTCACCTTGGACGGGCAGATGGCTGCTCCAGCCCAGCTTGGTGCGGCAGGCCGCGTAGAAGTCGTGTCCGGGCGGATGCAGCAGGCGCAGCTTGAAGGGATGCTTGTTCACATACACCCAGTCGCCCGCGCGCAGGCTGATGCCGGCCTGTCCGTCGCAGCTCACCATGGGATTGATGAACTCGGTACACATCAGCAATTTTATCTCGCTTTCCCCGTCCACGACGATGGGCCGGCTCGACAGGGTGTGCGGATGCATGGGCACCAGCACCATGGCATCCAGGCGCGGATGCATGATCGGACCGCCGCCGGACAGCGCATAGGCCGTGGAGCCGGTGGGAGTGGCAATGATGAGGCCGTCGGAGCGCTGCCGGTAGACGAACTGGCCCTCGATATACAGCTCGAACTCGATCATGTGCACGGACTTGCCGGCATACAGCACCACATCGTTGAGGGCGTTGCCTTCACCGATGGGGGTTCCATCCGACTTCACCTCCATGTTAAGCAGGAAGCGCTGCTCGACGGCATAGTCGCCATCCAGCACGGCGCCGACCTTGCTGTCGATATCGCTGGGCGAGACGTCGGTGAGGAAGCCCAGGCGACCGCGGTTCACCCCCAGCAGGGGCTTGTTGTAGCGCGCCAGCGCCCGCGCCGCGTGCAGGATGGAGCCGTCACCGCCCACGACGATGACGAGGTCGCAGGCCTCGCCCAGCATGGCTGGCGTGCCGACCTGGAGGTCGCTGCGGTGCGGCAGCACGGCGGCCGTGCCTTCCTCGAAGATGACCTTGACGCCGCGCCCCTCGAGGAAGCGGTGCAGATACTCCAGGGTATCGGCGACGGAGGTATTGCCGGGCCGGCCCATCAGGCCGACGTTGCGGAATTGTTCCATGGTATCCAGGGCAGCAGCAGGATGGCCGGGGATCAGCTGGCGTCGCCAGGCTTGGCCAGGTAGATGTCGCGCTCGGCGCGCATCAGCGCCCAGAGCCCCCCTTCCAGTATCTGCGTATCGTAACCCATGACGCCGAGCAGGAAAGCGGCCGCCGCGCTGCGCCGGCCGGTATCACAGTAGACAATGTAGCGGCCGCCACGGGGTAGCAACCGGGACTTCACGCGCAGGGCCTGCAGGGGCATGCAGAGGGCGCCCTTCAGCACGCCCCGTTCCTGCTCCTCGGCCAGGCGCACGTCCAGCCACTGCGCCTCGCGCTTGCGCACCATCTCCATGGCGGCGGCAAAGTCCACCAAGGCCAGCGAGGGCGCCTTCAGCAGGGTGTCGAAGTCGGCCTTGTCCAGGCGCATGAGCACGCCATCGGTGGTCATGGTGATGTCGGCGTTGCGGGTCCCTTCGATCAGCAGGCCCTCTTCCCCGAAGTACTGGCCCAACTCCAGCAGTGCCAGCGTCACCGGGCCATGATCGCCCGGCACCGTCACTTCGGCCGAACCGGATTTGATGATGTAGCAGCAATCCGCCTCGTCACCGCGGCGGATGATGTGCTGTCCGGCCACCACCGGCTCCGGCTGCAGCCGCTTGAACAGGTCGACTACGTTGCCCGGCGGCAGGCGGTAGAACAGGCGCGACTGCAGCAGACGGGAAATCCAGGCACTGCTCTCGCCCGGCTGCAGGGCCGCCAGGGCCTTTTCCAGCGACTCGGTGGACTGATCCCAGGCCAGCACGCGGTCGAGGCGGTTGCTCTGGAAGCGCAGGACGTTGACCGACGTGCTGGCGCGCACCGTACATTGCCGCGGCTGCTCCGGGGCCAGGGCATAGCTGGCCTCGAGGTCGCCGGCGTCCAGGGTCTGGACGCCGCCGGTCTCGCCCTCCAGGGTCACCGCCCCGCTCAGCAGGTAGATGGTGTAGCCATCGGCCTCGTTGCGGCGGCAGATTTCGGTGCCGGCCGGCAGGGTTTCGATATCCTGGCCTTCCAGCAGGTAGTCGAGCCGCTCCGCCGACAACGAATTCAGCGGAACGAAGGTTTGCAGCAGGTCGCGGTTGATTCGGGCGATGGCCATGTCCGTTACCTGAAGCGCAGCACGTTGTCGATCGCCGTGTCAGCAGCCTGGTGGCGGGCGCAGCGGTCAGAAAGGCCGGCGCGGAACTTGGTCGGCGAGTCGGTACGGATAAGGCGGGCTTCGCAACACTTGTTGTCGCCGATGGCAGCGCAGCAACGGGGGCTCTCGTAGTGGGTCAGCCAGGCGCGGTATTGCTCCTCGCTGACCAGACACTTGGCCGCCACGTAGGCCATGGGATTGCCCACGTAACCGGCCAGCTCGCTGACCGGGACCGAGACATGGCCGGCGCCGGGATGGAACACCACGAAGTTCATGCCCAGGGTCTCGAGGCGACGCAGGAACTCGTCTGCGGCCCCCTCCTCGCGCTGCGCCTGGGCGGATTTCTGGGCCGCCAGCTGGCGCCCCAGCTCGGCGATGGTGTCATCGCGGCCGGCAAGCTCGGCGCGCAAGGCCTCGACCTGGCCACGGAAGCGCACGCCCTCCTCGGCCAGGCGCTGCTCGACGCTGCGCTCGTACTCGGCACGCAGGCGCGCCTCGCGGTTGGCGTACTCCTGGTCCTTCTGGCGGAGCAGGTCGTGGAATTTCAGCGTTTCCTCGCCCACCTTGGCATGCATTACCGCGGCCAGCTGCTGTTCGTGCAGGCGGCGCTCCTCGGCCACGCCGGACTCGGCATCGCGCAGGCTGGCCACCTGCTGCTGCAGCAGCTCGACCTGCTCACGCAGGGCGTCGGACTGGGCACGGGTCGCCTTGTGCTGGCTGAGGAGCTTGGTGTTCTGGGCCTCGAGAATGCTGACCTGCTGCTGGTGCAGCAGGCCGAGCCGGGCCACGGACTCGCTCTTGTCATTGCTGAGGGTGTTGATGTGCAGCTGCTGCTCGGCGATCCGCGCCAGCAGTTGCGTACGCTCGTCGGCCCAGGCGGCGGCCGCGGCAGGAGCCGGCGCCGGAACCGCCTCGCCCAGCACCGGCAGGGCCTCGTCGGTCAGGACGGGCTCTTCTTCCTCCAGGACCGGGATGTCTTCGTCCACCCGGGCCGGCGCACGTGGCGGCGTAGCGCGACGGGTCGCCCGCAGGCCAAAGCGCTGGGCCGCGATGCCGATCTGCTCGGCGATCTGGCTGAAGGTATTGGCGCCCTGCATCACCGGATCCCAGAGCTTGGGAGCATGCCAGGAAATGGAGCATTGGCTGCGGCAGGACAGGTTGATGGAGCCGGCGCCCATGTCGGGGCCGCGGCCGGCGATTTCCGCCATATGCCGCAGGGGCAGGTTCCAGCTGCGCTCGGCGAAGCCATCGCGGTCGAAGCCGATGGTGAACAGCACCACGGCGCGCACTTTCAGGGCGTCGTCGATCTGCACATAGGCGGCGCGCTTGTCCAGGTTGGCATAGGCGCTGAGGCCGACGTAGCCGTCCAGCGTCGCCTCGAAGTCGGAAAACATCATGACCTTGTCGACGTTCTCCCCATCCCAGAAGAGCACGAGTTCAGTCGATGCCAGATTGTTTTCAAACATGGAGGGATCCGCCTGCCGGTCACGGTACCCGTCCCGGGTACTCTGTTGGACTTATCGTGACCCGGAGTCTAGCCCTCAGCCCTTGGAAAACAAAGACCTGGAAGCGCCGAGCGGCAGTTTCCGCAGGCGGATTCACATTCCCGGCGCGTCTGCCGCCACCGGCGTCGGGCGGCCTCCCGGGCAGATGCCCCGACCCCAGGGCCGGCGCGTGGCGGCACCGGCACGGCGACCGGCAAGGAGACGACGATTTCGGCCCCCGGGAACCAGGCCCGAAGTGCGAGACGGCCAGGCAGGGCCTCGCTGCCGCGCAGAGCGTAGCCATGAGGATGAAGCGGCGCACCACGATACGGCACGGGAAGGTGCCCCGGTGTCCACCGCCACGACAGGCATGAAAAAGCCCGCGGGAGGCGGGCTTTCGGGATAGGCCTGGGGCCTACATTTCTTCGGCGTCATCCGCCAGTTCATCATCCAGGAGGGGCAGATCGCTGGCCTCCAGCCACTCTTCGCGAAATTCCTGCAGTTCCATGGGAGCTCTCTCTTTCTTGTCTTCACGTTTGTCTGTACGCAGTAAACGTGCCAGATGTGACAGACGCATGAAAGCAAGGAGTTGTTGAGGCGCAGTAACAGTTCGTTAAAGGCCTAGCCCTGGACCTGCCGCTCCACAACCGGGTTCACGAAGGGCTCACCTCGCTTGAGCTTCTCGTACAGCTCGGGGTCCGGCCATTCGGCCCGCACCTGGCCGGAGAACACGACGGAATCGAGGGCCAGCGGCCCCATGCGGGGGTTCTCGACATCGGCGCGGAAGCACTGGGCGTAGCCGGTCGCCGTCTCATGCACGATGACGGACTGCAGGGAGATGTCCGCCTCGCCGTTCCGCATGCGGGTATTGCGCAGGACGGCATCCGCCAGGAAAAAGAAGACCCGCGAGAACTGCTCGGCGGAGGGCGACACCGGGAGGCGGATCCAGCGCGCCGAGAAGGTCTCGCAGGCCTGGATGTAGGCCGGGTCATCCTTGTCCCAGTAGCAGATGGCATGATCGAAGCTGTCGATCAGGGTGCGCAACGGCCCCTTCATGAGACCAAAGTCGTAGACCATCTGGCCATGGTCCAGGGCATGGGCTTCGAGGATGACCTCGACCTTGTAGCTGTGGCCGTGGATGGAGCGGCGGCAGCGGTCGCTCGTGCAATTGCGCACGACATGGGCGTTCTCGAAACTGAACAGCTTGCGGATCAGCATGGGGGAGACCTCCGGGCAGGCCGGGGATTCTACCCCCGGACGGCCGCCGCCGCGATCGCATCTTGGTCGGGTGCCGTGTACAATCCGCGCCGGTTTAGCGCCGCCCCTCCCGGCTGCCATTGGTGGCGATCCAGCCACCGCCCCCTATTCGTTTGCGGGAACCTTGCCCGTCCCTTCCAGGAGTACGCACCATGAAGAAGCCTGTTCGCGTTACCGTCACCGGCGCCGCCGGCCAGATCGGCTACAGCCTGCTGTTCCGCATTGCCTCCGGCGAGATGCTCGGCAAGGACCAGCCGGTCATCCTGCAGATGCTGGAAGTACCGTTCGAGAAGGCCCAGCAGGCCCTGAAGGGCGTCATGATGGAACTGGAAGACTGCGCCTTCCCGCTGCTGGCCGGCATGATCGGTACCGATGACCCCGCCGTGGCCTTCAAGGACACCGACTACGCCCTGCTGGTCGGCGCCCGCCCCCGCGGCCCGGGCATGGAACGCAAGG
>JAZKHS010000002.1:87788-92599 GCA_040385265.1 Pseudomonadota bacterium | reverse complement strand
GTTAGGCCTGCCGCCAGCGTTCAATCTGAGCCATGATCAAACTCTTCAGTTTAATTTCAACTAGCACCTTAAGGGTGCCAAACTGGCTCGAATTACAAAAAAACGCTCAAATGACTTGATGGTTTTCTTGCTTCGATATTCATCAACGATGCTATCTACCGCAAGAATCCACACAAGTTGTCTGTCAAACTGTTAAAGATCTTCGGTACCGATCGTCTCGGCTACCGTTTCAACGAGGCGCGAATTCTACAGAATCCAGCGCCACCGTCAACACCCTTTCCGCTTTTTTCTTGCCGATTCCGCTTTCGCGTTACCGGCAAACTTGCTGCTTCAGGGGGAGCGAATTCTACATCGTTTCGCTCTTCCGTCAACACCCTTTCGCATCTTCTTGCCGGCTTCGCGTTTCGCTGGCCGACAAGCTTGCTGCTCAAGGGGGGCGTATCTTATAGCGTTTCGTCCCTTCGTCAACACCCCTCGCAGAACATTTTTCGCCGGCCGGGCCGTATCGAAAGCCGCCTCTGCAGGAGGGCGCGAACTCTAGTGATTTAGTGTGACTCGCGCAATCGCTTTCTTGCCGGCCTGTATCACATGCGTGCTGCCCGCCCGCATACGGAAGTCGGCTGGAGCTGCCTGGCCATCAATAAAAACGGCACCCCGCTGGATGACATCCTTGGCGGCCGCGGAGTTCCGGGTCAGCCCGGCACGATTCAGCACCGCGATCAGGGGCAGATCCTCCTGACCTTCGGCCTCAATAACAGCTTCCGGCACATCGTCAGGGATCTCACCCTTGGCCAGGACGTTGCCCGCACCTTTATGGGCATGAGCCGCCGCCTCCTGCCCATGGAAGCGCGCAATGACCTCCTCAGCCAGTATCCTCTTGATTTCCTGAGGATTACGGCCAGCCTCGATTTGCAGGCGATAACCCTCCACCTCTTCAATGGCGCGAAAGCTGAGCAGTTCAAAGTAGCGCCACACCAGGATATCCGGCATGGACAGCAGCTTCTGGAACATTTCCCCCGGGGCATCGTTAACGCCGATGTAGTTCCCCAGGGACTTGGACATCTTCTGGACCCCGTCCAGCCCCTCCAGAATGGGCATCGTCAGCACCACCTGGGGCTTTTGGCCATAGCGCGCCTGCAGGGTACGCCCCATCAGCAGATTGAACTTCTGGTCGGTGCCCCCCAGCTCCACATCGGCCTCCAGGGCCACGGAGTCATAGCCCTGCAGGAGCGGGTACAGAAATTCGTGGATGGCAATGGACTGCTGGTTATCGAAGCGCTTGCTGAAGTCATCGCGCTCCAGCATGCGGGTGACCGTGTAGTGGGACGCCAGGGCAATCATGTCAGCTGCGGTCTTCTGTCCCATCCAGTCCGAATTGAAGACCACCCGGGTCTTGGCCGGATCCAGGATCTTGAACACCTGCTCGCGGTAGCTTTCAGCGTTCTGCAGTACCTGCTCGCGGGTCAGGGGCTTGCGGGTGATGTTCTTGCCGGTGGGGTCGCCGATCATCCCCGTGAAATCGCCGATCAGGAAAATGGCCTCGTGGCCCAGGTCCTGGAACACGCGCAGCTTGTTCATGAGGACGGTATGGCCGAGGTGAAGGTCGGGCGCGGTGGGATCGAAGCCGGCCTTTACACGCAGGGGACGCCCTTCGCGCAGGCGCTCCAGCAGCTCGTCTTCCTGGATCAGTTCTTCGCAGCCGCGCTTGATCAGCGCAAGTTGTTGTTCGGGCGTCATCATGGCTCAGGCCGTGCAAGGGACTTGGAGGGCGCGGATTCTAGCACCAAGCGTCAGCTGCTTACGCTACCCTAGGGGGCCACCAGGGAGGAGCCAATGAGCGAGCTTTATATCGGGCTGATGTCCGGCACCAGCATGGATGCCATCGACGGCGTGCTGATCGACTTCAGCCAGGGCATCCACCTGCTGGGCACCCACTCCGCTCCCATCCCGGACTCCCTGCGGCAGGGCATTTCCGCCCTTTGCCTGCCAGGGGAAAACGAGATCGAACGCATGGGCCGGGTGGATGCCGCCCTTGGGGAGTGCTTCGCCGCAGTTGCCCAGGCCGTGCTCGAGGTCAGCGGCCACCACGCCGGAACGGTGCGGGCCATTGGCAGCCATGGCCAGACCATTCGCCACCGCCCTCAGGCAACCCCCCCCTTCACGCTACAGATCGCCGACCCCAACATCATCGCGGAACGCAGCGGAATCACGGTGGTGGCCGACTTCCGCCGCCGGGACATGGCTGCCGGAGGCCAGGGCGCCCCGTTGGTGCCCGCCTTCCATGCCGGTATCTTCGGGGCCGCCGACCGGCACCGGGTCGTGCTGAATCTGGGGGGCATCGCCAACATCACGATCCTGCCGGCCGGGCAGCCCGAGGCGCTTCGGGGTCACGACACCGGCCCTGCCAACATGCTCATGGACGCCTGGTGCCTGTTGAACCGGGGGGAAGCCTATGATGCCGGCGGGGAGTGGGCCGCCAGCGGCGACACCCTCCCGGAACTGCTGCAGCGCCTGCTGGCGCATCCTTATTTTCATCGCCAGGCGCCCAAGAGCACCGGCCGAGAGGACTTCAACCTGGACTGGCTGCGCACGCAGCTGGGCGCCCTGGGTGATCCGGCCGCCCCCGCCGACGTCCAGGCAACGCTGCTCGAACTGACGGCAAGAACCGTGGCGGACGGCGTGCGGACTTCCGGTCTCGGCGGCGGCGAGTTGCTGCTTTGCGGGGGCGGGGCCTTCAACACACGCCTGTGGCACCGACTGGCAGCACTGCTCCCGGACTGGACGCTGCGCAGTACCGCCGAATTCGGCTTGGCGCCAACATGGGTCGAGGCGACGGCCTTTGCCTGGCTGGCGCGGCAAACCTTGCTGGGGTTACCGGGGAATTTGCCGGCCGTAACAGGCGCCGCAGGCCCGAGAGTACTGGGATCGATACATCCGGCCTGAGGACCGGAACGACACCGTGCTATCCACCTGTCGGCGAAGCCAGTCCGGAACAGGAGGTGGAAAAGCAAAAGCCGGCAACATGCCGGCTTTTTGTTGAGTGCCATCCCTTCTTTGCCCGCGTGCAGCCCTTCAGGAGGAGCGTCAGGGCGAGCGGTCAGGCGCAATCCTTCACCAGGGAATGCTGCCCGCCTCTTCCGGGCGGGGCCGCCCCCTAAAGGAGCGCGGTCCATAAAGACGGTACCCGTCCCGGTGGTGGCGACAGGGTCGTCATCTCCTTGCGAGGCGCAAGACTCAGACTGAAAAGGAGGAACCGCAGCCGCAGGTACTGGTGGCGTTGGGGTTATTGATCAGGAACTGGGAGCCCTGCAGGCCCTCGCTGTAGTCCACTTCGGAGCCCACCAGGTACTGGATGCTCATGGGATCGACGACCATGGTGACATCGCCGTTCTCAAACAGGCTGTCCCCTTCATTTACCTTCTCGTCGAAGGTGAAGCCGTAGGAAAAGCCGGAGCAGCCACCGCCCGTGATGTAGACCCTGAGCTTGAGGTCAGGATTGGACTCACCTTCCCGCAGCTTGCGCACCTTGGCGGCGGCACGGTCGGTCAGGGACATGGCCTGGGCCATCTCAGTCATGGATTCTTACCTGCAACTACGGCTGGACGGAGCACGATTATCCTAAAGACCAAGGAAAACAGTCAACCATTTTCAGCCGACTGGCCTGACTCATCCTCACCCGGCTGGTGGGCAATCAGCTGCACACCCGGCTTGTCGCTGTGCAAGACGCTGCCGTTCACCTGGGCACCCATCATCATTTCCATGGTGCGGTAGTAAACATTGCCGTGCACCACGGCCTTGGCCGCCAGCTCGATGTGGTCTGCCGCATAGATATTGCCCTTGACCTGTCCGTTGATCACGACATGAGGAACCCGGATTTCGCCCACCACTTCGCCATGAACGTGCACCGCGCCGTTCTCCGACAAGATGTTGCCGATAACCCTGCCTTCGACATGGAGACCCCCGGTAAAGCTGATGTCGCCCGTGACCTCGGTCTGGGACGCAATGAAGCTATGGTCCTTGAAGTCGTTACCCTTGAACGAGCTCGTCGTTTTTTTCTTGCCCAGCATGCTGTTGACCTCGTAATGGGGAAGCCCCTGACGCTCAGGGCAGGACTTCCCAGCGGAAACTTTTCTGGACGGGTGCTCCCCGGCCTGGCGTGAGCACGATATCGACGCGCTCGGGACGGAAGCCGGCGGGAAGCATCCACTCCCCGGTGAGGTTCTGGAAATACTGGAAAGCGAAGCGGTTGTCTCCCACTGGCAGGACGACACTGCGCCCGGCGCCGACGAGTCTCGCCTCGATGCTGCCGTTGACGTCGCCGGCATTGCGGTTCGCGAAGGTCAGGAGCAGGCGGTAGCTGACGCGTCCGGGAGTGGCCGTGGCGCGCAGATCGAGGCGGTCGGCATTGAGGCCGGCGGAGGCGGCGCTACGGGGAGAGAGCAGCTTCTTGTAGGTAGCCACCTGGTCCTCGAGGACATTGATGTTCTCGAGGAGCTTCTTGTTTTCGAGCCTGAGCTGCTCGGTTGCCTCGATCACGATCTGGCGATCGTGCTCGGCCACTGCTGCCTGGCCCCGCATTGCCTTGGAGCGTTCGGCATAGAGTCGCACCGTCTGGCGCAGGCGCTCTACCTCCTCGGAGGTGGCCCCCACGCTGCTGCTGCCGTATCGCGAGCCCCCATAGAAGCCCCCCAGGCCGGCGGCGATGATGAGTATCACCCCGCCAATGCCCAGCGACAGGTTGCGGAAGGGCCGGTAGGGAACCAGCACCAGCCGCTGCAGGGTTTCACGCTCGCGTCGAAACACCGGCGGGC
>JAZKHS010000002.1:12994-87778 GCA_040385265.1 Pseudomonadota bacterium | reverse complement strand
GATCTGGGTGAGGCCTGCCGTTTCCGGCAGCCCGAACATGATGTTCATGTTCTGGATCGCCTGACCGGCCGCACCCTTCACCAGGTTGTCGATCACGGACAGCACCACCACCGTGTCCCCATCCTGCGGACGGTAGACGGCGATGCGGCACATATTCGCGCCCTTCACCGAGCGGGTTTCAGGCAGGGAGCCGGCCGGCATCACATCAACGAAGGGCTCGCCCGCGAAGGTCTCCTCGTAAAGCGCCTGCAGATCGCCGGCCGATCCGCTGAGCCGGGCGTAAAGGGTGGCATGGATACCGCGGATCATGGGCAGCAGATGGGGAACGAAGGTCAGTCCCACCGACTGAGAAGTCATGTGCGCGAGACCCTGACTGATCTCGGGAAGGTGGCGGTGCCCCGCTACCCCATAGGCGCGGAAGGATTCGGCGGCCTCGGTGAAAAGGGAGTGCACCTCAGCCTTGCGTCCGGCGCCGGAGACGCCGGACTTTGCATCGGCGACCAGGCTGGAGGCATCGGCCAGGCCCGCCTTGAGCAGCGGCAGCAAGCCCAACTGGACGGCTGTGGGGTAGCAGCCCGGGTTGGCAATGACCCGCGCATTGCGGATGGCATCACGATTGACCTCGGGCAGGCCGTAGACAGACTCGGCCAGGATATCGACGCAGCTATGCGGCATCCCGTACCACTTCTCGAAGACCGCCGGATCGGCAAGGCGGAAGTCGGCGCCCAGGTCGATGACGCGCACGCCCCGAGCCAGCAGTTCCGGGGTCTGCTTCATGGCCACGCCGTGGGGAGTGGCGAAGAAGACGACGTCGCAGGCGCCCAGGGTCTCAAGTGACGGTTCGCTGAAGGCCAGGTCAACGCGACCGCGGAGATTGGGGAACATCTTCGCGACCGGCATGCCGGCTTCGGAACGGGACGTGATGGCCTTGAGCTCGACCCCGGGATGCTGCGCCAGGAGCCTGAGCAGCTCCACGCCCGTGTAGCCGGTACCACCGACAATGCCAACATTGAGCACGTGATCACCCTGTATTAGGAAAAACGCCTTAACGGCAAACAACCCCGATTATCAGGCAAGGGCCCGCACGGCGGCAAATCAGATGAGTTATAGATATGTGATGCAAGACTTTGGCAGACTTGTGAAATCCGCCACGAATTCAGCCTTTTCACGGCTGGTCGCGGCCCGACCGAGGACTCTTTCATGACCTTCCTGTGGCTCAAGGCACTGCACCTCATCGCCGTGGTGTGCTGGTTTGCCGGCCTGTTCTACCTGCCCCGCCTCTTCGTCTACCACGCCCAGGCCGAGGACACGATCGGCCGTGAGCGATTCAAGATAATGGAGCGCAAGCTCTACCTGGGCATCATGTGGCCGTCGCTGGTGCTCACGGTGCTGTTCGGGGGATGGATGCTGGTCGACAACTGGGCCTTCTACCGCACGCAGGGCTGGATGCATGCCAAGTTGACGCTGGTGCTCCTGTTGGTGGCATACCATCTTGCCTGCGGTCATTACCTGAAGGCATTGCGCGACGGCCACAGTCACAAATCACATGTTTTCTTCCGGGTATTCAATGAGTTGCCAGTGCTGGCGCTGGTTGCCATCGTCATCTTCGTGATCGTGAGGCCGTTCTGATGCGCCCCGTCGTCCTCTGCTTTTCCGGCCTGGACCCTTCCGGGGGCGCTGGCCTGCAGGCTGATATCGAGAGCGTGGCGGCGCTTGGCGGACTGGCGGCCGTGGTCTGCACTGCCCTGACCGTGCAGGACTCGCAGCAGGTCTTCGGTTTCGAGACGGTGTCGCCGGACCTCATCCGGCGGCAGGCAGTGGCCGTGCTGGCCGACTTGCCGGTCAAAGCCATCAAGCTCGGCATGCTGGGCAATGGCGCCATTGCGAAGGTCGTGGCCGAGGTGCTGGCAGCGCATCCGCACATTCCCGTAGTGCTGGACCCAGTCCTGGTCGCCAACTCCGGTGGCTCGCTGGCCAGCGACGATCTGGCGCAGGGACTGCTGCGTCTGATCCCGAGCGCCACGGTGATCACGCCAAACACTGTCGAGGCCCGCCGCCTGGCGGAGACCGAGGACCTGGAGGAGGCCGTGGCCGGCCTGGTCCGGCTGGGCGCAGCCCATACGCTGCTGAAGGGTGGGCATGAGCCCGGGCGGATGCTGATGAATCGCCTGTACCGCCAAGGCGTGGAGATCTACCGCAGTGAAACACCGCGCCTGCCCGGCGAGTTTCATGGCTCGGGTTGTACCATGGCCTCCGCATTGGCCGCAGGACTGGCAGCCGGACTGGACCTGGAGGCGGCAGTCCGGCAGGCGGAAGCCTTGCTGGCCGGCGCCCTGTCCAGAGCCGACCGGCCCCGCCCCGAGGGACAGCTCATCCCCTGGCGGATACTGCCATGATGCGCTGGCGCGGCCTCTACGCGATTACCGATAGCGAGCAGCTGGCCGGCCGGCTGCTGCCCTCCGTGGCAGCAGCACTGGAAGGCGGCGCGATGCTGATCCAGTACCGCGACAAATCGGCGGACACCGGGCGTCGACTGGCAGAGGCGCGCGCCTTGCTCGCGCTGTGCCGCCGGCACGGGGTGCCCCTGCTGATCAATGACGACGTGGACCTGGCCGTGGCGGCGGGAGCGGACGGCGTCCATCTCGGTCGTGGGGATGGCTCGCTGCGCGTCGCGCGCACGCGACTCGGCCCTGGCGCCATCATCGGCGCCACCTGCCATGGCTCCCTGGAGTTTGCCGAGGAGGCCTGGCGCAACGGCGCCAGCTACCTCGCTTTCGGCACCCTCTATCCCTCCGCCACCAAGCCCGGAGCCCAGGCCGCCGCGCTGGAAACGGTGACTGCCGCACGCCGCTTCGGCCTGCCCGTGGTGGCGATAGGCGGGATAAGCGCTGATAATGCGGCCCCGGTCATCGCGGCCGGCGCCGATTGCGTGGCGGTCATCAGCGATCTGTGGACCGCCCCCGACATTGCCGCCCGCGCCCGCGCCATCAATCAACTGTTCCGAGTGCCTGCCATGAGCCGATCCGACGCCCTTTTCGAAGCCGCCTGCCGCCACATTCCCGGTGGGGTGAACTCCCCTGTGCGCGCTTTCCGCGGCGTCGGTGGCACTCCGGTGTTCTTCTCGCGCGCGAAGGGCGCCTATCTCTACGACGCGGATGACCGTCGTTACGTCGACTATGTGGGCTCCTGGGGCCCGGCCATCCTGGGTCATGCCCACCCCGAAGTGATCCGCGAAGTGCAGGAAGCAGCCGTGAACGGCCTCAGCTTCGGCGCTCCCACCGAACTGGAAATCCGCATGGCCGACACCGTGTGCGGCCTGCTGCCGTCAATGGACATGGTGCGCATGGTGAGCTCGGGCACCGAGGCCACCATGAGCGCGATCCGCCTGGCACGTGGCTACACCGGTCGCGATGTGCTGGTGAAGTTCGAGGGCTGCTACCACGGCCATGCCGATTCGCTGCTGGTGAAGGCGGGGTCGGGTGCGCTGACCCTGGGTGTGCCGAGCTCGGCCGGCGTTCCGGCGGACCTGGCAAAGCACACGATCACGCTGGAGTACAACAACCTGGCGCAGACGGAAGAATTCTTCCGCGAACGCGGGGCTGAAGTGGCCTGCATCATCGTCGAGCCGGTGGCGGGCAACATGAACTGCATCCCGCCTGCGCCCGGCTTCCTGCAGGGCCTGCGCACGCTCTGTGACCAGCACGGCTCGGTGCTGATCTTCGACGAGGTGATGACGGGCTTCCGTGTCGCCCTGGGCGGCGCGCAGGCGCTGTACGGCGTGACGCCCGACCTCACCACCCTGGGCAAGGTCATCGGCGGCGGCATGCCGGTCGGCGCCTTTGGCGGCAAGCGCGCCATCATGGAAAAGATCGCTCCGCTGGGACCGGTCTACCAGGCCGGCACGCTGTCGGGAAACCCGATCGCCATGCGCGCCGGCCTCAAGACGCTGCAGCTGATCTCGGCACCAGGCTTCCATGAGCGCCTCGGCCAGAGTACCGCCGAGCTCTGCCAAGGCCTGGAAAGCGTGGCGCGTGACTGTGGCGTGGCGTTGACCACCAACCAGGTCGGCGGCATGTTCGGGATTTTCTTCACGGACAAGCGCGTCGGCAGCTATGCCGATGCCCTCACCTGTGACACCGAGGCCTTCAAGCGATTTTTCCATGCCATGCTGGGCGAGGGCATCTATCTGGCGCCGTCCGCGTTCGAGGCCGGCTTCGTGTCGGCCGCGCATACTGCAGCAGACATTGCCGTCACCCTGGAGGCCGCTCGCCGCGCGTTGAAGGCCTGAGGCCAGGCCGAGGGAGCATGACCATGCGCCGGCGCCTGACCCTGGCGGTCGCGCTGTTTTCCTCGGTGCTGTTGCACTTGCTGGCGGCGGGGAGCGGGCACCTGGCGCTGCCGTCCCTGTGGGCTCCGGACGAGGTGCTGGAACGCCGGATGCCAGCGCATGTGCAGCAAGTGCGGCTGGCGCCCCTTCCCGCCCCTCCGCCGCTCCCGGCTACGCCTGGCGCCGCAGGTTCCCAGACCCGGACGGCCGTTGCGCGCGGCAATGAGGAAGGCGGCGCCGTGAAGATGGGGGCAGATGCTTTGCCTCCCACGCCACCGGTACAGGAGTCAGAACCAAAAGCTGCGGCCGCATCAATCGGCGGACAGTCCCGACCTCCTGAGCAGGCAGAGGCTGCGCCGCAAGCGCCAGCGGCGGCGCAGTCCACTGACGCCCGGACGCCCTCTCCGGCCCAGACAAGCTCGCCGGCCGCAGGTAACCTCGCGCCAGCGGAGCCGGCGCCTGCTTTTCCGGTGCAGCTCTCTGCCCGGATCGAAGCAAGGCTTGATGGGCTTTCGGGCATCGTGGAGCAGCAGTGGCTGATGGAAGGCTTCCGCTACACCATCGACATGAAGAGTCAGAAATTCGGCATCGGCGCCAGCCTGAGTAGCGAAGGGCGGATTGCCCCCGAAGGCGGCTTGCTGCCGGAGCGCTCGCAGGCGACATGGGCCGGTAAGGTGCATAGCTTTACCGAGTATCGCAACGGCACCATACGCTTGGGCGGACCCGGAAGTTCACGCGAACTGCCGTTACCTGTCGTTCCGCAGGATCTTGCAAGCCTCCCCTTTCATCTGGCCGTCACCTTCACCGGCCAGCCCCAGACCGTCTTCATCAGCACCGGCCGTCGCGTCTATCAATCGCGCTTTACGCTGGTGGCCGAGGAAAAACTCAAGCTTCCGGTCGGCACCCTGCGCACCCTGCACCTGGCAGGGGAGCGCTTTGACCACGAACTGCGGGAGATGGTCCAGGATTTTGATATCTGGCTGGCGCCTGACTACCTTAACTTCCCCGTCAAGGTGAGTGGCCACCTGCGGGGCGGGGAATCGCTTGAGTACCGTGTGCAGCACCTGGAAATCGAGGGACGAACTGTACTGGGACAGCAGGCAGGTCATGCCTCCCCCCCTAACGACGACGCCATGCCCGCGCCCCGGAACGAGCAAGTCCACCGACAGAGCTTGAACATTCCCTGACACGCGCTTTCAATAGCCCGAACGAATTGCCGAAAAACAACCCCGGGGAAAGGAATGGCAGCTGAGCGAAGGGGCCGTATGCGCCGGACAGCATCAGCACGGCTGCGCCAGCCCGGCCGACCGTTTCCGCTACCCGCACTTGATGCCCTGTTCCATTGCGTAGAGCAGCCTCTGCTACTGGTCGATAGCCGGCTCGTGCTGTGCGCCGTCAACCCGGCGGCCGAGCGACTGCTAGGGCAGCCGGCCCAGGCGCTGTGCCAGCGTCCCTGGCGCGATGTCCTGATGCTGGAGCGTGAGCTGGCAAGGGCCTGGCGCCAGAATCCGGTGGTGCAGGCGCTGGCTACGGGCGGAGAACAGGGCTTGGGCGAGGGCACCTATCTGGTCTGCGGCGAGCTGCGCATGCCGGTGCGCGGCAAGGTTCTGGTGCTCACCGAAGGAACGCGACGCTTTGCCCTGCTTTGCCTGGCGTCCGGCGTCCCGCGCCCTGAGGCTCCCAGCCTGCCAGACCGCGGAGAAAACGAACTGCTGCTGCAGCATCTGTCACGCCTGAACACGGTCAGCGAACTGGCTACCGGCATCGCGCACGAGATGAACCAGCCCCTGGCTGCCATCATGAGCTTCAATCAGGCTTCGATGCGACTGCTGGCCGAAGATGCGCCGGATATCGAGCGCGCTTGCGAAGCCCTGGCAGAATCAGTGAGTCAGACCCGGCGCGCGGCCGGCATCCTTGAGCGCCTGCGAGCGTTTGTCGGACGTCGTACCCTGCAGTTCGAGCCCGTGGCAATCAACCAGGTGGTGGTGAATGCCCTTACCCTGTTGAGCAGCAAGATCAGCTCAAGCGGGGTACGCGTGAGCCTCTGCACCGAGCCCTGCCCTCCCGTGCAGGCCGATGCGCTTCAACTCGAGCAGGTCATGGTCAACCTGGTGCGCAACGCCGTCGAAGCCATGCAAGCCGTGCCCGTGGAAGACCGGTTGCTGCAGGTAGGCACCCAGGCCGTGGCAGGGCGCGTGCATGTGCGGGTCACCGACTCCGGCCCCGGCCTGCCTGAGCCGCTGCAGGAGCAACTCTTCACGCGTTTCTTCACCACCAAGGCCGACGGCATGGGGCTGGGCCTCAGCATCAGCCGTACCATCCTGGAGGCGGCCGGCGGCGATCTCCTGGCCAACAACGTGCCTGGCGCCGGCGCCTGCTTCCAGTTTTCTCTTCCTGTGCTCACCCTCAAGGAGGTCCGGCATGGATCAGCCCCTGCATGAACCTACCGTCTTTCTGGTGGATGATGATGCCGCTGTCCGGCAGTCACTCGCCCTGCTCATCACGACCTATGGCCTGCCGGTTGAGAGTTGCACCAGTGCCGAGGAATTTCTGGCGCGCTGGCAACCCGATGCCGTTGGCTGCCTGGTACTGGACATCCGCATGGCTGGCATGTCCGGTCTCGCCTTGCAGGCCTTGCTGCAGGAGCGGCGCATCCGCATTCCGATCGTCTTCATCACCGGGCATGGCGATGTCACCGCCTGTCGCCGCGCCTTCCAGGGTGGGGCCGTGGACTTCCTGACCAAGCCGGTAGACGAGCAGGCCCTGATGGACGGCATTCGCAAGGCTATCAGCCTCGATATCCAGCAGCGCCAGACGGAATCGGAAGTCGTGCACCTGCGCGAGCGCTTTGCCCAGTTGTCCGAGCGCGAACGGCAGGTGCTTAACCTGATTCTCGATGGCCTGCCCAACAAGCTGATTGCCCGCGAGATCGGACTGTCCACACGCACCGTGGAGTCCCACCGCTCGCGCATCTACCTGAAGCTGGGCGCAAATTCCCTGGCACAACTGGTGCGCAGCGTCATGAAGCTTGAGGAAGTGACGGGGCGCGAAACCATCGCCTGAGAAACTCCATCCGGGCCCGGGCCGTGCTCCCGGTCAGGGCTCGGCACCGGCCTGCAGGGCGGCGGCACGCGACCGCGCCTCCCTTGCCTCTGGCTGCATGCCGCGCATCTGGCGGGCACTGGCAATGATCTGCCACAGCGCGGCCTGCTGCGCCGCGCCACTGGCATAGCCCAGCGCTTTGCGGGCCAGTTGCTCGGCTTCTGCGGGACGGCTCTGCCGCAGGCGCACGGCGGCCAGTTTCTGGTAGACGATGGCCGACTGCGGCGCCAGCCGCTGCGCCCGCTCCAGGTTCACCGCCGCCAGATCCACCTTGCCCTTGGCCAAGGCGGCGTCGGCCGTTGCCAGCAATCCCTTCACGGCCGGTAATTGCGCCCCATCCGCCAGCTGTCGCGGGGGAGAGCGCCGCGCCGCTTCAGGCGTGGGCGAAGGGGGGGGCACGACGGTGGCTTCACTCGCAGGGGCGGGCGCCTCGCCTGAAGCGGGAGGAGCCGGGTAAGGCGATGCGGGAGGATAAGCGGAGGGCGCGCGCGGGGAGGTGGTGCAGCCCGCCAGCAGGGCGGCGCCAAGGACAGCGGCAGGCATAAGTGATCGCATGATACTCCTGGCCACTCGGGTTTCTGGACTGGCGCGGATACGACAACGCCAGGGTCCGGCATGGTCGCATGCCTGCCCTTGGGGAATGAATACCGGAGAGCCCGGAGAGACAAGACAGGTCCTGTACATGATGCGCGACGGCACCACCTAGAACCAGTCAATCACCTTCTGCAGGGTACGCTCCACCGCATCCACCGCCGCCGGAACGCCGCCCTCGGCGCAGGGTGCCAGTTCCTGCGGCACGGTGTCACTCCGGAATGGAACGTAGACTGCATCGGGACACCCTTCCGCTGACAATTGCCCGCTCCGGGAGTCCGCCCACTGCCACTGCACGTTCTCGGGCTGGGCCTGGGGCTGTGACACCGGGCGCAGTCGTCGCATGGTCTCGACCCACACGGGCAGAGCTCCGCTGGCCCCGAACAGGCCGGTCGGCCGGTTGTCATCGGTCCCGACCCAGACCACGCCCAGATAATTGCCGGCATAGCCCGCAAACCAGGCATCGCGCTGGTCATTGGTGGTCCCGGTCTTGCCCGCCATGACCAGGTCGGCGGGCAGTTGCGTCCCGGCCGCGGCCGCGGTGCCGGTACGCACGGTCTGCTGCAGGGCGTAGTCGAGCAGGAATACGGCAGCGGGATCAGCGACCTGCTCGACAGCCAGGCCATAGCGGCGCAGAGGGCGTCCGCGCGCATCCAGCACCTCGCGGATACTGCGCGGCGGGGCCCGGAAGCCGCCGCTGGCGTACACCTGGAACAGCGCCAGCACGTCCAGGGGCGCCATGTCGACGGCCCCGAGCATCAGCGACGGGTAGTTGGCGAGCTTCTGCTTCACGCCCATGCGCTTCAGCGTGGTGATGACGGCGGGCACGCCAACATCCAGACCCATGCGTATGGTGGCCTGGTTATAAGACCGCGACAGGGCCAGGTACACCGGCACGACACCATGGCTCAGGCCATCATCGTTGGTAGGCGCCCAGGGCTTGCCCGTGTCACTCACTAGTTCCACCGGGCCGTCGTCGAGAGGCGTGACGAGGGTGTAGCGCCCGCTTTCGAGAGCGGCGAGATAGACCGCGGGCTTGATCAGGGAGCCAACCTGGCGTCGCGCATCGAGCGCGCGGTTGTAGCCGGTAAATTCGCCGCTTCCTCCGATCAGGGCCAGCAATTCGCCATTTTCCGGATTGGATACCAGCATGGCCCCCTGCAGGCGGCCGAGACGGCGTGGATTGCCCTTCCTGAGACGGGAGATCGTGCTGGAAAAGGCGGACTCTGCGGCGACCTGCACACGTGGATCGAGCGTGGTGAAGATGCGCAGGCCCTCCGAAGCGAGGTCCTCCCCCTTGTATTCCGCCTGTAGTTGCCGGCGCACGAGATCAATAAATGCCGGGTAGACCGTGGTGGTCGCCGTCGGGCGCGCCAGCACCCCGAGCGGTTTCCTGCGCGCCGCCTGCGCCAGTGCCGGATCCAGCTTGCCGACCTTGACCAGGTTATCAATGACCAGGTTGCGGCGCGCCAGGGCACGCTGCGGATTACGCCGGGGATTGTAGTAGGAAGGCCCCTGCACCATGGCCACGAGCAAGGCCACCTGATGCAGCTCCAGCTCGGATACCGGCTGGCCGAAGTAGAATTGCGCCGCCAGGCCAAAGCCGTTGACCGAACGCTCGCCGCTCTGGCCCAGCGTAACTTCGTTGAGGTAGGTCTCGAGGATTTCGTCCTTGCTGTAATGCAGCTCCAGCAGGAGCGCCATCAAGGCCTCGTTGGCCTTTCGCGACAGCTTGCGCTCGCTGGTCAGGTAGAAGTTCTTGACCAGCTGCTGGGTGAGCGTGCTGCCCCCTTGGGTACGGCCGGTGGTGAGGTTGACCCAAAGGGCGCGCGCCGTGCCGCGCAAGGAAATGCCGTGATGGCGGTAAAACGAGCGGTCTTCGGTGGCGAGAAGAGCGGCGACGAGATGAGGAGGTGCCTCCTTGAGCTGCATGAGGACGCGATCCTCATTGAGGCGGGGATAAATGCCGCCGATCACCATGGGCTCAAGCCGCACGACGCCCTGGTCGTTGCGGTGGGTACTGGCGACATCGGCCAGCGTGTTGCCACTGAAGCGCAGGCGCAGCACCTGGGGCTGCTCGGCCCCATCGCCGAAGGCGAAGCCGCGGGTATGGACCAGCAGGTCATTGCCCTGCTGCTGCCAATTACCGGGACTCTTGGGCGCCTGCTGGCGGTAGTTCAGCCGGCGCAGCTCGGCCAGCACGTCGGCCGGGGCCAGCGGGGCGCCGGAATAGAGCTCGAGGGGGCGGGCATATACCCGGGCCGGGATGGCCCAGCGCTTGCCTTCGAACTTCTCCCGCACGACACCGTCGAGATGGAGCATGTAAAGGCCAAGCGCCAGCGCAGCCGCCAGAACAAGGACGAGCAGGAGGACGAGGGCCGTCAGGATGAAGCCGCGAGAGCGCAGGGCGGTCATTGATACAATGGGGTCCGGAGCGGATCAGCTGGCGGATTCTACCCCTCCACGTCCACTGGCGGGCAGTCCGGACGGCCCGCATAATCGCCCGACTTTTGTAAACGGATGCCACCATGAGCACTGCCCACTACGACGTGTATGCCATCGGCAACGCCCTTGTCGATGTCGAATACCGGGTCACGGACGACTTCCTGGACCGCCACGGCATCAGCAAAGGTCAGATGACCCTGATCGACGAGGAGGCCCAACAGCGCCTGATCACTGCCCTGGACTCCGAATTCGGCCTGGAAAAGCGCGCCAGCGGTGGCTCCGCGGCCAACAGCATCATCGCCCTGGCCGCCTTCGGCGGGCGCAGCTTCTATTCCTGCAAGGTGGCCAGCGACGGCACCGGCGACTTCTACGTACACGACCTGCATGCCGCGGGCGTATCCAGCAACCTGCAGCCGGTCCGCGAGACGGGCGTCTCCGGCACCTGCGTGGTCATGGTCACCCCGGATACCGAGCGCACCATGCACACCTTCCTCGGCATCACCTCGGACGTGGCGGTGGCGGAACTGGTGCCGGAGGCCCTGCAGGCTTCGCGCTGGCTCTACATCGAGGGCTACCTGGTGAGCTCGGACTCGGCCCGCGCCGCAGTGGCGGAGGCGCGCCGCATCGCCCGCGCCCACGGCGTGCAGCTGGCGATGACCTTCTCGGATCCGGCCATGGTGCGATTCTTCAAGCCCGGCCTGGCGGAAATGCTGGATGACGGCGTCGACCTGCTGTTCTGCAACGAAGAGGAAGCCTGCCTGTGGGGCGATGTGCTGACGGTGGAGCATGCCCTGGAGTCGCTGAAAAAGATCGCCCGACAGATCGTCATCACCCTGGGCAGCCAGGGCGCCCTGGTCTGGGATGGTCATGAGCTGACGCGTATTGCGCCAGCGCCGGCCCTGCCGGTGGATTCCAATGGCGCCGGCGACATGTTCGCCGGCGCCTACCTGTTCGGTCTTACCCGTGGCTGGAGCCCGGCCCGCGCCGGTTGCCTGGCCAGTCACGCGGCCGCGGCCGTGGTCAGCCAGTTCGGTCCGCGCCTGCCGCTGGAGCACCACGGCGCGCTGTTGCGAGAAAACAACGCGGCTCATACTGGACACTGAACCCGGGCTTCCTATAATCGCCCCCCTTTCGCGAGCGTCCTCATGCATAGACTTTGCGACCTGGCCGCCATCCCCGACGGCGACGCCATCGGCATCGACACCCCCGACGGCGAGGTCGTGCTGCTGCGGCAGGGCCGGCAGGTGCTGGCCTACCGCAACCGCTGCCCGCACCTTGGCATCGAGCTGAACTTCATGCCCGATGTCTTTCTCGACATGGAAAAGCGTTATATCCAGTGCGCCAATCACAGCGCGCTGTTCCAGATCGAAGACGGGCTCTGTGTCTGGGGGCCCTGCCAGGGCGAGGCATTGGCCGCGGTCGCCGTACAGGTCATGGACGACGGGGTGTGGCTGGAGCCACGGAACGGATAGCGGGACCGGTGCCTGCCCTGCATGGCGCGAGTTGTCGGGGTAGGCGCTTCTTGATATAGATTGGGTTTTTCCAAGCCCCAGGGGATGGCAATGGCTTCCGCGTCTGACAAGAGCAATACCAAGAAAAAGACGGCCACCGCGCAAAAACCGGCCAAGGCGCCGGCAAAGCCCGCGAAACCGGCGGCGAAGACGCCCGCCAAGCCCGCTGCCAAGCCGGCAGCGAAGACGCCGGCCAAGCCGGCCCCGAAGGCCAAGCCCGCAGCAAAGCCGGCCAAGGCACCGGCAAAGCCCGCCAAGCCGGCGGCCAAGGCGCCCGCGAAACCGGCGGCGAAGCCGGCAGCGAAGACGCCGGCCAAGCCGGCCCCGAAGGCCAAGCCCGCAGCAAAGCCGGCCAAGGCACCGGCAAAGCCCGCCAAGCCGGCGGCCAAGGCAGCCGCGAAACCGGCGGCGAAGACGCCCGCCAAGCCCGCGGCCAAGCCGGCCCCCAAGGCCAAACCCGCAGAAAAGTCCGCGGCAAAGGCCGCCGCCACCAAGGCACCGGCAGAAACCGCTGCTAAAGTGACAGCAAAGGCGCCGGCCAAGGCCGCGCCCGGCAAGACAGTTGCAAAGGCCCCGGCGAAGGCAACAAGCCGCCCCGTCGCGGCACAGATTCCCAGCAAGCCGGTGGCCAAGGCAGCCCCGGTCAAGGCCGCACCCGAAGTGCCTGCCAAGGCCCCGGCAGCCACGAAATCCCCGGTGACGAAAGCGGCGGCCCCGGCCGTTGCCACGGCGCCGACACCGGCCTCCAGGCCCATTCCAACCTCTTCAGGCAAAGCAGTCCCCGTGAAAACCGAAAGCGTGAAACCCGCCACAAAGGCCTCCAGCAAATCCGCCGCCAAGCTCATTGGCAATCCCAATGCGCTGATCCATGGCTCCACGCCCTACCAGGAGAGCAAGGGCGAGGAGTACATGAACCCGAAGCAGGTCCAGCACTTCCGGGACATTCTCCTCTCGTGGAAGCGCGAGCTCATGGAAGAGGTCGACCGGACCGTGCACCACATGCAGGACGAGTCTGCCAACCTGCCGGACCCCAACGACCGCGCCACCCAGGAAGAAGAGTTCTCCCTGGAGCTGCGAACCCGCGACCGCGAGCGCAAGCTGATCAAGAAGATCGACCAGACCCTGGATCGTATCGACAAGGATGACTACGGCTTCTGCGACGACTGCGGCGTGGAGATCGGCATCCGCCGCCTGGAAGCGCGCCCCACCGCCACCCTCTGCATCGACTGCAAGAACCTGGCGGAAATCAAGGAAAAGCAGCTGGTCGGCTAAACCACCCCTTCCCGAAAAAACGCCGCCTACGCGGCGTTTTTTTATCGTTTCCGAGGACCCGCCCCGTATGCGCTACACCGGGCGCTTTGCCCCCTCCCCCACCGGCCCCCTGCACTTCGGCTCCCTGGTCGCCGCGGTCGGCAGCTACTGCGACGCCCGCGCAGCAGGCGGTCACTGGCTCGTGCGGATGGAGGACATCGATCCGCCGCGGGCCATGCCAGGCGCCAGTGACCTCATCCTGCGCCAACTGGAGGCCTACGGCTTTGAGTGGGACGGCGACATCCTCTTCCAGCACAGCCGCAGCAGCGCCTACGAGGCGGCACTAACGCAACTGCAGGCACAGGGCGATGTCTTCTGGTGCCGCTGCTCCCGCGCCGAGCTCGCCCGCAGCGGCATCAGCGCCTATCCCGGCACTTGCCGCGCCTGTACCACGCCGCGCGAGGATGCCGCCATACGCCTGCGCGTGCCTGGCGGCCTCGTGCAATTCACCGATGCCGTGTTCGGCACACTCACCGAAAACGTCGCGGCCACGCGCGGCGACTTCGTGCTGCGCCGGCGCGACGGCCTTTACTCCTACCAGCTGGCCGTGGTGGTGGACGACGCCTTGCAGGAGGTGACCCGGGTCGTGCGCGGCGCCGACCTTCTCGACAACACCGCCCGCCAGATCGTGCTGCAGCAGCGCCTGGGCCTGCCCACGCCGGACTACCTGCACCTGCCGCTGGCCGTCCACCGCGACGGCAGCAAGCTGTCCAAACAGACTTACGCCCTGCCCCTGCCCCTGCCTGCCGACACCGGCCTGCTACGACAGGCACTGGTCCACCTGGGGCAGGCGGCGCCGCCAGATGGACTCGATGGCCCTGCTCTGCTGGCGTGGGGAGTGGCACACTGGCGCCCCGAATACATCAGGGGCGATGCCGGACTTGCCCCGGAGGAATAAGGCCGGGACCCCGGCCACCGCATCGCCTGCCTGCCTGCCTGCCTGCCTGCCTGCCTGCCAGAAGGCGGATATCCAACCAGGAACCGCGCACATGCCCACCCGCCATCTCGCCGGCTGGATAGTCCTGATGGGAGCCCTGACCGCCATCGGCCCGCTCTCCATTGACCTGTACCTGCCGGCCTTCCCGGTGATTGCCGGGGATCTCGCGGCCACCGGGCAGGTCGAGCTGACCCTGGCCAGCTTCTTCGTCGGCCTGGCGCTGGGACAGCTCTTCTATGGGCCCGTCAGCGACCGCTTCGGCCGCAAGCCACCGCTCTACTTCGGCCTGATCCTGTACGTGCTGGCCTCCCTGGGCGCGGCCGGCAGCCAGCAGATCGATACCCTCATCGCCTGGCGCTTCGTGCAGGGCCTCGGTGGCTGTGCCGGCATGGTCATCGCCCGCGCCGTGGTGCGCGACCGCTGCGCGCCGACAGAAGCGGCCCAGGCCTTTTCGCTCCTGATCCTGGTCATGGGGCTCGCCCCCATCCTGGCGCCGCTGGCCGGCAGTCTCCTGCTGGCCCTGGTGGGGTGGCGCAGCCTCTTCCTGGCCCTGGCGGGATTTGGCGGCCTCTGCCTGTTCCTGGTCTGGCAACGGCTCGGGGAGAGCATCGGGCAGCGCCTGCCGCGGCTGGAGTTGCGGAGAGTGCTCGGCGCCTACACCGGTCTGCTGCGGGACCGGCACTTCCGCGATCACGTGCTCGCCAGCGGCCTGGCGTTTTCCGGGATGTTTGCCTACATCGCCGGCTCGCCATTCCTACTCATGCAATTGCACGGACTGGACGGACGCGACTACGGCTGGATCTTCGGGGCCAACGCCCTGGGACTGGTCACCGCCTCGCAGGTCAATGCGCGCCTGCTGCGCCACCGCCGGCTGGACATGCACACGCTGCTGGGCCGCGGCCTTGCCGCCGCCGGACTGGCCGGCGTCGCCCTGCTGGGCCTTGCACTGGCCGGACAACTCACACTGCCATTGCTGCTGCCGCTGCTGTTCCTGTATGTGGCCAGCCTGGGCTTTGTCTCGCCCAACGCCAGCGCCAGCGCCCTGGCCGGCCATGGCCACCAGGCCGGCACCGCTTCGGCCCTGATGGGCGCCATTCAGTTCCTGCTCGGCACCCTCGCCGGCGCCGCCATGAGCCTTTGGCACGATGGCAGCGCCCTGCCCCTGGCCGCCGCCCTGGCCGCCTGCGGTGGCGGCGGCTGGCTGCTGCATGGACGCCTGCGCCCCATCCCTGTCACCTGAGCCGCTTGGCGCAGGGCGGGCTTCGCGCTACCTTGCAGCCATCCGCATCACTTACCGCTCCTGCGCCCCGGCCCGCCATGTATATCGACCGTCTTGTCCTGCTCTTCATCGCCGGCGCCTACCTGCTCTCCCCTGCCATCCTGGAGTGGTGGAGCGAAGGGGGCACGGCCTGGTATCGGCCCTACCTCATCTGGCTGGTGCTGATCGGCCTCAGCTTCTGGATCGGCAAGAGCCGCGACCTCAATGACCTGCAGTAGGCGCCATGACCTTCAGTCCCGGTGAACTGCTGACGCTGGGCGTCGGCTATCTCTTCCTGCTCTTCCTCGTCGCCTACGTCAGCGAGTCCGGACTGGTGCCGGTACGCTGGGTGCGCCACCCCGTGGTGTATGTGCTGTCGCTGGGCGTGTACGTGAGCGCCTGGGGCATCTATGGCGTGGTGGGCTTCGCTCACCAAAGCGGCTACAACTTCCTGGCCTTCTACCTGGGCATTTCCGGCGCCTTCCTGCTCGCGCCGGTGCTGCTGGCACCCGTCCTGCGGCTGGCCAAGAGCTACCAGCTCGGCTCGCTCGCCGACCTCTTCGCCTATCGCTACCGCAGCCAGTTGGTGGGCTCGCTCACCACCATCGCCATGATCGTCGGCATGCTACCCATGCTCGCGCTGCAGATTCGTGCCGTGGCCGACTCCGCGCAACTGCTGGCACCCGGGCCGCAACATCGCCTGATGGCGCTGGTGTTCTGCGTGGTCATCATGGCCTTCACCGTGCTTTTTGGCGCACGCCACCTCTCCCCCCGCGAGAAGCACGAGGGTCTCGTGGTGGCGATCGCACTGGAGTCGGTGATCAAGCTGATCACCATGCTGGCGATGGGGTGGTTCGCCTGGCAGGTAGTCTTCGACGGCAACGCCGGCCTCAAGCCATGGCTGGCCAGCAACCCGGCCGCGTTGCAGATGCTCTACGGTCCGCTCAATGGCGGCTTCTGGCACATCCTTATCCTGTCCTTCCTGTTCTCGGCGGTGGTACTGCCCTACATGTACCAGATGTCCTTCACCGAGAACTTCGATCCGCGCTCGCTGCTGACCGCGAGTTGGGGCCTACCCCTCTACCTGTTCGGCATGGCACTCGCGGTACCGCTGTTGCTCTGGGCCGGCCTCAAGCTCGGGCTAGGCCTGCCACCCGAGTACTTCACCATGGGCGTGGCACTGGCATCGCAGTCGTCCTGGCTGCCGCTACTGGTGTTCGTGGGCGGCCTTGCCGCCGCCTCCGGCGTCATCATCGTCAGTACCCTGGCGCTGGCTTCCATGGCGCTCAACCACCTGGTGCTGCCCCTGCGCCAGCCCGACCCCGAGCAGAACATCTATCGCTGGATCCTGGGCGTGCGACGCATGCTCATCGTTGGCCTGATTGCGCTGGCGTTCGGCGTCTACATCATCCTGGACGAGCACCACAGCATGACCGAGATGGCCATGCTCACCTTCGTGGCCACGCTGCAGTTCGCCCCGGGCCTCATCGGCGTGCTGTTCTGGCCGCGCGCCAACCGCACCGGCTTCATCGTGGGACTCTGCACCGGCATGGCGCTATGGGTGCTGACCCTGGTGATTCCCTACCTGATGGAGCTGCACTTCCTGCCTATCCCCCAAGGGCTCGAGGTGTCGTTCGCGAACAACACCGACTACTGGCAAACCATGGGCACCGGCGTGACCCTGATGAATGCCTCGCTGGGCGTGCTGATTTCCCTGCTCGGCAAGCAGACCGCCAGCGAGCAGATCGCCGCCCATACCTGCTCCGTGGACAATCTGCGCCGCCCGCACCGCTGGGAGCTCTCCGCCAGCTCCACCGGTGACTTCGTGCGCGGGCTGTCGGAGCCGCTCGGGCGCATCACCGCCGAACGCGAGGTGCAGGTGGCACTGAGCGACCTCACCATGGATCCCGGCGAGGTCCGGCCTTATGCGTTGCGCCGCCTGCGCGACCGCATCGAGTCCAACCTTTCCGGCCTGCTCGGCCCCTCCGTGGCGCAGGACATCCTCGACCAGCACCTGCCCTACAAGGTGCGCAGCGAGGTTTCCGGCCCCGAGGACATCCACTACATCGAATCGCGGCTCGAGGAATACCGGGATCGCCTCTCCGGACTCGCGGCCGAACTGGACTCACTGCGCCGCTTCCATCGCCAGACCCTGTTCGACCTGCCCATCGGGGTCTGCTCGCTGGGCCGTGACCTCGAGATCCTCTCCTGGAACAACGCCATGATGCAGCTCACCGGCATCAGCGACGAAGAAGTGATCGGCTCGCGCGTCAGCGACCTGCCGGCGCCCTGGCGCCAGCTGTTCCTGGACTTCCTGCGCGGTCCTGCCGCCCAACTCTACCGCAAGCCGGTACAGAGCCATGGCAGTGTCCGCTGGGTCAGCCTCAACCGCGCCTCCATCGGGGAAGGCGACAGCCTCGGACACCCCGACTCGCAAGTGATCGTGGTGGAGGACATCACCGAGCTGCACCGCCTGGAGCAGCGCGTCTCCCATAACGAGCGCCTCGCCTCCATCGGCCGCCTCGCGGCGGGCGTCGCGCACGAGATCGGCAACCCCGTCACCGGCATTGCCTGCCTCGCGCAAAACCTCAAGGCGGAAAGCACCGACCCCGAACTGCGCGAAGCCAGCCAGCAGATCCTGGAGCAGACCCAGCGCATTTCCCGCATCGTGCAGTCGCTGGTCGGCTTCGCCCGCGCCGACAGCCCCAGCCACAGCCGCGAGGCGGTGAATGTGCGCGGCACGGTCGAAGAGGCCATCCAGCTGCTGCAGCTCGCGCCCGAGGGACGGGACTATGTCTTCGAAAACGATTGCCAGGAGGGCGTGCTGGTGGCCGGCGACTACCAGCGCCTGACGCAGGTCCTTATCAACCTGCTGAGCAATGCCCGCGACGCCAGCGCCCGTGGCGGCCGGATCATTGCCCGCGCCAGCACCCACGGGCCGCAGGTGAGGCTGGAGATAGAAGACTTCGGCGCAGGTCTGCCGGCCGGTGAGATTCGCAGCGCCCTGTTCGAGCCCTTCGTGACGACCAAGCAGACCGGCAAGGGCACCGGCCTCGGCCTCGCCCTGGTCCATGGCATCGTCACGGAGCACGAGGGACGCATTCAACTGATCGACAAAGCGGATTACGATCAGGGTCATGGCGTGATCGTGCAAATCCTCCTGCCGGCCTGGCAGGACAGCACACCTTCCTGAGGCCCCACGCCCATTACCGGACATGTTTATGAGCAACATCCTGCTGGTCGAAGACGAGGCACTGATCCGCTCCAGCCTGAAGCGGCTGCTGGAGCGCAACCACTACAGCGTAAGCGAGGCCAGCTCGGTCGCCGAGGCCTGCGAGCGCTACAGCTTCCTGGATTTCGACCTGGTCATCAGCGACGTGCGCCTGGCCGGCGACGAGCCCGGCACCGAGATCATCGGCCGCGCCCGCCCCACGCCCGTGCTGATCATGACAAGCTTCGGCAACCTCAAGACAGCCGTAGAAGCCATGAAGATGGGCGCGGTGGACTATATCTCCAAGCCGTTTGACCACGATGAGATGCTGATGGCCATCGAGCGCATCCTGCGCGAGAAGGCCCTGAAGGCGCAGAACGAGGCACTCAAGCTGGCGGTGGCCCGCGAATACCCCACCACCGGCATGATCGGCAGTTGCGCGGCCATGGAGGAGGTCTTCAACCGCATTCGCAAGGTCGCGCCCCTTGCCACCACTGTCCTGATCCGCGGCGAGTCCGGCACCGGCAAGGAGCTGGTGGCGCGTGCCCTGCACGACCAGAGCCTGCGCGCCAACGGCCCCATGATTTCGGTCAACTGCGCCGCCATCCCCGAATCCCTGATCGAGTCCGAACTCTTCGGCGCCGAAAAAGGCTCCTTCACCGGCGCCCAAGCCTCTCGCAAGGGGCTGGTCGAGGCCGCTGACGGGGGCACCCTGTTCCTGGATGAAATCGGCGAGCTGCCTCTGGAGGCGCAGGCGCGCCTGTTGCGCCTGCTGCAAGAGAAGGAGGTACGGCGTATCGGGTCGACCCAGTCCAAGCGCGTGGACGTGCGCCTGGTCGCGGCCACCCATCGCAATCTCAAATTACTGGCCAGCGAGGGGCGCTTCCGCGAGGACCTGTATTACCGCCTGCACGTGGTGGAGCTGCTGCTCCCGGCCCTGCGCGACCGCGGGGACGACATCCTCGAGCTGGCAGAGCGTCTGCTGGAGCGGACGGCCGCCCGCCTCGGCGTCGGCCTGCTGCACTTCAGCGAGGAGTCCCGCGACGCCATGCTCGCCTACGACTGGCCCGGAAATGTCCGGGAACTTGAGAACGCCATAGAACGGGCCGCCATCCTCTGCGAATCTGACGAGATCATGCCGGAACACCTCGCTATCGACTACGCCCGGCAAGCCCCCGCGACGCAAACCGGAGGCCGTGCCATCCCGGCCTCCGAGCCCCCCACCGGCCTTTCCCTGGAAGATTACTTCCAGCATTTCGTGCTGGAGCATCAGGACCATATGTCCGAGACCGAACTGGCGCAAAAGCTGGGCATCAGCCGCAAGTCCCTGTGGGAACGGCGCCAGCGCCTGGGCATCCCCAGACGCAAGCCGCATGAATCGGATCCACCTGCGGAGACGGACGGCGGCTAAATGGCGATCGGTAACACTTTCAAGTGTTACCCGCACACACAGACCGTTACACGCTTACCCAATTCGGTTACCTAAGCCGGTGATAAAAGCCCGCCCCTGTCTTCAGGAAATCACAATCCATTGATTTTAAACGATTTTAATTAAACACGGAAAGTTGGCACGGCATCTGCTTTATAGATTGGGCGCAAACAACAAAAACAAATGCGCAGATGGCGTCCGCAAGCCAAAAACAAGAAAAACCAAATAAGAAGAAGCGCGGACGGGAAAGGTTCAGCTATGACCAGGAGGCTTCATAGCTGAGCCCGACCACCACCCCGGCAGCCTGCCAAGAAAAAGAAAAATCCAGGGCTCAGGGGTAACCGGCCAAAAACAATAAGAAGGCCGTTAACAAGAAAAACTACAGTTACACGAAGAATAAATAAGAAAGTTCAGCGCAAACGGGAGGCCCAGGCCTCCCGTTTTTTCTTGGGGCCGACTACTGTTTTGCCCCCGCTTCCGGCATCCGCCACCCAAACCTGTGCGCCGGCAGGGAAATTGCTATCATCGACGCCTTTCCAGACGAGCATCGTCCTTTCCCCATGATCAAGAAGCTGATCGATCGCCTCCGCGGCAAGACCACCCCCGTCACCCCCAAGCGGGTCATCATTCCGCGGGAACACCACCCCGTCTCGCGCAAGGACATCAGCAGCGCTGCCCTGAAGACGCTCTACCGCCTGCGCGAACATGGCCATGACGCCTTCCTGGTGGGCGGCTGCGTGCGCGACCTCATGCTGGGCATCTATCCCAAGGACTTCGACGTCGCCACCAGCGCCACCCCCGAGCAGGTCAAGCAGGCGTTCGGCGGCCAGTGCCAGCTGATCGGCCGGCGCTTCCGACTGGCCCACGTCCGCTACGGCCGCGAGATCATCGAGGTGGCCACCTTCCGTGCCCACCACGCCCAGGGCGACTCGGGCCAGCATGGCCAGACCTCGCATACCGGGGTGATCCTGCGCGACAACGTCTGGGGCAGCATCGAAGAAGATGCCGAGCGTCGCGACTTCACCGTGAATGCCCTCTACTACAACATTACCGACTTCAGCGTCTGGGACATGGCCGGCGGCATGACTGACATTGCCAAACGCCAGTTGCGCCTGATCGGGGATCCGGAAACGCGTTACCGCGAGGATCCGGTGCGCATGCTCCGCGCCATCCGCTTTGCGGCCAAGCTGGACTTCCAGCTGGAGACCAGCACAGCGGCCCCGGTGCGCAAGCTGGGCGACCTGCTCGACCATATCTCCTCGCACCGGCTATTTGACGAAGCGCAGAAGCTCCTGTCCTCCGGCCATGCCGAGGGCGTGCTGCGCCTGCTGCACGAATACGACCTGTACCAGCACCTCTTTCCGGAGGGAGGTGAAAGTGCGGAGAGTAAGCGCCTGCTTACGCTGACAGCCCAGAGCACGGATAGTCGTATTGAAGAAGGCAAGAGCGTGAACCCCGCCTTCTTCTATGCCGCCCTGCTCTGGGAGCGCATGCAGGAGGAGTACGGCGAGCTGGTGGCCGAGGGGATGCCCCCCATGCCCGCGCTGCAGCAGGCGGGCCAGCGCGTCATCAGCCGGCAGGCCGAGCGCACCGCCATTCCCCGCTTCAATGCCCAGACCATCCGCGACATCTGGGAGATGCAGCCGCGCCTGGAGTTCCCGCGACCGCGACAGGTTGAGGCCCTGGTCCAGCAACAACGCTTCCGCGCCGCCTACGACTTCCTCGTCCTGCGCGAAGAGTCCGGCGAGGACACCCACGACTGGGGCGCCTGGTGGACGCGCTACCAGGATGCCGACCCCGGCCTGCGCGCGGAGATGCTGCGCGCGCTCGAAAAGAACAAGGACAGCGGCGGCGGCGGCGGCGGCGAAGGCAAGCGCCCGCGCCGGCGCAGCCCGCGCAAGCGCCGTCCTGCGGGTACGCCCCCGGCGTGATCGCCGCGTATATCGGCCTCGGGGCCAACCTCGGCGAGGCCGAAGCCACCCTGCGGCGAGCCGTCGCCGCCGTGGGAGCACTGGCCAACTCCCGGCTCGGGGGCCTCTCCAGCCTTTACCGCAGTGCTCCGCTCGGCCCTGCGGGCCAGGCTGACTACCTGAATGCCGTCCTCCGGCTCGACACCACGCTTCCGCCCCATGCCCTGCTGAAGGCCCTCCAGGACATCGAGAATGCACATGGCCGCCTGCGCGGCGAGCGCTGGGGCCCGCGCACCCTGGACCTGGACCTGCTGCTCTACGGTAATGACCGGATTGCCACCCCCGACCTTTGCGTCCCGCATCCTGAGCTGGGAAATCGCAACTTCGTCGTCATACCCCTGCTGGAAATCGCCCCGACAGCCAACCTGCCCGACGGCAGCCGCCTGGATGCCCTGCCCAAGGCCCATGACCAGGAAGGTCTTTTGGTGCTGCGCGCCGGGCCGGCATGGGGCGGTTGACGCCGGGCGGTGCCGAACCCACCATAACCCTCCCGACAGGAGGCCCCTCCATGAAGTCTGTCACCCTCTCCACCCTGCGCGACCTCAAGGCCCGCGGTGAGAAGTTCACCTGCCTTACCAGCTATGACGCGACCTTCAGCCATGTCATGGCCGAGTCCGGCATAGAGACCATCCTGGTCGGCGACTCCCTGGGCATGGTGGTCCAGGGCCATGCCTCCACGCTGCCCGTCAGCATGGCCGACATGGTCTACCACACGGCGGCCGTTGCCCGTGGCAACCAGGGCCGCGCCCTGGTCATCGGCGACATGCCCTTCATGTCCTGCGTGCGCCTGGAGGATGCCCTTGCCGGCGCCCATGCCCTCATGGCGGCCGGCGCCCAGATGGTCAAGCTGGAAGGCGGCCTCTGGCTCAAGGACACCATCGTGCAACTGGCCCGCGGCGGCATCCCCAGCTGCGTGCACATGGGCCTGACACCGCAATCGGTCAACGTCTTCGGCGGCTACAAGGTCCAGGGGCGCGGCGAAGCCGCCGAGCGCCTGCTGGCCGAGGCCATCGAACTGGACCAGGCCGGCACCGCGCTGTTCGTCCTGGAGTGCGTGCCCACCGAACTGGGGCGTCGCATCAGCCAGGCAGTCGCCGCCCCCGTGATCGGGATTGGCGCCGGCCCCCACTGCGACGGCCAGGTGCTGGTCCTGCACGACATGCTGGGCCTGCACCCGGGCAAGCCCGCCCGCTTCGTGAAGGACTTCCTGGCCGCAAGCGACGACCACAGCATTGCCGGCGCCTTCCGCGCCTATGTCCAGGCCGTCAAGGCGGGGAGCTACCCCGCCCCGGAACACTGCTTCGAATAATCCCGACCGCGGGGGCTCGCCCCCGCCCAGTCCCGAGTTCCCGATGAAAACCGAAACCACCATTGCCGGCCTGCGCGCCGCCGTCCGGGCCGCCCGCAAGGCCGGCAAGTCCATTGCGTTCGTGCCCACCATGGGCAACCTGCACCAGGGCCATATCACCCTGGTCACTCATGCCCGCCGCCGTGCCGACCTGGTCATCGCCAGCATCTTCGTCAACCCCACCCAGTTCGGGGTCAACGAGGACTTCGACAAGTACCCGCGCACGCTCGCGGCCGACAGCGCCCTGCTGGCCGAGGCCCACTGCGACCTCCTGTTCGCCCCCGACGCGCGCGAGATGTACCCGGACGGGCGCAGCCAGGCCACTGCAGTGAGCGTGGCGGGGATTACCGACTTCCTTTGCGGGGCCTCCCGCCCGGGTCACTTCACCGGCGTCTCCACGGTCGTGAGCAAGCTCTTCAATATCGTGCAGCCGGACATGGCCTTCTTTGGCGAGAAGGACTATCAGCAGCTCGCCGTCATCCGCCAGATGACGCAGGACCTGTGTTTCCCCGTGGAGGTGGTGGGGGTTCCCACCGTGCGCGCCGACGACGGCCTTGCCCTGAGCTCGCGCAACGGCTTCCTGAGCCCCGCCGAGCGCCAGCAGGCTCCCGAGATCTACCGCACCCTGGGCAACCTGCGGACCGCCATACAAGGGGGCCAGCGCGACTACGGCATGCTGGCCGAGGCAGCCCGCCTGCACCTTGCCAAATGCGGCTTCGAGCCGGACTATCTGGAAATCCGGCGCCAGGACCTGGCCGCGGCCGGCCCCGGCGACACCCGCCTGGTGGTCCTGGTCGCCGCCCGCCTGGGGACGACGCGACAGATCGACAACCTGGCCATCGAGCTGTCCTGAATGCCGGGACCGGCCTGTCGGACAATCCCTTATCGCCGTGATTGAACCGGCCGTATGATTAATGCAAAATGTCCCGCCCCATTGCGGGGCCCATACTGCATCGCGCCTGCTGCAAGGCCGTGCCGAGAGCCACGAGCGGAGGTCAAGCCCTCATGCAATGCACCATGCTGAAAGCCAAACTGCATCGCGCCCGTGTTACGCACGCCGAACTGGATTATGAAGGCTCCTGCGCCATTGATGGCGAACTCCTGGACCTTGCCGGCATTCTGGAATACGAACAGATCCAGATCTACAACGTGACCAACGGCGAGCGCTTCACCACCTATGCCATCCGTGCCGAGGAAGGCTCGCGCATGATCTCGGTCAACGGCGCCGCCGCACACAAGGCGGGCGTGGGCGACATCCTGATCATCTGCACCTATGCCGCCTACACCGCCAACGAACTGATCAACTTCAAGCCGCGCCTGGTGTACTGCAATGCGGACAACACCGTGAGCCACAGCGCCAACGCCATCCCGGTACAGGTCGCCTGAGACCTGCGCCATTGAAAACGCCGGCAATTGCCGGCGTTTTTTTTGCCTGTCCCCCGGGGGAAGGCCAGCCCCGCATCGCGTGCCGTCAGGGCGCCACGAGGCGGGCGGGCTCGCGTATCTGGGGCAACACGGCCTTCTGGTAGCGCGGATCCGGCAACAGGCGACGCAAGCCCTGCATGGTGCGGAACGGGGTGACGTCGATAATAAGGTTGACGATGCCCGGCGGAATGGCGCCCGAAGGATCCGCACGACCGATCATGGTGACTTCCACCATCTCGTTGCCGAGTGGCCGGAAGACCCAGGTGCCCTCCATGTCCGGCATGCGCACAAAGCTGGGGTTGAGCGGATATTCGGGCCCGCTCACCGATCGGCTCTGGATAGTCACCGTACCACTGCGCTCGTCCTGCGCCACCAGCCCCGCCACCACCACGTCACGATCGGTCAGTGGCCACGGGAAGTCGGTCTCTACACGGATCACGAAGCTGCCCTTGCTGTCGTCACGCTTCAGCAAGAGGATACGGTCGGTGCGATAGACCCAGCGCGAGGCATTGTCAGTGTCCTGGATGACATTGACGAGGCCGGCGAGGGTGCTGCGCACCACCATGGTGGCCTTGAAGGCACGTAACGGCGACCCGGGAACCTCGCGCGTCCAGACACGGATACCGTCGCTATCGGTGGCCAGTTCCCAGCGCTCTTCAGGGGCGGCCTGGACGACGCCTGCGACCAGCAGCAGGGTCATCATCATTATTCTTTTCAGCATTTCACACTCACGTTGCGCGGGGCGCTGGAAGCCGGCCCCATCCCCGCCTTAGGGTGGGGAGGGGCCATGATTACCGAATTTTTCGGGCTTGTCCCTGACCTTTTTGTACCATGATCTCCATTTGTCCGGCCTATCGGCCGCCGGCCCCCTGCCCGCCCGGGCAAAAAAAAAGCCCCTGCTGTGCAGGGGCCTTCCTTTGCCGCCAGGCTTACTCGAGGTTCTGGGAACACTCGGCTTCGCCGGCGTTCACCGAGCAGCGGACCTGCTTCAGCATCTTCATCGCGCGCTTGTCGTAGATGCCCTCATTGGTGAGGGAAATGCGCGACTCGCGAATCATCTGCAGATACTTTTCCTGGTCAGCACCGGACACCTGCATCCAGTACTTCTTGTCGATTTCCTTTTCTGCCGTATGCACCAGCTTGATGGCGCGATCGTACTGGCTGAACATGTACTCACGCGACTTCTGGCCGTAGCCTTCCGGGAAGCGATCCTTGCGGATGTACAGCTGCAGGGAGATCTGCACCAGCGGGAACTGCACGATGGCGCCCTTGGTGCCGAGACCCTTGAACAGCTCCAGCGGCTTGAAGGCGGCCGCCGGGGCACCGATGATGTCCACGGAGCCGTTGTTGAACTTGCCGGCAAAGTTGGTGATATCGGAAGCCACCGGCTGCGCGCCGACCTTCTGCACCATCTTGGCCTGGGCCTTGTCGTAGTCGAGCACGGCGATCTTCTTGCCGGAGAGCTTGCCCACGGAGTTGATGCTGCGGTCGTTCACGAACAGATAGGCGGCGCCCATGGGGGCGATGCCGGCCACTTCGTAGTTGCCGCTGGCCATCAGCTGGGCGGCCTTGGGGGTCGCCAGCGTGGCCAGCACCTTGCGCAGGTGGTCGTAGCTGGGCATGGCGCCCAGGGAGTCCAGGCTGCCGGTGAAGCCGTTGAACTGGCGGCCACGCAGGCCGGTCATCATCACGGCGTCGCACTGGCCGGCCTTGAAGTCCTCGGAGGCAATCTTCTCGTCGGTGTAGACACGCAGCTCGAGGTTGGCGCCCCAGCGTGCGGCGGCGAGCTTGTAGTCCTTCATCATGTTGAATACGTCGCCCTGGGTCCCGGCAACGTCCCACACGCAAAGATTCTGCTTGCCCGCGGCGGAGGCATTGGCGGCGAGGGCGAGACCGGCGCCCGCAACGATCACGCGGGCGGCGGTGGAAATGGCTTTCTTGAATTGCATCGGTTTGGCTCCTGTTACTACTTCAGGGTGAAAGGCTTAGAGCAGGTCGTCGATCTGGACGCCTTCATCCTGCTGCGCAGGAGCGTCGTCCCAGAACTTGCCCAAGCTGCCCGGCGGCGTCCTGCTACCGGTCTTTTCCGTCCAATAACGGTCGGATACGCTTTGCACGATCTGGAAAGCCATGCGGTCGAACAGGCGGAAGTTCGGGTTCGAGGCAGCCTCCTGGGTCGCGGCAAACATCTTGATGGCATCGCGCATCAGCGCCTCGTCACCCTTGGCCTGGGCGGCCATGGCGTACATGGCATGGGCAAGGCGGACACCGTTGCGCTCGCCAAGGCGCATGTTCTGCTTCAGGGTCTCCCAGGCATCACCCTTGCCTTCGCCGGCACCGGGCAGCAGGGTCCAGATGGTGGCGCGGGTGGCCATCGGCGCGCCCCACCACTTGTTGTTGTCCAGGCACTGCATGGCGCGCTCGACTTTGGCGGCGATGTCCTTGGGCACGCCCACGACCTGCTGCGCCGCGATGTCGTTCACCATCGCCTGCACGCCGGAAAGCATGCCCAGCAGGTAGACCATCTCGTCGAAGTCACGCTTGAACTTGGGGCACTTGGTGCCGATCGCGGCCTTTTTCTTGACCTCGAAATAGGCTTCCAGGCGCTTGAAGGCTTCGTACTGGCGACGCGCGGCCAGCTCGGACTCGCGCTTCTGCATGATGCGCGCATCCTGGGCATCGTCGATCAGGTTGGCGCGCGAGGAACGCATGTAGCGCAGTTCATACTCCAGGGCGCGCTGCTCGGCGCAGAGGCCGGCAGAGGCGTACAGGAGCACGGCAATCTCGTTGGGATCCGCCTTCATCCCCTGGGTCGCCACGATGAGCGGCGTCAGGGCTTCGCCGGAGACGCAGGCCATGGCCGTGTCATCGGTCTTGAAAAGGGGGAGGATCAGGTTGTTCTCGGTAAAGCGCAGGGCCATGTTGGCGCCCGTCTTCTTGACCTGCGAGCAGCCGGTCATGGCCAGGCCGGAGGCCATGATCAGGCCAATGCAGCCCCAGCGGAGCAAATGGTTCACCTTCATGGTGATCTCCTACGGTTTGTTCTTATGTGAGAGCGTGGCGCGGTATTGTTGTAGTCGCGCCCTAAGGTGCCATCCTGTGGCAAAGCCCGGCAAAGATAACACTACCCCCCTTCACAGAAAAGCCGCCAAAAGGCGGCTTTTCGCAGGTTAGCCCCCTGTACGGGGGCTGTTCTGTACAGACCTCGTAACTACCTCAGGCTTCAGCGTTGCCTTCGGCCGCCAATTCCTTCATGGACAGCTTGATACGGCCGCGCTGGTCGACGTCCAGCACCTTGACCTTCACCTTCTGGCCTTCCTTCAGGTAGTCGGACACATTCTCGACGCGCTCAGCGGCGATCTGGGAGATGTGCACCAGGCCGTCAGTCCCCGGCATGATGGTCACGAAGGCGCCGAAATCGACGATACGGGCAACCGTACCCTCGTAGATGGTGCCGACTTCGACTTCCGCGGTGATGGCCTGGACCTTGGCCAGGGCCGCCTGGGTGGCGCCCTTGGTCTCGCCGTAGATACGGACGACGCCGTTGTCCTCGATGTCGATGGTGGCCTTGGTTTCCTCGCAGATGGAACGGATCATGGAGCCGCCCTTGCCGATCACATCGCGGATCTTCTCCGGGTTGATGGTGATCATGGCGTAGGTGGGGGCATTGGCATTGACCTCCGGACGGGAGGCGGCCAGCACCTGGTTCATGCCCTCGAGGATATGCAGGCGACCGTCGCGGGCCTGGGCCAGCGCGGTTTCCATGATTTCCTCGTTGATGCCCTCGATCTTGATGTCCATCTGCAGGGCGGTGATGCCGTGGGATGTCCCGGCCACCTTGAAGTCCATGTCGCCGAGGTGATCTTCGTCGCCCAGGATGTCGGTGAGGACGGCGAAGCGCTCGCCTTCCTTGACCAGGCCCATGGCGATGCCGGCCACCGGGGCCTTCACGGGCACGCCGGCGTCCATCAGCGCCAGCGAGGCGCCGCAGATGGAGGCCATGGACGAGGAGCCGTTGGACTCGGTGATGTCGGACACGACGCGGATGGCGTAGGGGAACTTGTCCGGGGACGGCAGCATGGGCTGCACGCCGCGGCGGGCCAGGCGACCGTGGCCGATTTCGCGGCGCTTGGGGCCGGACTCGCGACCGGTCTCGCCGACCGAGTAGGCCGGGAAGTTGTAATGCAGCATGAAATGGTCGGTGCGGGTGCCTTCCAGCGCATCGATCATCATGGCGTCGCGGGTGCCGCCCAGGGTGGCGGTGACCAGGGCCTGGGTTTCGCCACGGGTGAACAGGGCGGAGCCGTGGGCCTTGCCCAGCACGCCGACCTGGATGTCGAGGGCGCGCACGGTGCGGGTGTCGCGGCCGTCGATGCGGGGCTTGCCGGAGAGGATGTTGTCACGCACGGTGCGATACTTCAGGTCCTCGAACAGCTCTTCCACGTCATCGGCGGAGATTTCCGCGCCTTCGGGGGCGAACTGCGCCAGGGCCTGCTTCTTGATCTCGCCGAGGCGGGTGTAGCGGTCCTGCTTCTCGCGGATGGTGTAGGCCTCGGAGATGGACGCCTCGAAAGCGGCCTTGAGCGCGGCCTTCACGGCTTCGTTCTTGGCCGGAGCGGCCCATTCCCAGCGCGCATTGCCGACTTCGGCGGCGAATTCCTTGATGGCGCGGATGGCGACCTGCATTTCATCGTGGCCGAAGAGCACGGCGCCCAGCATTTCGTCTTCGCTGAGTTCCTTGGCTTCGGATTCCACCATCAGCACGGCCTTTTCGGTACCGGCAACCACAAGGTCGAGCTCGGAGGTGGCGAGCTGCTCGTAGGTCGGGTTCACCTTGTATTCGCCGTTGATGTAGGCAACGCGGGCAGCGCCGATCGGACCGTTGAACGGAATGCCGGAGATGGCCAGGGCGGCGGAGGTGCCGAGCATGGCGGCGATGTCCGGATCGGACAGCTTGTCGGTGGACACGACCTGGGCGGTCACCTGGACTTCATTCAGGAAGCCTTCCGGGAACAGCGGACGGATGGGGCGGTCGATCAGGCGGCAGGTCAGCGTTTCCTTCTCGGTGGGCCGGCCTTCGCGCTTGAAGTAGCCACCCGGGATACGGCCGGCGGCATAGGTCTTTTCCTGGTAGTTCACGGTCAGCGGGAAGAAATCCTGGCCCGGCTTGGCGCTCTTGGCGCCGACGACGGCAACCAGCACGGAGACGCCGCCCATGGTGACGTAGACGGCACCGGTGGCCTGGCGGGCAATGCGGCCCGTTTCCAGCACGACTTGCTGGTTACCGTACTGGAATTCCTTGCGAACGATCTTGAACATGTATTGCTTCCTCGGGTGTCAGTCGCGATGCCGGACCATCCGCCATCGCTATCGCCTTCGGAGGCCCCTAACAGATGCGGCCGGGAAGGGGTCCTTGCGGACCACCCGACGCCAGTCACGGCACCGGTACTGCGCATGTGTTAGAAGCCTCTCCAACAGGCCAATTCTTGGTGAAAAAACGCGGGGAGCGCGAACGCTCCCCGGTTTTCTGCCTCAGCGACGCAGACCCAGGGTCTGGATCAGGGCGCTGTAGCGGGTGCTGTCCTTACGGTTCAGGTAATCCAGCAGCTTGCGACGCTGGTTCACCATCCGGATCAGGCCACGACGGGAGTGATGGTCGTGCTTGTGTTCCTTGAAGTGCGACTGCAGATAATCGATCTGCGCCGACAGCAGGGCCACCTGCACTTCCGGAGATCCCGTATCACCCTGCTTCTGGGCGAACTTGGCGACGATCTCGGCTTTGCGTTCCGCGGGAAGGGACATTGTTAGTACTCCACTATGAGAGGCGACAGGAAAACGGACAGCCGCGCCTCTCTGCAGCTGCCGTTGTGGGAGCCCGTTGCCAGGCTCCCGCTTCTCGACCGGCTTGTGACCGGCCAAAACAGGAATTTTACACCTGAATGAGGCGTTTGGGGGCAACTCGCCCCTCATCGTCCATTCCGCCGATGCCCAGGAAGCGGCCGCCCGCCTCGAACAGCAGCACCTGGCCCTCGGCCGGCGCCCCCGCCACCCGCACCGGCTGGCCCTGCAACAGGTAGTAGGCGGCGTTTTCGGACAGCTCGACCCGCGGCCAGTCGGCCAGCCCAGCCCAGGGCGGCAGCAGCAGGGCGTCGATGGCGGCATGGCCGCCCTGCTCCAGGGTCGCCTCGACCTGTTCCAGGGTCACCATCTCAGGCGTCTGGAACGGACCCAGGGCGGTGCGGCGCAGCATGACCACATGGGCGCCACAGCCCAGCACCGCGCCGATATCCTCGGCCAGGGAGCGAATATAGGTGCCTTTGCTGACATGGGCCTCCAGCACCCATTCATCGGCACTGAAGTCGATCAGCTCGAGCCGGTGGACGGTCACCCGGCGCGCCTCGCGCTCCACCTCGATGCCCTTGCGGGCGAGCTCGTACAGCGGTCGCCCGTCGCGCTTGAGCGCGGAGAACATGGACGGCACCTGGTCGATGGGGCCGCGGAAGCGGGCCAGCACCGTCTCGATGGCGGCCGCATCCAGCGCCGGCACCGGTGCCGTCGCCACCACCTCGCCCTCGGCATCACCGGTGTTGGTGCGCACGCCCAGGCGGATACGGGTGCGATACACCTTGTCGGCGTCCAGCAGGAACTGGGTGAACTTGGAGGCCTCGCCCAGGCAGACCGGCAGCAGGCCGGTCGCCAGCGGATCCAGGCTGCCGGTATGGCCAGCCTTGTCAGCCTGGTAATGGTGACGGATGCGCATGAGGGCCTGGTTGGAGGTCAGGCCCTGCGGCTTGTCGAGCAGCAGGATGCCGTCCACGGGACGGCGCGGACGACGCGGCTTGCTCATTCGCTGGCGTTGTCGCTGCCGCTGTCATCGCCACGCTCGCGGGCGCGTTCCTGGTCCACGCGCACGGCCTCGTTGATGAGGGAGGCCATGCGGTTGCCGCGGGCGGTGACTTCGTCATAGTGAAAGCGCAGGCGCGGCGTGACGCGGGTACGGATGGCCCGCCCCACTTCGCCGCGCAGAAAGCCGGCCGCCGCATTGAGCACCTTGATGCTCTCGTCGGGCCGGTCGTCCAGGCTGCTACCGATCACAGTGACATAGATGTCGGCATAGCCCATGTCCGGGCTGACCTTCACCCCGGACACGGTCACCATGCCAAGGCGCGGATCCTTGAGTTCCTGGCGAATCAGGGTGGCCAGCTCTCGCTGGATCTGGTCGCCTATCCGCTGCGTACGCTGACTCACATATACCTCGCTGGCCGGGGCGTACCCCGGTGCGGCGCCAGGCGCACCCTTACAGGGTGCGCTTGATCACCGTGACTTCGTAGACTTCGATCTTGTCGCCGACACGGATGTCGTTGTAGCCCTTCACCGCGAGACCGCACTCCACGCCGTTGCGCACTTCCTGGACGTCGTCCTTGAAGCGGCGCAGGGACTCGAGCTCGCCGGAGAAGACCACCACGTCGTCGCGCAGGATACGGATGGGCTTGCTGCGATGCAGCGTGCCTTCCATGACCATGCAGCCGGCGGCGGCGCCGAACTTGGAGGAGCGGAACACTTCGCGCACCAGGGCCACGCCCAGGATGTTCTCGCGGTGCTCGGGCGCCAGCAGGCCGGACAGGGCCGCCTTCACGTCGTCGATCAGCTCGTAAATGATGCTGTAGTAGCGCAGGTCGATGCCATCGGCCTGGCACTTGCTACGGGCGGCGTTGTCGGCGCGCACGTTGAAGCCGAGCAGGACGGCATTGGTGCTTTCCGCCAGGGTCACGTCGGACTCGGTGATGGCGCCGACGCCGGAGCCCACGATGCGCACGTTGACTTCCTCGTTGCCGAGATCGGTCAGCGCCTGCGTCAGGGCTTCCAGCGAACCGCGCACGTCGGTCTTCAGCACGATGTTGACGGACTTGCTTTCCTGCTTGCCCATGTTGGCGAACAGGTTTTCCAGCTTCATGCCCTGCTGGCGAGCCAGGCGAGCCTGGCGCAGCTTGGTTTCGCGGAATTCGGCCACTTCGCGCGCCTTGCGCTCGTCGTCCACCACCAGGAATTCGTCGCCGGCTTCCGGGGCTTCCGGCAGGCCGAGGATTTCCACGGGAATGGAGGGGCCGGCGGTCTTGGTCGGCTTGCCGTTCTCGTCGTTCATGGCGCGGACGCGGCCATAGTGGGTGCCGGCCAGTACCAGGTCACCCGTGTGCAGGGTGCCCTTCTGCACGAGCAGGGTGGCGACAGCGCCGCGACCCTTCTCGATGCGGGACTCGATCACCACGCCATGCGCGGCGCCATTGACCACGGCGGCGAGCTCAAGCAACTCGGCCTGGACCAGGATGGCCTCGAGCAGGTCGTCGACACCGTCGCCGGTATGCGCGGAGACCTTCACCACCTGGGTGTCACCACCCCACTCTTCGGGGACGATCTGCTTCACGGACAGCTCGTTGAGCACGCGATCGGGGTCGGCCGAGGGCTTGTCCATCTTGTTGATGGCCACGATCAGCGGCACGCCGGCGGCGCGGGCATGATCGATGGCTTCGGCCGTCTGCGGCATGACACCGTCGTCGGCGGCGACCACGATGACCACGATGTCGGTGGCCTGGGCGCCACGGGCACGCATGGACGTGAACGCCGCGTGGCCCGGGGTATCGAGGAAGGTGATCATGCCGCGCGGGGTTTCCACGTGGTAGGCACCGATATGCTGGGTAATGCCGCCGGCTTCGCCCGCGGCGACCTTGGCGCGACGGATGTAGTCGAGCAGCGAGGTCTTGCCATGGTCGACGTGACCCATGATGGTGACCACGGGCGCACGGGTGGCGGTGTCGCCGTCACGGTGGCGCATGGCATCCTTGAGGGAGTCTTCAACCGCGGTTTCACTCACGAACTTGGGCGCGTGTCCCATTTCCTCGACGACGAGGCCGGCAGTGGCCTGGTCGATGAGCTGGTTCGCCGTCACCATTTCGCCCATCTTCATGAGGACCTTGATGACTTCACGGGCCTTCACGGCCATCTTCTGCGCCAGATCGGAAACCGTAATGTTCTCGCCGATGGTGACTTCGTACACCTGCTTCTCCACCGGCTTCTCGAAACCGTGCTGTTTGGACAGGGCGCTGCTGTAGGCGCGCAGGGCCGGCCGGAACACCTGCTCCTCTGCGCGCTTCTTGCCGCCCTTGCCACGAGCGCCGCTCTTGCTGCTGGTGCTGCCGCGACGGATCTCACGATCCTCACGGGCAAAGGATTCTTCGTAGGCGGAACCCACGAGGCCGCGCGCCAGGGGCACGTCGACCGCCGGCTTTTCCTCGGCGGCACCGCCACGCTGCTCGATTTCGGCAGCGATCTTGCGCGCCTGCTCGAGGGTCTTCTCGCGGGCGATCTCCTCGGCTTCCTTGCGCAGCTTCTCTTCCTGCTCGCGGCGAACCTTGTCGGCGGCGCGCAGGCGGGCTTCCTCGGCTTCGCGCTTGGAGCGCTCTTCCGCGGTCTCTTCCTTCATCTTCACGGCCGCGCCCACCTTGGGCACGGACAGCTTGCGGTCCTTGCTGCCCTTGCTGGCGGCTTCGGTGGAGCGGCGCGCCTCTTCGGCGGCCTTGCGCGCCTCCTCTTCGGAAGCGGCGATGCGGGCGTCCTCTTCGGCGCGGCGCTGCGCCGCCTCCGCGGCCAGACGCTCCTCTTCCACCTTGCGCGCGGCCTCCTCGGCCTCGCGCTCAGCTTCGGCCTTTTCGTCAAGCGGGGTGCGCTTCACGTAGGACCGGGTCTTGCGCACCTCGACGTTGACGGTCTTGGACTTGCCGCCCGCCGACGGCGCCACCTTCAGCGTAGTCGTTTCCTTGCGCTTCAGCGTGATCTTGGTGGGACCGGCCTCGGCTTCGCCATGGGCGCGCTTGAGGTGGACCAGCAACTGCTGCTTTTCCGCGTCGGACACGACCTCGTCCGCACCCTGGTGGGCAAGACCGGCGTCGCGCATCTGCGCGAGCAGGGTCTCGACCGGGCGGCCAACTGTTTCCGCCAACTGTTTTACTGTCACTTCAGCCATGTAGCGTATCTCTCCGCTTCGCCAGGCTTATGTTCCGGCCCTGCCGGAACATCGCCACTCGATGCCGTGTTGATGTCCTGGTTGCCGCGCTTACTGGAACCAGGGCTCGCGGGCCTTCATGATGAGCTGGCCAGCCGTTTCCTCGCCGAGGCCCTCGATATCCGCGATATCGTCAATGGACTGTTCGGCCAGGTCTTCCATGGTCACGATGCCGCGGGCGGCGAGTTCATACGCCAGCTTGCGGTTCATGCCTTCCATATTGAGCAGGTCTTCCGCCGGCTCGCTGCTGCCACGCTTTTCCTCGGACACGAGTGCCTTGGTGAGCAGCACATCCTTGGCGCGCTGGCGCAGGACATTGACGAGTTCCTCGTCAAAATCCTCGATGCCGAGCATTTCCTCGAGCGGCACATAGGCCACTTCCTCGAGGGAGGTGAAGCCTTCGTTGACCAGGATGGAGGCGATGTCCTCGTCCACGTCCAGGTCGCGCATGAAGACTTCGATGTACTGGTGCGACTCGGTCTCCTGCTTGGACTGGGCATCCGCCACGGTCATGACGTTCAGGCGCCAGCCGGTCAGCTCGGAGGCGAGGCGGATGTTCTGGCCGCCGCGGCCGATGGCCATGGCGAGCTGGTCTTCCTCGACCGCCACGTCCATGGAGTGGGCATCCTCGTCGATGACGATGGAGGCCACTTCCGCGGGCTGCAGGGCATTGATGACGTACTGGGCAGGGTTATCGTCCCAGAGCACGATGTCCACGCGCTCGCCGGCGAGCTCGCCGGAGACGGCCTGGACGCGCGCGCCACGCATGCCGATGCAGGCACCCTGCGGGTCGATGCGCTGGTCGTTGGTCTTGACGGCAATCTTGGCGCGTACGCCCGGATCACGGGCCGCACCCTTGATCTCGATGATTTCCTCGCCGATCTCGGGAACTTCGATACGGAACAGCTCGATGATCATTTCCGGGCGGGTACGGGAGATCAGCAGCTGCGAACCGCGGCCTTCCTCGTTCACCGCGAACAGCACGGCGCGCACGCGCTCGCCGATGCGGAACGCTTCGCGGGGCAGCATCTCCTCGCGCGCCAGGTAGGCTTCGGCGTTGCCGCCGAGATCCAGTACGAGACCGTCGCGGGTGGTCTTCTTGACCACGCCGGAGAGGATCTCGCCAATACGGTGACGGTAAGCGTCAACGACCAGGGCGCGCTCGGCTTCACGCACCTTCTGCACGATGACCTGCTTGGCGGTCTGGGCGGCGATGCGACCGAACTCGATGGACGGCACCTGCTCTTCGACGACGTCGCCGAGCGCCAGGCCCTTTTCCTCGACGTCGCTGATGGCGAGCTGCATGGCGGGGATCTCGTGGTCCTCGTCCAGCACCACGGTCCAGCGGCGGAAGGTGTCGTATTCACCGGTCTTGCGGTTGATGGCCACACGCAAGTCGATTTCGTCCGTGTTGTACTTTTTCTTGGTCGCGGCCACCAGGGCCTGCTCCAGGGCCGTGAAGATCACTTCACGGGAAACGCCCTTCTCGTTGCTGACCGAGTCGACCACCATCAGAATTTCTTTGGTCATGGTTGGTTCCTTTCCGGACCTCGCCTGTCAAAAATCAGTTCAAAAAATGGAAAACAAAAACAGTTATGTCGCCGGCTCGAGATTGGCCTTGTCGATGGCGGCATAGGGAATCAGCACCGCCGCCCCCTCGACCATCAGCTCAACTTCGGCATCGGTCACCCGCTGCACCACGCCGCGATAGCGGCGGCGGCCATTGAGCGGGCTCGCCAGGCGCACCGACACCTCGCTGCCGATGAATCGACCGAACTGCGGCAAGGAAAAGATCGGGCGATCCCAGCCGGGCGAGGAAACCTCAAGCGTGTACTCGCCGGTAATGGGGTCTTCCACATCCAGCACGCCGGCCACCTGGTGACTCACCCGCGCACAGTCATCCACGCCCACGCCATCAGGGCCATCGATAAAAAGTCGCACTACGGAGTGGCGCCCTTGCTGGAAGAACTCCAGACCCCAGAGCTCGAAGCCCACCGCCTCGACAGCGGGAGCCAGCATCGCGATCAGCGACTCAACTTTCTTGGAAACAGCCATTGCGCAAAATTCTCCGGACTCCAGAAACGAAAAATGGGCGAATCGCCCACTTTTTTTCTAAAGTCACATCCGCGCGGCTTGCGGCCTTCAGGACCCAGGAGGGTCGGCGCGGAACCTATGAAAAAGCCCACACAAGGTGGGCTTTTAAAGGAAGCTTCTCGTCACAAGCTTCCAAGTCCAAAAGTGGTAGCGGGGGCTGGATTTGAACCAACGACCTTCGGGTTATGAGCCCGACGAGCTACCAGGCTGCTCCACCCCGCATCAGAGGAGACGCACTATATTCCTGACGACCAGTGAAGTCAAAAGGTTTTTAGCGCTATTTGCATCTGGACACCTTTTAAATGGAACGGCCTGGAACCGATCCGGTGTCCCCTGCCCGGCCCGCCCTGAAAACCAGGCGATACCGGGAGGATATTGGTGCGGAAGGGGGGACTTGAACCCCCACGCCGTTAGGCACAACCACCTCAAGGTTGCGTGTATACCAATTTCACCACTTCCGCAAAACCGTGGGCCTTGATCCAGCCCGGGACCGAAGTCCTGTTACCGCTGTTACTTGGCCGGGGCCACCGGCACATCACCACCGGCAGGCGCCTGGGCAGGCGTCACCGGAGCCGTCGGCAGGTCACCGACCTGCTCGGCCGGCGCCATCGGCAGATCCGGCAGCGCACTGGTCACGGCCTGGCGGGCGTAGATGGCGAGCCCGAGACTGGTGACGAAGAAGATCGCCGCCAGCACGCCCGTCATCTTGGTCAGGAAACCGACCGAGCCGGCCGCGCCAAACACCGTCTGCGAGGCGCCAGCACCAAACGAGGCACCTGCTTCCGCCCCTTTGCCCTGCTGCAGGAGGATGAGGCCGATCATGGCCACCGCCACCAACACATGCACCACCAGAACAAAACTTTCCATTTACTCTTACCTTCAGCGCGACGACGAAGCCGCGCGGGCAATGGCAATAAATTCTTCCGCAACCAGCGATGCCCCGCCCACCAGGGCGCCATCGATGTCCGCCATGGCGAACAGGGAGGCGGCGTTGGCAGCCTTGACACTGCCGCCATAGAGAAGGCGCAGGCCGGCAGCTACCACCGGGCTGTGGCGGGCGAGCTCGGCACGCAATACCGCGTGCACCTGCTGCGCCTGCTCGGGGCTGGCGGTGCGGCCGGTACCGATGGCCCATACAGGCTCATACGCCACCACCGCACGCTCCAGGGCCCCGATGCCACAGGCATCGATTACCGCCTTGAGCTGGCGCAGCACGACGTCTTCCGTCTGCCCCGCCTCGCGCTCCACCAGGGTCTCCCCTACGCAGAGCACCGGAACCAGGCCGGCGGCCTGGATCCGCTGAAACTTTGCCACCACCAGCGCGTCGGTCTCGCCATACAGGCTGCGACGCTCGGAGTGGCCCACCAGCACGGCCCTGGAACCGGCATCCGCAAGCATGTCCGCGGAGACTTCGCCGGTGAAGGCACCATCCTGTTCAACGGCAGCATTCTGGGCCGCAAGACCCAAACCACTACCTTCCAGCAAACCGGCGACCTGGAGCAGGTACACGGACGGCGGCGCCAGCCACACATCCACCCCCTCGAGGTCTTGCACGCCCGACGCCACCGCCTTTACCAGGACTTCGTTGGCGACCAGGCGGCCATTCATCTTCCAGTTGCCTGCGACCAGCTTGCGACGCATGAACAGGCGCTCCTTCAGGACAGCCACGGGCAACACGAAAGACAGCACTGCAGGGCCAATCGACACCCCTGCCGCGCGAGGGGCGTAATCTTAGCGAAAGCCCCCTCCCGACACAACCGCCGCGCAAAAAATCTCAGGCAGGCGCCAGGGCCGCCTGAACCACGCCCGCCAGGGACTCCGCCAGGGAGGTTACCCTGCCCTCATCCTCGCCCTCGACCATGACGCGGATCAGGGGTTCGGTGCCGGAGGCTCGCAGCAGGACCCGGCCACGACCGGCAAGCTCGCGCTCGGCGTCCCGCACCGCCTGGCTGACGGCAGGCATCGCCATGGGATCCGAGCGCTGCGCAACGCGTACGTTGATCATGTGCTGCGGCAGCTTGCGCATGCCCCGGCGCAGCTCGTGCAGCGGCTGGCCGGAGCGCACCAGCGCCGCCAGCACCTGCAGGGCGGCAATGATGGCATCGCCCGTCGTGGTCTTGTCCAGGCAGACGACATGGCCGGAGGACTCACCGCCCAGCGACCAGCCGCGCTCCTCCAGGGCCGCCATCACATAGCGGTCGCCCACCTTGGCACGCACGAGCTCGAGTCCCATGTCGCGCAGCGCCAGTTCCATGCCCATATTGCTCATCAGCGTGCCCACCACGCCGCCCAGCGCCTGGCCCTGGGCCTGGCGCTCGCGGGCGATCATCACGATGATCTCGTCGCCATCCACCAGCTCGCCGCGGGCGTCGACCATGAGGACACGGTCGGCGTCGCCATCGAAGGCAATGCCGAGGTCGGCCTGGTGGTCGATCACGGCCTGCTGCAGGTGCTCGGGATGAGTGGAGCCGCAAGCACGGTTGATGTTGAGGCCGTCGGGCTCGCAGGCCAGCTTGATGACGGTGGCACCCAGTTCGGTGAACACGGCGGGACCAACCTGGTAAGCGGCGCCATGGGCGCAGTCCAGCACGATGCGCAGGCCCTTGAGCGAGAGCGCGAAGGGAAACGTGGACTTGCAGAACTCGATGTAACGACCGCGCGCGTCTTCCTGGCGGATGGCCTTGCCGAGGGCATCGGGCGCATCGATGGTGAGCGGCTTTTCCAGCCACTGCTCGATCTCGGCCTCGACCGCGTCATCCAGCTTTTTGCCGTTCGCGCCGAAGAACTTGATGCCGTTGTCGTAGTAGGGATTGTGCGAAGCGGAAATGACGATGCCGGCGCTGGCGTGGAAGGCCCGCGTGAGATGGGCGATGGCCGGCGTCGGCATCGGGCCCAGCAGGCGCACGCTGACGCCCGCGGCGGACAGCCCGGCCTCGAGGGCAGACTCCAGCAGGTAACCGGAGAGACGGGTGTCCTTGCCGACCACCACGGAGGCGGCGCCTTCGCGCGCCAGCACCTTGCCCGCCGCCCAACCCAGCTTGAGCGCGAACTCGGGGGTAATGGGCGTCTCGCCGACCTTGCCGCGGACACCGTCCGTGCCGAAATACTTTCTTGTCATGTCCTCTCCAGGAGCGCCTGCGCTACCGCCAGGGCGTCGCAGGTGGCCTTTACATCGTGTACGCGAAGAATACGCGCGCCGTCCCGGGCGGCGAAGGCCGCGGCCGCGACGCCGGCGAACAGGCGCTGGTCCACGGGCGCGCCGCCCAGCAGGGCGCCCAGCATGGACTTGCGCGAAACCCCCACCAGCAAGGGAAAACCCAGGGCGGCAAACCGGGGCACGGCCGCCAACAAGTCGAGATTGTGCGCCAGGGTCTTGCCGAAACCAAAGCCCTGGTCGAGCACGATGCGGGTGGCGGAAAGACCGGCCGCCCCGCAGGCGGCGACGCGATCGAGCAGGAAGGCCTCGACCTCGGCGCAGATATCGGCATAGGCCGGGCCGGCCTGCATGCTGCCGGGCTCACCCTGCATGTGCATGAGACAGACCGGGAGGCCAGTGGCCGCCGCGGCAGCCAGGGCACCGGGGCGGCGCAGGGCGCGCACGTCGTTGATGAGGCCGGCGCCGCGAGCGGCGCCCGCGGCCATGACCTCGGGGGTGGAGGTATCCAGGGAGATGACCACATCGAGCTCGGCGGCGATGCGCTCCACCACCGGCAGCAGGCGGTCCAGCTCTTCCTGCACCGGCACCGGAGCCGCCCCCGGACGGGTGGATTCGGCACCGATGTCGATCAGGGCAGCGCCTTCCGCCACCATGCGCCGGGCATGGGCCAGCGCGGCATCCAGGGCCTGGTAGCGGCCGCCGTCGGAGAAGGAGTCGGGCGTGACGTTCAGGATGCCCATGACCACGGGCCGGGTCAGGTCCAGGCGGCGCGCACCGCACTGCAGGAAACTCATGGCACCCCCAAAAGCAACGGGCCGCTCGCGCGGCCCGGGTTCAGCTGTTTATTTTACCCCGGAACGGGGCCGGCCGCCCTCAGTGCGAGGTGGCAGGCCCGCCGATGGGCGGCAGGTGACCCTCTTCGTCCGCTGCCGGCTTGGCCACCACCGGCGCCTCCTCGGGCTCTGGTGCGGGCGAGCCGGGCTTGTTGCCCCAGCCCTTGGGCGGCTCGGGCTTGCGGCCTTCCATGATGGCGTCGATCTGGTCGCGATCCAGGGTCTCGTATTGCATCAGGGCATCGGCCATGGCCTCGAGCTTTACGCGGTTGTCGACCAGGATCCGCTTCGCGCGCTGGTAGCAGCCGTCGATGATGGCGCGGATCTCGTTGTCGATGTCCATCGCGGTCTGCGCGGATACGTTCTTGCGCTGGGTCACGGAGCGGCCGAGGAAGACCTCGCCCTCGTCCTCCTCGTACATGATCGGCCCCATCTTCTCCGACAGGCCCCACTTGGTGACCATGTTGCGGGCCATCTCGGTGGCGCGCTGGATGTCATTGCTGGCGCCGGTGGTGACGCCATCGAAGCCCAGGGTGAGCTCTTCCGCGATGCGGCCGCCGAACATCGAGCAGATCTTGGATTCGATGCCGCGCTTGGACCAGCTGTAGCGGTCGTCTTCCGGCAGGAACATGGTGACGCCGAGCGCCCGGCCGCGCGGAATGATGGACACCTTGTAGACCGGATCGTGATCCGGCACCAGGCGGCCGACGATGGCGTGGCCAGCTTCGTGATACGCCGTATTCCGCTTCTCGGACTCGGACATGACCATGCTCTTGCGCTCGGCGCCCATCATGATCTTGTCCTTGGCCTGCTCGAACTCGAGCATGTCCACGACCTTCTTGCTGGTGCGCGCGGCGAACAGGGCAGCCTCGTTGACGAGGTTGGCCAGGTCGGCGCCGGAGAAGCCCGGCGTGCCGCGGGCGATCACGGCGGCATCAACGTCGTCGCCGAGCGGCACCTTGCGCATATGCACATTGAGGATCTGCTCGCGGCCACGGATGTCGGGCAGGCCCACCACCACCTGGCGGTCGAAACGACCCGGGCGCAGCAGGGCGTTGTCGAGCACGTCGGGACGGTTGGTGGCGGCGATGACGATGATGCCGTCGCCAGTCTCGAAGCCGTCCATCTCGACAAGGAGCTGGTTCAGGGTCTGCTCGCGCTCGTCGTGGCCACCGCCGAGGCCGGCGCCGCGATGGCGGCCGACGGCATCGATTTCATCGATGAAGATGATGCAGGGCGCCTGCTTCTTGGCCTGCTCGAACATGTCGCGGACACGGGAGGCGCCGACCCCCACGAACATCTCGACAAAATCGGAGCCGGAGATGGAGAAGAAGGGAACCTTGGCCTCGCCGGCGATGGACTTGGCGAGCAGGGTCTTGCCGGTGCCCGGCGGACCCACCATGAGCACGCCGCGCGGGATCTTGCCGCCGAGCTTCTGGAACTTGCCGGGATCGCGCAGGAAATCGACGATCTCCTTCACGTCTTCCTTGGCCTCGTCGCAGCCGGCGACGTCGGCGAAGGTGGTCTTGATCTGGTCTTCGGAGAGCAGGCGCGCCTTGGACTTGCCGAAGGTCATGGGACCGCCGCGGCCGCCCCCTCCCCCGCCCTGCATCTGGCGCATGAAGAACATGAACAGCAGGATGATGAGGACCACCGGGAAGCTGGCGATCAGCAGTTGCATCCAGACGCTCTGCTGCTCGGGCGGTGCGCCTTCGATGACCACCTTCTTGTCGAGCAGGGAGGGCACCAGGCGATCGTCCTGGATGGGCGGGCGCACGGTCTTGAAGTCATCGCCATTGAGCTTCTCGCCAGTGATGGTGAGCCCCTCGATCTTGACCTTCTTGACCTCGCCGTTGTTCACCGCCGTGACGAACTCGGAATAGTTGAGCGTCTTGACGGTCGCCTGCTGGTTGAAATTGCTGAAGACGAAGACCAGCACGCCGGCGATCACCAGCCACAGGATCAGATTCTTAACCATGTCGTTCAAGGGAACCCCCCATGGAGCCTGGAACTGCTCGCAGGCATATACATTGCGAAATTATAGAACCCGGCGGCAGGTCGCAAGGCTGCAGGGGGCGGATAAGGACCTGGAAGCTACACTGACGGCCCTTGCGGGATCAGCCACGGAAGTCCTGGGCCAGCAGATAGACTTCCGGCGAGCGGGGGCGGGAGGCCTGGGGCTTGCGGGCTTTCAGGGTTTTGAAGTGTGCCTGAACCTGCTTGCGGTAGGCATCATATCCTTCCCCTTGAAACACCTTTACAACAAAACTGCCGCCCGGCTTCAGCACCCGCACGGCCATGTCCAGGGCAAGTTCGCACAGGTAGATGGCCCGGGGCTGGTCTGCCCCCGTACCGGACATATTGGGGGCCATGTCGGAGATTACAAGGTCGGCCGGCTCATCCCCGAGCGCAGCCAGGATGCGATCGAAGATCTCCTGCTCGCGGAAGTCGCCCTGGATGAAGGTGACGCCGGGAACGCCGTCCATCGGAAGGATGTCGGAGGCCACCACGCGGCCGCGGTCTCCCGCCAGGCGCGCCACCAACTGGGTCCAGCTGCCGGGCGCCGACCCCAGGTCGACCACGGTCATGCCGGGCCGGACGAGGCGGTCCTTCTCGTGGATTTCCTTGAGCTTGTAGGCGGCGCGCGAGCGATAGCCCTCTTTCTGGGCCAGCTTCACCCAGTGATCGTCCCAATGCTCGCGCAGCCAGGCCTTGCTGGACTTGCTGAGGCCGGTGTTCTGGAATTTTTCCGCCATAGAGAGGGGCCCGGGGTGGGGGCAGGGACTGATTGCCGCTAGAATGGCCGCCTTTGTACCAGAAACCCTTTCCAAAAGCAGGTGACCCCCCCATGCCCCTCTCCACCGCCGAGAAGAAACGCTTCCGTCGCATTGGCCACGAACTCAAGCCCGTGGTCATGACCGGTGGCGACGGCCTGACCGAGGGGGTAGTCGCCGAGGTCCAGCGCGCCCTCGAGGACCACGAGCTGATCAAGGTCCGCATCAATGGCGAGGACCGCGAGGCCCGCGCCACGGAAATGGCCGCCCTGGCCACCCAGTGCAAGGCGCAGGTGGTGCAGGTGATCGGCAAGATCGTGCTGCTTTACCGCCCTGCGCGGAAGGCCAACCCCAAGCTGTCCAACCTGCTGCGCTATACCCACCTCGAAGGTTGAGACGGGCGGGCGCGGACTCTGCCGCTGCCCTGCGCCATCCTGCCTGACGCGACGCCGGCCTTTCCGACTGGCGTGGCGACGCAATAAAAAAGCCGGCTGCTACGCCGGCTTTTTTATTGCCTGACTCTACCTTTTGGCCAGGCCGCCGGCCTGGACCAGGGCATCCCTGGCGAGGAGGCCGGGCCCAGCCCCTTGAGTCATCCCGCCTGCCATCGGCACGGGCACGAGCCCGAGCAGCAGATCGCCGCTCCTGGATCCTGCAGATTCGGGCACAGCGCTGAAGCGCCCGAAACCCTCAGCGCCAGTTCCAGGTCTGGCCCCAGCTGCTCTGGCCATCCCACAGGTGGGTATCCTGGCCGTCAACGGCGCCCCACCAGGCATCCTTGATGTCCATGGCCTTGGAAGGCGCATGCGCCGGCCGCAGGGAGCCGGCGGCGCCGCGCAGCCAGACCTGGTTGGCACCGCCATGGCAGTCCCACAACTGGATTTTGGTCCCGTTACCAGTGCCCGCGCCGGAGACGTCGACGCAACGGTTGGGGTTGGCCTTGCTATGGATGCGGCCCTGGGCGTCCTGCCACCATTTCTGGCTGTCGGCGCCATGGCAGCTCCAGTGGTGCACGACCGCGCCGTTGGCGGTACTGCGGCTCTCGAGGTCGAGGCACTTGCCCTTGCCGTTGACGAGCGAGCGCCAGACCGGCACTTCGGTCAGCGTCGTGCTCTCGATGCTGACGCTGACACCGGCGCCGCTGTAGGCCGCATCCGAGGCAAAGCGCAGGATCACGCCGCCATCGCTGACGATGAAGCTGCTGTTGATGCTGGAGCCGGTCAGGGTCTGCTGAAGCTGGCGGTTGCCGTTGAACACCTGCAGGCTGTCGCCGACGCCATCGAGGCCGCCGCTCACGGTGACGCGCACGGCGGCTGCGCCGGGAATATGGAGCGTCTGGTGCACGAGCTGGCCGGCCGCATAGTTCGCCCCCGAGCTCCACTGCGTCAGCGCGGGGTAATAGGCCTGCCACACGCCCTCGCGGGCGGCGTCGGAGAGGTTGAGCCAGAGCGACTGGCCGCCATTCACCGCCAGCAGGCGCTGGTTCTGGTAGGAATTGGCCGGCACCGCGAAACGGTAGCCGGGGAATTCACTGGCGCACTGCGCGCGACCCTGCTCCCAGGCACCGCTGCCGGCGGTCACGCGCCAGTCGTCGGCGTTGGCCAGGCCCTGGCAGGCGAAGCGGCGCACCGTGGCGCAGCTGCCATCGTTCCAGCGGCCATCGCCGCGCTGTTCGGCGCAATGCTCGCCGCCGACGTTGTTGGGTTCGCCGCCGGCCCAGTGCCATACGGCGGCGGCCGTCATGCCGTCGTCCCAGCGGTCGGCGTCAACGTTGTTGACGCCGCAGGCGAAGAGGCGGGCGATGTTGGAGCTGTCGATGGTGCCGGTCTCGTCGACCCAGCCATCCGGCAGCAGGTCCTTGCCGAGCTTGCTGTCGGAGATGGCGTAGATGCTGCCGAGTGCGAGCGGGATGCCGTCGAGGCGGCAGCTGGCCATGTCGAAGTACTTCACCGGGCGCGAGTTCCAGCCGCCGGCGCTGCCGGTGGCGAAGAGGCGGCCGTCCCAGACCAGGCTGCCGTCGTACCAGTGGTTGGCCGACTTCACGAGGACGCGGCGGCCCTTGGCCACCATCTCGCGCGGACTTTCCCAGCGCGCGGCGGGCTTGTCGGACGGACGATAGAGCATGTCGCCGAAGACCTGCTTGAGCGGGCCTTCCACCAGGGCCTGGTTGCCGACGCGGTCTTCCAGGTCGAGGAAGACGACCTCTTTCGGATGCGCATCCAGCCAGGCGCGCAGCTTGCGTAGTTCGCCGTCGTAGCTGTCCTCGGCGCTGTAGATGGAGTTGCACTCGCTGTGGCAGAGGATGACGACGCCGCCGTCCAGGTGCACATCGAGGTCAATGTTGCGTACGCCGTTGTCGAGCAGGGTCTCGAGCGTCCAGCGCTGGTTGGCCCAGGTGGCGCCGGAATCATTCCAGGCATTGTGGGCGCCCAGCACCTGCAGGCGGTTGAGCGGCGTGTCGTACTGAAGCGACTGGGCCTGGGTCAGCGGCCAGGCGGAATCGGCGTGGGCGGCAGTGACGGCCAGGGTGGACAGCAGCAGGGCAAGGAGTCGCTTCATGGTCGGCTCGTTCTTGTGGGATGCGGGTGGCCGCTGAAGCGGCCTCTTCTTGTCAGGCGCCGGCGCTTGGCAGGGAGCCGGGCGGCAGGAGGGTGAGCCCTGCCGTTGGCGCTGCATTTTCAACCGTTCGCACCGGCCCGGGACAGCACCGGCACGGCCAGGCAGGTGGCGTTTGGGGACAGGGGACGGATGGTGGGCAGGACGGGCGGTGGGCGGAGCCGGGGTTTGCCAGGGGAGGCACGGGGACAGCCGCGGCGGGACGGCCCGGGCCAGGCGGCCTGCCCCGGGGCGCTGGATGCAGGCAACAGGGCGTACGGGTCAGGGCCGCCGCGGCGAGGGAGGCGGCGCGCATGAAAAAGCCGGCACAGGGCCGGCTTGCAGGACGCGCTGCGCTCAGAAGCGGGGCTTGAGTGGCGGCAGCAGGGCCGCCGGAGAGGCCTTGAAGCGGTCAATCGCCTGCTGCAGCAACAACAGCTTGGCCTGCGCGGCACGCTCGCCCTCCAGGATGCTCTTGTGGCGCGCCTCGAGCTCGGCAACGCCAGTGCCGAGCACGGCGGGGCTGATCACCACATCGGCACCGGCCAACTCACGTTCCAGGGCACCCAGCGCCATGATGTTGATGGTCTGGTCGAGGATGCTGAACATGCCGGGCGCGACGCCCGCCTTGGGGCGGGCGGAGATGTCGACGGCAATCACGATATCAGCGCCCAGGTCGCGGGCAGAGGACACCGGGACCGGGCTGACCAGGCCGCCATCCGCGTAGCGCTTGCCGGAGATCACCGCCGGCACGAAGACATTGGGGATGCTGCAGGAGGCGCGCACGGCCTGGCCGGCATTACCGGTGATGAAGGCCGCCTTGCGGCCGGTATCCATGTCGGTGGCAATGGCGGCGAAGCGGATCGGGAACTGCTGGAGGGTGCGGTTGCCGACCTGGCGGTTGACGAAGTCCTGCAGGCGCTGGCCCTCGATGAAGCCCTGCGAGCTGAAAGTGAGATCGCGGATATCAGACTCTTCCAGCTTGAGCGCAATGTCCTGCAGGTCGAAGGGGGTCTTGCCACTGGCATACATGCTGCCGACAAAACTGCCGGCACTGGTCCCGGTGACGATGCGCGGCTTGATGCCGTGCGATTCCAGCACCTTGAGCACGCCGATATGGGCGAAGCCCTTGGCACCGCCACCGCCCAGGGCGACCGCGATCACCGGCTCGCGCGGCTGCGGCGGCAGCGCGACCGGCAGCACCGGCTCCTCGACGGGAGCGGGTTGGGGAGTGGCGCAGGCGGCCAGCAGCAGGGAGAGCAGGGAAATGGCGAGGACACGCATGGCGATTCTTCTGTTGCTGATGCAGGAGGGGAGCCTGGACCGCGGCCCTCGCGGGCAGGGCCATCGGAACCGGGATCGCAGCAGGCGGGCTGTCGGCGCCCGGCACAGCAGAAGGGGGCCTTCGGCCCCCTTTGCGCTGTTACAGGTAGCGGACTTCGGCGATCTCGTATTCGACCACACCGGCCGGCGTCTGGATGCCGACCACGTCGCCTTCTTCCTTGCCGATCAGGCCCCGGGCGATGGGCGAGTTCACCGAGATCTTGTTGGCCTTGATGTCGGCCTCGTCGTCGCCGACGATCTGGTAGGTCTTGGACTCGTCGGTATCGATATTCACGATGTCGACGGTGACGCCGAAGATGACCTTGCCGGTGCGGGGCATGGCGGTGATGTCGATGACCTGGGCATTGGAGAGCTTGCCCTCGATGTCCTGGATGCGGCCTTCGACAAAGCCCTGCTGCTCGCGCGCGGCATGGTACTCGGCGTTCTCCTTGAGATCGCCATGGGCACGCGCCTCGGCAATGGCGGCGGAGATACGCGGGCGCTCGACCGACTTGAGCTGCTGCAACTCGGCCTGCAGGGCGTCATGGCCCTGTTTGGTCATGGGATAGCGCTGCATCACACGATCTCCTTGTGCAGGTCCTGCAGGCGACGCACTTCGGCAGTGGCCTCCGCGCGCAGGGCGAGGCAGACCGCCTCGGCGCCACTGATGGTGGTGGTGTAGTAGACCTTGGCCTGCAGCGCGCTGCGGCGGATGCTGAACGAGTCCTGCTGCGCCTGCTTGCCTTCGGTGGTGTTGATGACGAGCTGGATGCCCCCGTTCTTGAGCATGTCCACGATATGCGGACGGCCCTCGGTGACCTTGTTCACGCGCTGGCAGGGAATGCCGGCCGCCTCCAGCTCGCGCTGGGTGCCGCCGGTGGCCACCAGCTCGAAGCCCAATGCCACCAGTTCACCCCCGATGCTGGCCAGATGCGGCTTGTCGTTATCGCGTACGGAAATGAAGCAGCGGCCGCCGGTGGGCAGGCGCTCATTGGAGCCCAGCACCGCCTTGTGGAAGGCTTCGCCGAAGGTCGCGCCCACGCCCATGACTTCGCCCGTCGACTTCATCTCCGGGCCGAGGATGGGGTCGACGCCAGGGAACTTGGCGAAGGGGAACACCGCTTCCTTGACGCTGAAGTAAGGCGGGATGATTTCCTTGGTGAAGTTCTGCTCGGCCAGGGTCTTGCCGGCCATGCAGCGCGCGGCGATCTTGGCCAGCGAGGTGCCGATGCACTTGGAGACGAAAGGCACCGTGCGCGAGGCGCGGGGATTCACTTCCAGCACGTAGACATCCGAACCCTTGACCGCGAACTGCACGTTCATGAGACCGACCACGCCAAGCTCGCGGGCCATGGCCACGGTCTGCTCGCGCATCACATCCTGCACATCCTTGGGCAGATTATACGGGGGCAGCGAGCAGGCGGAGTCGCCGGAGTGAATGCCGGCCTGCTCGATGTGCTGCATGATGGCGCCGATCACGACTTCCTTGCCGTCGGACACGGCATCGACGTCGACTTCGATGGCGTCGTCGAGAAAACGGTCGAGCAGCACCGGCGAGTCGTTGGAGACCTGCACCGCCGTGCGCATGTAGTGGCGCAGCTCGTCTTCGTTGAAGACGATCTCCATGGCGCGGCCGCCGAGCACGTAGCTCGGGCGCACCACCAGCGGGTAGCCGATCTCGGCGGCCAGGCGCACGCCTTCCTCGGCGTTGCGCGCGGTGCGGTTGGGCGGCTGGCGCAGATTGAGGCGCTCGACCATCTGCTGGAAGCGCTCGCGGTCTTCGGCGCGGTCGATGGCATCGGTGGAGGTGCCGATGATGGGCACGCCAGCCGCCTCGAGGGCACGCGCCAGTTTCAGCGGAGTCTGGCCGCCGTACTGCACGATGACGCCCTTGGGCTTCTCGAGGGCGGCGATCTCCAGCACATCCTCCAGGGTCACCGGCTCGAAGAACAGGCGGTCGGAGGTATCGTAGTCGGTGGAGACGGTTTCCGGGTTGCAGTTGACCATGATGGTTTCATAGCCGTCTTCGCGCATGGCGAGGGCGGCATGGACGCAGCAATAGTCGAACTCGATGCCCTGGCCGATGCGGTTGGGGCCGCCGCCCAGCACCATGATCTTGTCGCGGCTGCTGGGATTGGCTTCGCACTCTTCCTCGTACGTGGAGTACATATAGGCGGTGCTGGTGGCGAACTCGGCGGCGCAGGTGTCGACGCGCTTGTACACCGGCCGCACCCCCAGCTCCCAGCGCTTCTTGCGCAGCTCCTTCTCGGACACACCGATGAGGGCGGCCAGGCGGGAATCGGAGAAGCCCTTGCGCTTGAGGCGCCAGAAGGTGTCGCGGTCAAAGCCGGCGAAGCCGATCTGCTTGACCTGCTCCTCGGCCTTGATGAGATCCTCGATCTGCACCAGGAACCAGGGATCGATGCCGGACAGGCGATAGATGTCCTCCACGCTCATGCCGCTGCGGAAGGCATCGCCGACATACCAGATACGGTCCGGGCCCGGATTGGACAGTTCCTTGCGGATGCGCGCTTCCGGCTCTTCCATGCCCGGGACGATCTTGGGATTGAAGCCGTCGGAGCCCACTTCGAGGCCGCGCAGGGCCTTCTGCAGGGATTCCTGGAAGGTACGACCGATGGCCATGACTTCGCCGACCGACTTCATCTGCGTGGTCAGGGTGGCCGCGGCCTGCGGGAACTTCTCGAAGTTGAAGCGCGGAATCTTGGTGACGACGTAGTCGATGGCCGGCTCGAACGAGGCCGGGGTCTTGCCGCCGGTGATCTCGTTCATGAGCTCGTCGAGCGTATAGCCGACGGCGAGCTTGGCGGCGACCTTGGCGATCGGAAAGCCGGTGGCCTTGGAGGCCAGCGCCGAGGACCGCGACACGCGCGGGTTCATTTCGATCACGACCATGCGGCCGTCCTTCGGGTTGATGCCGAACTGGACGTTGGAGCCGCCGGTTTCCACGCCGATCTCGCGCAACACGGCGCAAGAGGCGTTACGCATGATCTGGTATTCCTTGTCCGTGAGCGTCTGCGCCGGGGCGACGGTGATGGAATCGCCGGTGTGCACGCCCATGGCGTCGAAGTTCTCGATGGCGCAAACGATGATGCAGTTGTCGTTGCGGTCGCGCACGACTTCCATCTCGTACTCTTTCCAGCCGATCAGGGACTCGTCGATCAGCAGCTCGCGCGTGGGCGAGAGATCGAGGCCACGCTCGCAGATTTCCACGAACTCTTCGCGATTGTAGGCGATGCCGCCGCCGGAGCCGCCCATGGTGAAGGAGGGGCGGATGATGGACGGAAAGCCCGTGGTCTCGAGCACCGCGAAGGCTTCTTCCATGTTGTGGGCGATGCCGGCGCGGGGGCACTCGAGGCCGATGCGACGCATGGCCTGGTCGAAGAGCTTGCGGTCTTCGGCCATGCGGATGGCGTCCTTGGAGGCGCCAATCAGCTCGCAGCCGAACTTTTCCAGCACGCCGTGCTTGTCGAGGTCGAGCGCGCAGTTAAGCGCGGTCTGGCCGCCCATGGTGGGCAGCACGGCATCGGGCCGTTCCTTCTCGATGATCTTGGCGACGGTCTGCCAGGTGATGGGCTCGATATAGGTCGAGTCCGCCATCACCGGGTCGGTCATGATGGTGGCCGGATTGGAGTTCACCAGGATGACGCGGTAACCCTCTTCGCGCAGGGCCTTGCAGGCCTGGGCGCCGGAATAGTCGAACTCGCAGGCCTGGCCGATGACGATGGGGCCGGCGCCGATGATGAGGATGCTTTTGATATCGGTACGTTTTGCCATGACTTACTTCCGGGCCTGCATCAAGTCAATGAAGTGGTCGAACAGCGGCGAGGCATCGTGGGGGCCGGGGCTGGCCTCGGGATGTCCCTGGAAGCTGAAGGCCGGCTTGTCGGTGCGGTGGATGCCCTGGTTGCTGCCGTCGAAGAGCGAGCGATGGGTGACGCGCAGGGTGGCCGGCAACGTGGTCTCGTCGACCGCGAAGCCGTGGTTCTGCGAGGTGATCATCACGGTGCCGGTCTCGACGTTCTGCACCGGGTGGTTGGCGCCGTGGTGGCCAAGCGCCATCTTCACGGTCTGCGCGCCGGAGGCCAGCGCGAGGAGCTGGTGGCCGAGGCAGATGCCGAACACCGGGATGTCGGTTTCCAGGAATTTCCGGATGGCGGCGATGGCGTAGTCGCAGGGCGCAGGATCGCCGGGGCCGTTGGACAGGAAGATGCCGTCGGGGTTCATGCCCAGCACGTCGGCGGCCGGGGTCTGGGCGGGCACGACGGTGACGTCGCAGCCGCGGTCCACCAGCATGCGCAGGATGTTGGTCTTGACGCCGTAATCATAGGCCACGACCTTGAACTTGCCGGGCGCGGACGGGGTGACGTGGCCATCGCCCAGGACCCAGGAGCCTTCGGTCCAGCGGTAGCTTTCCTTGACCGACACGACCTTGGCCAGATCCATGCCCTTGAGGCCGGGGAACTTGTGGGCGGCTTCCAGCGCATGCGCCTCGTTGACGGCGTCGCCGGCGAAGATGGCGCCGTTCTGGGCGCCCTTCTCGCGCAGGATGCGGGTCAGGCGGCGGGTATCGATGTCCGCGATGCCGACGACATTGCGGCGCTTGAGGTAGCGGGAGAGGTCTTCCTGGCTGCGGAAGCTGCTGGGAATCATGCTGAGGTCGCGGATGACGAGGCCGGACGCCCACAACTCCTTCGATTCCTCGTCTTCTGCATTGGCCCCGGTATTGCCGATATGGGGATAGGTCAGGGTGACGATCTGACGGGCATAGGACGGGTCCGTGAGGATTTCCTGGTAGCCGGTCATCGACGTATTGAAGACGACCTCGCCGGCCGTGAGGCCGTCGGCACCGATGGAGACACCCCGGAAGACGCTGCCGTCTTGCAGGACCAGAATGGCGGGCTTGTTCAAACCTACCTCCGAGAAGGGTTGCGGGCGGGTGGCCCCCTCCGGGATACGCCCGGTCGGGGGATTCCCGCCGGGTACGTGCCCGTTTGGGACGCGCTCGTAAAAAAGCGAGAAAGAGGGACTCCTTCTCGCTTTTTTTGTGATTTGGGGGTGGCCGGAGCACGCGGAGTCCCGCGTCAGGCACAAGTGGGGCGGAATTCTACGGAAAATGGCCTTTTGTGTCCAACCAAAGTCCCGTCCGCCCGGCAGCCCTTGCCCCTGGCGAACGACCGTACAGTCGCACCCTGCCGCCGGTCAGGCCCCGGCCGCTTGCGGCGGGCGCCCGGGCCGTGCTGCCATGGGCGCCGCGGAACGCCGCCCCCACAGCGGCGCCGGAAGCGGCATTATTCCAATAAAAACAACAGGTTTCTGATGGATACCAGTGAACTGGACGCCCTGCGCCAGCAACTCGACAACCGCGGCTCGCAACTGCACTTTCCCGACTCGCTGGAGCAGGAGTTCCAGCGCGACTACGGCAGCCGCTATCGCACCCACACGCAACTGGCCATGACGCTCGGGATGGCGGCCCTGCTGGCCTGCGGCGCGATGGACAGCCTCTGGCAGCCGGTCGTGGCCGGCCAGATGTGGACCGTGCGCATGATGGCGGTGATTCCCCTGCTCGGCCTGCTCCTGCTCAGCCGCAGCAGCCTGGGCGAGCGCCACATGCAACCCATCGCCGCCCTGGCCAGCTGTATCGCGGTCGCCGGCCTGGTGGGACTGTCACAGACCGCGCTGGAGCCGTTCAGCCACTATTACTCCGGCGCCATCACTCTGGTCATGCTGATCGTGTTCGTGCTGTCGCGCATACAGTTCCAGTGGGGGGTACGCTCGGCCCTGGCCATGCTGGCCATCCTGAATATCGGCCTGTTCGGTGTCGGGAAGTACGATTTCCGGCTCATCATCATCAATAACTTCATCTTCGTGGCCTCGGCGGTATTCGCCCTGGTCGGCACCTTCCTCATCGAGCGCAGCCTGCGCCAGAACTACCTGCAGTCGCGCCTGCTGGCCTTCAAGAACACCGGCCTGGAGGAGTCCAACCTGCGGCTGCAGTTCCTGACGGCCATCGACGGCCTTACCCAGATCGCCAACCGCCGCTCGCTGGACGCCACGCTGAGCACCGAGTGGCAGCGTGCCCTGCGCAAGCGCGAGCCGATCGGGCTGGTCATGATCGACGTCGACCACTTCAAGCTTTTCAATGACACCTATGGCCACCAGGCCGGCGACGAATGCCTGCGCGGGGTGGCGGGGGCGGTGAAGGATTTTGCCCGGCGCCCGGGCGACCTGGCGGCGCGCTATGGCGGCGAGGAATTCGTGCTGGTGCTGACCAACGCCAATCCGCAACAGGCACAGGTGGTGGCCGAGCGCGTGCGCGACAAGATCGTGGAGCTGGCCATCCCGCACCAGAGCTCCAGCCATGGCAGCGTCACCGCCAGCTTCGGCGTGGCCAGCCTGATCCCCGGCAACCATCATGGCGGCCCCGAGGTCCTGCTGCTGGCCGCCGACCAGGCCCTGTACCGGGCCAAGGAAGGCGGCCGCAACCGCGTGGTGGTAAGTGGCCAGGCCGAGGAACTGGCCTGAGGCGCGGCGCGGAGGACGAAAAAAAGCCGGCAACCGCCGGCTTTTTCTTGCGGCCAGGCCCGCCGCGGGGCCACCGGGTCAGCGCAGGTTGAGCACGTCACGCATGTCGTAGAGACCGGCAGGCTTGCCGGCGACCCACTGCGCGGCGCGCACGGCGCCGTTGGCGAAATTCATGCGGCTGGTGGCGACATGGCGGATCTCCACGCGCTCGCCCTCGCCGATGAACATCACGTTATGGTCGCCGACGATGTCGCCGCCGCGAATGGTCTGGAAGCCGATGCTCTCGCGGGCGCGCGGGCCGGTATGGCCGTAGCGCTCGTAGACGGCCACTTCCTTGAGGTCGCGGCCGAGGGCGCCGGCGACGGCCTCGCCCATCATGAGGGCGGTGCCGGAGGGCGCATCCACCTTGTGCCGGTGGTGGGCCTCGATGACCTCGATGTCGACGGTGTCGCCGAAGGTGGCCGCGGCCAACTCGAGCAGGCGCAGGGTGATGTTGACGCCGATCGAGTAATTGCCCGAGTACACCAGGCCCATGTCCGCCGCGGCGGCCCGGAGCGCCGCCTTCTGGTCGTCGTCGAGGCCAGTGGTGCCGATCACGATCTTGCGCCCGGCGGCGCGGCAGAGCGCGACATTGGCAGCAGTGGCGACGGGGACCGTGAAGTCGATCAGCACATCAAAGTCGTTGATGACGGTCTCGAGGCTGGCGGTGACCTTCACGCCCAGGGATCCCACCCCCGCGAGTTCGCCGGCATCGGCACCCAGCAGGGAGGATTCAGGGCGCTCAATGGCGGCGGCCAGGGTCGCGCCTTCGGCGGCGACGACGGCCTGCACCAGGGCGCGGCCCATGCGGCCGCCAGCGCCGGCAATAGCGATACGGGTCATGTGGACTCCGGGGATTGCGTCAGGGAATTCGCCATTGTAGGGAGGCGGCGGCATGGGTGCCAGCGGCAGCGCGCATGCCTGGCCGGAATTGTCAGGGCAGTGCAATGCCGGCGCGGAGCCGGCGCCCGGCCAGGCCAGGCCAGGCCAGGCCATGCGCGCTGGTGCTGGTGTCGGCGCGCAAGAAACAAGCCCGCGCGCGCCCAGGCACGCAAAAGCCGGGCGGGCCCGGCTTTTGCGGTGGCAGCAGTCGCACCGGGCACATCGGGCTGGAGCCCGATGTGCCCGGCAGGGCTTAGAACCTATTTCAGCAGGGCAGTTTGCCCCTTGCCAGTCGGGATAAATCCCGACCTGCTGAAATAGGCTCCTAGTCCTTGTCGCCGAAGAGACTCATCACCGACTCGAACCAGGAGCTCTTGCGCGGGGAATGCTTGCCATCGCCGCCCTCGAGGTCCGCCTGGAACTCGCGCAGCAACTCCTTCTGGCGCTTGCTCAGGTTGACCGGTGTCTCCACCGCGACCCGGCACAGCAGGTCGCCGGTGCCGCCGCCGCGCACCGGGGCCACACCCTTTCCGCGCAGGCGGAAGAGCTTGCCGGTCTGGGTGCCCTCGGGAATCTTGAGCTTGACGCGTCCTTCCAGGGTCGGCACTTCCAGCTCGCCACCCAGGGCGGCATCGGCGAAGGAAATGGGCATCTCGCAGTAAAGGTCGGCGCCGTCGCGCTCGAAGATCTTGTGCGGACGCACCGCCACCTGCACGTAGAGATCCCCGGAGGGGCCGCCGTTCATGCCGGCCTCGCCTTCGCCCGACAGGCGGATGCGGTCGCCGGAATCGACCCCGGCGGGAATCTTCACCTCGAGGGTCTTGGCTTTCTCGACGCGGCCCTGGCCATGGCAGGCGTTGCAGGGATCCTTGATGGTCTTGCCCCGGCCACGACAGGTCGGACAGGTCTGCGCCACCGAGAAAAACCCCTGCTGCATGCGCACCTGGCCGACGCCTCCGCAAGTGCGGCAGGTGTCGACCGTGGTGCCTTTCTTGGCGCCGGAACCGTCGCAGACCTCGCAGGTGGAGAGCTTGGGCACGCGGATCTGCACGGTGGTGCCGCGGACGGCCTCTTCCAGGTCGAGCTCGAGGGTGTAGCGCAGGTCGGAGCCGCGGTTGGCGCGCTGGCCACCGCCTCGGCCACCACCACCGCCGCCGCCCCCGAAGATGTCGCCAAAGACGTCGCCGAAAATATCGGAAAAGCTGCCGCCACCACCGCCGAAGCCGCCCTGCCCGCCAAAGCCGCCCATATTGGGATCGACCCCGGCATGGCCATGGCGATCATAGGCTGCGCGCTTGTCGTCGTCGGACAGGACCTCATAGGCCTCGTTGGCTTCCTTGAACTTGTCCTCGGCCGTCTTGTCGTCCGGATTGCGGTCCGGATGGTGCTTCATGGCGAGCTTGCGGTAGGCCTTCTTGATCTCGTCGGCCGACGCGGTCTTAGCCACACCCAGCACTTCGTAATAGTCACGCTTCGCCATTTTGGTACATCACTCGATACGCAGGTGGCAGACATGCCAACGCGGGGAAGGTCCCCGCGCTGGCTGTAGGCTTCGATTGCCGTCCCGGCGGCCTCCGCTGACACGGAAGCGGGAGCAGGGCACGCCGGATGGCTCGCTGGAGCCACTTCGACGCGCCACCGGCTCCCGGCCTGACCGACGGGCGCCGGTCGGCAGGGACGGAGGACGATCTTACTTCTTGTCGTCCTTCACTTCCTCGAACTCGGCATCGACAGCGCCTTCGTCGGCGCCACCGGCAGAAGCCTGGGGACCGGCGTCGGCGCCGCCTTCCGGCTGCGGCTGCTCGGCATAGGCCTTCTGCATCAGCGGCATGGAGGCGTTGGACAGGGCTTCGATCTTCTGGTCGATCGCGGTCTTGTCATTACCCTTCAGCGCTTCCTCGAGCTCGGTGATGGCCGCCTCGATGCCGGTCTTTTCTTCCGGCGAAGCCTTGTCGCCGAGGTCGGCCAGGGCCTTGCGCGTGGCGTGCACGAGCTGGTCGCCGCTGTTGCGGGCATTGACGAGCTCGGTGAACTTGCGGTCTTCCTCGGCATTGGCCTCGGCATCACGCACCATCTGCTCGATTTCGGCGTCGGAGAGGCCGGAGTTCGCCTTGATGACGATGCTCTGCGCCTTGCCGGTGGCCTTGTCCTTGGCGGATACGTTAAGGATGCCGTTGGCGTCGATGTCGAAGGTGACCTCGATCTGCGGCATGCCGCGCGGCGCCGGCGGGATGTCGGCGAGATCGAAGCGGCCCAGCGACTTGTTCAGGGACGCCTGCTTGCGCTCGCCCTGCAGCACGTGGATGGTGACCGCGTTCTGGTTGTCGTCGGCGGTGGAGAACACCTGCGACTTCTTGGTCGGGATGGTGGTGTTCTTCTCGATCACCGGGGTGGCCACGCCGCCCATGGTCTCGATGCCGAGGGTGAGCGGGGTCACGTCGAGCAGCAGCACGTCCTTGACGTCGCCGGAGAGCACGGCGGCCTGGTAGGCGGCGCCGATGGCCACGGCTTCGTCGGGGTTCACGTCGCGACGCGGTTCCTTGCCGAAGAATTCCTTCACCTTGTCCATGACCATGGGCATGCGGGTCTGGCCGCCGACCAGGATCACGTCGCCGATGTCGGAGACCTTGAGGCCGGCGTCCTGCAGCGCCACCTTGCAGGGCTCGATGGTGCGACGCACCAGCTCTTCCACCAGGGACTCGAGCTTGGCGCGGGTCACCTTGACGTTCATGTGCTTGGGACCGGTCGCGTCCGCCGTGATGTAGGGCAGGTTCACTTCGGTCTGCTGCGCGGTCGACAGCTCGATCTTGGCCTTTTCAGCGGACTCTTTCAGGCGCTGCAGGGCGAGCGGATCGTGATGCAGGTCGATGCCGCTCTCCTTCTTGAACTCGTCGGCAAGGTAGTCGATCAGGCGCAGGTCGAAGTCTTCGCCGCCGAGGAAGGTGTCGCCGTTGGTGGACAGCACTTCGAACTGGTGCTCGCCATCGACTTCGGCGATCTCGATGATGGAGATGTCGAAGGTGCCGCCACCCAGGTCATACACGGCCACCTTGCGGTCGCCTTCCTTCTTGTCCATGCCGAAGGCCAGGGCCGCGGCGGTGGGCTCGTTGATGATGCGCTTCACCTCGAGGCCGGCGATCTTGCCGGCGTCCTTGGTGGCCTGGCGCTGGGAGTCGTTGAAGTAGGCCGGGACGGTGATGACGGCCTCGGTGACCGGCTCGCCCAGGTAGTCCTCGGCGGTCTTCTTCATCTTCTTCAGCACTTCGGCGGAAATCTGCGGCGGCGCCTTCTTGTCGCCGCGCACTTCGACCCAGGCGTCGCCGTTCGGCGCGCCCACGATGGCGTAAGGCACCATCTTGATGTCTTTCTGCACGACGTCGTCGGTGAACTTGCGGCCGATCAGGCGCTTCACCGCGAACAGGGTGTTCTTGGGGTTGGTCACGGCCTGGCGCTTGGCGCCGGCGCCGACCAGGATCTCGTTTTCGGTGTACGCGACGATGGACGGCGTGGTGCGCGCGCCTTCGGAGTTCTCGATGACCTTGACCTTGTCGCCCTCCATGATGGCGACGCAGGAGTTGGTCGTACCGAGGTCAATACCGATGATCTTGCCCATTTTTGTCTCCTAGTACCTGTCGCCGGTGGGGGTGCCGGCACGGGGATTGAATTGTCTTGTCGTCCGATATGGCGATGCCCTTAGGGATTTCAAGGGCTCTCGCCTGCGGATTTTTTCGGGGGACGCGGGAAACGCCGTGAATCACCGACCCGACCGGGGTGCCGTCGGTCGGGAAGGCCCGCGGCGGCAAAGGCGACCCGGCCGGCCCTCTTGGCGAAGGGGCGCCCGGCCAAGGGCCCGCGGGGGAGCGCCGCACCGGGATGGAGCCCCGGAAACCGGCACGGCCTGCGGCCTCTACCACCGCCGGCGCGCGGCCTCAGCCGGCCGCCACCACCACCATGGCCGGGCGCAGCAGGCGGCCATTCAAGGTGTAACCCTTGGCCAGCACCGCGGTGACGGTGTTGGGGGCGACGCCCGGGGCGGGCTGCATGCTCACGGCCTGGTGCAGTTCGGCGTTGAAGGGCTGGCCGCGGGGATCGACCGTCTCCACGGAGAAGCGCTTGAGGGCATCGACGAGCTGCTTGTGGGTCAGGGCCACGCCCTCCATGAGGCCACGGGTGGCCTCGTTGTCATCAGAGGTGCTCTCGAGGGCGCGCTCGAGGTTGTCGACCACCTCCAGCAGGGCGGCGGCGAACTTCTCGAGGGCGTACTTGCGGGCGTTCTCGGCATCGCGCTCGGCGCGCTTGTGGATGTTCTGGATCTCGGCCTGGGCACGCAGCTGGGTTTCACGAACCTGGGCCTCGAGCTCGGCCACCCGGGCCGCCAGGTCCACGCCGCCGTCCGGCAGCGGGCTGCCGGTCTCGTCGACCGCGGTGGTGGCTTCCGCGGGAGTCTCGGGGGTGGGGATCACGGATTCGTTTTCCTGCTTGTCGTGTTCGGACATAACGGCCTCGCCTTGCCTGAAAAGTGGACGGCGCCGCCGGGCAAAAAGCCGGCGCCAGGGCCGGTGCGCGCCGGCCGCGTTCTTGGAGGATGCATTGGTGGGGATGGCCCCCGGAATTTCAAGGGCCGTCGGGCGAAGAAAGCGCGCGCGACAGGATGGTGGCGGTGACCTCGACCAGGGGAATCACGCGCTGGTAGGCCATGCGCGTGGGGCCGATGACGGCCAGGCGCCCCAGCACCCGGCCATTGGCGGCATACGGCGCGGTGACCAGGGTCAGGTCGCCGAAAGGGGCGTAGCCGGACTCGGCGCCGATATAGATCTCCACCCCCTCGGCCTGCTGGCAGCTGTCCAGCAAGTGCAGGATGTCCCGCTTGGCGGTAAAGGCCTGGAACAGCTCCTGCAGGCGCTCGACGCCTCCCGTCTCGGCCAGGCGCACCAGGTTGGCCTCGCCGGAGAGGACATAGTCACCGGTGGGCCGGGCGGCAAAGGCGCGCTCGGCCAGCACCACGGTCCCGCGCAGCAGCGAGTCCAGTTGCAACTGGTCGTCGCGCAGGCCGCGCAGCACGCCCTGACTGATGTCGCCCAGGCTCTTGCCGGCGAAATGATGGTTGAGGTAGTTGCTGGCCCGGGTCAGCTCGGCCTCGTCGAAGGGACGCTCGGTGTGGATGAGCTGGTTCTGCACGTCGCCGTTGGCGCAGACCACGATGGCCAGCACGCGGCGCTCGTCCAGGCGCACGAACTCGATCTGGCGCAGGTCGATGAGGTCGCGGCGCGGCACCATGACCAGGCCGGCATGGCGGGTGAGCTCGGCCAGGCAGGCCGAGGCCTTCTCGACGAGGTCGCGCGGCGACTGGCCGGGAGTGAGTTCGCTGGCCAGGGCCTGCACGGTGTCCTCGTTGAGCGCCTCGGTGGTCAGCAGGCGATCCACAAACAGGCGGTAGCCCTGCTGCGTGGGCACGCGCCCGGCGGAGGCGTGCGGCGCCGCCAGCAGGCCTTTTTCCTCGAGCTGGGCCATGACGTTGCGCACCGTGGCGGAAGACAGCGGCAGCTCGGCCATCTGCAGGAGATGGCGCGAGCCGACCGGCTGGCCGTCCCGGATATAGCATTCGACGAGTGTCTTGAAGAGCAGCTGGGTGCGATCCATGGCGCGGTTATACGCCTCCCGCCGCGACCTGCCCACCCCTGGAGGGGGCGCGAGGACGACCTGTGGCGCCAGGGCGACAGGTTTTGGCGCGGGGACGTGGTAATACGAATTACGGGCGTTTTTCGCGGCGGAAGCCGCTCCTACAGCCGTGGGGAATCGCCTATCATCGCGCCATCGACCCGGGCCCCTACCCCTATGCTCAGCCATCTCAAGATCCGCGACTTCGCCATTGTCGCCAGCCTGGAACTGGATTTCCGCCCGGGCTTTTCCGTCATCACCGGCGAGACCGGCGCCGGCAAGTCCATCCTCATGGACGCGCTCGGCCTCTGCCTGGGCGACCGCGCCGAGGCGGGCGTGGTGCGTGCCGGCGCCGAGCGCGCCGAGGTCAGCGCCGGCTTCGACATCAGCCGCCACGCGGATGCGCAGGAATGGCTGCGCGAGCGCGAGCTGGAAGCCGACGGCGAATGCTGGCTGCGGCGCACGGTGAGCCGCGATGGCCGTTCGCGCGCCTATATCAACGGCAGTCCGGCGACGCTGGCCGACGTCAAGCTGCTGGGCGAGATGCTGATCGACATCCACAGCCAGCACGAGCACCAGTCGCTGCTGCGCCGCGAGAACCACCGCGCCCTGCTCGATGCCGTGGCCGGCCTGGGCAGTGAGGCGAGCGCCCTTGCCCGGCAGTTCCAGCAGTGGCAGAAGGCGGCGAAGGAGCTGGCCGGCCTCACCCGCGCCGGCGACGCCCAGCGCGAACGCCTGGAGCTGGTCACCCACCAGCTGGACGAACTCGACAAGCTCGGCATGAAGCCGGGCGATTATGAAAAGCTGGAGCAGGAGCACGACGCCCTGGCCAACCTGGGCTCGCTGCTGCAGAACGGCGCCGCGGCGCTGGACCGCCTGTCCGAGAACGAGGCTGACAATGCCGCGCGCTGCATCCAGCAGGCGCTGAAGGCGCTGGAAGGCGAGCGTGGCCGCCACCCACGGCTGGACGAGGTCGCCGAGCTGCTCGACGGCGCCCTGATCCAGGTGCAGGAAGGCGCCTCCTCGCTGCAGCACTACCTGGACAGCCTGGACGCCGATCCGGCGCGCCTGGCCGAGCTCGAGGAACGCCTGGCCGCGGTGCATGGCCTGGCGCGCAAGCACCGCGTGGGGCCGCAGGAGCTGCCGGCGGTGCAGGCGGCGCTGGCCGAGGAACTGGCGCAACTGCAGCGCAGCCAGGACCTGGAGGCGCTGGCACGCGAGGTGGCGGCGCTGCAGCAGCACTACGCCAGCGCGGCCACCGCGCTGCGGGAAGCGCGCAGTGCCGCGGCCACCGGCTTCAGCGCCGAGGTGCTGGCCCGCCTGAAGCTGCTGGGCATGGCCAATTCCCGCTTCGAGGTGGCCTTCACGGCCCTGGAGAAGCCGGCCGCGCATGGCCTGGACGACATCGAGTTCCTGATCAGCGCCAACCCGGGCCAGCCGCTCAAGGGCCTGGCCAAGGTCGCCTCGGGCGGCGAGCTCTCGCGCGTGTCGCTGGCCATCCAGGTGGTGAACGCGAAGCATTCGCCGGTACCGGTCATGGTCTTCGACGAGGTGGACGTGGGCATCGGCGGCGGCATCGCCGAGGTGGTGGGCCGCGTGCTGCGCGAACTGGGCGAGTACGCCCAGGTGTTTTCCATCACCCACCAGCCGCAGGTGGCGGCCCTGGGACACCAGCACCTGCGCGTGGAAAAGTCGGTGCAGGACGGCCAGACCTCGAGCGCGGTGCGCGAGCTGACCCGTGAACAGCGTATCGACGAGATTGCGCGCATGTCCGGCGGCCTCACCATCACCGCCGAGACCCGCCGCCACGCCGAGGCCATGCTGGCGGCAAGCTGAGCCGGGCGCCGGCCGGCCAGGAGTGTGGATTTGGCCTCAACAGGCGGCCGGATTCCGGGGTAGGATGACCCCTGCCCGGCCCTGATGCGCGCCGGCCTCGCGAGACCACGGACAGATCGCGGCTTGATTCCGCCCCACGCCATGACCAAGAAGAACAAGCGACCGCCCCTGCTGCTGCCCGGCCTCGCCCTCCTGCTGCTGACCCTGGCGCTGGCGTTGACGGAGAGCCTGGACCGCCTCGATGACCGCCTGGGCGACACCCTGGTCGCGGCCGACGCCGCCACCCGGCCGGCGCCGGACGACATTGTCTTCGTCACCATCGACCAGAAAAGCCTGGAGGATGCGCGCATGGTGCGCGAGGCCGGCTCCTGGCCCTGGCCCCGCGCCATCCATGCCGAGCTGATCGCCAACCTTCAGGTCCAGGCGCCGGCCGCCATCGCCTTCGACGTGCTGTTCAACGAGGCCGACACCTTCCGCCCCGACAGCGATGCCCTGCTGCGCGAAACCGCGCCGCAGTACGGCAACCTCTTCTTTCCTTCGCTACTGCTGGCCGACGGCCGCAAGGCCCCCTTCGCCGCCCTGCCGCCCAGCTTCCAGGCGCGCCCGACGGCCGCCGCCGCACCGGGGGCCGGCGCGCCCCTGCTGGTGCCACTGGTCCTGGAACCGGCCAACTGGCAGGGCGGGCTCATCAACTTCGAGAAGGACGCTGACGGCACCGGGCGCCATGCCCGCCTGCATGCCAGCGTGGAGGGCTGGCAACTGCCCTCCATGAGCGCCGCCATCGCCCGCTTCACCGGCGCCGCCCTTCCCGACCAGGAGCGTATCCGCCTGCACTGGTACCGCGCGCTGCCGCGGCAGGTCTCCTACAGCGACCTCTTCAACGACCTCAGCCGCGAGACCCCGCGGCTGGCCGCCGACCTCAAGGGCAAGATCGTGATCATCGGCGCCACCGCGCCGGGCCTGCACGACCTGCGCCCGACCCCGCTCGCCACCCTCACGCCCGGCGCGGAAATCCTCACCACCGCCATCGCCAACCTGCGCGATGGCGACTGGCTGCGCGAATGGCCGGCGCGCTGGCCGCTGGCCCTGCTGCTGCTGGCCGCCCTGCTGCTGGCGTTCTGGCGCCACGTCAACCCGCTCAAGAGCGGCGCCGCCCTGCTGCTGGCCAGCGCCGCGCTGCTCACGGCCAGCTACCTGCTGCTGCGGAGCAACGCTTATGCCCCGGTCGGCGCCGCCCTTACCCTCGCCTGGCTGGCCTGGGTGTTGTGCTCCGCCGAAGCCTACTGGCGCGAGCGCCAGTCGCGCATGGCCACGGTGGGTCTGTTCAGCCGCTTCCTCGATCCGCGTGTAGTCGCCGACCTCGTCAAGAGCGGCGAGCTGCACAGCGGACAAAAGCCCGAATCGCGCGAGATCACCATCCTCTTCTCCGACATCCGCGGCTTTACCTCGCTGTCCGAGACGCGCACGCCCGAAGCCGTCGTGGAATTGCTCAACCGCTACTTCAGCCAACAGGTCGAGGTGGTGTTCCGCCATGGCGGCACCCTCGACAAGTTCATCGGCGACGCCATCATGGCGTTCTGGAATGCGCCCACCGCCAATCCGCTGCATGCAGTGCACGCCGTGCAGGCGGCGATCGGCATGGGCGAGGCCCTGGACCGCTTTCGCGCGGAGCTGGCGCGGGACGATCCTTCGCTGGACCATTTCGACATCGGCATCGGCGTGCATACCGGTCCCGCCGTGGTCGGCTTCCTGGGCAGTGACGACCGCCTGGACTACACCGCCATCGGCGACACCATCAATCTCGGCAGCCGCATCGAGGGCTGCACCAAGGGGGTCGCGCGCGTGCTGGTGTCCGGCGCCACCCGCGACGCCTGCGAGCGCGAGGCGCCGGGCCGCTTCATCTTCATCGACCATGGCGAGTTCCACGTGAAGGGACGCGACCAGGGCGTACAACTGCTGGAACCTAAGGAACCGGAACCCCGGGGGGAATCATGAACAGAATCTTGCGGCGCCTTGCAGGCGTCCCCGTCATCCTGGCCGCGCTGGCGGCGGCAGGCACGGCCAGTGCCGAGCCCGGCACACTGCTGCGCGACAGCGAGCTGCGCGCCAAGCCCTTCGGCGACGCCGCGGTGGTGGCAGCGCTCAAGGCCAAAGACAGCATTGACATCGTGGCGCGCCAGGGCGCCTGGGCCCAGGTAAAAGCCGGCGGCCAGGCCGGCTGGGTCCGCGTGCTCAACGTGCGCACCGGCTCCGGCCAGCGCGGCGACGCCGGCGTCGGCCAGCTGGCCAGCGTGTTCAAGACCGGCTCCAGCGGCACCACCGTCACCACCGGCGTGAAGGGGCTCTCGGAGCAGAAGCTGGCGACGGCCGAGCCGGCGCCGGCGGAAGCCAGGCGCCTGGACCAGTACCGCGAGACCGAGGCGGGCGCGCGCGGCTTTGCCCGGCAGGCGAAGCTCGCCAGCCAGGAACTGCCGTTCTTTGACGCACAGGGCAAGGAGGTGACGAAATGATGCGCTCCCTTCTCCTGGCCGCCACCTTGCTCGCCGCCGGCAGCGCCCAGGCCTTTGACCTGGGGCGCGCGCTGGAAAAGCTGAACGATCCGGAGACGCAGAAGGCGCTCGGCATCGGCAAGAAAATGGTGAAGTCGCTGCAGGACATCCCCGAACCCCAGGAAATCGAGATCGGCGAGGGCGTGGCCTCCCGCCTGCTCGGCGCCGCACCGCTGCTGCGCAACGAGGCCGTGCAGAAGTATGTGAACCGCGTCGGCCTGTGGCTGGCGCTGCACACCGACCGTCCCGCCCTGCCCTGGCGCTTCGGCGTCACCGATGACCCCGACGTCAATGCCTTCGCCACGCCGGGGGGCACCATCCTGATCACCCGCGGCCTGTACGAGAAGCTGCGCAACGAGACCGAACTCGCCGGCGTGCTGGCGCACGAGATCTCGCATGTGCTGCGCAAGCACCAGCTCAAGGCGATCAAGAGTTCGCTGGGCCGTGAATGGCAGCTGGAACTGGCGCAGGCGGTGGCGGACAAGAAGAACACCAAGGATGCAGCGACCAGCCTCAAGGCCTTCACCGCCGGCACCGAGCTGTTCGCGCGCGGCCTGGACAAGGGCGATGAGTTCGAGGCCGACCGTATGGGCATGGTCATCGCCGCCCGCGCCGGCTACAACCCCTTCGGCCTGGTCGCGTCCTTGCAGACGCTGGACGCGGTCAATCCGCAGGACGGCGCCGTCGCGCTCATGTTCAAGACCCACCCCACGCCGGCCAAGCGTCTGGAGATGCTGGCCGCGGCCACGGGGGAGCGCCTCGATGCCTTCGCGGAGCGCAGCAAGGACCCGGCGCGCTTCGTGGGCATGAAGAAGTAAGGCGGGGACGGGCGACGCCCTGTCCTTTCCGCAACCAGCAAAAAGCCCGGCATTGCCGGGCTTTTTTTGCGGGCCTGCGCCCTGGCTCAGTTGGACTTTTGCACCGGACGGAACCAGTGCGCCCAGGACACGAAGGCGGCGGGTGAGCGCGTCTGGATCCACACCTTGCCCTTGCCACTGAAGCGGCAGACCAGGCCTTCGCCGGAGAAGAACAGCGACTTGTAGCCGCCGACCTTGCCGATGTTGTACTCAAGGCCGTCGGTGAAGGCGACGATGTTGCCGGTGTCGACGACATAGTCGCCATCCACGTCCAGCTCGATGAGGCCGCCGTAGGTGTTGAACCAGAGGTCGCCCTGGCCGCTGGCGCGCACCAGGAAGAAGCTCTCGCCGGAGAAGAAACCTTTGGTGAAACCCTGCCACTTGGTTTCCAGGTTCACGGCCGGGTCGCAGGCGACGAAGGCCGAGTTCTGCAGGTAGAGCGTCTCGTTGCGCAGGTAGACATGGGCGAGGTCGCCGGGGGCGCCGGGGGCGATGCCGATTTCGCCCGGCACGTTCTCGGCGGTGAACTCGTTGACGAAGAGCGACTCGCCGGTAAGGAAGCGCCCGAGCCCGCCCTTGAGCTTCGTCTTCATGCGCAGGCTGGTGTCCATGGTGGCCATGGCCGAGGCCTCGACCTTGAGGGTCTGGTTGGCTTCCAGCGCCACCGTCAGAAAGGCGAAGTCGGGGCGTCCCTCGATACGAAAGCGGAAGCCGGGCTGTTCGGCAGGCGTGGCCGGTGCCGGCGGGTTGGTCGGCGGCGCGACGCCCTCTCCGGGCAGGGGCGCGACCAGATGAGCCGTCTGCTCCGCCAGCGCGGCGACACGGGCGGCAGCGGACGCCTCGCCGGCAATGGCGAGCACCAGCTCATCGGTCAGGGACATCGGCGTGACGACGGTCACGCGCAAGCCGATGCGCTCCAGGTTCTGGCGATACTTGTCGGCGGCGACCTCGTCCAGGCCTTCCTTGATGACCAGGGGCACGCGCTCCAGCAGCAGGCGCGCACGATCTTCGGGAATGCGGAACAGCTGCGCGAAGGCGGCAACCACCTGCAGGGACTCGTGCGGGCCGGCAAAGCCCTCGATACGGATCTTGTGGGTCATGGCGGGCCTCCTCAGGCGCGACGCGGCTTGAGGAAGCCGCCCAGGTTGCTGCCGAAGCTGCCGGGGTTGTGCGACTGGCACCACACCGTGCCGCGTCCATGAAACTTGCAGACCAGTCCTTCGCCACCCAGCAGCGAGCTGATCCAGCTCTTGCCGGCCTTGGTCAGGGTGAACTCCAGGGTCTCGCTGAAGGCGACGATGTGGCCGGTGTCGACGATGTACTCGCCGTCGACCTCGACCGGATAGATGGCGCCAAACGCCCCCAGGATGACCTGCCCACGGCCGGACAGGCGCAGCCAGAACAGGCTCTCGCCGGAGAGGAAGTTCTTGAAACCCTGCCAGCCGGTGTCGAGGCCGACACCGTGCTCGGAGGCGACGAAGGAACCGGACTGCACGATCAGCGCCTCGTTGTCGAGCGCGTAGCGCAGCATGTCGCCGGCCAGCGTGCTGCCCAGCCACACCTCGCCGCCCTGGTCGGTGGCGCTGAAGTGGTTCATGAAAAAGGATTCACCGGCGAACATGCGCTTCACCGCTTTCAGGATGCCGCCCTTGCCCTTCTGGTGGGTGGTGGTCTCGACGCCGAGATGGCCGCTCATGGCGATCATGGCGCCGCCCTCGGCGGTCAGGGTCTCGCCCGGGGCGAGGCGCACGCGCGCGGCGGTATTGCCGGGCTGGTGCATGAAGTCGATCTGCATGGCGCGCTCCTCAGGGCAGCTTGGGGTTGATCCAGTTGGCGAGGCCGCTGAGGCTGCGCGTCTGGATGACGATACGGCCCTTGCCCTGGACCCGGGTGACCAGGCCTTCGCCGCCGAACAGGCTGGAGAAAATGCCCCCGGCCAGCTGCAGCTTGAGCGCGATGCCCGGGGTGTAGCCGACCAGGTGGGAGGTGTCGACGATGAATTCGCCGTCGATTTCCTTGTCGAGCAGGGCGCCATAGGCCCCGTACCAGACCTGGCCGCTGCCGCTGACGGCGATGCGGAAAAGGCCTTCGCGTGCGATCCAGGAAATAAGGCCGGCGAACTTGATGCCCACCGTCACCTCGCCACTGCAGGCCAGGAAGGCTCCCGGCTGCAGGTAGAAGGTCTCGTTGCTGAGCGTCAGGCTGCGCACGCTGCCCGGCGTCGGCTGCACCAGCACCAGGCGACGGGTGCCGTCGGTGTTGTTGGCGTAGTGATTGACGAACAGCGTCTCGCCCACCAGCAGCTTGCGCAGCAGGGCGAAGAAAAAGCCGCCGTTCCACTTCGCCTTGAGATCAAGGTCGGCGGACATGCTGGACATGGCGTTGGATTCGGCCACCAGCTTGTCGCCGGGCGCGAGCTCCACGTCCACATAGGAAAAGGCGTCGCCGCCGCGGATATCGGTTTTCATGGTGCTGCTGGCTCCTGGTTGGCGGAGTTCTTGGTCGTGCCGGAAGTGTCGTTGCTGGTGGCCACGAAGCGGCGCACCGCGTCCTGCAGGGCGCGGAAGGCGGCCTCGTCGTTGCGCCAGCCGGTGCGGGGCTCCTGCCTCATCTGCTTTTCAAGCGTGGCGATGCGCTCCTCGGTTTCCGGATGCGTGCCGAGGAAGGCGCGCGAGGCGTCCATCACCCGGCGCGCGTTCTCGTCCTTCACCTCGGCCATCTGGCGCTTTTCTTCCGCGAGCACGAGGCGGAAGAAGTCAGCCATGCCGCGCGGATCAATATTGGCACGCTTGAGCAGGGCCAGGCCTTCGCGGTCAGCCTCGCGCTCGAAGTCGCGCGAGTAGGCCTGGTTGATCAGCAGCGGCCCGGCATTGGCCAGCACCGCCACCGCGCCGCTGGCGTCACCGAGCAGGGCCTGGGCTATGACAAAGATGCCGGTGGAGCGGATCACAGCGCGCACGCCGTGCTGCCGCGTCACGTGCGCGACCTCGTGTCCGATCACGCCCTGCAACTCACTGGCGTGACGGGCCTGGAGGATGAGGCCGGAGTTGATCACCATATAGCCGCCGGGAAGGGCGAAGGCGTTGATGGCCGGATCATTGACGATGTGAAACCGCAGGGTGTAGCGGCGTTCGGGAATGGCGTTGGCGATGGGAGCGGTGAGAGGCCGCAGCAAGGGCTCCGCGGCCTTGTCGTCCATGAGGCGTTTGCCGATGCGGTATTGTCCCATCACGGTTTCGCCGAGCCGCGCTTCCATGGCCGGCGATACCTGGCGCGCGGCCAGCATGCTGAGGCCGTCCAGCGACCACCAGAGCATGAAGAGCAGGCCGGCCAGCGTGGCGAGGCCACCGAGCGCCAGCGACCAGAAGTGCAGGTGATGGCGGCGGCGCTGCCCGGCCACGGCGGCCAGGGCGGGATGGCCGGCCAGGGCCGGGGTCGCCAACAGCGTCCGGTCGGCGGTATAGAGCTGCCAGCCCGGGCGGGCCGGATGGCTGCAGAACAACAGGCGGTTGGCGGCGCCGCCGCCGCGGATCTCCAGTCCCTGCAGGGGCAGGGTCACGCCGGCGCTACCGTCCCCGGGCAGGAAGACCAGGCCATGCGGCTCAACCCGCAGGCGGCCGCTGACGCGGCCGGTGGGAAGAGAAGCGTGGAAGGCATGGGCAATCAGCCCGTCGGCATCGGCCATGGAGAACGCAATCCTTGCAGGGGAACGAGACGGGCAGTCTAGCCGCCCCGGTGGTCCGGGCAAGAGCGGCTTCTACGGATGGCGCAGGGGAACGACGATTCGATCGCCAGGCGCCGGCAGGCCCTAGCGGTTACGCGCGCCTTCCAGGCAATCGCGGCACATGCCATAGAGATACAGGGAGTGGTCGGTGAGGCTGAAGCCGTGGGATTCAGCCATCTGGCGCTGGCGCTCCTCGATGATCTCGTCCTTGAACTCAACGACCTTGCCGCAGCTGGTGCAGACCAGGTGGTCGTGGTGGGCGTTGTCCTTGAGCTCGAACACGGAGTGGCCACCTTCGAAATGGTGGCGCTCGACGATGCCGGCGGCCTCGAACTGGGTCAGCACGCGGTACACGGTGGCCAGGCCGACGTCCTCGCCCTGCTCGAGCAGGCTCTTGTAGACGTCTTCGGCGCTCATGTGGCGGAGATCGGAGCTTTCCAGCAGCTCAAGGATCTTGAGCCGGGGCAGGGTGACCTTGAGGCCGGCCTTGCGCAGCTCATGGTTGCTCGTGGGCATGTGCTCAATCCGTTCGGGCAGGGGGTGGCCGCTTACGCATGCGGGGCAGCGCCGCAGGAAGGGCTGGGGTATCATCGCTCCCTGCCCCGCGGCGGAACCGGCCACCGGTTGTCCGCCGCAAGATAGAGGAATTCCTGGTCCGATGCAAAAAGCCGCCCTGTTTTTCCCGCGTATTCTCGTTATCGCGCTGCTGGCCCTGACCGTCTCGGGCTGCCATTTCCTGCGCGTCTACAAGGCCGACCTGGACCAGGGCAACCTGGTGACCCGCGAGATGGCGGACAAGCTCAAGCCGGGCATGACACCGGCGCAGGTGCGCTATGTGCTGGGCACGCCGCTGGTGACCGATACCCTGAATCCGCGGCGCTGGGACTACGTCTACGACTACGTGCCCGGCACCAATGCGCGCAAGGCGGGCCTGGCCGAGATCAACAACCGCCGCCTGACGGTCTGGTTCGAGAACGGGGTGCTGGCCCGCGTCGAGGGCGCCGAACAAATGCCGCTGAAGAACCCGTCCGCGCCCGAGAGCAAGGACCGCCGCCTGAACGCCGAGCCGCTGTAAGGCCGGACCACGGCACTGGCGCTGCTGCCCGACGCCTTTCGCCCGCCAAAAAAGCCCGCACCTGATGCGGGCTTTTTCATGGCCGGACAGAAGCCGGGGAATCATCGCCGGAGTACGGACCGACTCGGCGGGCAACCGGCCATCCGCACGGACGCCGAATGGGGCGGGCACAACGACCTCCGACACGCGCGGCCAACTCAACCCCGCATTCCGCTCACCTGGCCTCGCGGCGGGCCTTGGCGCGCTCGGCGCGCAGCCGGCGCGCCTCCTTGGGGTCGATCAGCAGCGGCCGGTAGATCTCGACGCGCTCGCCGGCGCGCAGCTCGCGCTGGTCGGGGTTCTTCTCGAGCTTGCCGAAGATGCCGAGCGGGGCGTGGTCCGGATCAATCTCCGGAAAGCGCTCGGCGAGGCGCGACAGCCGCACCGCCTGGCGCAGCGTGGTGCCGGCCGGCACTGTCAGGGTCAGCAGCACCTGCTCGGCCGGCAGCCCGTAGGCCACCTCGATGGAAATTGCCTCAGCGCCTGCCATAGACCTGCACCGCCCGTTTCTGGAATGCCTCGATGGTCTGCCCTGCCGCCTGTTGCAGGGCCGGCCCGGCCACGAATTGCAGGAAGCGCGCCTGCACCTGGAACTCCACCTCGAACTGCACCTTGCAGGCGACCTCGCCCAGTGCCTGGAATTGCCACTGCCCGCGCAGATAATCGAACGGCCCGGACAGGAACTCGATGGCAATGCGCTCCGGCGGCAACAGCTGGTTGCGCGTCATCAGCGCCTGCTCGAGGCCCATGCGCGAGAAGGCGATGCGCGCGCGCACCTCATCCTCCCGCGCCTCCACCACTTCGGAGGCAATGCAGAAGGGCAGGAACTCGCGGTAACGAGCCACGTCGTTCACCAGGGTGAACATCTCGTGGGCCGAGTACGGCAACAGCAGCGAGCGGCTGACCTGGGGCATGGGACGGCCTCAGACCAGCGGCTGCAGCAAGACCCAGAGGATGGCCAGGGGCAGGCCCAGGCGCACGGCCACCCGCCACAGGTTATAGACGCCCTCCGCCGGCAGCGCGAGCTCCTTGCGTGCGTGGCTGATCTTCATGCCCCAGCCGGCGAACAGCGACAACGACAACAGCACCCCCATCACCAGCAGGTAAAGGGTGGTGAGCAGCACCAGCACGCCGGTGGTGTGACCGAACAGCCAAGTGGCCTCGGCCAGCAAGGCGGCGCTCATGAACACCAGCACCACGGCCGGCAGGCGGCCCATGCCACGCTCGGCCAGGCGCAGCAGCACCGGCTCGGCCACCTGCGGCAGCGCCAGCATGGCAGCCAGCAGCATGGCGCCCAGCACCACCCAGACGCCCGGGCCGGAGGGGGCAATGGCAGGTCCGGCACCGGCGGCATTGACCTGCAGCGCTGCCACGAAAGGCGCCAGCGCCAGCATCAGCAGCAGCGCGAACACCGCCTGCAGCAACAGCATGCCGAGGCCGAGGCGGCCGAGCGGGGCGTCCTTGGGCAGGCGCATGCCGGCCAGCCAGAGCACGCCCAGGCCCCCACCGAGGCTGAGCAGGGCGAGGCGCGCCGCTTCGCGCCAGTCACCCGCGGTCAGCGCGCGAGAAGGGTAGGCCACATCGAGCATGCCGGCGTTGGCCACCGCGGCGAGCAGCAGCAGCGCGCTGACAAGACCGAGGCCCGCCAGTTGCAGCCGGCTGCGCCACAGCGGATTGACGAGGCTGAAGGCGGCCGCCAGCAGCAGCAGGGTACCCGTCCCGAGCGGCATGGCAGGGCCGTCGACGCTGGCGCTGGCTACTGCCGCACCGGCGATGCCGAGGTCACGCACCAGGAAGTTGACACTGCCGCCTGCCACCAGGGCCATGGCCGCCATCACCAGGAACACGGCGACGGCACCGCCCCAGGCGCCGAAGCGCCAGCCACGTTTGGCGTCGGCCTCGCGGGTCAGGAAGGCCAGGCCCTCCAGTGGCGCGCGGCGGGCGCGCTTGCCCAGCATGAGCTCCAGCAGCACCAGCGGCAGGCCGAGCAGGAGCAGGAGCAGTAGCCAGGCGCCCAGGAAGGCGAGGCCGCCGTGGATGGCCGCCATGCGCGGCAGCTCCCACACATTCAGCAGGGCCAGGGCCAGGAAGGCGGCGGGAATGAGCGCGGCGGGCACGCGGGCAGTGCCATGGATCACGGATTGCGGAGTGGCCATCCAAACCTCGTTATCAGGAGCGGTGCGCGGCCGGCGGCCGCGCACAAGATGGCGCGGATTGTCCGGGATTCAGGCCCACCCCTCAAGGTCAACGCACCCCCCGCCAGGGCGGGCTATTTGCTGCCTGAAGCCCTATAATCGCCGCCCATGAGCAAGAACGCCCCCGCCAATTCCAGCACCATCGCCCTCAACCGCCGCGCCCGCCACGAATACTTCATTGAAGACAAGTTCGAGGCGGGACTGCAGTTGCTGGGCTGGGAAGTCAAATCCCTGCGCGCCGGCAAGGCCAACCTCACCGATGCCTATGTCCTCATCAAGAACAACGAGGCCTGGCTGTTCGGCGCCCACTTCACCCCCCTGCTGCAGGCCTCGACCCACGTCATCGCGGACCCGACCCGCAGCCGCAAGCTCCTGCTCAATCGCCGCCAGATCGACAAGATTACCGGCGACATCCAGCAGAAAGGCCACACTTGCGTACCGCTGGCGCTGTATTGGAGCAAGGGCCTCGCCAAGTGCGAAATTGCCGTGGTGAAGGGCAAGCAGATGCATGACAAACGCGATACCGAAAAGGAACGTGACTGGCAGCGCGAGAAGCAGCGCATCCTGCGCCGGGGCTAAGCTTCCAGAGCAGTCCTCGCGCGACCGCCCGCCCCCTGGCCTGCCCCCGCTGGCCGGTAGCTGCTCCCGCCGGGCCAGGCTGGCCCCTGCGGCCGTGGACTTTGACATTGACCAATGTTAAGAATCAGGACTGCATTGTTCCCTATGCCCCGCAGTCCAGGAGTCGGCATGTCCGCGCGCTTTTCGCCCTTCCCCGAAACCCGCCACACGGTCCAGTCCGGTACCGTGCGCATTGCCGCCTACACGCGCGGCCAGCCCCATCACCCGCCAGTGGTGCTGGTGCACGGCTATCCCGACAGCCACGAGGTCTGGGCGCCGGTGGCCGAGCGCCTCGCCGAGCGCTTTTATGTCGTGAGCTATGACGTGCGCGGCGCCGGCGCCTCCGACCGTCCGCGCCGCGCCGCCGACTACCGCCTCGACAAGCTCTCTGCCGACCTCGTCGCCGTGCTGGACGCGCTGCTGCCGGGGCGGGCCGTGCACCTGGTGGGCCATGACTGGGGCTCCATCCAGACCTGGGAGTCGGTGACCACCGCCCACCTGCAGTACCGCATTGCCTCCTGGACCACGATCTCCGGTCCCTGCCTGGACCATGTCGGCTTCTGGATGCGCGAGCGCCTGCTCTCCACCTCGCCCGCCAACCTGAAGAAGGCGCTGACCCAGCTCGCCAGCTCCTGGTACATCATGGCCTTCCAGCTGCCCCTGTTCGCTCCCGCGGTATGGCGCGCGCTGGGGCCGTTCTGGCCGCAGGTACTGAAGCGTACCGAGAACATCGAGGCCGAGCGCTCGTCCACGCAGACCAAGGACGGCATCTTCGGCATCAACCTGTATCGCGCCAATTTCCTGCCGCGCCTGTTCAGGCCGCGCGAGCGCTACACCGGCAAGCCGGTGCAGCTGATCGTGCCGCAGCAGGACAACTATGTGGGGCCGCAGCTGTTCGAGGACATGACGCTGTGGGCGCACAACACCTGGCGCCGCGACGTCGACGCCGGGCACTGGACGCTGCTGCATGAGGGCGAACGCCTGGCGCAGTGGATCGCCGATTTCATTGCCCAGGTGGAAGGCGGCCCGCGGGCGCCCGGCCTGCGCAAGCTGGTGTGACGGGTTCGTGGG
>JAZKHS010000002.1:1099-12984 GCA_040385265.1 Pseudomonadota bacterium | reverse complement strand
GCTGGCCCACGAACCCCTGATTGCTGATTGCTGATTGCTGATTTTTTCCGTGGGCCGGGATGCCCGCACGCTTTGCATCGGGAAGCCACGATGCCCCGGGAGGGGCATCGTCACGACCAATAAGAGGCCTGCCATGACTGCCCCCCGCCACCCCCTTGCACCGCGCCGCGTGCAGTTCGACCTGTCGAACTCTCCGCTGCACTGGATCCCGCACGATCCGGACGCCTCCTATATCTTCAACTCCATCCACCTGCTGCTGCCGGCGGGGGAGTTCTGGTTCTGCCGCGTCTACAACAAGGCGCTGCCCTACATCACCGACCCCGCGCTGCGCGCCGACGTGCAGGGCTTCATCCGCCAGGAGGCCATCCACGCCCGCTCGCACGAGAATGCGCTCAACGGCTATCTGCGCCGGCATGGGGTGGAAATCGACCACGTGCTGCGCCTGGCCGATTTCGTGTTCGGCACACTGCTGGAGGAAAAGCCGCTGCCGCTGGGCCAGAGCCGCCTGGCGCAGCGCCTGCAGGCGCCGCTGGCGAAATGGCAGCTGCGCCAGCAACTGGCGATCATTGCCGCCATCGAGCACTACACCTGCGTGCTCGGCAAATGGGTACTGGAAGCCAAGGCGCTGGACGCCCCCACTGTGGATCCCGTATTGCGCGACCTCTTTCGCTGGCACGGTGCCGAGGAAGTGGAACACCGCAACGTCGCGCACGAGCTGCATGCCCACCTTGGCGGCAGCACGCTGGAGCGCCAGGGCTGGGCGCTGGCCGGCTTTCCCGTGTTGCTCGGCCTGCTGAGCCATAGCGGCAAGCACCTGATGCAGCAGGATCCCGCGGTAGGCGGCCGCTTCTTTTTCCTGCGCTGGGAGCAGGCGGCGCGCCGCGGCACGCTGCCCACGCTGGAATCGCTGTTCGGCGCCGCGCTGCGCTACCTGGACCCGCGCTACCACCCGGATGGCGAGGCATCGCTGGGCGACGCACTGGAGTATTTTTCTCGCTCGCCGGCCGTGCAGAGGGCACTGGCCGCGAGCCAGGCGCGTGCAGCCGCCTGATTACCTTCGCGAGGAAAATCCCATTGCCGCATGGTGCCTGCGCGGCCTCCGCGCGGGCGAACGGCAAGACAGTGGTTTGGTGGTTTGGTGGTTTGGTGGTTTGGTGGTTTGGTGAATCGCAGAATGACAAGAAAAAGCCCGGCCAATGCCGGGCTTTTTCATTGGCCTGCACCGCGCCACGGCGGTGCAGCCGGGCCGGGCGTCGCGGCGCCGCCGTGAGCTGCTGACACCCTCCGGCCTTGCGCGATCGCCACGACCCGCTGCTCGTCAGGCGCCCAGGCGGGCGCGCAGGTGTTCGGCGCTGATCTCGCTCTGCACGCGCAGCGCATTCTCCTCATTGCCCTTCACGTCATAGAACAGCAGGGCGGGCGGCCCATAGAGATGGAAGGTGTCCAGCAGGCGACGCTGCTCGTCCGTATTCTCCGACAGGTCCATCTGGATGCGCACCCGCGGCGCCAGCGCACTCATCACGGCCGGGTCGCGGAACGTGGTGCGCTCCATGACCTGGCAAGCGGCGCACCAGTCCGCATAAAAGTCGACCACGGCGCCCTTGCCCTCCTTCGCGGCGGCGGCGAGCGCCGCGCGCAGCTGGACCTCGCTGGTGACGCGCTGGAACTGAAGCTGTTGCGGCAGCGTCGCGGACGGCGCCACGGCGGCGTGGGCGAAGGAGCCGAGCGGATGCAGCGGGTCATCCTGGCCAGTGGCGGCACCTGCAAAGAGAAAGGCGGCATAGAGCACGAGAGAAAGGCCGATGCCCTTGGCCATGCGCGGCCAGCCCATGGCGGCGGCTTCAAAGGCGCCCATGTAGATGCCGGAGATGCCCAGCAGCAGTGCCCACAGCACCAGGGTGACCTCGCCCGGGACTACCCGCGCCACGAGCCAGATGGCGACGGCCAGCAGGGAGACGCCGAACACGGCTTTCACCACCAGCATCCAGTTACCGGCGCGCGGCAGCAGCTTGCCGCCGGTGGTGCCGATCAAGACCAGCGGAGCGCCCATGCCCAGGCCGAGCGCCAGCAGGGCGAGGCCGCCGAGAACAGCATTGCCGGTGGTGCTGATGTAGACCAGGGTGCCGGCGAGGGGCGCCGACACGCAGGGCGAGACCACCAGGGCAGAAAGGATGCCCATGATGAACACGCCGAGCAGGCGGCCGCCTTTCTGCTTGTGGGTGAGATTGTTGAGGTGGTCGCGCAGGAAGGACGGCAACTGCAACTCGTAAAAGCCGAACATGCTCAAGGAAAGCAGTACGAAGACGAAGGCGAAGACTATCAGCACGACCGGCGTCTGCAGCCAGAGCTGCACATTGGCGCGGGCCCCGAAGTAGCCCACCAGGGTGCCCACCAGGGCGTAGGTGGTGGCCATGCCCAGCACATAGGCCAGCGAGAGGCGAAAGGCGCGGCCCGTTCCCATGTTGCCGCTGTCATCGCCGGCAATAAGGCCGGAGAGGATGGGCATCATGGGGAAAACGCAGGGCGTGAAGGTGAGGCCCAGACCCAGCACGAAGAAGGTGAGCACGATCAGCGGCAGGCTGGCCTGGCCGAGGAAGCCGGCAATGCCGCCCGCGTCTTCCAGACCACGAGCAGCGGACGGCAGCGCCGCCTTGCCGGTCGCCGCCGCGGCCGGAGCCGAGGCCGCGGAAGAGGGAGCGGGCGTCGCCACGGCGGATGCAGGCAACCGCGCGAACACCGTGGCGGCGTTGCCTGCCGGGCGAATCGGCGTCGAAGCCCCCGTGTCGATCGGCGCGACGGGGCCAGCCGCGGCCATGGGACGCGCCACCGTCAGCGCCACGGTCTGCGGGGGATAGCAGAGGCCGGCGTCGGCGCAGCCCTGGTAGCGCAACCAGACCGTCACCGGCTTGCCAGCGGCGTCAACGGGCACCGCGGCGAGACGCAGCGAGGCCTTCGCCTCGTCGTGGAACACGGCGACGCGACCAAAGCTCGGGTCATCCTTGAGCACGGACGCACTATGGAATTCGAGGGCAGCGAGGGTGACGCCGGCCGGGCGGGTGACGCCGGCGGCAATGCGGTCCTTGTAGAGGGCATAGCCCGGGGCCACCTTCCACTCCAGCCTGATGCCGTTGGCACCGTCGGGCGCGCTCTTCAGCTGGAAGGCCTGCCCCACCGGCAGGAACTCCTCGGCCTCGCCGGCGCTGATGCCGCTGAAGTCGGGAACCCCGGCGCGCAGGGGGGCCTGCAGGGCGAGCAGGAACAGGATGGAAAGCAATAGGCGCAACATGAATCGTCCCCTTGAAGGTCCGGGCACCGGCCACGATGGCGCGGCAAACCTGGCGTTCGAGATGGGGAGATTGTGTGCGGTGCTTCATTAACGCCGGCTTAAGGCGCAGTAGCCGGGCTCGCGCTTAAGCGGCCGTTAAGGAAGGCCCTCTAGTCTTGGCCTCATCCAGAACGAGGACCTGCCATGACCCGCCTATCCCGCCGCCTGCTGCTGGCCCTGCTGTTCGCCCTGCCCTTTGCCGGCAGCGCGGCCGCCGCCGACCTCGACCTCGCCGCCTACAAGGGCAAGGTGGTCTACATCGACTTCTGGGCCTCCTGGTGTGGCCCCTGCCGCCAGTCCTTCCCGTGGATGAAAGCCATGCACGAAAAACATGGCGCGGACGGACTGGTCATCCTCGCCATCAACGTCGACCAGGAAAAGGCCAAGGCCGACGCCTTCATTGCCGACTTCAACCCCGCCTTCCCGGTGCTCTTCGACGCCCGGGGCGAGCTCGCCAGCCAGTTCAAGGTGCAGACCATGCCCTCCAGCTACCTGCTGGACCGGCAGGGCAAGCCGCGCTTCAAGCACCTGGGCTTCCACGAGAAAAAGCGCGCGCAATACGAACAAGAAATCCGGCAACTGCTGGCAGAACAACCCTGAGGACATTTTCATGAAAAGAACACTGCTGCTGGTGCTGGTCGCCAGCATCGTCAGTGCTTGCAGCTCGCTCGGGGTGAAGCCCTGGGAGCGCGACCTGCTGGCCAAGAAGCAAATGGCGCTCGACCCCTACCCGGTCGAGACCGGTCTTGATGACCACATCTATTTCAGCAAGGAAGCGGCCGCCGGCGGCCGCGGCTTTGGCGGAGGGGGCTGCGGATGCAACTGAAAAACTGTAAAGGCCTGGCGCTTGCCATGGCCCAGGCCAGCGCCGCCCTCGTCGGCGCCACTGCCCCCCTCGCCCACGCCGGCGACGGCGCCTGGCAAGTCGACACCGCGGCGCTCTACTACGCCGAGGCCGACGGCCGCGTGCAGGCCGCCGAACCGGTCGTGAACCTGAAGAAGGATTACGGCGACGAGCGCATCCTGAGCTTCAAGGGCGTGGTGGATTCCCTGACCGGGGCTTCGCCCAACGGCGCCGCGCCGGCCAATGTGCAGCAGACCTTCACCGGGCCCTCCGGCAACGGCACCTACTCCGCCAACGCCGGCGAACTGCCGCTGGACGACGAGTTCAAGGACACCCGCGTGGCCCTGTCCGGCAGCTGGCAGCAGCCGGTGGGCGAGCACACCCGCGCCACTGTCGGGGGCAACCTGTCCAGCGAGTTCGACTTCCGCTCGATCGGCCTCAACGGCGCCCTCGCCCGCGACCTCAACGACAAGAACACGACTCTCTCCGCGGGCCTGGCGCTGGAGTTGGACAGCATCGCCCCGGTGGGCAGTGCGCCCAAGCCGCTGACCGCCATGGACGACCAGCTCAAGGACGGCGACGAGACCCGCACCCAGGTCGACCTGTTGCTGGGCGTGACGCAAATCATCAACCGGCACTCGCTGTTCCAGCTCAACTACGGGCTATCGGCCAGCAGCGGCTACCACTCCGATCCCTACAAGATGGTGACCGTGCTGGACGCCAGCGACAACCTGATCAGCACCGGTGTCGCCAACGAGTACAAGTACCTGTTCGAGGCGCGTCCGGACTCGCGCATGCGCCACAGCCTGTACGCGCAGTACAAGTATATCTTCACCGAGGACGTGCTGGACCTGTCGTACCGCTTCACCACCGATGACTGGGGCATCCAGAGCAACACGCTGGACTTCAGGTATCGCTGGAACGCGACCTCGTCCTTCTATGTCGAGCCGCACCTGCGCTACTACGTGCAGAACGAGGCGGACTTCTGGAAGGCCTACCTGAAGGATGGCGTCGACGTCAGCGTCGGTGCCGGGGTCGATCCGGTGATTACGCCGCTGGTGACCGAGGCCTCGGCCGACCCTCGCCTGGGGGCGTTCACCGCGACCACGGTGGGCGCGAAGTTCGGCTGGATCCTCGGCCGTGACAGCGAGTTCAGCGTCCGTGTCGAGCAGTACGACCAGGCAGCCGATGTACCGGCCGCGCCTGCGACCGGCAGCCTGGCCGGCCAGGAGCTGATGCCGGACACGTCCGCCCTGATGGTCACGCTGGGCTACTCCTTCCGCTGGTAAGCGGTAGCAGGTGGCAGACCGGGCTGGCGGGAATTCCCCGTCGGCCCTGTTTATGGGGCGGCCGGTTGACGCCGATCGTATCCGCCCGCGCCGCGCTACGGTTAGGCTTGGTGAGACCTGACGGCCGCACTCGCGACCGAGCGTCCCGCCCCGCCCCGCCGAGCCCCGCCGAGCCCCGGCTTGGCTTGGCTTGGCTTGGCTTGGCTTGGCTTGGCTTGGCTTGGCGTCCCGGCCGAATCCGGGGCAATGCCGATCTTTCAAGGCCCCGCGCGGGGCATGGGCAGGAATGACCGGAGCCTTGATGGCCACAGAGCTTTCCCTGATTCGCACGGAACAAGGCTGCACGGGCCGCTTCAGCGCCATGGCCAGTCCTTGCGAAATCCTGCTCGACCACGATGACTTCGCGGCCGCCGCCGCGCAGTTGCAGGCCGCCGCCGAAGAAGCCTGGCGCATCGAAGGCAAGTTCAGCCGCTATCGCCAGGACAATATGGTGCATGCCATCAACTCCGCCGCCGGCGCGCCGGTCACGGTGGATGCGGAGACCGCGCGCCTGATCGACTTCGCGGTGACGCTGCACCACCTCTCGGGCGGACGCTTCGACATCACCTCGGGCGTGCTGCGCCGGGCCTGGAAGTTCAACGGCTCCGATCGGGTACCGGCGCAGGCCGCCATCGACGCGCTGCTGCCGCTGGTTGGCTGGGCGCACGTACGCTGGGAAAATCCCGTGCTGACGTTGCCGGCCGGCATGGAGATCGACTTTGGCGGCATCGGCAAGGAATATGCAGTGGACCGCGTGTTCACCCTGTTGGCCGGCATGACCGATGCCGCGCTGCTGGTGAATTTCGGCGGCGACCTGCGCGCGCGCGGCCCGCGTCGTGACGGCAGTGCCTGGCAGGTGGGCATCGAAACGCCCGACCGCGAGCAGCAGGCCACGGAAACCCTGGCGCTGGTGAATGGCGGACTGGCCACCAGTGGTGAGGCGCGCCGCTTCCTGCTCAAGGAGGGCGTGCGCTACAGCCACATCCTCGACCCGCGCACAGGCTGGCCGGTGCGGGGAGGGCCGCGCTCGGCCACCTTGCTGGCCGCTGATTGCGTGCAGGCGGGCATGTACGCCACCCTGACGCTGCTGGCAGGGGCCGGCGCCGAGGAGTTCCTGCGGCAGCAGGAGGGCATCCGGGCATGGCTGATCTGGTAGGGGCGAGCTCCGGCCGCGGGCCCTGATGTCCGTCCAGCGCCGCAGCCATTGCAGACAAACGGATTCCTGATGACTGATGACTGATGACTGATGACTGATGACTGATGACTGATGACTGATGACTGATAGCTGATAGCTGATAGCTGATAGCTGGTGGCTGGTGGCTGGTGGCTGGTGATCAAAGTCTGGTGGCCGCACACTGATGACTGCCCGGCCCACCTGTGAATTGACCCTACAAGGACAAGAACAATGCGCATCCTGCTGGCCGAAGACGACATCATGCTGGGCGAATCGCTGCAGGAAGCGCTGATTGCCCAGGGCTTTGCCGTGGACTGGATCAAGGATGGCGAGTCCGCACTGGCCGCCGCCAGCACCGAGGATTTCGACCTGCTGGTACTGGACCTGGGCCTGCCACGGCGCGACGGCATGGAGGTACTGCGCGAGCTGCGCGCCCGCGGCAAGGAAGTTCCCGTCCTCATCCTCACCGCGCGCGATGCGCCGGCCGACCGCATCGCCGGGCTCGATACCGGCGCCGACGACTACCTGCTCAAGCCCTTCGACCTCGGCGAACTCTCGGCCCGTATCCGCGCACTGCTGCGCCGGCGCGCCGGTCGCGCCCACCCCGAGATCCGCCACGGCGACCTGCGCCTGGACCCGGCAGCGCAGCGCGCCTGGGTGAGCGACGAGGAGATCGTGCTGCCGCGCCGCGAATACATGCTGTTAAAGGAATTGCTGGAGCATGCCGGCGAAGTGCTGACGCGCGACAAGCTGGAGGCCTCGCTCTATGGCTGGATGGAGGAAGTGGAGAGCAATGCGCTGGAGGTGCATGTCCACCACCTGCGCAAGAAGCTCTGGCCCGAACTCATTCGCACCGTGCGCGGCGTCGGCTACATGATCCCGCGGATCGAGGCCTGAGATGCGGTCCACGCGCCAGCAACTGCTGCTCCTGCTCGCCGGCATCCTGATCGGCACCTTTTCACTGACCGGCGTGCTCAACTACTTCGCCACCGCCGAGGAGGTGCAGGAACTCTTCGATGCCCAGCTCATCGAGAACGCGCGCGTGCTCAAGGGCGTGATGAACCACTCCGAGGAGCATGTGGACTGGGAGCATATGCGCAAGTCGCTGGACGAGACGCGGCGCGACAGGGTGCCCGCCGACGATCCCATGGCCAGCGGCCACGCCTATGAGAAGAAAGTCGCCATCCAGGTCTGGACCGAGGACGGCGAGCTGGTGCTGCGCTCGCCGTCGGCGCCCGAGTATTCGCTGTCGCCGCTCAGGGACGGCTTCTATCGCCGCGAGCACGAGCAGCACAGCTGGCATATCTACACCACGCAGATGGACGAGAACGACCACTGGCTGATCGTGGCCGAACGCTCCGACGTGCGCGAGGAGCTGAGCCGCAATGTCGCCGCCAGCCTGGGCCTGGGCAGCCTGCTCGGCCTTGGCGTCGCGCTGTGGCTGATGCACCTGGGCCTCAAGCGCGAGTTGCGGCCGCTGGAGTCGCTGCGCCAGGCCATCGGCCAGCGCGACCCGGAGAAGCTGGACCCCATTGTCCTGCAACAGCCCCGCACGGAACTGCAGCCGGTGGTGGAGGCCCTGAACACCCTGATGGCGCGCGTCAACGACAGCGTGGAGCGCGAACGCCGTTTCCTGGCCGATGCCGCCCACGAACTGCGCACGCCGCTGGCGGTGCTCAAGCTGCAGGCACAGGCGGCGCTGGCCGCCCCCGACACGGCCGAGGCCCGTGCCGCCCTGGAGCGGCTGGTCAGCGGCGTCGACCGCAGCACGCGCGTGGTGGAGCAATTGCTGCTGCTGGCGCGACTGGACGCCAATACGGTGCCGGTGGACCCGGCGCCGGTGGCCATGGACGAACTGGCGCGAGAGGTGCTGGCGCAGATCGCGCCGCTGGCCATGGCGCGCCGGCAGGAGCTGGAACTGGAGGTGGCGGCAGGCAGCCATCCCGTGGTGCGCGGCAACAGCGCGCTGCTGCACGCGCTGCTGCGCAACCTGGTGGAGAACGCCATGCGGCACACCGCGGAAGGCGGCGAGATCCGGGTGCGGCTGGCCGCGCAGCCGGCGGGGGGAATGTGTCTGGAGGTCTGTGACAACGGCCCCGGCGTCGACCCGGCGCTGCTGGGCCGGCTCACCGGCCGCTTCGTGCGCGCGCACCCCGCGGACAGCCAGGGTTCGGGGCTCGGTCTGGCCATCGTCGCGCTGGTGGTGGAGCTGCACCAGGGCACCCTGGAGCTGGCCAACCTGGAGCCGCACGGACTCCGGGCCACCGTGACACTACCGGCGTAGGGCCAGTGCCCGGCAGCGACAGCTCGGACGGCGGTTCGCCTGAAAAAGTTGAGGCGACGCCCCGCGATGGCCTCCGCACACCGTCCTTTACTCCAGCGCGCAGGCCTTCACCGCGCCCCGTCACGGCCCCGGAGCGGACGGACGGGCCGGCGCCGTCCCGCGGCCGGCCTCAGGCCGGCATGACCCCCTTCAGGAATTCGAGCTGGCAGCCAAGAGCGGCCGGGAAATGCGGCTCGAAGTAGGGATCGAAATGATCCGCGTCGATCTCGACCACCTGCAGGTTCGGGTTGGTGACGCGGCGGATCTTGTCCGCCACGAAAGGCGCCACGGTGTCGCGGCTGGCGCCCACGATCAGCATCGGGACCGCCACCTCCCCCAGGCGCCGCCAGGGGCGGTAGAAGCCCATGGTCAGCAGCGAGCGCGCCGTCACGCGGTTGACGTACTTGCGGCCGTCGAGCGCCGCCAGCCCGAGCTGCAGGGCATCCCAGGCGTCGTCGCGATCCATGGAGCCGAACTCGCCGGCCGGCACCACCGTGGGAATGTGCAGCGCCGCGCCGGGCCTCAGCCATCCCGCAATCCCGTAGGCCAGGAACTGCAGGAGCCGCGCCAGCGGCACGGCACGCACCGCGGCGACGCCGTCCAGCATGGGCACCTGGATGATGGCGCCCTGCAGGTCCGGGTGCTGCGCCGCCAGGTCGACGACATGGCCGCCGCCGAAGGAGGTGCCCCACAGCAGGATGCGATGCGCATCCACCTGCGGCCGGCTTTTCAGGTGCGCCAGCGCCGCATTCGCCGCCCGCACCCGGCGCCAGGGACTGATGTCCTGCCGTGGCCAGCCGCCGCTCAGGCCCCAGCCGGGATAATCAAACTCCATCACGGCATAGCCGGCGGCCACGAAGCGGTTGACGAAGACGTGCGTCAGCGCCTGCTGCACACCGCCCCATCCCCCCACCATGAGGATGGCCGGCAGGCCCTGGCCGCCGGCGCCCTCGGGCAGGTGCAAGGAGGCGGCGCAGGCATCGCCTTCGGCCATGAAGGTGGACTTGATGATGCTGGAGCGGATCTCGGCGAGCTCCGGATTCTGGCGACGGGCCATCGGCTTCCCCTGTGGTTCCTGAAGTGCTGTTACGGCGCAGGCATGGCCTGCCCCCTTACTGCTCGCTGAACGGATTCAGGCGCTTGCCCAGCTGGTACTGCAGCGCCACCGGCAGCGGGCGGACGCTGCCCGCCACCAGCTTGTTGACGACGCCTGGCACGCACACCGGCTTGCCCTTCATCACCGCCGCCCAGCCTTCGCGCACGACCTCGTCCGCCTCCTGCCAGAGGATGCCTGGCAGTTTGTCGGCGGCGTCGCGCGTGCCCATGGTGTCGTGAAACTCGCTGCGCGTGAAACCCGGGCAGAGCGCGGTGACATGGATGCCCTGCGGCTTCAGCTCCATGTCCAGCGACTGCGAGATGTCGAGCACATAGCGCTTGATGCCGGTGTAGAGCAGGCTGGCGCCCGGCGGCGAGAACGCGGCCAACGACGACAGGTTGACGATGCGGCCCCAGCCACGCGTGCGCATGCCGGGTAGCACGCGGTGGCAGAGCTCGGTGACGGCCGTGACCATGAGCTGGATCTCGGCGGCAAGCGTGGGCCAGGGCGTGTCGGCAAAGGCGGTCTTGCCGGAGAGGCCGGCGTTGTTGATAAGGACGTCGATGGCGATGCCCTGCTGTTCGGCAAAGCCGATGATGCTGGCGGGCGCGGCGGGATTATTGAGGTCGGCGGCGAAGACCTCGACGCGCACGCCATGCGCGGCGGCGAGCTCGGCGGCCAGTGCCTGCAGGCGCTCGGCGCGGCGCGCCACGAGCAGCAGGTCGTAGCCTTCGGCGGCGAGGTGGCGCGCAAAGGCGGCGCCGATGCCGGCGGAGGCGCCGGTGATGAGGGCGGTGCGGTGTTGACGGGTCATGGTGGCCTCTTTTTTCAGCGGGCAAAGAGCGCGGGCAGTTCCCGCGGTCCGGGTTGGAAATCGTGGCGCGCGCGGCCGATGTCGCCGCGGTAAGGCGCAACCGGGCCTTCGAGCAGGAAGGGCCAGGCCAGGCGGCGCTGCGCGGCGGTGAAACCCCAGGTGCCCATGCCCAGGTAGAGCCCGGGGGCGACGCGGCGCACTTCATCGACCATGTGCACGGCGGCGCAGGCGGAATGGAACTGCCGGTAGACGAGCGTGTAGGCCGGGCGGCCGTCGAAGCGCGAGGGAGCGACCAGGGTCAGCATCGGATAGGCCTGCACCACGCGCCCGCCTTGGCGGAAGCTGTTGTAGCCACGCCCGCTGTCCGCATCGACCGGGCGGAACGCCTTGCACAGCCAGGCGCGGAACGGGTTGCGCAGGACAAGGCGGTCGCCCGCCAGGGCCAGCCAATTGCCCTGTGCCAGCAGGCGTGCGCGGTACTCCCCATGCATCTCGTCGATGCCCGGCGCCTCCAGCTGCGCAAACAGGCGCCGCAGCTCCTGCGGGGTCATCCCTTGCAGCGCTTCTCGTGTCCAGACCGGCTCCATGCCCTTCCCTCCTCGGATGACGGATACTTTATGTTGAATGGCGTTCAAGGCAATCGTAGCGAACTTCTTGAATAGCATTCAACCACGCGTAGAATGAGACCGATGAGCGGCGACCCGGCAGGCGGGCGCGTCCTCCCGCAGGAGACAGGCCATGGCACGGACCAAGCGCGAGCAGGAGCGGGACGCCAAGCGCGACGAGATCGTGGCGGCGGCGCGGCGGCTGTTCGTGGACGAGGGCTTCGACGCCACTGCCATGAGCCGCCTGGCAACGGCGGCGGGCGTCGCCCCCAATACGATCTACTGGTACTTCAAGGACAAGGACGAGGTGCTGGTGGCGGTGCTGGACGCCGAGTTCTCGGCCGGCCTGGCCGAGTACCTGCTGCAGCCGCCGGCC
>JAZKHS010000002.1:0-1089 GCA_040385265.1 Pseudomonadota bacterium | reverse complement strand
CCCCCCCCCACGACGCGCCTGCTGTGGATGGCGCGGCAGCTGCGACGGGTCAGCCGCCTGGTGGGCACGGTGCATGCCCGCCTGGACAAGTCCGCGGCCATACGCGGCTGGCACGAGCGCTTCCACCTGCTCAGCGAGGACATGCTGCGCGCGGACCTGCGCGCCGCCGACGTGGCGCCGGACCAGATCGAGGCACGGGTGAAGATCAGCGTCTTCGCCATCGAGGGCCTGCTGGCGCATCCGCTGCCGGAAGCGGAGCAGCGCGCCATCTGCGCCGCGCTGGTGGCCGCCTGAGGCCGGAGGCAGGCCAGCCCGCGCCAGGGCCGTTCGTCGCCAGTTTGTCTCGGCCGCCTTGAGTTACCCAAACCCTACCCCACTTTTAGGAGTACGCGCCGAAACGCGGTATAATCGGCGCGTACCACTGGGGGTGACATGGCTTCGACGCCGGTTACAAAACCTGATGGGGCATGCGGAGCGGGTGACATCTCTCCTTAATCCTGTGTCACAGCAACATAGTCGCAAACGACGAAAACTACGCACTGGCAGCCTAATACCCTGCCTACGACCGAACCTGCCTGCCCATGGGCGGGGGACGTCGGCGCAAAAAACATGGGATCGCTCGATGTCGCGCCTCGCGACTGAGAGTTAAACCTCAGAGGCTCGCCTTCTACGCCCTGTCGCTCGGGCCGTAGCGGGTTAAATCAGTAGAGACGACTAAGCATGTAGAACCGATGGCAGCGGACTGACGGACGCGGGTTCGATCCCCGCCACCTCCACCAAGCAGATCAAACAAAAGGCCACCTTCGGGTGGCCTTTTGCGTTGTGGCAGCAAGCAAGTCAAAAGGAGGCATGCTGTCGCATAGCGTCACGATGTCCCAGCCAAGCAGGGGCCGCTTAGCGATGAGCCCAGCTTGCTGCCGTTAGCGTCAAAGGAAAAGGCAAGTCCTTACCGCACATCAGCCAGCAGCCGGACAAACTCTTGCCTCACCACGGCGTAGCATTCACAGGTGCGGGTTTTCAGGCCGGCGCGATCCAGCACGGCAATATGGCCGCGGCGGTAACGGATAAAGCCGGCCTGCTGCAATTTAC
>JAZKHS010000001.1:142339-165798 GCA_040385265.1 Pseudomonadota bacterium | reverse complement strand
ACCCGACCCGACCCGACCCGACCCGACCCGACCCGACCCGACCCGACCCGACCCGCGACGGCGACGGCGACGGCGACGGCTAACGCCTGCTAAAACCCACTAACGCCGGCTAGCGCTGCCTGATACCGGCTCAGCCATGGCCATTCCCTTCAGCGCTGCCGTGTCCCGCCAGCGGCCCCGTCCTGGCGCGGGTGGCCTTGTCCTTGCAAGGGATGGCCTCTCCGGCCGTTGCCAGTGCCGTCCACCCTGTCCACAATGCCGCCATGACCTCTCTTGCCGACGCCTTCCAGCGCCGTATCCGATACCTGCGCCTGTCCGTGACTGACCGCTGCGACCTGCGCTGCGTGTACTGCATGGCCGAGGACATGACCTTCCTGCCGCGCCGCGAGGTGCTGTCGCTGGAGGAACTGGCCCGGCTGGCGCGCGTGTTCGTGGGGCTCGGGGTGGAGAAGATCCGCCTTACCGGCGGCGAGCCGCTGGTGCGCCAGAACCTGTCCTGGCTGGTCGGCGAGATCGCCGCGCTGCCGGGCCTGCGCGAGCTGGCCCTGACCAGCAACGGCATGCGCCTGGCCGAGCAGGCCCCGGCGCTGCATGCGGCCGGGCTGCAGCGGATCAACATCAGCCTGGACAGCCTGGATCCGGCGCGCTTCCGCGCCATTACCCGCGTCGGCGACCTCGGGCGCGTGCTGGAGGGCCTGCGCGCCGCGAAGGCGGCCGGCTTCGGGGCCGGCGGCCGTGGCCGCATCAAGCTCAACAGCGTGATCCTGCGCGGTCGCAATGATGACGAGGTCGAGGACCTGGTGGCCTTTGCGCAGGCGCAGGACTGCGACATCACCTTTATCGAGGAGATGCCGCTGGGCGCCATCGACGAGCACGACCGCGCCCTGGCCTTCGTGTCCAGCGACGAGATCCTGGCGCGCCTTGAGCAGCGATTCACCTTGCTGCCCCACGGCACGAGCACGAGCACGAGCAGCGACAACAGCGACAACAGCGACAACAGCGACAACAGCGGCCCCGCGCGCTATTGGCAGCTGGCCGGCAGCGCCACCCGAGTCGGTTTCATCTCGCCGCATTCGCATAACTTCTGCGCCAGCTGCAACCGCGTGCGCCTCACCGTCGAGGGACGCCTCCTGCTGTGCCTGGGCAACGAGCACAGCCTGGACCTGCGCCACTTGCTGCGCGAGGCGAACGCCTCAGACGCCGAACTGCGCCAGGCCATCATCGCCGCCGTGCTGCAAAAGCCCGAGCGCCATCATTTCGATCTGCACCAGCCCGTGCAGATCGTCCGCTTCATGAACATGACCGGGGGTTGATTCCCATGAGCAAAGATTCCACGCCCAAGCCCTTTGTCGCCCTCGGTATCGCCGTGCTGACCGTGTCTGATACCCGCGACGAGGCCAGCGACACTTCCGGCCAGCTGCTGGTCGAGCGACTCACCAGCGCCGGCCACCGCCTCGCGCACAAGCGCATCGTGAAGGACGACATCTACCAGATCCGCGCCGTGCTCTCGGCCTGGATCGCCGATGCCGGCGTGCAGGCGGTGCTGGTGACCGGCGGCACCGGCTTCTCCGGCCGCGACTCCACGCCGGAGGCGGTGGCCGTGCTCTTCGACAAGCACATCGAGGGTTTTGGCGAGGTGTTCCGCCACTATTCCCTGGCCGAGATCGGCACCAGCACGCTGCAGTCGCGCGCGCTGGCCGGCCTGGCCAACGGCACCGTGGTGTTCTGCGTGCCGGGCTCGACCAACGCCTGCCGTACCGCCTGGGACCGCATCATCGGCGAGCAGCTGGACAACCGGCACCGCCCCTGCAACTTCGTGCCGCAGTTGAAGCAGGCAGTCTGCGACAGCACGCGCGGCTGAGGGCGTGAGCATGAGCGAGTCCTGCTACCCAGCCGGCCTGATCGGCGTGGACGAGGCCGTTGCCCGCCTGGTGGCGCTGGCGCGGGAGTCCGTGCCCTCCCTGGAAACCCTGCCGCTGGCCCAGGCCGCCGGCCGCGTGCTGGCCGCCGACCTGGTCGCGCCGCTCGATGTGCCGCCTGAAGCCAACAGCGCCATGGACGGCTTTGCCTTCCGCCATGCCGACCTGCCGGCCAGTGGTGAACTGCCCCTGAGCCAGCGCATCCCTGCCGGCATCGCCCCCGCGCCGCTGGTACCGGGTACGGCGGCGCGGATCTTCACCGGCGCCATCATTCCCGCCGGCGCCGATACCGTGGTCATGCAGGAACACTGCGACTATGACGACCGTCGCGTGGTCGTGGCCAGGGTGCCGGCGGCAGGCGCCAATATCCGTCCTGCCGGCCAGGACATCGCCCGCGGCCAGGTGGTGCTCGCGCGCGGCATGCGCCTGACGCCCCCGGCAATCGGCGTGGTGGCGTCGCTGGGTCTGGCGTGCCTGGAGGTATACCGGCCATTGCGCATCGCGCTGCTATGCACCGGCGACGAGTTGCTGGCACCGGGCGAGCCCTGGCGTCCGGGCTGCATCTACAACAGCAACCGGCCGATGCTGGCGGCGCTGCTCGCCGGCTGGGGCTTCGAGGTCATTGACCTGGGCCAGGTCGCGGATTCACAGCAGGACACCGAGGGGGCGCTGGCCAACGCCGTGGCCAGCGGTGCCGACGTGATCCTCTCCACCGGCGGCGTCTCGGTGGGCGAGGAAGATCATGTGAAGGCGGCCGTGCAGCGCAGGGGGCGCCTGGACTTCTGGAAGGTGGCCATCAAGCCGGGCAAGCCGGTGGCGGTAGGGGAGGTGAGCGGCGTGCCCTTTATAGGCCTGCCCGGCAATCCGCAGTCGGTGTTCGTGACGGCGCTGGTGCTGGCGCGTCCGTTTTTGTTGGCGCGGCAGGGATGTCGCCAGCTCCATTCGCGATCAGCCCGTGTGAGCGCCGGTTTCGCGACGCGCAAGGCGGCTGACCGGGATGAGTACCTGCGGGTCCGCCTTGAAGAGGGGGCGGAGGCGCGCGTCGTGCCGCACCCCCAACAGTCGAGCGGGGCGCTGGCATCGGCGGTCTGGGCCGACGGCTTGGCGCTGGTGCCCGCGGGAGTTCAGGTGAAGGAGGGCGATATATTGCGCTACCTGGGATTCGAGGCGTTGCTGGCGGGTTGATGATACGGTGGGTGATACGGGGAGGTCGCGTCGTCGTCGAAAGACGTGATGCGCGAGGGGAGTGAGCTGAGGGGGCTTGGAGTGGAGCTGGCCCGTTGAGGCGGCGTGCCTGGCGGCCATGCGGCAGCCAGGCGAAAAACGCGCGATGCCCTGGGCGCGGTGTGCACGACAATGCAAATTTCGGCGCGAAAGATTTCGAGAGTCTCTCTTCGGGGTGGGCTTCGTCAATAGGTGGCGCAGGATTTTTGCGCTTTAAAAAGCCCCCCCACCTCTCTTAAGGGGTAGTGAAATTACCTAGGCCTTGGGCACGGGATTACATACGCACCTAGACTCATTACAAAATATTGACAATCAGTATTCCGCAGGAGAATCTCCGGCCATCAGTGCTGCAGGATAGGGCGCTGAAAAAATCAAAACAGGAGATTCACCTTGAAGAAGCTCGTCCTTGCGGCCGCGATCGCCGCCCTCAGCTCCACCGCCTTTGCCGGTGGTTCCGTAGGCCTGGGTTACCAGGCTTCGACTGCTGCCCCGAACTATGGTGACTGCTGGTCCGAGTGCTTCGGCGACGGCGAGCCGGCCGGCTTCGCGCTGAACGCCAGCTACGAGATGGCGGGCGTGTTTGTGGCCCTCGATTACGCCGACCTGGCGGACGAGGAAGACCACTACGAAGATGTCTCTGTCGAGATTGCCCAGACGCGCCTGGGCGCACAGGTCGGCTACAAGTACGCCCTGAACGATGCCAGCAACGTTACGGCCGCCGTCGAGTTCTCCAGCTACGAGTGGGAATACAGCTGGGCCGACCCCAACGTCTATCGCTACAACGCGGAAGACGATGGCGTGAATCTGGTCGTGGGCGCCAACAGCAAGGTCACCGACAAGCTCTCCCTGGGTGCTTCCCTGTCCGCCGGCTTCGAGACCGGCATCAATGCCTATGTCGCAGTGAACCTGACCGACGCCGTGTCCCTGAAGACCTCCTACTCCCGCGTGGGCTACGAGCTGGGCGATTTCACGTACACCAGCAACGGCAGCCCGAGCACGCCCAGCACCTCCAACGGCGATGGTGATTTCCAGTTCAATGACGAGAACTACCGCGTCAGCCTGAACTACGCCTTCTAAGCGCCCGCCCCGTCAAAAAAGGAATTCGATAATGAAGAAGATCATGCTTGCGGCCGCGATCGCCGCCCTCAGCTCCACCGCCTTTGCCGGTGGTTCCGTTGGCCTGGGTTACCAGTCCTCCACGGTGGCCCCCAACTACGGTGACTGCTGGTCCGAGTGCTTTGGCGACGGCGAGCCCGCCGGCTTCGCCCTCAATGCCAGCTACGACGTCATCCCCAACGTGTTTGTGAGCGTCGATTACGCTGACCTTTCGGATGAAGAGGATCACTACGACTGGAGCGTGGAAGTTACCCAGACCCGCCTGGCTGCCCAGGCTGGCTATCGCTATGCCCTGAACGACAGCAGCAACGTCACGGCGGCCGTCCAGTACTCCTCTACCGAGTGGTCGTATCTCTATACTGACCCCACCCCGTATGAATACCGCGCCGAAGACAATGGTGTGAGCCTGGTGCTGGGCACCAACACCAAGGTGACCGATCGCCTGACCACGGGCGTTTCCTTCGCTGCTGGTTTCGAGACGGGCATTTCTGCTTATGTGTCTGCCAAGCTGTCGGATAGCGTTTCCCTTCAGACTTCCTACAGCCGTGTCAGCTATGAGCTGGGTGACTTTGGCTACTACTACAGTGGCACGGTCAACAATCCCAGCAGCGTCGACGGCGACGGCGATTTCCAGTTCAATGACGAGAACTTCCGCGTCAGCCTGAACTACGCCTTCTAATCGGCCATCCCGTAAAAAAAGGAATTCAATAATGAAAAAGATCATGCTTGCGGCCGCGATCGCCGCCCTCAGCTCCACCGCCTTTGCCGGTGGTTCCGTTGGCCTGGGTTACCAGTCCTCCACGGTGGCCCCCAACTACGGTGACTGCTGGTCCGAGTGCTTTGGCGACGGCGAGCCGGCCGGCTTCGCGCTGAACGCCAGCTACGAGATGTCGGGCGTCTTTGTGGCCCTCGATTACGCCGACCTGGCCGACGAGGAAGACCACTACGACGATACCTCTGTCGAGATTGCCCAGACGCGCCTCGGCGCTCAAGTGGGTTACCGCTACGCGCTGAACGACGCCACCAACCTGACCGGGGCGCTGGAATTCGCCAGCTATGAGTGGGAGTACAATTGGGTCGTCAATAACGGCAACAATTACTTCTATGATGCTGAAGACGACGGCGTGAACCTGGTGCTGGGCGCCAACACCAAGATCAACGACAAGCTGACGATGGGCGGCTCCCTGTCTGCCGGCTTTGAAACCGGTGTGAGTGCCTACATGGCCGTGGCGCTGACCCCCAGCGTGTCCGTGAAGACCTCCTACTCCCGCGTCTCCTATGAGCTGGGTGAGTGGGCATATCGTCCGTTCTGGAACAGCTATGTGCCGGTGACCGGCTCCGCGCTGGGCGATGGCGACATGCAGTTCAATGACGAGAGCATGCGCGTCAGCCTGAACTACGCGTTCTGATCTAAGGAACCGTGCAGTGAAAGGGGGAGCCATTCGGCTCCCCCTTTTCTTTTGGGGCGCCGGTGGCCGGACAGGGTTGCCCGGTACTTCGCCGCCTCCAGCCTCCAGCCTCCGTTTCCCGGTCCGGTCCGGCTCGTCCTGACGAGGATGCCCGGGTTGGGCGTCCGCCTGCCGCAGGGTGCCCCTGGAATCGCGTAAAGACCGCCAGTGTCCCCGGGTCAGGCAGCAGCCTCCCGGGAAAGGCCGGTGTAAGGGCTGGGCGCGTTTCGACAGGGCTTGAAGCCCCGAGTGATGAGGAAATAGCCTTATATGAATAAAGTAGGAGTTGTCATTTAACCGTCATGTCCGAGACACGTAGCTGTCACTTGCCCTCCGGATACTGCGTCCTAGTTGTGGATGAGCCACGACGCCCGATTTCGAGCAAGAGAATTTCTGAGGAGTGTTGATAATGAAGCGTTCGATTATTGCAGTGAGCGTGGCGGCTGCCCTGGCTCTCCCGATGACGGCCCAGGCCGCCCCCAAGATCTATGGCAAGCTGTTCATGACGGTCGAGCAGCTGGAGAAGGATAACGGCGGCACGACGGCTGACGAGGACTTCGTGCGCCTGGTGAGCAATGACTCCCGTTTCGGGGTCAAGGGTGAGGACGAGCTCACCGCCACCCTTTCCGCGGTGTACCAGATCGAATGGGAAGTCCAGGGCGACTCCGCGGGCGATACGACTGACATGAAGCAGCGCAACCGCTTCATCGGCCTGAAGCACCAGGACTTCGGCACCCTGAAGCTGGGCGCCTACGACACCTACCTGAAGCAGGCCCAGGGCAAGGCGGACTTCTTCAATGAAGTCACGGGCGACATGAAGTTCGTCATTGCCGGCGAAAACCGGGTCAGCAACGTCGTGGGCTACGAAAGCCCCAAGGTGCTCGGTGGCCTGGCGGTCAATGTCATGACCCAGACCCAGGACACCAAGGACAACAAGGAAAACGCGGCTGACGACACCAATCCGAAGGCGGCCGGCCAGAACGGCAGCTCCGCCTCCATCGTGTACGACAACAGCGACCTGGGCCTCTACCTGGCGGTGGCGATGGATGCCAACATGTATGACACCACCGCCGTCTACGGCAAGCGCGCCAGCGACAACCTGCGTGCCGTGGCCGCCTACAAGCTCGGCGACCTGACCCTGGCGGGCGTGTACAACGTCAGCAAGGCGGCGACCGGCTCCAGTGACAACGAGGAAGCCGGCTACAACGTGGGCGCTTCCTACAAGCTGGGCGACCAGGTGCTGAAGGCCCAGTGGGGAACGGCGGAGCGGGACGAGGCCACGACGGTTCCTGCCGATGTCCAGGAGCGCACCATGTGGTCCGTGGGCGTTGACCACTTCTTCACCACCAAGACCCGCGCGCTGGCCTTCTATACCGTCAAGGAAGAAGACAAGCCTGCCGACAACAATGACTACGAGGAAACCATCTTCGGCCTGGGTATCGAACACAACTTCTAAGTCCTGCTGCTTGCCCGCCCGGCAGTGGCGGGCAGGAGCTCCCGGTCCTGTGTGTGATGAAGCAGTCCGTCTGGATTTTGCTTGAGCCCGCGAAAGCGGGCTTTTTTATGGGCATTCCGCTCGCCCGGCGGGCGGCGTGGAGCCCGGGCGACCCCCGCCGCCCGGCCCTGAGGGCCAGAAGGGGTGCCCAGGCGCCGGGGGCGGCCCGCCACGCCCGGGCCCCGGGACGCCGCGAGAGCAGGGGCCCGATCCGCCCCTGTGCCGTGTTTTGATGGCTAAGTCATTGATTTTATGTAGTCTTCAAGCGCGTTCATTGTGACCCTTCCTAGCCCCGTGCTAACATTCCCGCCCGTCCTCCGGACCGGTTTCCCAGGCCTCATGGCCGCCGCTCCGCGCCTCTTTTCAAGCAGTCTGGATTCTTCATGACTAAGTACATCTTCGTTACCGGCGGTGTTGTTTCTTCTTTGGGCAAAGGCATCTCCGCCGCGTCCCTTGCTGCGCTGCTGGAAGCCCGCGGCCTCAAGGTCACGATGATCAAGATGGATCCTTACATCAACGTCGATCCGGGCACCATGAGCCCCTACCAGCATGGCGAGGTGTTCGTCACCGGCGACGGCGCCGAGACCGACCTCGACCTCGGCTACTACGAGCGCTTCCTGCGCCATGGCCGCATGACCAAGGCCAACAACTTCACCTCCGGCCGCATCTACCTGGACGTCATCAACAAGGAACGTCGCGGGGACTACCTGGGTGCCACCGTGCAGGTCATTCCGCACATCACCGACGCCATCAAGCAGCGCGTGCGTGAAGGCGGCCGGGGCTATGACGTCGCCATCGTCGAGATCGGCGGCACCGCCGGCGACATCGAGTCGCAGCCCTTCATGGAGGCCGTGCGCCAGATGCGCGTGGAGCAGGGCTACCAGGGCTCGCTGCTCATGCACCTGACGCTGGTGCCCTATATCGCCTCCGCCGGCGAGACCAAGACCAAGCCGACCCAGCACTCGGTAAAGGAGCTGCGCTCCATCGGCCTGCAGCCGGACGTGCTGATCTGCCGCTCCGACCACGAGATCCCCGAGGACTCGCGCCGCAAGATCTCGTTGTTCACCAACGTCGACGAGAAGGCCGTGATCCTGGCCATCGACGCGCCCACCATCTACATGATCCCGCTCGAGTTCAACAAGCAGGGCCTGGATGACCTGGTGCTGGAGCGCCTGGGCATGGGCCCGCTCCCGGCCGCCGACCTGTCCGACTGGCAGCGCGTGGTGGATGCCCTCATGCATCCGGAAAAGCAGGTCACCATCGCCATGGTCGGCAAGTACATCGAGCTGCTCGATGCCTACAAGTCGCTCAATGAGGCGCTGCTGCACGCCGGCATCCAGAACCGTACCAAGGTCAAGATCAACTACATCGACGCCGAGTCCATCGAGGCCGACGGCACCGGCGTGCTCGAGCACGTCGACGCCATCCTGGTTCCCGGCGGCTTCGGCGACCGCGGCACCGAGGGCAAGATCACCGCGGTGAAGTACGCCCGCGAGCACAAGATTCCCTACCTCGGCATCTGCCTGGGCATGCAGGTGGCCGTCATCGAGTTCGCGCGCAATGTCGCCGGCCTCGCGGGCGCCAACTCCACCGAGCTCAAGCAGAGCCCGGCGCACCCCGTGATCGGCCTGATCACCGAGTGGCGCACCGAGGCCGGCGACGTCGAGCGCCGCGATGCCAGTTCCGACCTCGGCGGCACCATGCGCCTGGGCGCGCAGGAATGCCGCCTGGAGCCGGGCACGAAGGCGCGCGAGCTCTATGGCGAGGACGTCATCGTCGAGCGCCACCGCCACCGCTACGAGGTCAACAACAACTACCTGCCGCAGCTGCAGCAGTCCGGTCTGACGATCTCCGGCCGCAGCATGGACAACAACCTGGTGGAGATGGTCGAGATTGCCGACCACCCCTGGTTCGTGGCCTGCCAGTTCCACCCGGAATTCACCAGCTCGCCGCGCGATGGCCACCCGCTGTTCACCGGTTTCGTGAAAGCCGCGCTGAAGCACGCCGGCAAGGCCTGACGCGGCAGCCCGTGCCCCGGGCCGCGCTGCCGGGGCGTGATGCGGGTCGGGCTCCGGCCGGGGCCGGCGCTGGCTGGCTCGGCGCCGTTGGCGGAAGCCCGACCGACCTGCAGGATGGCCGGTGCTTCAGGAATGCCGTTGCCGGGCTGAGGTCCGGCCTGCAGGATTTGTGGGAGGTCGGGAAAAGCCCGGCCGACAGAATTGAAGATGAGTGATGGTATGACGCAGACGACGCAGAAGATTATCCGCCTTGGCGACATCGAGATCGGCAACGACAAGCCCTTCGTCCTCTTTGGCGGCATGAACGTGCTGGAGTCCCGCGACCTGGCAATGAAGGTCTGCGAGGAATACGTGAAGGTGACGCAGAAGCTCGGCATCCCCTACGTGTTCAAGGCTTCCTTCGACAAGGCCAACCGCTCCTCCGTCACCTCCTATCGCGGCCCTGGCATGGAAGAGGGCCTGCGCATCTTCGAGGAGATCAAGAAGACCTTCGGCGTGCCTATCATCACTGACGTGCACGAGCCCTGGCAGGCGCAGCCGGTGGCCGAGGTCGCCGACATCATCCAGCTGCCCGCCTTCCTGTCGCGCCAGACCGACCTCGTGGTCGCCATGGCGAAGACCAAGGCCATCATCAACATCAAGAAGGCGCAGTTCCTGGCGCCGCGCGAGATGAAGCACATCGCGCACAAGTGCGTGGAAGCCGGCAACGACCAGGTCATTCTCTGCGAGCGCGGCTCCAGCTTCGGCTACAACAACCTGGTCGTCGACATGCTGGGCTTCGGCATCATGAAGGAGCTGGGCTACCCGGTGTTCTTCGATGTCACCCACTCGCTGCAGATGCCTGGCGGGCTGGCCAACGCCGCCGGCGGTCGCCGCGCCCAGGTCACCGAGCTGGCCCTGGCCGGCATGTCGCAGAAGCTGGCCGGCCTCTTCCTGGAAGCGCATCCGGACCCGGAGGCGGCCAAGTGCGATGGCCCCTGCGCGCTGCGCCTGTCCCAGCTCGAGCCCTTCCTGGCCCAGGTCAAGGCCATGGACGAGCTGGTGAAGAGCTTCCCGGTGCTGGACACCCACTAAAAGAATTTAACGGGTTCGCCGCTGCCTGCCGCGCCGCCCTGCTACCGAATGTTTTATTGAAGGAGCTTCAAGATGTCCCAGATCGCCGATATCCGCGCCCGTGAAATCCTGGATTCCCGCGGCAACCCCACCATCGAAGCCGACGTCATCCTCGAGTCCGGCGTGGTGGGTCGCGCCACCGCGCCCTCCGGCGCGTCCACGGGGTCGCGCGAGGCGCTGGAACTGCGTGACGGCGACAAGTCCCGCTACCTGGGCAAGGGCGTGCAGACGGCGGTCAACAATGTCAACGCCGACATCCGCGAGCTGCTGGTGGGCCGCTCGGTGTTCGATCAGGCCGACCTCGACCGCGCCATGATCGAACTGGACGGCACCGAGAACAAGGCCAAGCTGGGCGCCAACGCCATCCTCGCGGTGTCGCTGGCCTGCGCCAAGGCCGGCGCCCAGGAAAAAAAGATCCCGCTGTACCAGTACATCGCCGAACTGCGCGGCCAGACGTCCTATTCCATGCCGGTGCCGATGATGAACATCATCAACGGCGGCGAGCACGCCGACAACACCGTCGACATCCAGGAATTCATGATCGAGCCGGTGGGCTTTTCCACCTTTGCCGAAGCCCTGCGCTGCGGCGCCGAGATCTTCCACGCGCTGAAGGGCGTGCTGAAGGCGCGCGGCCTCAACACCGCGGTGGGTGACGAAGGCGGCTTCGCGCCCAATCTCGCCAGCAACGAAGACGCGCTCAAGGCCATCATGGAAGCCATCGTGAAGGCCGGCTACAAGCCGGGCGAGAACGTCATGCTGGCGCTGGACTGCGCCGCCTCCGAATTCTACCAGGACGGCAAGTACCACCTGGAAGGCGAGGGCAAGTCCTTTACCTCCGCCGAGTTCGTGGACTACCTGGCCGGCCTCGCCGCCAAGTACCCGATCATCTCCATCGAGGACGGCCTCGACGAGTCCGACTGGGCCGGCTGGAAGCTGCTCACCGACAAGATCGGCGACAAGTGCCAGCTGGTGGGCGACGACCTCTTCGTCACCAACCCGTCCATCCTCAAGCGCGGCATCGACGAGGGCGTCGGCAACGCCATCCTCATCAAGTACAACCAGATCGGCTCGCTGACCGAAACCCTGGACGCCATCTACATGGCCAAGGCCGCCGGCTTCGCCACCGTGATCTCGCACCGCTCCGGTGAAACCGAGGACGCGACCATCGCCGACCTCGCCGTCGCCACCGCCGCCGGCCAGATCAAGACCGGCTCGCTGTGCCGCTCTGACCGCGTCTCCAAGTACAACCAGTTGCTGCGCATCGAGCAGGAGCTGGACCAGCTGGCCCCGTACCGCGGCAAGGCCGAGTTCCGCGGCCTGAAGTAAGCGCGGCGCGAGTCCCGCCCGCAGGGGATCGTCTTCCCCGTGCCATCGCCACGCCGGCGCCGGCGGCCAGCGCCGAAGGGCCTGGCCGGCGCGGGGAGGACGACACGGGAATGACCAGGTAGCGAGACACGACGTCATGTACAACACGGTTTTCGGCAAGCTGCTGCTGGGTCTGGCCCTCGTGGCCTTCATCGCCCTGCAGTACACGCTCTGGGTGGGCGAGGGGGGCGTGCGCGACGTGCATGCCCTCAAGCGCGCCATCGCCACGCAGCAGGCCGAGAACGAGAAGCTCCTCGAGCGCAACCGCGTGCTCGAGGCGGAAGTGCGTGACCTCAAGAACGGCCTCGAGGCAATCGAGGAGCACAGCCGGCAGGACCTGGGCATGATCAAGCAGAACGAGACCTTCTACCTGGTCACCGGCAATCCCGATGCGCCGCGGGCGCCGGCGGAGCCGGCGCCTGCCCCGGCGCAGGCCGCCCGCTGATGCGCCTCTGGGCCGTGGTCCCGGCGGCGGGCAAGGGCCTGCGCGCCGGCGGCAGCCTGCCCAAGCAGTACCTGCCGCTGGCCGGCAGTACCGTCATCCAGCGCACCCTCAACCGCCTCTCCAAGCTGCCGGTGGAAGCCATCATCGTGCCGGTCGCGGCCGATGACGAGCGTGCCGCCGCGCTGGAGTACCGCGAGCCGTCGCTGATCCGCTTTGTCCCGGGCGGTGCCGAGCGCGCTGACTCGGTGCTGGCCGGCCTGGAGTCCATTGCCGACCTGGCCGCTGATGACGACTGGGTGCTGGTGCATGACGTGGCGCGTCCCTGCGTGCGCATCGAGGACATCGAGACCCTGCTGCGCCAGGTCGAGGCGCATCCGGCCGGCGGCCTGCTGGGGAACCGCGTGCGCGACACCATGAAGCGCGCCCATGGCGACGAGGTGGCCGAGACCGTGCCGCGCGAGCAGCTCTGGCATGCGCTGACGCCACAGTTGTTCCGCTACGCGCTGCTGCGCGATGCCTTGCGCGCGGCGCAGGCCGACGGTGTCGTCGTCACCGACGAGGCGCAGGCGGTGGAGCGCCAGGGCGAGCATCCGCTGCTGGTCGAGGGCGCCCGCGACAACCTCAAGATCACCTGGCCGGAAGACCTGCAGATGGCGGAAGCCTTCCTGCGCCTGCAAGAGGAGGCCGGCATATGAGCACGCTGTTTCCGCGTATCGGCCACGGCATCGATGTGCACCGCTTCGGGCCGGGCGAGTTCGTCACCCTGGGCGGCGTGCAGATTGCGCATGACCAGGGCCTGGTCGCGCATTCCGATGGCGATGTCGCCCTGCATGCGCTCTGCGACGCCATCCTGGGCGCACTGGCGCTGGGTGATATCGGCCAGCACTTCCCCGACACCGACGCCGCCTGGAGCGGCGCCGACAGCCGCGGCCTGCTGCGCCACGTCGTTGGCCTCATGCAGGCGCGCGGCTACCGCCTCGGCAATGCCGATGTCACCGTGCTCGCCGAGCGCCCGAAGCTGATGCCGCATATCCCGCTGATGCGCGAGCGCATCGCCCTGGACTGTGGCGTCGGCGCCGACTGCGTCAGCGTCAAGGCCACCACCACCGAGAAGCTCGGCTTCGTCGGCCGCCGCGAGGGCATCGAGGCGCATGCGGTGGTGATGCTGCTGCCGCGCTGAGGGCCAGCCGGCAGCAGTGCCGCTTTTACCGGACGCCGCCGCCTTTTGATGTGGGCGGCGCAGCATCCATTGCTTGCGAGGGTGCGGCCTGCCTTTTTGGTGACAGCATCCCCGCCTTTTTTCGACGGCTTTCCCGTCCTCCCCTTTTCCCCCGAGATGATGATGTTCGACTGGACTCCCTACCTGCTGTCCGCGCTGCCCTATGCCCATGGCGGCCCCGTGGCGCTCGCCACCTTGCGCGCCGTCCCCGAGGATTTTGCCGTGGAAGAGCTGCAGGGCTTCGAGCCGAGCGGGGAGGGCGAGCACCTGTTCCTGCGCATCCGCAAGCGCAGCCAGAACACCGCCTGGGTCGCCGGCCTGCTGGCCAAGGCCGCGGGCGTGCGCGAGGACGCCGTCAGCTATGCCGGCCTCAAGGACCGCCGCGCGGTCACCACGCAGTGGTTCAGCGTGCATGTGCCCAACCGCCAGTTGCCGGACCTGTCCTCGGTGTGGAACGAGGACATCACGCTGCTGGAGCAGACCTGGAACGCGCGCAAGCTGCGCCGCGGCGCGCATAACGGCAACCGCTTCGTGATCAGCCTGCGCGATGTCGAGGGTGATCGCGCGCAACTGGAGGCGCGTTTGGGCCAGGTGCTGCGCGCGGGCGTGCCCAACTACATCGGCCCGCAGCGCTTTGGCCACGACAACGGCAACCTGCTCGCCGGCGAGCAGTTGCTGCGCGGACCGGTGCGCCGCCGCCTCAATAATCGCGAGGGCCTGGGCGTCTCCGCGGTGCGTTCCGCCCTGTTCAACCGCGTCCTCGGCCAGCGCGTGGGCGAGGCCTCCTGGGATGCCTGCCGTGACGGCGATGTGCTGATGCTGGACGGACGCGGCAGCTTTTTCCGGCCGGAACCGGACGATAGCGCGCTCGCCGCGCGCCTGGCGGCGCAGGAAGTGCATCCCTCCGGCCCCTTGTTCGGCAAGGGCGAGCCGGCGGTGTCCGCCGAGGTGCTGGCGCTGGAGCAGGCGGTGGCCGCCGGCAGCGATGGCCTGGCCGAGGCGCTGGCCGCCTTCGGCCTTGAGTCGCAGCGTCGCGCCCTGCGCTTGCGCGTGGGCGAGCTGGCCTGGCAATGGCAGGGGGGCGACCTGGTGCTGAGCTTCGACCTGGCCACCGGCGCCTTCGCCACCAGCGTGCTGCGCGAGCTGGTCACCCTGCGCGAGGGCGATGCCGGCGCCGTGCCGGTGGAGTAAGCGCCGATTTCAGCAGGGCGCCATGGCCGCTCAAGCTCAACGGGATACCTGCCTGTTGCAACAGGTGCCAAGGCGGCGCGGTGGCCGCCGTACGGGCGGGGACCTGCTCCGCCCATGCAAAATTGCGCGTCAGGATTGGACGCGGTGCGGGGCCTGCCAGATAATCACCGGCTGGCCTTGTCTCCTTGACCCTGCCGTCCCAGGCAGCCCGGATCGGTAAAGCATGCGATTTCTGGTTTCGAACGATGATGGTGTCCTCGCCCCCGGCCTGGCCGTGCTGGCCGAGGCGCTGTCCGCCCTCGGCGAGGTGACCGTGGTTGCGCCCGAGAGCGAGCGCAGCGGGTTTTCCAATGCCCTCTCCCTGGACCGTCCCCTGCGCCCGGTGCGCCAGCCCAACGGCTTCTGGGCGGTCAACGGCACGCCCGCCGACTGCGTCCACCTCGCGCTCAACGGCCTGCTCGACTTCGAGCCCGACCTGGTGGTGACCGGCATCAACTCCGGCGCCAACCTCGGCGACGACACGCTCTACTCCGGCACCGTGGCTGCCGCCATGGAAGCGCGCTTCCTCGGCAAGACCGCCATCGCCGTGTCCCTGGTCGGTCCCGGTGCGCGCAACTGCGGCCCCGAAGGCTATGCCGGCGCCGCCCTCATGGTGCAGCGCCTGGTCGAGAGCTGGGACTCGCTGCAGTTGCCCGACCGCACCGTACTCAATGTCAACGTGCCGGAAGGCCCGGTCGCGGACCTCAAGGGCTTCCAGGTCACGCGCCTGGGCCACCGCGGCCGCGCCCAGGACGTCATGACCCTGGAGGACCCGCGCGGACGCGAGGTGTACTGGATCGGCCTCGCGGGCGCCCCGGAAGATGCCGGCGAGGGCACGGATTTTCATGCCGTGCAGCACGGCTATGTCAGCGTGACGCCGCTGCAGACCGATCTCACCCGCCACGAGGCGCTGCCCGACGTGGCGCGCTGGCTCAAGGATATCTAAGCCGACATGGGCCAGATGCGTGAAGTGAAGCCATGACTCCGATTGATCTCATGGGTACCGGCATGACCTCGCCGCGCGCGCGCGAGCGCATGGTCAACCGCCTGCTCGAGCAGGGCATCACCGATCTGTCCGTGATCGACGTGATGCGCCGCACGCCGCGCCATATCTTCCTGGACGAGGCGCTGGCGCACCGTGCCTACGAGGACACCTCGCTGCCCATCGGCCACGGCCAGACCCTGTCGCAGCCCTATATCGTGGCGCGCATGACCGAGGTGCTACTCTCCGGCGGCCCGCTCGGCAAGGTGCTCGAGATCGGCACCGGCTCCGGCTACCAGACCGCGGTGCTGGCCCAGCTCGTGGGCCAGGTGTACTCGATGGAGCGCATCAAGGCGCTGCAGGAAAAGGCGCGCAGCCGCCTGTCCCTGCTCAAGCTGCATAACGTGCGCCTGCGTCACACCGACGGCGGCCTCGGCTGGCCCGAGGACGTCGCCGGCTTCGACGGCATCATCGCCACCGCCGCCCCCATGGGCGTGCCCAAGGCCCTGATCAACCAGCTCGCCGAGGGCGGCCGCCTGGTGATCCCGGTCGGCGGCGGCGAGGTCCAGGACCTGTTGCTGATCACCCGCCGCGGTGACGGCCATGACACCCGCGTGCTGGAGCAGGTGCGCTTTGTGCCCATGCTGGGGGGCGTGCTCTGAGTCTCCCCCGCCGTGCCTGCCGCCTCCATCCCCGGAGGACGGGCCGGCGCGGCCTTCTGCTGCTGTTGCTCCTGCTTGGCCTGACTGCCTGCGCCAGCCACTCGCCGCCCGTTGTAATCGAGCGCTCACTTACGGGGCCGGCCCCGTCTGCCTATGTGGTGCAGTCCGGCGACACCCTGTATTCGATTGCCCTGCGCTTTGAACGCGACTTTCACGAGCTGGCCCGGCTCAACGCCCTGGACGCCCGCTACACCATTCGTCCCGGCCAGCGCCTGCGCCTGCGCGGTGGTCCTGCGTCGGTCGCCAGGGCTGCCACGGCGGCTTCCCGCTCGGCCTCGGCAACGGCAACCAGGCGGCCGGTGGCGCCGGCGCCGCTGCCGCGGCCGGCGCCCGCTGCCGGGAGCGGGACGGCCAGCGCCGACCGGAACCCGGTCACAAAAAGACAAACTTCCCCGACGGCTGACAGTCAGCCAGAAGTCAGGGAGTCCTCACCCGCCAGTGCCCAGCTGGCATGGGCCTGGCCTGCCAAGGGCGCGCTGATCGGGCGTTTTGGTGGTGCTGGTGTAACCGGAAAGGGGCTGGACATCGCCGGGAGGCGGGGGGATTCTGTGCTGGCAGCCGCGCCTGGCGTGGTCGTTTACGCAGGTTCCGCCCTCGTCGGGTATGGCAGGCTGCTCATCATTCGGCATGACGATAACTACATCAGCGCGTATGCCCATAACGACCGTTTCCTGGTGCGTGAAGGGGACCGCGTCCGGCCTGGTCAGGTCATTGCCGAGATGGGTGCCAGCGGCGCCGATCGCGAAAAGCTGCACTTCGAGATCCGCGAGCGCGGCAAGCCAGTGGACCCGCTGCGCTTTCTTCCGGCGCGCGAATAAGGCTTCCCTGGAGTGGGGGCCGGTCCGACTGACCAGGTGCCAACCACGACGAGGGATTGATGATGGCTAGCAAGAAGGAATCCGTGCCGGCGTCTGCGCCGGCCGCCAAGGGCGCCGGGTCGCGCCCGTCCCGCTATCTCCGGGGCAGTGGCCTCAGCCAGACCAGCCTGGACGCGACCCAGCTCTACCTGAACGAAATCGGCTTCTCTCCGTTGCTCTCTGCAGAAGAGGAGGTCTACTTCTCCCGTCTGGCCCGCCAGGGAAGCGAGCCTGCGCGCAAGCGCATGATTGAAAGCAACCTGCGCCTGGTGGTGAAGATCGCCCGGCGCTATGTGAACCGCGGCCTGACCCTGCTCGATCTGATCGAGGAGGGCAATCTCGGGCTGATCCATGCGGTGGAAAAGTTTGATCCCGAGCGCGGGTTCCGCTTTTCCACCTACGCCACCTGGTGGATTCGTCAGACCATGGAGCGGGCGCTGATGAACCAGACCCGCACCGTGCGGCTGCCCATCCATGTGGTGAAGGAGCTGAACATCTACCTGCGTGCGGCCCGTGAGCTCAGCCACAAGCTGGACCACGAGCCGAGCGCGGAGGAGATCGCAAGGCTGCTCGATCGTCCGGTGGAGGACGTGCAGCGCATGCTGGGCCTGAACGAGCGCGTCAGTTCCATCGATGCGCCCCTGGCCGGGGACTCCGACAAGACCCTGGCCGATACCCTGGCCGATGTCCGCATCCCCGACCCGGCGATGCAGGTGCAGGACGACGACATGCGCGTCAACCTGGACCACTGGCTGGAGTCGCTGCCGGACAAGCAGCGCGAGGTGCTGTCGCGGCGCTTCGGCCTGCGCGGCCACGAGGTGGCCACGCTGGAGGAGGTGGGCGAGGAAATCGGCCTCACGCGCGAGCGGGTGCGCCAGATCCAGGTCGACGGCCTGCGCCGGTTGCGCGAGATGATGGAGGGGCAGGGCCTCTCCAGCGACGCGGTGTTCAACTAGCGTCGTGTGTGGATCCCCGGGTGCGGCCCTGCCGGATGGCAAGGTCCCCCGGGTGCACTGCCCGGAGCCACCCCGTTGCGGAGGGACGCTCCTGCAGTTAGTTGCCGGCCCGGCCCCTGAGCCAGGTCGGGTCGGCAACGTGTGATGCGAAAGGGAAGTTGTGTGTGCTGCACCAGGGCCCGGCCATTGCGCCGGGCCCTGTCTTTTCCGGGAGACGCTGCCCGCGCATGCCCCTGCTGCGGCCGGCGGGCATGACGCGGTGGCTGTGCCCGCGGCGACTCCCGGCGATCATCAGCCGCGACGCTCCGCAGGTCCCGCCTTCAGGCGGGGCAACGGGTCACGGCGCCTGGCCATGCAACGTATGCGGGGCTTGCCGTCAGTGTCCCGGGCGGCGAGAATCCGCGCCCGTGCCCACGTAGCTCAGCTGGATAGAGCAGCCCCCTCCTAAGGGGCAGGTCGGACGTTCGAATCGTCTCGTGGGCGCCACTAACTCGCTGTATCGCGTGCTGAAAGCGCTTTCCCTGCAGCCCGGGACGTCGTCAGGCCGAAAAGACGACAATAGACCGGGCGCCATTTCCTGATCGCGTGGTCCGCCATGACCCAACCCCGCTTCGACCCCCTCAATGCGCTCGAATCCGCCCTGCTGGATGCCAAGACCGGCGCCGGCACCGTCGATGCGCTGATCGACTGCCTGCAGGATGCACAGGTCTTCCTGCTGCTGGACCGCGACCCGGGCCCTGACGAGGCGCGCGACGATAGCGCGCTGCCGCTGACGCTGAACAATGCCCAGGGCCAACCGGTACTGGCGCTGTTCTCGGCGCCGGAGCGCTCCATCTCCATGACCCTGGCCTATCCGCAGTTCGGCTTCGGCGTGTGGGTGGAGTTCCGCTGGCTGCTGCGCCTGGTGCGCCCCGGCGTCGGCCTGGTGCTGAATCCGGGCGCGGTGGCGGGCTTCGAGATGCCGGCCGAGGCCGTGGCCATCCTGCAGGTCGAGCTGGCGATCTGAGCGCCCAGCGCGGCGGCCATCTGGCTGCCCCGGCGTGGCAGTCGCCTGCCCGGCTCGCCTCGTCGCGGCCGGTGAGGAGATGTCAGCGGCGCGCGCCGTCACGGCGCCGCCTCGTTATACTGCCCCCCATTCCCCCTTGTTCGGACCGTGCCCCATGATCTATCCCGGCAGCCTCAACACCCTGCGCCTGCGCCGCTTTGCCGGCCCCGGCGCCTTCCTGGTCGAGGCCGGGGATCCGGACGGCCTGGAGATCCTGTTGCCGGGCAGCCAGGTGCCGGAAGGCGCCAAGGCGGGCGATGACCTCGAGGTCTTCGTCTATCTGGACAGCGAGGACCGCCCGGTGGCCACCCTGACCCGCCCGCGCGTGCAAGTAGGCGAGGTGGCTTCCCTGCGGGTGGTCGCGACCAATGACGCCGGCGTCTTCCTGGACTGGGGCCTGCCCAAGGACCTGCTGCTGCCCTATAACGAGATTCCGCGCGAGCAGAAGTTCGACCTCGAGCCCGGCCGCTTCCTGCTGGTGATGGTGTTCCAGGACGACACCGGTCGCATCGCCGCCTCGGCGCGCCTGGACGATTTCATCGCCAAGGAGGCGGGCGGCTTCAACGAGGGCGATCCGCTGCGCATCGTCGTCAGCAACCGCACCGACCTGGGCTGGCGCGTGGTGGTCAACAACCGCTACTGGGGCCTGGTGCACAACAACGAGGTGTTCGGGCAGCTCAGGGTGGGCGAGGCGCGCGACGGCTGGGTGAAGTCGCTGCGCAGCGACCGCCGCCTCAATGTGGCGCTGGTGCCGCCGGGCCCGGCGCGCCTGGATCCGGCGGCGCAGAAGGTGCTGGACAAGCTGGCGGCCGAGGGCGGCTTCATGGCGGTGGGGGACAAGACCCCGCCGGAAGCCATCTACACGCTGTTCGGCGTCAGCAAGAAGGTGTTCAAGCAGGCGATCGGCGGGCTGTTCCGATCGCGCCGCATCGTCATCGAGGCCGGCGGCATCCGCCTGGTGAAGTAAGTCGGGCTTCCGCCTGACGTGATGCTGTCGGACTGAAGTCCGACCTACAGGTGTTGGTGGTCGGACGGACGTCCGGCCTGCCGTTTTTTGCAGGAAGAGTGACCATGTCCCTGAAAGACCAGCTGATGAAGGCCGGCCTGACCAATGCCAAGAAGGTGCGTGCCGCCGAGCACGAGAAGCGGCAGATGGCCAAGGATCCGAACGCGGAAACCGCGGACAAGCTGGCGGCCAAGGCGCAGGCCGGGAAGGCGGAGCGTGACCGCGAGCTCAATCGCCAGCAGCAGGAGGAGAAGGAGAAGCGGGCGGTGAAGGCGCAGGTGCGCCAGCTCATCGAGACGCACCGCATTCCCCGCGAGGGCGGCGATGTGCCCTACCAGTTCACCGATGACAAGAAGATCAAGAAGCTCTACGTGAAGCCGGCGCAGCAGGCGCAGCTCGCCAGCGGCCAGATTGCCGTGGTGCGCCTGGGCGAAGGCTACGAGCTGGTGCCGACCGTGGTGGCGGAGAAGGTGCGGCAGCGCGATGAAGCGGCGGTGGTGCTGCTGAATGCGCGCAAGGTGGCGACGGCGGCGGACGAGGAAGACCCCTATGCCGCCTACCAGATTCCGGACGACCTGATGTGGTGAGCCTGCGTCGGCAGGGCCTGAGTCTGCCGGCAGGGCTGCCCGCGGGCGCCGACAGGATTAAAAAAACATGAATACAAGGAGTTCTGCCATGGAAAACCCCTATAGCGCGCCCACCTCCCAAGTCCACGACAGTGCGGAGGAGGTGGCCGACGAGATGGCATCGCGCATGACGCGCCTGATGGCCGCCATCGTCGACGGCATCATCCTCATGGTGCTGGTGCTGCCGTTTACCTGGGTGCTCGGCTTCTGGGACCTCGCGCGCAGCGGCGGCACGTTGTCCTTCGGCATGACGGTGGCCTCGGTGGCGCTGGGGTTCGGGGCCTATGTGCTGGTCAACGGCGTGCTGCTGGCCCGCTACGGCCAGACCGTCGGCAAGCGCCTGCTGAAGATCCGCATCGTGTCGCTGCAGGGCGAGCAACTGCCGCTCGGCAAGATCCTGCTGGCCCGTCAGCTGCCCGTGCAGGTCATGAGCGTGCTGCCGGGCGTCGGCGGCCTGCTGGCCATCCTCGACGTGCTGTTCATCTTCCGCAAGGACCAGCGCTGCCTGCATGACCTGATCGCGAAGACCCGGGTCATCAACTGCAAGCCGGGCTGACGGAACGGTTCCGGAGCCTGTGCCGGATGGCCCGGGACGGGCTGTCCAGCGCGGGTTCAGGGCTTCCGGCGGAACTGCAGGATGCGGAAATCCGCCTGTGTGAGCAGCGACGAGAGCTGCTCCACCTGCGTGCGCTTCTCGCGCGAGGCGCGCCAGTAGTGCGGCGTCATCTTCAGTAGCTGCTGCACGGCGGCATTGTCGGGCAGCATCACCGTGAACTGCACGCGCGCCTCGCTGTGGAAGGCGAAGTGCGGCTGCAATTCCTCCTGCCACTTTTCCGCCTGGTGCGGGCGCACTTCGTCGTAGAGGGCCTCGCGCAATTCCCAAAGATGCTTTTCCCCCGGCGCCGCGACCAATAGCGCGGCGCCGGGCTTCAGCACGCGCGCGGCCTCGGCGGTGTTAAGCGGGCTGAAGATCGCCAGCAGCGCATCGGCCGTCGCCGCGGGCAGGGGAATGTCGTTGCTGCTCGCCACCAGCCAGGTGATGGCGGGATCGCGCTTCGCCGCCTGCCGGATCGCGCTCTTGCTGATGTCGAAGGCGGCGGTGGCCTGCGCGGTGCGGGCCAGCGCCGTGGTGTACCAGCCCTCGCCGCAGCCGCTGTCGACCAGGAGGCCGGGCGCGAGCGGCGCCAGCAGGCCCAGCAGGGTGTCGCGAAAGGGGCCGTAGTGGCTGGCCTCGAGGAAGGCACGGCGGGCGGCCACCATGTCGGCGTCGTCGCCCGGGTCCAGGCTGTTCTTGTTCTGCACCGGCAGCAGGTGGAAATAGCCCTCGCGCGCGCGGTCGAAGCTGTGCCCGTGCGGGCAGCGCGCGACGCTGGCCTCGAGGGTCAGGGCGTCATGGCAGAGCGGGCAGCGCAGGGTTTGGAGCATCAGGCCAGCAGCTTCACGAGCATGCGCTCGTACACGTCCGTCAGGGTGTCGAGGTCGGCGGCGTGCACTTCCTCGTTGACCTTGTGGATGGTGGCGTTGAGCGGGCCGAGTTCCACCACCTGGGCGCCGGTGGGCGCGATGAAGCGGCCGTCGGAGGTGCCGCCGGTAGTGGAGAGTTCGGTGTCGATGCCGCAGATCTCGCGGATGCTCGCGACCGCGGCCTCGACCAGGTCGCCCCTGGCGGTGAGGAAGGGATGGCCGGACAGGCTCCAGGGCAGCTCGTAGGTGAGGCCGTGCTTGTCCAGGAGGGCGTGGGTGCGCTCACGCAGCTGCTGCTCGGTCACTTCCGTGGAGAAGCGGAAGTTGAACACCACCTTGAGCTCGCCGGGAATGACGTTGTTGGCGCCGGTGCCGGCGCTGATGTTGCTGATCTGGAAGCTGGTGGCCGGGAAGAATTCATTGCCCTGGTCCCAGACCTCGGCGCAGAGCTCGGCCAGGGCCGGCGCGGCGCGGTGGATGGGGTTGTCGGCGCGCTGCGGATAGGCGACGTGGCCCTGCACGCCTTTCACCGTGAGGACGCCGTTGAGCGAGCCGCGGCGGCCGTTCTTGATGGTGTCGCCGAAGACATTGGCGGAGGAGGGCTCGCCCACCACCGCCCAGGTGATCTTCTCGCCACGGGCCTCCAGGGTCTGCACGACCTTGACGGTGCCGTCCACGGCCACGCCTTCCTCGTCGCTGGTAATGAGGAAGGCGATGGAACCCTGGTGCGCCGGGTGCTGCGCCACGAAGCGCTCGCAGGCCACGACCATGGCCGCCAGCGAGCCCTTCATGTCGGCGGCGCCGCGGCCGATCAGCATGCCGTCGCGGATTTCCGGGGCAAAGGGCTGCACGGTCCAGTTCTCCAGCGGGCCGGTCGGCACCACGTCGGTGTGGCCGGCAAAGGCCAGTACCGGGCCTGTGCTGCCGCGCCGTGCCCAGAAGTTGTCGACCTCGCCAAAGCGCAGGCGCTCCACCGTGAAGCCGATGCGCTCCAGGCGCTCGATCATCAGCGTCTGGCAGTTGGCGTCGAAGGGGGTGACGGAGGGTTCCCTCATCAGGTCGATGGTGAGGGCCACGGTGGGGGAGAGGGCAGGGCTGGACACGATTCGGGCTACCTGGGGCGGGAAAGGCGCCTAGTGTAACGGCTGCCGCGGCCCTAGGCAGCCCGGAGTCGCTCGCGCCATAATCCGGGCCGGCGCGGGCCTGATG
>JAZKHS010000001.1:49938-142329 GCA_040385265.1 Pseudomonadota bacterium | reverse complement strand
AAGTCCCGGGTGCGGCTGGCGGGGCGTGTCCCCGCGGGCCTGATGCCCGCCTTCCGGAATCATGCAGGGACCCCCATGAAGAAGCTCCTCCCCCTGGCCACGCTGGCCGCCGCCCTGGGCCTTGCGGCCTGCAGCAAGAACGAGAACGCCCAGGCCCCGGTGGCCGCCGACGGCTCCCTCCTGGTCCGGATCGGCCACGCCGCCCCCCTGACCGGCCCCCAGGCCCACCTGGGCAAGGACAACGAGAACGGCGTCCGCCTGGCCATCGACGAGCTCAATGCCCGCGGCTTCGAGATCGGCGGCCAGAAGGTGACCTTCGAGCTGCTGAGCGAGGACGACCAGGCCGACCCGCGCATCGCCACCACCGTGGCCAAGAAGTTCGTGGATGACGGCGTCAACGTGGTCATCGGTCACCTCAACTCCGGTACCACGATTCCCGCTTCGCGCATCTATAACGATGCCGGCATCGTCGAGGTCAGCCCCTCCGCGACCAATCCCAAGTACACCCAGCAGGGCTACGCCGGCGCCTTCCGCGTCATGGCCAACGACGTGCAGCAGGGCAAGGCGCTGGGCGAGTACGCGGTGAAGGACATGGCGATGAAGAAGATCGCCATCATCGACGACCGCACCGCCTATGGGCAGGGCCTGGCCGACGAGTTCGACAAGGCCGTGAAGGCCAATGGCGGCGTTGTCATCGTGCGCGAATTCACCAACGACAAGGCTTCCGACTTCACCGCCATCCTCACCAAGATCAAGGGCCTGCAGCCCGACCTGGTGTTCTTCGGCGGCATGGACGGCCAGGGCGCGCCCATGGCGCGGCAGATGAAGACGCTCGGCCTCAAGGCGAAGTTCCTGGGCGGCGACGGCATCCACACCGCCGAGTTCATCAAGCTGGCGGGCGATGCCGCCGATGGCGTCACCGCCTCGCTGCCGGGCGTGCCGCTTGAAACCATGCCGCATGGCAGCGAGTTCAAGCAGAAGTTCGAGGCCAAGTACGGCGTGATCCAGCTCTACGCGCCCTACTGCTACGACGCCATGATGGTGGTGGCCGAGGCCATGAAGCGCGCCGGCTCCATCGACCCCGCCAAGTACCGCGCCGAGCTGGCCAAGACCGACCACGACGGCGTCACCGCCCGCGTTGCCTTCGATGCCAAGGGCGACCTCAAGGGCGGCGCCATCACCGTCTACCGTGTGGAGGGCAAGGAGTGGAAGGTGCTGAAGACCCTCGGCGGCGCCCCCGTCGTTGCCCCGGTCCCCGCCGAGCCTGCCGCCCCGACCGCGGCGGCCACCCCGGCCGCCAAGTAAAGTCCCGCGCCCCTGCCAGAAGGCCCGCATCTGCGGGCCTTCTGCTTTATGGCTGGCGCCTCCGGCTCCGCGGGCCCTTGCGCCGCCGGCCGTGGCACAGTCCAGTCACCGCACCCGCACCCGCACCCGCACCTGAATCCGAATCCGAATCCGCCCTCGGCCCCTGCACCGCCGCCAGCCACCAGCACGTGTTTCCTTCCCCAGCGAAAGTGCCCCACCGGGAATCCACCACTACCGGGAGTGGGCCGGGCGGGTGCCCCTCGCGAAATTGGGGTTGGCTTGCCGGGCACCTCATTTCGCGAGGGGTACCCGCCCGGCCCACGGCCCCGAAGCCCAAACCTGCTAAACGAGAGCCCGTTAAACGACAGCCCGTTGAGTCAAGCCGGATTCCTGCGTAACCTTCGCCGCTTCAGGCCCCCGGCCCCCCGAAAGCGTCTAGACGGCAGGATCGCCACCCTTGGACACCCTGGTTCAGCAACTCCTCAACGGCCTCATCCTGGGCAGCATCTACGCCCTGATCGCCCTCGGCTACACCATGGTCTACGGCATCCTGGGGCTCATCAACTTTGCCCACGGCGAGATCGTCATGATCGGCGCCATGATCACCATCACCTGCCTTAACCTGCTGCTGGGCGCCGGCGTCGAGACCAACGGCCTGCTCATGGTGGCCATGAGCCTGCTGATGGCGGTGCCGCTGTGCGCGCTGCTCGGCTTTACCGTCGAGCGCGTCGCCTACCGGCCGCTGCGCCATGCGCCGCGCCTGGCGCCCCTCATCACCGCCATCGGCGTGTCCATCGTGCTGCAGAACCTGGCGATGATGATCTGGGGCCGCCAGTACGTGGCCTTCCCGCAGGTGCTGCCCTCCGTGCCGCACCAGTTCCTGGGCGCCTCCATCACCACCTTGCAGATCCTCATCATCGTGCTGGCCGCTCTCATCATGGGCGGGCTCATGCTGCTGGTGAACCGCACCCGGCTGGGCCGCGCCATGCGCGCCACCGCGCAGAGCCCGCAGGTGGCGCAGCTCATGGGCGTCAACGTCAACCACGTCATCTCCATGACCTTCATCCTCGGCTCCTGCCTGGGCGCGGTGGCGGGGGTCATGGTCTCGGCCAACTACGGCCAGGCGCATTCCTATATGGGTTTCCTGCTCGGCCTCAAGGCGTTCTCGGCGGCGGTGCTGGGCGGCATCGGCAACCTCGCCGGCGCCGTCGTCGGCGGCCTGCTGCTCGGCATCATCGAGTCCCTGGGCGCGGGCTATATCGGCGACCTCACCGGCGGCGTGCTGGGCTCGCAGTACCAGGACGTGTTCGCCTTCATGGTGCTGATCCTGGTGCTGGTGTTCCGTCCCTCCGGCCTCATGGGCGAGCGCGTCTCGGAGCGGCCGTGATGGGAGCGAGCCTGATGAAAACCCCCGCCCGGGTCTGGATCGGCTATTCGGCCTTCGCCATCGCGCTGGCGGTGGCGCCCTTTGTCATGGGCGGCGCCTTCGGCAATTCCTGGGTGCGCATCCTGGATTTCGTGCTGCTCTACGCCATGCTGGCGCTGGGGCTCAACATCGTGGTCGGCTACGCCGGCCTGCTCGACCTGGGCTATATCGCCTTCTATGCGGTCGGCGCCTATATCTTTGCCATCCTCGCCTCGCCGCACTTCGACCTGCATCTGTCCGCCTGGCTGATCCTGCCCGTGGGGGCGGCGCTGGCCTGCCTTGCCGGGGCCACGCTGGGCGCGCCGACACTACGCCTGCGCGGCGACTACCTGGCCATCGTCACGCTCGGCTTCGGCGAGATCGTGCGCCTGTTCATGAACAACCTGGACCGGCCGGTGAACATCACCAACGGCCCCCAGGGCATCAACATGATCGACGGCGTTTCGCTCTTCGGCTGGCGCCTGGAGAGCGGCTTCACGCTGTTCGGCCAGCGCTATTCCGGCGACTACGCCTATTACTACCTGTTCCTGGCGCTGGCGCTGCTGACGGTGTTCATCTGTCTGCGCCTGGAGAATTCCCGCATCGGCCGCGCCTGGGTGGCCATCCGCGAGGACGAGATCGCGGCGCAGGCCATGGGCATCAACACCCGCAACGTGAAGCTGCTGGCCTTTGCCATGGGCGCCAGCTTCGGCGGCGTCGCCGGCGGCCTCTTTGCCGCCTTCCAGGGCTTTGTCAGTCCCGAGTCCTTCACCCTGATGGAGTCCATCATGGTGGTGTGCATGGTGGTCCTCGGCGGCATGGGCCATATCCCGGGCGTGATCCTGGGTGCGGTGCTGCTCACCATCACCCCGGAATTCCTGCGCGACATCATCAACCCCTTGCAGCGCGAGCTGTTCCAGCGCCAGGTGGTGGACCCGGAGAACCTGCGCATGCTGCTGTTCGGGCTCGCGCTGATCCTGGTCATGCTGTTCCGCCCGGCCGGCCTGTGGCCATCGCCGCGCCGCCGCGAGGAACTGGAGGAAGGCCATGACTGACCTCCTGGTGCTGAAGAACATCGAGAAGCGCTTTGGCGGCCTCAAGGCCCTGAACAACGTCAGCCTCGCGATTCCGGACGGCTGCGTCTACGGCCTGATCGGGCCCAATGGCGCCGGCAAGACCACGCTGTTCAACGTCATCACCGGGCTCTACCAGGCCGAGGCCGGCGAGCGCATCCTGGCCGGCCAGGCGCTGCCGCTGACGCTGAAGCCGCACAAGATCGTGCAGCGCGGCATTGCCCGCACCTTCCAGAACATCCGCCTCTTCCACAACATGTCGGCGCTGGAAAACGTGATGGTGGCGCGCCACGGCCGCAGCCGCACCGGCGTGCTGGGCGCCATCCTGCGCCACCCGGCGGCGCGTGCCGAGGAAAAGGCCATCCGCGCCCGTGCCCAGGAGCTGCTGGCCTATGTCGGCATTACGCCGTCCGCGCACAAGCTGGCCAAGGAACTGTCCTATGGCGACCAGCGCCGCCTGGAGATCGCGCGCGCGTTGGCGACCGATCCGAAGCTGCTGGCACTGGATGAGCCGGCCGCCGGCATGAACCCCACCGAGACTGCCGGCCTGCGCGAGCTCATCCTGCGCGTGCGCGGTGACGGCATCACCGTGCTGCTGATCGAGCATGACGTGAAGCTGGTGATGGGGCTCTGCGACCGTGTCGCGGTGCTGGATTTCGGCGAGAAGATCGCCGAGGGCACGCCGGCCGAGGTGCAGGGCGATCCGCGCGTCATCGAGGCCTATCTGGGGAGTGGCGCGGCATGAGCCTGCTGAGTGTGGAAGACCTGGCCGTCGCCTACGGCGGCATCCAGGCCGTGAAGGGCATCAGCCTCACCGTGGAGGAGGGCGAGCTGGTCACCCTGATCGGCGCCAACGGCGCCGGCAAGACCACCACGCTGAACACGCTGGGTGGCCTGCTGACGCCGGTGACGGGGACGATCCGTTATGCCGGCCAGGACCTGGCCACGGTGCCGGCGCATGACCGTGTCCGTCATGGTCTGGCGCTGGTGCCGGAAGGCCGCGGCATCTTTGCCCGCCTGACGGTGGCCGAGAATCTCTTGATGGGCGCCTTCCATCGTAACGACAAGGCGGCGATCCGCACCGACCTGGAAAAGTCCTATGCGCTGTTCCCGCGCCTGAAGGAGCGGGAACAGCAGCTGGCGGGCACGTTGTCCGGGGGCGAGCAGCAGATGCTGGCCATTGGCCGCGCGCTGATGAGCAAGCCGCGCTTGTTGTTGCTGGATGAGCCGTCGATGGGGCTGGCGCCGATCATGGTGGACAAGATCTTTTCCATCATTCGCGAGATCAATGCGGCGGGCGTGGCCATCTTGCTGATCGAGCAGAATGCGCGGTTGGCGTTGCAGGCGGCATCGCGGGCGTATGTGATGGAGTCGGGGGCGATTACCTTGTCCGGCCCGGCGGCGGAGCTGGCGGCGGATGAGCGGGTGCGGGCGGCTTATCTCGGGCACTAGAGAGTGTGGGTCTGGTCAGGCTCCTGCCCTGACCTTTCGTGATGTTTCGGGCGCTGGGCGGGACGTGCCCTCGCCTCCGGCAAGAACACATCCCACCCATCGCCCAAGTCTTTTCGCGGGCCCAGGCTGAAGCATTGGCCGGTGGCCGTCGGCTCCGCCTCAATCCTGCTGCTGTTGCGTTGGCTTCGCCTCGCTGCCGATAATTTTTTTCCTGCTCCTGCTCCTGCTCCTGCTCTTCCCAAAAACTCAACGGGGTGGGAGGGCCTGGCGGGCGAAGTCGAGGAAGGCGTCGGCGGCGGGGGAGAGGCGGCGGCCTTCGCGCATCACGAAGCTGAACTGACCTGCCAGCGGGAAACCCTTCACCTTCAGCTCCACCAACCCCGTGCTGCCGGCCAGGGCGTGCCGCGACAGCACGGTGAGGCCGAGGCCGCCCTGCACGGCGTGCTTGATGGCCTCGTTGGAGCCCAGCGCCATCGCCACGCGCGGCTCGAACCCTTCCTTCGCGAAATGCGCCTCCACGATGAGGCGGCCGCCGGAGCCGGCCTCGCGCAGCAGCCAGCGCTCCTCCTGCAGTTGCTTGAGGGCGCTGGGCTTGCCGGCCAGGCGGTGGCCGGCGGCGGCAATCACCACCAGCGGGTTGTCGACGAAGGGCAGGATGCGCAGGCGCGCATCCTCCGGGGGCACCATGATCACGGTAAGGTCGTCGCGGTCCTGCGCCAGGCGTTCCAGGATGGTGCGCCGGTTCTCCACCGTGAGCTCGACCTCGATGCCGGGGTAGGCATCGCAGAAGGGCCCCAGCAGCTGCGGCAGCAGGTATTCGGCGGTGGTCACCGCGGCCAGGCGCAAGGTGCCGCGCCGCACCCCCTGCAGCTCGGAAATGCGGGCCTCGAAACGGCCCCAGCTGGCGAAGATGTCGCGCACCGTCTCCTGCAGCTCCCGCCCGGCCTCGGTCAGCGCCAGGCGCCGGCCCTGCATCTCGAACAGGGGCAGTCCCACCTGCTCGGCCAGCTCCCTGAGCTGGATGGAGACCGTGGGCTGGCTGGTATTGAGCTCCTCGGCGGCCCGGGTCATGGAGAGCAGGCGGGCGGTGGTCTCGAAGGCCAGGAGCTGCTGGTGGGTGGCGCGGATCAGGGCCTGCCGGTGCATAGATAAAAACCTATGGGACTAATTGATAATCAATATTTTCATAAATGACTGGAAAAGCCTAGAGTTCGCCACCTGAACGGGGCCCGCGGGCCCGCCCTCCACCTGTCCGAAGGTCCGCCATGCTGAACCTGTCCGAACAGCGCCTCACGCATCTCAAGCAGCTTGAGGCCGAGTCCATCCACATCATCCGCGAGGTCGCCGCGGAGTTCGAAAACCCGGTGATGCTCTATTCCATCGGCAAGGACTCCGCCGTGATGCTGCACCTGGCCCTCAAGGCCTTCGCCCCCGGCAAGCCGCCGTTCCCGCTCATGCACGTGGACACCACCTGGAAATTCCAGGAAATGATCCGCTTCCGCGACGAGATGGCGAAGAAGCACAACTGGCAGCTCATCGTGCACATCAACGAGGAGGGCGTGAAGGCCAACATCAACCCCTTCACCGCCGGTTCCGCCAAGCACACCGACGTCATGAAGACCGAAGGCCTCAAGCAGGCGCTGAACAAGTACAAGTTCGACGCAGCCTTCGGCGGCGCCCGCCGCGACGAGGAAAAGTCCCGTGCCAAGGAGCGCGTGTATTCCTTTCGCGACAAGAACCACCGCTGGGATCCCAAGAACCAGCGCCCCGAGCTGTGGAACCTCTATAACAGCCGCATCGACAAGGGCGAGAGCATCCGCGTCTTCCCGCTGTCGAACTGGACCGAGCTGGATATCTGGCAGTACATCTTCCTGGAGAACATCGAGATCGTGCCGCTCTATTTCGCGGCGGAGCGCCCGGTGATCGAGCGCGACGGCACCCTGATCATGATCGACGACGAGCGCATCCTCACCTATCTGAGCGATGACGAGAAAAAATCGATCACAAAGAAGTTCGTCCGCTTCCGCACCCTGGGCTGCTACCCGCTCACCGGCGCCGTGGAGTCCGAGGCCGCGACGCTGCCGGACATCATCCAGGAAATGCTGCTGACCAAGACCTCTGAGCGTCAGGGTCGTGTCATTGATCACGACTCCTCGGGTTCCATGGAAAAGAAAAAGATGGAGGGCTACTTCTGATGTCCCATCAATCCGACCTTATCGAAAGCGACATCCTTGGCTACCTCAAGCAGCACGAGGACAAGGACATGCTGCGCTTCATCACCTGCGGTAATGTGGATGATGGCAAGAGCACGCTGATCGGCCGCCTGCTGCATGACTCCAAGCTGATCTTTGAAGACCAGCTTGCCGCCATCCAGAAGGACTCGCAGAAATACAACACCACCGACCAGGAAATCGATCTGGCGCTGCTGGTGGACGGCCTGCAGGCCGAGCGCGAGCAAGGCATCACCATCGACGTGGCCTACCGCTACTTCAGTACGGAAAAGCGCAAGTTCATCATTGCCGATTGCCCGGGCCACGAGCAGTACACGCGCAACATGGCGACCGGCGCCTCGATGTCGAACCTTGCGATCATCCTTATCGACGCCCGCTACGGCGTGAAGACGCAGACCCGCCGCCACAGCTATATCGTGAGCCTGCTGGGCATCAAGCACGTGATCGTCGCCATCAACAAGATGGACATCGCCGCCTACAGCGAAGACGTCTTCAATCGCATTCGCGCCGACTACACGGAATTCGCCAAGCAGCTTGATATTCCCGACATCCGTTTCGTGCCGATCTCGGCGCTGCGTGGCGACAACGTGGTTACCGCCACCGAGGCAATGCCCTGGTACCAGGGCCCGACGCTGATGAACCTGCTGGAATCGGTCGAGGTCAATCACGACGTCGCCCTGGAGGCCTTCCGCCTTCCGGTGCAGTACGTGAACCGGCCCAACCTGGACTTCCGCGGCTTCTGTGGCACCGTCTCCGCCGGCATGATCCAGAAGGGCGACGCCATTACCGTGCTGCCCTCCGGGCGCCAGAGCCGGGTCAAGGAGGTCCTGACGGCACAGGGCTTCGAGGAGCACGCCTTTGTCGGCCAGGCCATCACGCTGACGCTGGAGGACGAGGTCGACTGCTCGCGCGGCGACATGATCGTGCGCAGCGCCGAGCAGGCGCCGTCCGTGTCGCAGTCCTTCGATGCCCACGTGGTCTGGATGAACGACAGCCCTCTGCAGCTCGGCAAGGAATACATCTTCAAGCTGTCCGGCAAGAGCGTGTTCGGACGCGTGGACCGCATCCTGCACCGCATCGACGTCAACTCGCTGGAGCATGTCGATTCCAGCCAGCTCGGCCTCAACGAGATCGGCTTGTGTCGGGTGGTGGTCAATGCGCCGGTGGCCTTTGATGTCTATCGCGCCTGCCGCGGCACGGGCAGCTTCATCCTGATCGATCGTTTGACCAATGCCACGGCCGGCGCCGGCATGATTGCCGCCGCGGCGGCAGTGGATGGCGACCGGCTCAAGGCGCGCAACCGCGAGCTGCTGCGGTCACTGGATCCGCAGGAACTGCACGCCTTCGTGCGCGAGCAGTTCCCGGACTGGGGCGTGAAGGACTGGGACGCGGTCGGCAAGGACTGACGGCGGCGGTCCGTGTCCGGAGAAGGGCGGCCTCGGCCGCCCTTTTTCTTGGGGCGTCGCCGCCGGTTTGGCGGGGCTGCCGGCAGGCCTTAGACTGGCGGCATAGACGAGGAGCGCGGCAATGACAGGCAAGGGCATCGTACTGGCGGGCGGCAGCGGCAGCCGGCTGCATCCGTTGACGCTGCCGGTCAGCAAGCAGCTGATGCCGGTCTATGACAAGCCAATGGTCTATTACCCGCTCTGCACGCTCATGCAGGCCGGCATCCGCGACCTCCTCGTCATCACCACGCCGCAGGATCGCCCCGCCTTCCAGCGCCTGCTCGGCGATGGTTCCCAGTGGGGCGTGTCCCTTCGCTATGCCGAGCAGCCGGCGCCGGAGGGCATTGCCCAGGCCCTGCTCATCGGCGCCGACTTCATCGCCGGCGAGCCGGTCGCGCTGGTGCTGGGCGACAACCTGTTCCACGGCCATGGCCTGGAGGCGCTGCTGCGGCAGGCCGCGGCGCGCCCGCGCGGCGCCACCATCTTTGCCTACACGGTGGCCGATCCCGAGCGCTATGGCGTGGTGAGTTTCGATGCCGGGGGCCGCGCCACCGGCCTGGAGGAAAAGCCACGCCAGCCACGCTCACGGCAGGCGGTGACCGGCCTGTACTTCTACGACGCCGACGCGGTGGCGCTGGCGCGCACGTTGACCCCCTCGGCGCGCGGCGAGCTGGAAATCACTGACCTCAACCGCCTGTACCTGGAGCGCGGCGACCTGCAGGTGGAATGCCTGGGGCCGGGCTTCGCCTGGCTGGACACCGGCACCCACGAATCCTTGCTGGCGGCCGCCAATTTCATCCACGTCATGCAGGAGCGGCAGGGCCTGCAGATCGCCTGCCCCGAGGAAATCGCGCTGGCGCAGGGCTGGATCGGACCGGCGCAGGTCGAGGCCATGGCGGCGCGCTGCGCGGCCAGCAGCTACGGCCGCTATCTGCAGGCGCTGCTGGCGCGCCGGAGCGCACCGTGAAGATTTCGCCGACGGCGCTGCCGGGCGTACTGCTGCTGCAGCCCGACATTTTCCGCGACGAGCGCGGCTTCCTGCTGGAATCGTTTCGCGACAGCTGGCTGCGCGAGGCCGGCATTGACGCGGCCCTGGTGCAGGACAACCACTCGCGCTCGAGTCGTGGCGTGCTGCGCGGTCTTCACTACCAGCACGTGAATCCGCAGGGCAAGCTGGTGCGCACCCTGCGCGGACGTGTTTTCGACGTCGCCGTGGATGTGCGCCGTGGCTCCCCGCATTTCGGCCAGTGGGTGGGCCAGGTGCTCGATGATGTGCTGCACCAGCAATTGTGGATTCCGCCCGGCTTCGCCCATGGCTTCTGCGTGCTCTCGGAGGCGGCTGACGTGGCCTACAAGTGCAGCAGCTACTATCACGCGGAATCCAATACCGGCATTGCCTGGGACGATCCCGATCTTGACATCGTCTGGCCCGGGGCCGGGCCGTGGCAACTCTCGGCCAAGGACCGCGCGCTGCCGCGCCTGGCGGCGCAGCCGCGGGAATGGCTGCCCGTGTATGAGGGCTAGGCGGTGATCCTGGTCACCGGTGCGGGCGGTCAGGTCGGGCGCGAGTTGCTGCGCCTGGCGGTGACGCCCGCTGTCCGCCCGGCGGCAGCGACCGTGGCGGGGATTGCCGTGCCGGGGCCGACGGGGGCGCTGCCGGCAGGAGCAGCCGTTGCGGACGGACAGGCGCTCACGGTCGTGGGCCTGGCGCGTGCGGCGCTCGATATCACCGATGCCGCCGCCGTGGCGGCCGCGCTGCGCGAGCATGGCGCCCGCCTGGTGATCAATGCGGCCGCCTGGACCGATGTCGACGGCGCCGAGCGCGCGCCGGCAGCGGCCTTTGCCGCCAACCGCGACGGCCCTGGCGTGCTGGCGGCAGCCTGCGCCGCGGCCGCCATCCCGTTGCTGCATCTCTCCACCGACCATGTCTTCGACGGCCGCCGTGGCCGCCCCTGGCGCGAAGACGACGAGCTCTCGCCGCTCGGTGTTTACGGCCGCAGCAAGGCGGCCGGGGAAGCGGCCATCCGCGCCCGCCTGCCGGCGCATGTCATCCTGCGCACCAGTTGGGTGTTTGGCGCCCAGGGACGGAACTTCGTGAAGACACTGCTGGCGCGCGCCCGTGCCGGCGAGGCGCTGGCGATGGTTGGCGACCAGGTGGGCGGTCCCACGCCGGCGGCGGCGCTGGCGGCGGCGCTGCTGGCGCTGGCGGCCCGGCACCTGGCCGGGGCGGGCCTGCCCTGGGGCACCTATCATTTGGCGGGGCGCCCCTGCCTGTCCCGCCATGCTTTTGCGCAGACCGTGCTGGCGGCGGCGCAGGCGCGCGGTTTACTGGCGACGGTGCCGCCGCTGCAGGAAATCACGGCCGCGGCCTGGCCGGGCGCGTCCCTGCGCCCGGCCAACGCCTGCCTGGACTGCACCCGGGCCGAACGCCGGCTCGGCCTGGTGGCGCCCGACTGGCGCGCGGGCCTGGCTGCCGTGCTCGATGAACTGGCCGTCCCGGAGAGATGACATGAGCTACCAGCCCCGCAATGTCCTGGTCACGGGAGGCGCCGGCTTTATCGGCGCCACCTATGTGCACCGGCTGCTGGCCGCGATGCCCGCGGTGCGGGTAGTGACCCTGGATGCGCTGACCTATGCCGGCGACCGCGCCCACCTGGACGGCGTGCCGGATCCGGCGCGGCACCACTTCGTGCAGGGCAGCATCAACGACGTCGCCCTGCTGCGTCGCCTGTTGCGCGACCACGCCATCGACACCGTGGTGAATTTTGCCGCCGAAAGCCATGTCGATCGCTCCATCGCCGGCCCCGCGGCCTTTATCCGCACCAACGTCGAGGGCACCTTCGCGCTGCTCGAGGCGGTGCGCGAAGTGTGGCGGGACGAGCAGGGGCTGAGTGCCGACGTGCTGGCCGCCAGCCGCCGCTTTCACCACATCAGCACCGACGAGGTCTACGGCGATCTGGCCCCGGACGCGCCTGCCTTCACCGAGAAAAGTCCCTACGCACCGCGCTCGCCCTATGCCGCCAGCAAGGCGGCCGCTGACCACCTGGTGCGGGCCTGGACGTCCACCTGGGGCCTTCCCACGCTGATTTCCGCCTGTAGCAACAACTACGGCCCGCGCCAGCATGCCGAGAAATTCATTCCGGTGATCATCGCCAGCTGCCGTGCCGGGCGCTTCATTCCGGTCTATGGCGATGGCGCCCAGCGCCGCGACTGGCTGCACGTGGACGACCACTGCGCCGCCCTGCTGGCGGTGCTGCGGGGGGCCGCCCCCGGCAGCAGCTGGAATATCGGCGGCGGCCACGAGTGCAGCAACCGGGAACTGGTGCAGCGCCTCTGCGCCATCATGGACGGGTTGCTGCCGGCGGGGGCGCCGCATGGCCGGCTGCTGCGGCACGTGGCGGACCGCCCCGGCCACGACCGCCGCTATGCCATTGACGCCTCCCGCCTGCGCCGGGAGCTGGGCTGGGCGCCTGCCGTGGACTTCGATGCGGGACTGGCGGCCACGGTGCGCTGGTACCTCGCCCGCCCCGCCTGAAAATCAGAGTGAAAACAGGCACCTGTCGGTGTTTTCCGGGGGCGTGGCCGCTAGGCCCCGCGGCGCCGGCGATGCTACCATCGGGGCCATCAAAACCCGTGCCGGGGCGCTTGATTCCGGGGACTTCCCCCGCCGAATGAGCCCTGACCGGCGGCGCCTCCATGTCGATGCCGGCAGGGGACGACATCGGGGTCTACGTGAAGTGCCCGCTGGAGCGGTGCCAGGAGCGCGACGTGAAGTGGCTCTGCCAAAAGGCCCGCGCCGGCCTGATTGCCGACTTCACCGGGGCGGGCCTGCCCCGTGAGGCGGCGCTGCACCCGCAGGCGGTCATCGCCGTCCCGGCACCGGAGCTTGAGAGCGACTGGGGCCGGCTGCCCGGTTACCGCGAGTGCAGCCTCACTGCCGCAGGAGGCGAATGATCATGCAGGACATCACCCGCAAGACCGTGGCCATCGTCGGCCTGGGCTATGTCGGCCTGCCGCTGGCCCTGGCCTTCGGCCGTAAGCTCGACACCCTCGGCTTCGACATCAGCGAAGCCAAGTTGCAGGCCTACCGCGAAGGCGGCGATCCTACCGGCGAGATGGACGCCGCCGCCTTTGCCGCCGCCAAATGCCTGCGCTTCAGCAGCGACGCCGCCGACCTCGCCGCCGCCGACTTCGTCGTGGTGGCGGTGCCGACGCCGATCGACAACGCCAAGAACCCCGACCTGACGCCGGTGGTGCGCGCCACCGAGACCATCGCCCCGCACCTGAAGCAGGGCGCCATCGTGATCTACGAGTCCACGGTCTACCCGGGCGTCACCGACGAGGTCTGCGCGCCCATCCTGGAGCGGCTGTCCGGCAAGACCCGCGGCATCGACTTCAAGCTCGGCTACTCGCCGGAGCGCATCAACCCGGGCGACAAGGTGCATCGCCTGGAGACCATCATCAAGATCGTCGCCGGCGAGGATGCCGAGGCCCTGGAACAGGTGGCGGCACTGTATGCGCTGGTGGTCGAGGCGGGCGTGTTCCGCGCCTCCAGCATCCGCGTCGCCGAGGCGGCCAAGGTCATCGAGAACACCCAGCGCGACGTCAACATCGCGCTGGTGAACGAGCTGGCCATCATCTTCAACATGATGGGCATCGACACCCTGGAGGTGCTGGAAGCCGCCGGCACCAAGTGGAACTTCCTGCCCTTCCGCCCGGGCCTGGTTGGCGGCCACTGCATCGGCGTCGACCCCTACTACCTGACGCACAAGGTCGCCACCCTGGGCTACAACCCGGCGGTGATCCTGGCCGCGCGCCGTGTCAACGACCGCATGGGCTCGTACGTGGCCTCGCAGGCCATCAAGCAGATGGTGCGCGCCGGGCGCATGCAGGCCGGCGCCACCGTGCTGGTGATGGGCATGACCTTCAAGGAAAACTGCGCCGACATCCGCAACAGCAAGGTCATCGACATCGTGCATGAGCTCGAGGACTACGGGCTCCGGGTGGTGATCTGGGACCCGGTGGCGGCAGCCGACGAGGCGCGCCACGAGTACGGGGTCGAGCTCGTGGCGGACCTGGCGGAGGTGGCGAAGATTGCCGCCGTGGTGGCGGCGGTGGCGCATGACGCCGTGAAGGCGGTGGACCTGGCCCTGCTGGCGCAGAAGGCGGGGGCGGGCGCGCCCTTCATCGACGTGAAGTCGGCCTGGGATCGCGAGCGCCTGCAGCAGGCGGGTTTTGTCGCCTGGCGGCTGTAGGCATTTTTTACCGGGGCCGGCCAGGAATGCCGCCGCCCTTTCGCGGGGCGCCCGGCGCCTTCGCTGACCAGCAACTGGAGTCCTTCCGTGTCGATTGATGTTGTCGTTCTTCCCGTGGCCGGCCTCGGCACACGATTCCTGCCGGCCACCAAGGCCGTGCCCAAGGAAATGCTGCCGATCGTGGACGTGCCGCTGGTGCAGCTCGCCGTCGAGGAGGCGGCGCGCGCCGGCATCCGCGAGATCGTGCTGGTGACCAGCGCCTCCAAGCGCGCCATCGAGGATCACTTCGACCACTCCTGGGAGCTCGAGAGCATGCTGGAGCGGCGTGGCAAGACCGAGATGCTCGCGCAGGTGCGCAGCGTGCTGCCCCGCGGCATGACCGTGACCGCGGTACGCCAGCCGCAGGCGCTCGGCCTCGGCCATGCGGTGCTGTGCGCGCGGCCGGTGGTGGGCCGCCGCGACTTTGCCGTGATGTTGCCCGACGATCTGGTTGACGGCCCCGCCCCGGGCTGCCTGGCCGACATGGTGGCGCTGCACCGCGCCAGCGGCGCCTACTCGCTGGCCGTGGAGGAGGTGCCGCGCGAGAAGACCGATCGCTACGGCGTGGTGTCGCTGCAGGGGGAGCGCATCAGCGGCGTGGTGGAAAAGCCCAGGCCCGAGGTGGCGCCCAGCACGCTCGCCATCGTCGGCCGCTATGTGCTGCCGGGCACCATCTTCGATGTCCTCGAGCATGCGGCGCCGGGCGCCGGCGGCGAGATCCAGCTCACCGACGCCATCGCCGCGTTGTTGGCCGGCACCGAGTTCCGGCCGCACCGTTTTGCCGGCACGCGCTATGACTGCGGCAGCAAGCTCGGTCACCTGCAGGCCAACATGGCTTTCGCGCTGCGTGATCCCGAGCTGGCCGCGCCCCTGCGCGACTGGCTGCGCGACCGGCTGGGCTGAGGCCATGTCCCGCACCTTCCTGCCGGCCTGGCAGCACCTCGAGCAGCTGGCCGCCGCCGCCCGTCCCCGCCACCTGCGCGAACTCTGGAGCGCTGGCGACCGCGCGGCTGCCTTCAGTCGCGCGGCCGGCCCGCTGTTCATGGATTTCAGCAAGCAGCGCCTGGATGCGCGCGAGCTCGATGCACTACTTGAGCTGGCCCGTGCCTGCGGCCTGGAGGCCGCCACCGCCGCCCTGTTGCGCGGCGAAGCCGTCAACAACACCGAGGCGCGCCCGGCACTGCACAGCGCCCTGCGTGCCGACGCCGGTGATACCGTCACGGTCGGGGGCCGCAACATCATCCCCGAAGTGCAGGACAGCCTGGCCCGCATGGAATCCGTCGTGGAGCGGGTGCACTCGCGGCAGTGGCGCGGCTGGTCCGGCCGTGCCATCACCGACGTCGTCAATATCGGTGTCGGCGGCTCCGACCTTGGCGCATTCATGGCCTGTACCGCGCTCGGCGAATTTGCGGCGCCGGCCGCGCCCGCGCTGCGCCTGCACTTCGTCAGCTCCATCGACGGCACCCAGATCGCCGACCTGCTGCGCGCGCTGCGCCCCGAGACCACGCTCTTCATCGTGTCTTCCAAGTCCTTCAGCACCGTGGACACGCTGTCCAACGCGCGCACGGCGCTGCAGTGGATGCGCTCCGAACTGGACGATGTGGACATGCTGCTGCGGCATCACTTCATCGGGGTGTCCGCCAATGCCGGGCGCATGAGCGAATGGGGCCTGCCCGAGGCCAACCAGATCCTGCTGTGGGAATGGGTGGGCGGCCGCTTTTCGCTGTGGTCGGCGGTGGGCCTGCCGCTGGCCCTCAAGATCGGCATGCAGGGCTTCCGCGACCTGCTGGCCGGTGCCCGCTTCATGGACCTCCATTTCCGTGACACGCCGCTGGCGGACAACCTGCCGGTGCTGCTCGGGCTGATCGGCGTGTGGAACGCCACCTTCCTGGATATCCGCGCCCACGCCGTGCTGCCCTATGACGGCCGCCTCAAGTTCTTCCCGACCTACCTGTCCCAGCTGGAGATGGAGAGCAACGGCAAGTCCGTGAGCCGCCAGGGTGACGCCCTCGACTATGCCACCTGCCCCGTGCTCTGGGGCGAGGTGGGCCCCAATGCCCAGCACGCGTTCTACCAGTTGCTGCACCAGGGCACGCAGGCGGTCTCCAGCGACTTCATCGCACCGGTGCGCCGCTATGGCAGCGCCCGCCACGACAGCCTGCAGTTGCAGCACCAACTGGCGCTGGCCAATTGCCTGGCGCAGTCGCGGGTGCTGATGCTGGGCGACGATTGCGTCGCCGGCGGCAGCGCCGCCCCCGAGTTCCGCCGCTACCGCGGCAACCAGCCGTCGACCACGCTGCTGCTGGACAAGCTCACACCCTACAGCCTGGGCGCGCTGCTGGCGCTGTACGAACACAAGGTCTTTGTCATGTCGGTGATCTGGGACATCAATCCCTTCGACCAGTGGGGCGTGGAACTTGGCAAGCAGATTGCGGACGAGACCCTGCAGGCGCTGGCGTCCGGCGGCGGCGAGGCCTTCGATGGTTCCACCGAGGCCTTGATGCGCCATATCCGCGCCGGCGGAAGGAGTGCGTCATGAGCGTGTCCGTGATCACGCAGGTGGCCGTGCATGGCCATACCCACTACGCCTGGGTGGCCGCCGCCAAGCTGGCGGAAAAAGGCCATAGCGTCAGCCTGCACCGGACAGCACCGGGGTCGGCAGAGGCCTTCGACCCTTCGCGCGAGGCCGGCCTTGCCGCCCTCATCGCCGCGCAGCAGGCGGCCGGCTGCCTGCGCCTGGTTGACGACAACCGCGCCGTGGCCGAATTGCACCTGCTCGCCGACGATTACAGCGAGGACAGTCTGCGTGCCGCGCTGGCGCCACTGCAGGCCGCGGGCCGCGAGCTGCACGTATTGGTGCTGAGCCAGCTCGAGGTCGGCGTGCTGGAGCGCCTGCGTGCCGAGGGCGACGGCCGCCGCCTGCTCGGCACGCTGCCCCTGTTTATCCGCGAGGGTCGCGCCCTGGCCGATTTCGAGCATCCCGACCTGTTCCTGCTGGGCGCCGAGGATGCGGCCCTGGTGGCGGTCGCCCGCGCCTGCCTGCAGCCTTTCCTGCAACAGGCGCGCAAGGTCATGGTGGTGCCGGTGGCCAGCGCCGAGCTCATCAAGTTCGGCATCAACGCCATGCTCGCCACGCGCATCAGTTTCATGAACGAGATGGCGGCGCTGTCCGAGAAGCTGGGCGTGGATATCGAGCAGGTGCGCGAGGGCATGGCCGCCGATCCGCGCGTGGGCGGCGATTACCTGCAGGCCGGCTGCGGCTTCGGCGGTCCCAGCTTTGCCAACGACCTGCTCACCTTTGCCCGCACCGTGCAGGAGGAGCTGGACACGGCCGGCCTCATCGACGCCGTGCTGGCCATCAACGACTCCCAGCGCGAGATCCTGTTTCGCAAGATCTGGCGCTTTTTTCGCGGCGAGCTCAGCGGCCGCACCGTCGCGGTTTGGGGCGCGGCCTTCAAGCCCGGCACGGCCAGCGTCAGCAACTCGGTGGTGCATGCCTTGCTGAAGGCGCTCTGGGCGCAAGGCTGTCGTACGCGCGTCTTCGACCCGGAAGCGGGCGAGGCGCTGCGCAAGGTCTATCCTGAAGAGGCGCTGCTCGAGTTTTCCGACTCCGCCGAGGCGGCGGCCGACGGCGCTGATGCCATCGCCCTGGTGACGGCCTGGCCTGCATTTGCAGCGGTGGACTTTGCGGTGCTGGCGCCGCGCATGCGCCAGGCCGCGCTGTTTGACGGTCGCAATTTCCTGGCACCGGGCGCGCTGCAGGCAACGGGTTTTCGTTACTTCGGCATTGGCCGCGGGGAGGCGATCTGATGAAGGTGCTGGTCACCGGGGGCGCCGGCTATATCGGCTCCCACGCCTGCGTGGAGCTGCTGGCCAGGGGGCATACGCCCGTCGTGGTCGATAATTTCTGCAACAGCAGCCGCACGGCGCCGGCGCGCGTCCGCGAAATTGCCGGGCGCGATTTTCCCGTGCACGAGCTGGATGTGCGCGACCGCGACGGATTGCGCGCGGTGTTTGCCGCCGAGCGGCCAGACGCCGTGATCCACTTCGCCGGCCTCAAGGCCGTGGGCGAGTCGGTTGCCGAGCCCTGGCGCTACTACGACAACAACCTCGGCAGCACCCTGGCGCTGGTCGAGGTCATGCGCGAGGCAGACTGCCGCACCCTGGTGTTCAGCTCTTCCGCCACCGTTTACGGCATTCCCGAGCAGGTGCCGCTGGCCGAGGATGCGCCGCTGGCGGCGATCAATCCCTATGGCCGCACCAAGCTGATGATCGAGGACATGCTGCGGGACATGGTCGTCGCCGAGCCGGCCTGGCAGGTGGCGCTGCTGCGCTACTTCAATCCGGTAGGTGCGCACGAGAGCGGCCGCATCGGCGAGGACCCCGCGGGCATCCCCAACAACCTCATGCCCTTCGTCACTCAGGTGGCGGTGGGGCGTCTGCCCCGGCTGCGCGTCTTTGGCGGGGACTACGCCACGCCCGACGGCACCGGGGTGCGCGACTACATCCATGTGGTGGACCTGGCCCAGGGCCATGTGCAGGCACTGGACTGGCTGGCCTCGGCGCGCCCCGGCGGCGCCACCGCCATCAACCTGGGCACCGGCCGCGGTTGCTCCGTACTGGAGTTGCTGCACGCCTTCGAGGCCACCAGCGGTCGCCCGGTGCCCTACGAGATCGTTGCCCGCCGCCCCGGCGACGCGGCCAGTTGCTACGCCAATCCCGCCCTGGCGGAGCGGCTGCTGGGTTGGCGCGCCAGTCGCGGCATCGAGGCCATGTGCCGTGATGCCTGGCGCTGGCAGTCGCTGAATCCGCAGGGCTATGGCGAGGGCTGAGCCCGGGGCCGGAAGGCGCTGCCGGGACGTTCCTCCGCTGACTGCTGTCGGGCTCTGGCGCCGCCGCTGATTCGCCGGGCGCAGGCTCCAGCCCTGTCCTGCCTGTCGCTGCTGCCGCCGTCGCCCGCCCTGACGCGAGCGCGCCGTGGTACCGTCAAAAAAGAATATGTCTGTCCGCTGTCCGTCGATGTCCTTGTCGCAGTGGCCGGCCTTGCCGAAGATGCGGCAACGATACAACCCGGACGCCCGGCGCGTCCCGTCATGATCCGGAGCCCCCATGAGCGCCACCCACCTGCTTGCCATCGACCAGGGCACGACCAGCACCCGCGCCATCGTCTTCGACGCCGCCGGCCATGCCGTCGCCTCCCACCAGCTCGAATTCAAACAGCACTTTCCCGCCGATGGCTGGGTGGAACATGACGCCCTGGAGATCTGGTGGGGCGTGGAAAGCGTCTGCCGCGAGGCGTTGCGCAAGGCCGGCATGAAGGCCACCGACATTGCCGCCATCGGCATCACCAACCAGCGTGAGACCACCGTGCTCTGGGACCGCGTCAGCGGCGCCCCGGTGCATCCCGCCATCGTCTGGCAGGATCGGCGCACCGCGGCGGTCTGCGAGCAGCTGAAAAAGCAGGGCCACGAAGCGCAGGTGCAGGAGAAAACCGGACTCCTGCTCGATCCCTACTTCTCCGCCACCAAGCTCGCCTGGCTGCTGGATAACGTGGAGGGCGCCCGCGCACGCGCCGAGAAGGGCGAGCTGGCCTTCGGCACCATCGACACCTGGCTGCTGTGGAAACTCACCGGGGGCCAGTCGCATGCCACCGATGCCACCAATGCCTCACGCACTCTGGTGTTCAACATCAATACCCAGCAGTGGGACGACGAGCTGCTGGCGCTGTTCCGCATTCCGCGCGCGGTGCTGCCCGAGGTGAAGGATTCCAGCGCCGACTTCGGCCGCACCACGGTCGACTTCCTGGGGGCCTCCATCCTGGTTGGCGGCATGGCCGGCGACCAGCAGGCCGCGCTCATCGGCCAGGCCTGCTTCAAGCCCGGCATGGTGAAGAGCACCTACGGCACCGGCTGCTTCATGGTCATGAATACCGGCGACAAGCTGGTGCGCTCCAGCAACCGCCTGCTGTCCACGGTGGGCTACCGCCTGGGCGGCAAGACCACCTATGCCATCGAAGGCAGCATCTTCGTCGCCGGCGCCACCATCCAGTGGCTGCGCGACGGCCTGAAGCTCATCGGCAAGGCCTCGGAAACGGAAAGCATCGCCGAGCAGACCGGCGACGCCCGCGGCGTCTACCTGGTGCCGGCCTTCACCGGACTCGGCGCGCCCTACTGGGATCCGCATGCGCGCGGCGCCATCTTCGGCCTGACCCGCGATACCGGCATCGGCGAGATCGTCACCGCCGGCCTGCAGTCGGTCTGTTTCCAGACCCGCGACCTCATGGAGGCGATGCGCCGCGACGGCGCCGATGCCGTGCATACCTTACGCATCGATGGCGGCATGGTGGTGAACAACTGGGTGTCGCAACGCCTGGCGGATATCCTCGGCGTGCCGGTGGATCGTCCCACGGTGACCGAAACCACGGCACTGGGCGCGGTCTACCTGGCCGGCCTGCAGGTCGGGATGTTCGAGTCGCTGGAGGCGATCGCCGAGCTGTGGAAGTGCGATCGCGAGTTCACGCCGGTGATGCCGGAGGAGCAGCGCGAGACGCTGTACCAGGGCTGGCTGGACGCGGTACGCCGGGTGGCGTCGGCATCGGAGTGGGGTTTGGGGTTTGGGGTTTGGGGGTTAGGAGGTTAGGGGACTTGCGGGCGTAGCGGGCCGCGGTGCTTTTCGGGCTCCGGGGAGGCGGTCTCCCCGCCTCTGGCAGGAAGACCGCCTCCCCTCCACCCAAGCGCTTCCCGTTGTGCCCCGGCAAGTGCCGTGCCCGGTGGCTGTCGGCTTCGCCTCAGCAGAATCTCCGAATCTCAGAGCTTCAGAGCTTCAGAGCTTCAGAGCTTCAGAGCTTCAGAAGTACATAAGGGCAGAAGTACAGAAGGGCAGAAGGGCAGAAGGGCAGAAGGGCAGAAGTACAGAAGTACAGAAGGGCAGAAGGGCAGAAGGGCATAGTGGGGTCGGTGAGGGACGGTGCTTCCGTCGAGAGGGCGGTGGTTCTTGAGGGGCTTGAGGCGGAGCCGACGGCCACCGGCCGAGGTTTCAGCCGGGGCCCGCGAAAAGTCTTGGGTGATGGGTGGGATGTGCTCCTGCCGGAGGCGGGGGCACGTCCCGCCCAGCGCCCGAAACTTCAAGGGAGGTCAGGGCAGGAGCCAAGCCCAGCGCCCGAAACTTCACAGGAGGTCAGGGCAGGAGCCAAGCCCAGCGCCCGAAACATCACAGGAGGTCAGGGCAGGAGCCAAGCCCAGCGCCCCAAACTTCACAGGAGGCCAGGGCAGGAACAGCCTGGCTGAAGCCCGATCTGAATAGCGAAAGACGAGGGCGGGAGCAGGTGACTCCTCAGCCGCGCTTCCCTCCGTCCGCCCCGACCACCAGGAACTCCAGCAGGGCCTTCTGCGCATGCAGGCGGTTCTCCGCCTCATCCCAGACCACCGCCCGCGGATCGTCCAGCATGTCCTCGGAAATCTCCTCGCCGCGATGCGCCGGCAGGCAGTGCATGAACAGCGCATCGGACGCCGCCATGTCCATCAGGCGCGGGTTGATCTGGTACATGCTGAAGCGGCGCTTGCGCACGCTCTGCTCGGACTCCTGGCCCATCGACGTCCAGACATCGGTGGCGATCAGGTGGGCGCCGCGGGCGGCATCCTCGGCCGTCTTCACCAGCTCCACGTTGCGCTTGTACTTGGCCATCAGCTCGGGATCGGGCTCGAAGCCGTAGGGGCAGGCGATCTTGAGCTGGAAGTCGAACTGGTGCGCGGCATGGATATAGCTGTTGCACATGTTGTTGCCGTCGCCCACCCAGGCGAAGGTCCTGCCGGCCAGCTCGCCGCGGTGCTCGAGGAAGGTCTGCAGGTCGGCCATGAGCTGGCAGGGGTGGTGCTCGTCGGTCAGCGCATTGATCACCGGCACCCGTGAGTATTCCGCGAAGCGCTCGATGATGTCGTGGCCGAAGGTGCGGATCATGACCACGTCGACCATGCGCGAGATGACACGCGCGGCATCCTCCACCGGCTCGCCGCGGCCGAGCTGGGTGTCGCGCGGCGACAGGAAGATCGCCGAGCCGCCGAACTGGGCCATGCCCGCCTCGAAGGAGACGCGGGTGCGGGTGGAGGACTTCTCGAAGATCATCCCCAGCACCTTGTTCTTCAGCGGCTCGTAGATGACGCCGTCGTAGTGCATCTTCTTCAGGACGATGGCGCGGTCCAGCACCTGCCGCAGTTCCTGCGGCGTGAAGTCGAGCAGGGTCAGGAAGTGCCGCACGCTCATGCCGACGCCCCTTCTGCCAGGAAGTCGCGCACCAGCACGGAAATGCGCGCCACCAGCTGGTCGGCCTCGTCGGCGTTGATGGTCAGCGCCGGCAGCAGACGGATGCGGTGCTCTGCAGAGACGATGAGCAGGATGCCGGCCTCGCGGGCGCGGGCCACAAGTTCGGTGCAGGGGCGCGGCAGCACCACGCCGATCATGAGGCCGGCGCCTTCGACGCTGACGCCCAGGTCACCGAGCTGCTCCAGGAAGCCCTGGCGGATACGCTCGCCCATGGCGGCGGCATTGTCGATCGGGCCCTTCAGCAGCTCGCCGATGGTGGCCAGGGCGGCGCGGCAGGCGAGCGGGGTGCCACCATAGGTGGTGCCGTGCTTGCCCGGGCCGAACAGATCGCGCGCCTTCCCGGAAACCAGGCAGGCGCCAATGGGGAAGCCATTGCCCAGGCCCTTGGCCGTGGTGCAGACGTCTGGCAGGAGGCCGGCGTGCTGGTAGGCGAAATACTTGCCGGTGCGGCCGTTGCCGGTCTGGATCTCGTCCAGCATCAGCAGCCAGTCGTGCTTGTCGCAGAGCGCGCGCAGCGCCGTGAGGTAACCAAAGCCCTGCTTCGCGGTGCGCACGCCGCTCTCGCCCTGGATGGGCTCGACCAGCACGGCGACGATGTTCGGGTTTTCCGCGGCCGCCTTTTCAATGGCGGCGAGGTCGTCGAAGGGTACGCGCACGAAGCCTTCCACCAGCGGCCCGAAGCCTTCCTGGATCTTGGCGTTGCCGGTGGCCGACAGCGTGGCCAGGGTGCGGCCGTGGAAGGAGTTTTCCATCACGATGATGGCGGGATTGGCGATGTTCTTATGCTTGTGGGCAAACAGGCGGGCCAGCTTGATGGCGGCTTCGTTGGCCTCGGCGCCGGAGTTGCCGAAGAAGCACAGGTCCATGCCGGAGACGTCGCAGAGCCGGCGGCCGAGCTCTTCCTGCAGCGGCACGTGGTACAGGTTGGAGGTATGCACCAGGGTGCGCGCCTGGTCGGCGATGGCGGCGGCGACCACGGGATTGGCGTGGCCGAGGCCGCAGACGGCGATGCCCGAGGTGGTGTCGAGGTAGCGGCGGCCCTCGGTGTCGTAGAGCCAGACCCCCTCTCCACGGGAAAAGCCGACAGGCTGCCGGGCATAGGTCGGCATGAGCGCGCTGGTCATAGGAGTACCTGCTGAGTTACCGGGGGCAAAGGTGCCCGCCACTACAAATAAAGAAGGCAGCCAGGCTGCCAAGCCTCTGATGGTAGCGGGAAAGGGGGGAAAGCGGCAATTTGCCTATAAGTATGACAGGGGGATGGTCGCCAATACCCGACTAAATCGGTAGAATTTGCCCCATCCCAATCCCTATGGTGCAGTCCCATGGATACCGAAGCCCTCATCAAGCAGCAGATCGCTGAAAACACTGTGCTCCTCTACATGAAGGGCACGCCGCAATTCCCCCAGTGCGGCTTTTCCGCCCGCACCGTGGAGGCGCTGATCCAGATCGGCCAGCCCTTCGCCTACGTGAACATTCTGGAAAACCCGGAAATCCGCTCCACACTGCCGCGTATCGCCAACTGGCCGACCTTCCCCCAGCTCTGGGTCAAGGGCGAGCTGATCGGTGGCTGCGACATCGTCATGGACATGATGCAGAAGGGTGAGCTGGCTCCCCTGGTCAAGGACGCCTCGGCCGCCCCCCAGGCCTGAGCCGCGCCAGCGACCCCGAAAAGCCCGGCCCTGTGCCGGGCTTTTTCTTGGGCGGCCGGCGGCACGGCAAGGGTTGCGGCGGGGGAGCATGCAGGTGCAGAGACAGGCAAGGCAGCCAGGCAGGCGGAGACGGAACAGAGGGTACAGGCGGTAAAGACGGTACAGGCGGGGGCAGGGCGTTCGGCCGGGAGCTTTCGCACAACGGTTTGTCGCAAATCAAATAATCTAAATGAGAACGATTTGTATTAATTTTATGCCCCCGATATAGTTGCGTCCGTGCCCGGGCTGGAAGGCCCGACTTACCTTGGGGGAACATCATGCTGAAGAAGAGCCTGCTGGCCGCGACCATCGCCGCCCTGACGTCTACCGCCACCGCGCAGACCGCGCCGCTGCCCACCCTGGAGGAGCTGGCCGCCCAGGTCCGCGCCCAGCAGGCGCAGATCGAGGCGCTGACCGCCGCGGCCGAGCAGGGCCCCGCCGCGGGCACGGCCGGCGCCTGGTACAACAAGACCACGGTCGGCGGCTATGGCGAGGCCTACTTCAAGCGCATCGATGGCCTCAAGGACGAGTTCGACGCCTACCGCATGGTTCTCTTCGTGGGTCACCAGTTCAGCGACAAGGTGCGCTTCCACAGCGAGCTCGAGGTCGAGCACGCCTATGTGAAGGACAACGACACCAATACCGATACGTCCTGCGTGGTCACGGATGATGGCGACGGCATTATCGAGGTGGGTGAAATCACCTGCGGCACCCCGTCCGCCAAGACCACCACCAGCGCCGGCTATGTCGCCGTCGAGCAGCTCTTCGTCGAGTACGACTACGCGGCCTCCCACCGCGCCGCCGCCGGCCAGATCATCGTGCCGGTCGGCATCATCAACGAAACCCACGAGCCCGACACCTACAACGGCGTGTTCCGCCCCGCGGTGGAGCGCGAAATCCTGCCGACCACCTGGTTCGAGACCGGCCTCAAGTTCTCCGGCGAAGTGCTGCCCGGCGTGTCCTATGACGCCATGTACTCCAGCGGCCTCAAGAGCGCCACCGGCAGCGTGAAGGACGGCCGCCAGCGCGGCTCCAAGGCCGATGGCAGCGATCCCGCCGGCACCCTGCGCCTGAAGTACACCGGCGTGCCGGGCCTCGAGATCGGCGCCACCTGGCATCACCAGGCCGACATGTCGCAGGGGGTTCCCTCCGTCGCGAAGGAAAAGCTGGAAGCTGACCTTTATTCTGCGCACGTGGCCTGGCAGCAGGGCCGTTTCGGCCTGCGCGCCCTGGTCGCCGACTGGGACCTCGACCGCACCGCCCTGGCGACGGCAGACAAGAAGCGCGCCGACCAGGAAGGCTGGTACGTCGAGCCCTCGTTCAAGGTGCTGCCCAAGCTGGCCGTGTTCGCGCGCTACAGCGAATGGGACGCCGAGGCTGCCGACAACAGCAGCTCGCAATACCAGGAGTCCGTGGTGGGCGTGAACTGGTACCTGCACGAGCGCGCCGTGGTGAAGGCCGACCTGCAGCATCGCGACAATCCTGATCGCACCAAGGTGGATGAAGACGGCTTCAACGTGGGCGTCGGCTTCTCGTTCTGAAGCCGGCCGCGCCCGGGGCGGGGCTTGCCCCGGGCGACGCCCGGCGGTGAAGATGCTGTTCCGGAGGAATGCGCTTCATGCCTGACTCACGATCTGCTGTCCTGCGCCTGCTGGCGCTGCTGCTGATGCTGGCGGCAACGGCCGGCGCCCGCGCCGACACTCCGCTCGACCGCTTCCTGGTCCAGTCCCTGGGTGGCCCTGCCGCGGCGCCGCAGATGCTCTGGCTGACGCCGCCGATCAAGCAGCGCGCCGCCGCCATCCTCGGTCACGACTATCCCGGCCTGCGCGTGAAGTACTGGAAGCAGGGCGCACGCACCGTCTGGGTACTGGACCACGTCGGCAAGGAGCAGCCCATCACCATGGGCGTGGTGGTGGAGCAGGGCCAGATCCTCAACATCGAGGTGCTGGCCTACCGCGAGTCCCGTGGCGGCGAGATCCGCCACGGCTTTTTCCGTCGCCAGTTCGACCGCGCCACCCTCAAGGCGGGCGACCGCCTCGACCGGGACATCGACGGCATCACCGGCGCCACGTTGTCGGTCACCGCCATGACCCGCGTCGCCCGCCTCGCCCTGGCCTTTCACGATGAAGCCTTGCGCGCACGCTGATACACTCGCGCTCCCTTTTTGTCCGCCCCCTGCGGGGATGTGAACCGTGGCCAAGAATCACCTGCGCCTCTTCCTGCTGCGCTGGCACCGCCGCCTCGGCATCGTGTCGGCGCTGTTCGTGCTGCTGCTGGCCGTGACCGGCCTGCTGCTCAACCACACCAGCGAGCTGGGACTCGACCGCAAGCCGCTGGAAAGCCCGGTGCTGCGCCAGCTCTATGGCGTGGCCCCGCTGGCGCCCGAGGGAGTGGTGCAGGCCCTGCCCGCCGGCGAACTGGCGGCCAGCGCCGGGCGCCTGCGCCTGGGCGCGCGCGACATCGGTGATTGCCCGCAGCTGGTGGGCGTGGTGGAGCGGCCTGGCCAGGTCCTGGCGGTGTGCAGCAACCGGCTGTGGTTGCTGACGCCCGAAGGCGAGGTCATCGACCAGGCCGACAGCGTGCGCGGAGTTCCCGAGGGCCTGACGGCGGTAGGGCAGGGCGAGGGCCAGGTATTGCTGCGACGCGGTGGCGAAGCCCTGGCCGTGGACCTGGGCGATCTCAGCCTGCAGCCTGCGGTGCCGGTGCCCGGGGTGACCTGGACCGAGCCGGTCACGTCCGCGGCCCCGCTCGCCGATCTGGACTGGGAACAGCTGCTGCTGGACCTGCACAGTGGCCGCCTGTTCGGGCGCTGGGGCGTCTGGCTCATGGACCTGATGGCCATCCTCTTCGTGGGACTGGCGGTGTCCGGGCTCATCATGTGGCGCCGCCGGCACCGCCCGGCCTGAGCACCTCACCGCGCTGGCGCCCGGACCCCGGGGTACGGCGCCATCTCCGCGATGGCCCCGGCGCCGAGGCCTGCGCCGGCGCCCGGCCCGGGTGTGGCCAGACATGGCCTCCGCTCGTGTTGGCGGAATTTCCCTACATTGCGCAAGGGTGATTCGCCAGCGCCTGCCGCCTTTTTGCCTGGTGGCGTCATTCCGGGCCTTGTCCCCTCTTTGACCGCCGCGGCCCTCGTGTATCATCCGGGGTCGTCCGCGCACCGTTGGCGCATCCCGTTCATTGAACTCAAGGAGATTTCCATGGCCGTTCTCGTTGGCAAGCCCGCCCCCGATTTCACCGTCCCCGCCGTCCTCGCCAATGGCGAGATCGTCGACAGCTTCAGCCTGTCCGCCACCCTCAAGGGCAAGTACGGCCTGGTGTTCTTCTACCCGCTGGACTTCACTTTCGTGTGCCCGTCCGAGCTGATCGCCCTGGATCACCGCATTCCTGATTTCCAGGCCCGCGGCGTGGAAGTGGTCGGTGTCTCCATCGACTCCCACTTCACCCACAACGCCTGGCGCAACACCCCGGTCAACGACGGTGGCATCGGCCCGGTCAAGTACGTGCTGGCCGCCGACATCACCCACTCCATCGCCAAGGACTATGACGTCGAGTCCGCCGGCGGCGTGGCCTTCCGTGGCGCCTTCATCATCGACAAGAACGGCGTCGTGCGCGCCCAGATCGTCAACGACCTGCCGCTCGGCCGTTCCATGGACGAGATCCTGCGCCTGTTCGACGCCCTGCAGTTCACCGAAGAGCATGGCGAAGTCTGCCCGGCCAACTGGAAGAAGGGCGACAAGGGCATGGACGCATCCCCCGCGGGCGTGGCCAAGTACCTGGCCGAGAACGCCGCCAAGCTGTAAGCGACGGCGGCAGCCCGAACGGCTGCATCAAAAAAAACGGCGCCCACGGGCGCCGTTTTTTTTGCCCGGTTCCGGGGCGCCTGCCTGCACTGCCCTGGCGCACTGCACCGGAAACACCCCGCCAGACCGTCAGGAAGGCCGCAATCTGTTGCTGGCACAGAGCTTGCGTTACACAGCGTGAAGACCGCGCCCGGGGGTGCGGTCGCCGTCCACGCTAGCGGTGAGCAGGTTTCATGAAGGCCAGAACGCGTTTCCATGACGAGATGTTTGCAGCGCCGGGGCAGATCCGGCCCGAGTACCGGGCCTTCGCGGACTGGCTGCACCGCCATCCCGAGGAAGAGCTGGCGCAGCGGCGCCAGGAGGCGGACTGGTTGTTCCGCCGCGTCGGCATCACCTTCGCCGTCTACGGCGACAAGGAAGGCAGCGAGCGCCTGATCCCCTTCGACACCATCCCGCGCATCATTTCCGCCATCGAATGGGAGCGGGTGTCGCGCGGCCTGAAGCAACGCGCGCTGGCCCTCAACCTCTTCCTGCACGATATCTACCATGGGCAGGACATCCTGCGCGCCGGCGTGATCCCGGCGGAGCAGATCCTGACCAACCAGGACTACCAGCTCGCCATGCAGGGCGTGACCCTGCCGCACAAGGTGTATGCGCACATTGCCGGCATCGACCTGGTGCGCGCCGGTGACGGCGACTATTTCGTGCTGGAAGACAACCTGCGGACGCCGAGCGGCGTCTCCTACATGCTGGAGAACCGCAAGATGATGATGCGGCTCTTCCCCGAGCTCTTCATCACGCATGCGGTGGCGCCGGTCGAGCACTACCCCGACCTGCTGCTGGAGACGCTGCGCGAGTCGGCGCCGGCGGGAGCGCACGATCCCGTGGTGGTGGTGCTGACGCCGGGGCGCTACAACTCGGCCTATTTCGAGCATGCCTTCCTGGCGCAGCAGATGGGCGTGGAGCTGGTGGAAGGCCCCGACCTCTTCGTCAAGGACGGCTTTGTCTTCCTGCGCACCACGTCGGGGCCACGGCGCGTCGACGTGATCTACCGCCGCATTGATGATGATTACCTGGACCCGCTCGCCTTCCGTGCCGACTCGACACTGGGCGTGCCGGGCCTGCTCGCCGCCTACCGCGCCGGCCGCGTGGTGATCACCAATGCCGTGGGCACCGGCGTGGCCGATGACAAGTCGATCTATCCCTATGTCCCCGACATGATCCGCTTCTACCTGTCGGAGGAGCCTGTGCTCAACAACGTGCCGACCTGGCAGCTGCGCAAGCCGGACGAGTGCGAGCATGTGCTGGCCAACCTGAAGGACCTGGTGGTGAAGGAGGTCCACGGCTCCGGCGGCTACGGCATGCTGGTCGGGCCCGCGTCCACCCGGGCCGAGATCGAGGCCTATCGCGAGCGCATCCGCGCCAACCCGTCCGACTTCATTGCGCAGCCCACGCTGTCGCTGTCGACCTGTCCGACCTATGTCGAGTCCGGCATCGCGCCGCGCCATATCGACCTGCGGCCCTTCGTGCTGTCCGGGCGCGAGGTGCGGCTGGTGCCGGGCGGCCTGACCCGGGTTGCGCTCAAGGACGGCTCGCTGGTGGTGAACTCCTCGCAGGGCGGGGGCACCAAGGACACCTGGGTACTGGAGGACCTGCCATGCTGAGTCGTACCGCCAGCTGCCTGTACTGGATGTCGCGCCAGATGGAGCGCGCCGAGAACATTGCCCGCGTGCTGGACGTGCATGCGCAGATCGCGCTGCTGCCCGGCAATCTCGCGCGCGAGCGCATGATGGCGCCGCTGGACATCACCGGCATGCGCGGGATCTTCGAGGCCTCGGGTGTCAGGGCCTCGCCGGACGAAGTCATGCTCTTCTTCACGCTGAACCCCAATAACCCGTCCAGCATCTATTCCTGCCTGCGCCTGGCGCGCGAGAACGGCCATGTGGTGCGCGGCAAGATCACCGCCGAGATGTGGGAAAGCCTGAATGCCACCTGGCTGGAGATCCAGGGCCTCAACCGCGACAAGCTGCGGCGCATGGGGCTCTCGCGCTTCCTGGACTGGGTAAAGGAGCGCTCGCACCTGTTTCGCGGCGCCACCTTCGGCACCCTGCGGCGCAACGACGCCTTTCATTTTGCACGCCTGGGGACCTTCCTGGAGCGCGCCGACAATACCGCGCGCCTGTTGCTGGTGCAGGCGCCGGCCTTCGCGGGCGACCGCGGCGACGAATCCGCCGGCAACTATTACCAGTGGGCGTCGTTGCTGCGCTCGCTGTCGGCCTTCGAAAGCTACCGTGACCTGTATCGCGACAGCATCGTGCCGGCGCAGGTGGCGGAGATGCTGCTGCTGCGGCCCGACCTGCCGCGCTCGCTGCTGGCCTGCATGGGCGAGATCACGCAGACGCTGGCGGCCATCGACGGCGCGACCGGACTGGATGCCCGGCGCCTGGCGGCGGAAGTGCACGCCAGGCTGCAGTATGGACGGATCGAAGAGGTGATTGACGATGGACTGCAGCACTACCTGGAGCAATTCCTGGGCGACATCTACGAGCTGGGCGCCCGTATCCACCATGCTTACCTGGAGGCCGCATGATCCTCACCATCAATCACGAAACCGTGTACCGCTATGAGTCGGCCACCCGGCACAGCACCCAGTACCTGCGCCTGACGCCGCAGGACTCGGAGGGGCAGCGCGTGCTGCAGTGGCATCTCGAGCTGCCGTCGCCGGCGTTCGCCACCACCGACAGCCACGGCAATGTGCTGCATGTGCTGACGCTGGACATGCCGCACACGGAAATCCGCATCCGTGCCGTCGGCATCGTTGAGACGGACGAGGGCGAGCGTCACAGCGCCAGCACCGGCGACCCCCGACCCTACCTGCGCGCCACGCCGCTCACGGCCATGAGCCCGCTGATGGTGGGCTTTGCGGAAGGTTGCCGCGCCGGCATGGACAGCCTGGAGGGGGTGGAGGCCCTGGCGCATGCCGTACACGACTACATGACCTATGACCCGGGCGCGACCGAGGCGTCCACCACCGCCGCCGAGGCTTTCCTGCTGGCGCGCGGCGTCTGCCAGGACTATACCCATGTATTCCTCGCCTGCTGCCGCTACCTCGGCGTGCCGGCGCGCTATGTCAGTGGCTATGTGCTGGCCGGCGGCCAGGGCTATGGCGACCAGCAGGCCTCCCACGCCTGGGCCGAGGTCTGGCGGGAGGGGCGCTGGTGGAGCTTTGATCTGCTGAATCGCTGCCGGGCCTACTCGGCGCACCTGAAGCTGGCGGTGGGGATGGATTACTACGATGCCTGTCCGGTGCGGGGCGTGCGCCGCGGCGGTGGCAGCGAGTCCATGGTGACCGATGTGCGCGTGGCGCAGCCGCCGCTGCCGATGGCCGGAGAGGATGACCAGCAACAGCAACAGCAACAGCAACAGCAACAGCAACAGCAACAGCAACAGCAGTAGTCGTTGCGATGGCAGGGGCAGGGGGGTAGGCACGTGCGGCTGGGGGGGGCCGGCGCGGGCCAGGGAAGCGCCGCTGGTTACGTCAGCCGCGGCCTCACCTATAATGCTCGGGCAGCCTCATGATGACGGCGCGGGCCATATCCGCAATCACGGCAAGAACAGAGGACCGGTTGTCCCCATGACATATTGTGTAGGCGTCAAGCTGGCCGAAGGCCTGGTCCTGGCATCGGACTCGCGTACCAACGCGGGCGTGGACCATATCGCCACCTTCCGCAAGATGGCCCTGTTCGAGGAGCCGGGGGAGGCCGTCATCGTGCTGCTGTCCGCCGGCAACCTGGCCACCACGCAAAGCACGCTCAGCACGCTGCGCCAGCGCCTGCGCGATGACCACGAGCAGAACCTTTTCAATCAGAAGTCCCTCTACGACGTGGCGGTGCTGGTGGGCGCCACCGTGCGCGAGATCATTCACCGTGACGCGCCGCCCAACTGCCGCAGCGAGGTCGACTACGGCTGCTCCTTTCTCCTCGGCGGGCAGATCGATGGCGAGGAGCCCCGTCTGTTCAACATTTACCCGCAGGGCAATTTCATCGAGGCGACGCCCGATACGCCCTTTTTCCAGATTGGCGAGGCCAAGTACGGCAAGCCCATCCTGGATCGCGTGATCCAGTACGACACGCCCATTCGCCAGGCCGCCAAGTGCGTGCTGATCTCGTTTGATTCCAGCATCCGCAGCAATGTCTCGGTGGGCCTGCCGATCGACCTGGTCTGCTATCGCGCGGGCAGCCTGCGCGTGGAGCAGAGCCACCGCATCGACGAGGCCGATCCGTATTTCCAGATGATCCGCCGCGAATGGTCGCGCGGCCTGCGCGAGACCTTCAGCCGTATCGAGGAGCCGCCCTACTTTGACAAGGTCGGCCCCGATACGCCGGGGCCGGGCCCGTCAACGCCGGGCGACTGAGCCGGCTCAGGCGTCCTCGCTGCCGTCCGCCTGCGGCGGCGGCCCGATCTTCGTCCACCACTGGTTGACCACCGCGCAGTAAAGCTCGGCGGTGCGCTGCGCATCGTAGAGGGCGGAGTGCGCTTCCTTGTTGTCGAAGGCGATGCCGGCGGCGCCACAGGCGCGCGCCAGCACGGTCTGGCCGTAGGCGAGGCCGGCCAGGGTCACGGTGTCGAACACCGAGAAGGGATGGAAGGGCGACACGTTCTTGAGGTTGCAGCGCGTGATGGCCGCGTTCAGGAAGCCCAGGTCGAAATGGGCGTTGTGACCGACCAGCACCGTACGCTTGCAGCCGGCCGCCTTCTGCGCCTTCTTGATGGCGTCGAAGATGCGGCGCAGGCCGGCGCCTTCCTCTTCGCTGGGGCGCAGCGGGTGGAAGGGATTGATGCCGGTGAACTCCAGCGCGGCCGGCTCCAGGTTGGCGCCGGGGAAGGGCGCGATATGCGCGTGGTACTGCTCGTCCGGATGCAGCAGGCCATGCTCGTCCTGGCGCAGGGTGATGGCGGCAATCTCCAGCAGGCCATCGGTGGCGCTGTTGAAGCCGCCGGTCTCGAGGTCGACCACGACGGGGTAGAAGCCGCGGAAGCGTTCGGCCAGGGGCAGGGGCAGGGGATGGCTCATGACTGTACTTTCCAGGCGATGGTGCCACCAGCGCGGATGGGCACCACCACGTGCTCGCCAAAGGCGTAGTCCGCCGGCACCGCCCACTCCTGCTTCACCAGCGTGATGCGGTCGCCATGGCGCGGCAGGCCGTAGAAGTCGGGGCCGTGGAAGCTGGCGAAGCCCTCCAGCTTGTCGAGGGCGCCGGCGGCCTCGAAGGCCTCGGCATAAAGTTCGATGGCGGCATGCGCGGTATAGCAGCCGGCGCAGCCGCAGGCGGCTTCCTTGGCGCCCTTCGCGTGCGGCGCCGAATCGGTGCCGAGGAAGTATTTGGCGCTGCCCGAGGTGGCGGCGGCAAGCAGCGCCTCCTGGTGCGTGCGCCGCTTCAGGATGGGCAGGCAGTAGTAATGCGGCCGCACCCCGCCGACCAGCATGTGGTTGCGGTTAAACAGCAGGTGATGGGCAGTGATGGTGGCGCCCACGCTGGCCGGGGCCGACTCCACGAACTGCACGGCATTGGCCGTGGTGATGTGCTCCAGCACGATGCGAAGCTGCGGCAGGCGCGCGACCAGCGGTGCCAGCACCGTATCGAGGAAGGCCTTCTCGCGGTCGAAGATGTCCACCTCGGCCTGGGTGACTTCGCCGTGCAGCAGCAGCGGCAGGCCGACCTCGGCCATCTTTTCCAGCACCGCCCGGACCTTGTCGATGGAGGTCACGCCGGAGTCGGAATTGGTGGTGGCGCCGGCCGGGTAGAGCTTGACGGCGTGCACCAGGCCGGAGGCCTTGGCTTTCTCGATCTCGGCCTGGCTGGTGTTGTCGGTGAGGTAGAGCACCATCAGCGGCTCGAAGCGGGAGCCCTGGGGCAGGGCGGCCAGGATGCGGCCGCGGTAGGCCAGGGCCTCGTCCGTGCTGCGCGCCGGCGGCACCAGGTTGGGCATGACGATGGCGCGGCCGAAGTAGCGTGCGATGGCCGGCACGGTGTGGGCGAGGGCGGCGCCGTCACGCAGGTGGACATGCCAGTCATCCGGGCGGGTGAGGGTCAGGGTGGCGGCCATGGGGATCTCCAGCTGGCGGGGCGCGGGGGGCAAATGCTACCGGATAGTGACCTGGCGCACAGCCTTGATAAGTGCCCGGCGTTACCGCTTGCCATCGGTCGGAACCGGATTGTCCCTGCCCGGAGGCGGCTGGCACATTCGCGCCTCCAAGATCGACGCCGCTGCCAGGCTTCCCTGTCGCACCGGCGCCCCCTGACAAGAACAAGACGATTACGCTCAGGGACCCGCCCTGCGGGCCTGCCGGGACAGCCGCATGAATCAACCACCGAGCACGGGCACCATTACCGCCGGGATGCGCGAGATCCAGGCGTTGCTGGACAACAAGGGCCAATGGCACCGCTTCACGCCGCGCCTGGAGGCCGATTTTGTCGACTTCCTGCGCGACCGCGTGCTGGAGATGCTAAGGCGCGCCGGTTACGTCCTCGTGCTGTTCTATGCCTTCTTCGGGTTCGCCACCTATGCCCAGGTCTACTTCCTGTCCTCGGCGGCCTACCGCGAGGGCAACCTGACGGTCTGGTGGGCCATCTTCCTGGCCGAGGGCCTGCCCATCGCCACGCTCGTGCTGCTGCCGCACATCGACTTCCTGCGCCGGCACTTCCATGCCGCGCTGCGCCTGCTGTCGGCGGGGGCCATCGCCTTTATCTGCATTGGCACCTCGGCCTTCCCGGACCCTTTCTTCAATCTGCACTCCAGCTACGTGATCATTTTTATCCAGCTGATCGCCTACGGCATCGGCGCCTTCCGCCTGTGGAGCGCGGTATCCATCTGCGCGGTCGCGGCCCTGCTGTCGCTGGCGGTCATCCTTGGTGCCGGCCTGTGGCTGGAGTGGGGCCTGTTCATGCAGTACGTGCTGGTCGCCAACGCGGTGGGCATGCTGCTCTGCTATATGGTGGAGCAGCGCGACCGTCGCATGTTCCTGCAGGGCGAGCTGCTCAAGCTGGAAAAGGAGGGCCTGGACCTGGTCTCCACCGAGCTCGAGCGGCTGTCGCGCGAGGACAGCCTGACCGGCCTGGCCAACCGCCGCCACTTCGATGCCGTCTTCCTGCAGGAGTGGGAGCGTTCCCGCCGCGAGGCCCATCCCGTGTCCCTGATCTTCGTGGACGTCGACCACTTCAAGCCGTTCAACGATACCTACGGCCACCAGGAGGGCGACGCCGTGCTCGCCCGCGTGGGTGCCACCCTGCGCGCCTGCCTGCGCCGCCCCGGCGACCTGGCCGCCCGCTATGGCGGCGAGGAGTTCGTTCTGCTGCTGCCCGGCACCCCGGAGATCGGGGCGCTGGAGGTGGCGCGCCAGGTGCACCGCGCCATCGCCGGGCTGGGGATCCCGCACGTTGCCTCCCGCACCGCCGCCTTCGTGACCGCCAGCCTGGGGGTGGCGACCATGGTGCCCGGGGACCTGGATGGCGACACCCTGCTGGCGGCTGCCGATGCCGCCGCCTATGCCGCCAAGGCCGCCGGCCGCAACACCATCATGGTGGCCGGGGGTGCCGGGGGCGACGCACCGGTCGTGGCCGGGGCGGTCTGAGCCGGCCGGCGGCGCATTCCCCGGGTGACGGGGGCGGCCGGCCTCACTACAATACGCGCCGCTTTTCCCCTTTTGCCTTGCGCGAGAAAACCCATGTCCGGCATCAAGAAAGTCGTGCTCGCCTACTCCGGCGGCCTCGATACCTCCGTCATCGTCCGCTGGCTGCAAGACCACTACCAGTGTGAAGTCGTCACCTTTACCGCCGACATCGGCCAGGGCGAGGAAGTCGAGCCCGCCCGCGCCAAGGCCCAGGCCATGGGCATCAAGGACATCTACATCGAGGACCTGCGCGAGGAATTCGTGCGCGATTTCGTGTTCCCGATGTTCCGCGCCAACACCATCTACGAAGGCGAATACCTGCTGGGCACCTCTATCGCCCGCCCGCTGATCGCCAAGCGCTTGATTGAAATCGCCAACGAAGTCGGCGCCGACGCCATCTCCCATGGTGCGACGGGCAAGGGCAACGACCAGGTCCGCTTCGAGCTCGGCGCCTATGCGCTGAAGCCCGGGATCAAGGTGATCGCGCCCTGGCGCGAATGGGACCTCACCTCGCGCGAGACCCTGATGGCGTATGCGAAGGAACGCAACATTCCCATCGACTACGCCAAGGCCGGCAAGAAATCGCCGTATTCCATGGACGCCAACCTGCTGCACATCTCCTATGAGGGCGGCGTGCTGGAAGATCCCTGGACGGAATGCGAAGAGGAAATGTGGCGCTGGTCGGTGAGCCCGGAGAAGGCCCCCGATGTCGCCACCTACCTGGACCTGACCTTCGAGAAGGGTGACATCGTCGCCATCAACGGCGTGAAGAAGTCGCCCGCCACGGTGCTGGCGGAGCTGAACGCCATCGGCGGCGCCAACGGCATCGGCCGCCTGGACCTGGTGGAAAATCGCTATGTCGGCATGAAGTCCCGCGGCTGCTACGAGACCCCGGGCGGCACCATCATGCTGCGCGCCCATCGCGCCATCGAGTCCATCACCCTGGACCGCGAAGTCGCCCACCTGAAGGACGAGCTGATGCCCAAGTACGCATCGCTCATCTACAACGGTTACTGGTGGAGCCCGGAACGCTTGCTGCTGCAGCAGATGATCGACGGCTCGCAGGTCAACGTGAACGGCACCGTCCGTCTCAAGCTCTACAAGGGCAACGTCATCGTCGTGGGGCGCCAGTCGGAGAGCGATTCGCTCTTCGATACGCGTATCTCCACCTTCGAGGACGACGGCGGCGCCTACAACCAGAAGGACGCCGAGGGCTTCATCAAGCTCAACGCACTGCGCATGCGCATTGCCGCCAACAATGGCCGCAAGCTGCTGAAGTAGGCGCGACGCTGTCCTGCCAACGGGCCGCCTAGTGCGGCCCGTTGCATTTGCGGTAACCGCCGGAGGCCCGGTTCAAGGTGGCGGTGCCTGCGCCTGCTGCCGTGACCTGCGCCTCCGGCGCTGGCGACCGGCACGCGACGGACGCAGGGGAGGGCGCCGGCGTCGGGACGGAGGCAGGGCCGATCGCTCGCGCCGGCGGATTGACCGGCGCCTGCGGAGTCCGGGCGGCGCGAAGAAGCTGGTCAGTGGCTTCGGCGCGTGTGCAGAATCGGGGGCAGGACCGGGCGGTCTTGCCCGGACAGGAGAAGGTCGATGCGAGGGGTTTTGATACGGGCACTGCTGGCGGGGCTGCTGGCACTGCCGGGCCTGGCCATGGCGAAGGACAAGCTGCCGGCCGCGCCGCAGCCGTTCGGCTTCGTGCTCGGCGCTACGACGGAAGCGCAGGCGCGTGATCTTTGCCTGGCGGAGAAGGCCGGCGCCACCGCGCGCGGCCTGGTCGACACGCGTCCTGCGCCCGACGCGGCGCCCGAGCCCGTGGCCAACCCGCGCGGCGTCCTGCTCGAGGTGGTGGGCCTTCCCCTGGCGGGGCTGGAGGGGACTCGCCTCGGCTTCTTCGATGATCGCCTTTACGCCATCGTCTACCGCTTCACCGTGCAGCACGATACCCGCCTGCTCCTGCAGCAGCTCGAGCAGAAGTATGGCAAGCCCGCCACGCCGGCCGGGCTGGCGCGCCGCTACGAGTGGCGCTTCCAGGACGTCAGCCTGGCCCTGATCGATGAGGTGCAGGGCGCCGATAGCCTGGTGTTCCTGCATCAGGACCTGCACCAGGCGCTGGTGGAGTCCAGCCAGCTGCTCTGGAAGCAGCATATTGCCCGCAGCATGGACGGCCAGCGTGGCTTCTAGTCCGCTCCGTCCGGCGGGTGGCACCTGCATCCGCGCAGGCGGCGACTAGGCTTGTCGGCAGGGCCGTTCCCGGCCTCGTCCGGAGTGCCTGCATGCTGACTGCCGATCTTCTGGTTGTTTCCTCCGTGGCCGCGAACCGTGCCTGCCTGGCCGAGTGGCTGGCGCCGCTCGGCCTGTCCTGCTGCCTGCTCGAAGACGAGGCAGGGTTACTGCAGGCCCTGCGCCAGCGCCGCCTGGAGCCGCCGCGCCTGCTGATCGTCGATGGCCATCCGGCCGACGAGTGCTATCCCCTCCTCAATCGCCTGCAAGGTGAACCGGCGGCGGCCGAATTGCCGGTCCTGCTGCTGGCGGACAACCTGGCCGACGCCAGCCGGCGTTTCTACAGCGATCTCCTGTTCGGTGTCGAGTGCCTGCCCAAGCCGGTAAACCCCTTACGCCTGCGCGAACGGGCTCTGGCCTGCCTGTCCCAGGAGGCGTGTCGCCGGGATCTGGAAGGCTCCCTGGCGGGCGCCGACTGGGGCCGGGTCCGGGGCGAGGCGCTGCTGGCACTGGATGCGAGCGGCCATATCCGCTACGCCAGCCGCCACGCCGCACGCTGGCTGCGCCTGTCGCCGCTGGCGCTGGGCGGACTGTCCCTGCAGAGCTTGCTGGAGCTGCCGGTGACGGCGATCGATACCCCTTGGGCGGCGACCAGCCTGGCGCGCGCCCTGGGCGACGCCTCTGCGCTCGAATTGCCGCGCCTGTCCCTGTGGCGTGGCGATGGCGGCAGTCTGGCGGTGCAGGCCGCGCTCATGCGCCTGCCCGTGGCGGACCTGCCGCTGGCGCTGGCCTTCCGCCCGTTGCAGGCGGCCGCCGCCGATGATCTCGCCACCCTCGCGCGCGTGGACCTGCTCACCGGGCTGCCGGCCCGGCCGCACCTGGAGGAGGCGCTGCGGCCTGCCCTGGCGGGCATGCAGCCACTGGCCCTGCTGCTGCTCGACCTGGACCACCTGCGGCATATCAACGAGACCTTGGGCTACGACCTCGGTGACCAGCTGCTGCGCGCGGTGGCGACCCGGCTGCGCGCGGTCCGCGAGAGCGGCCTGTTGGCCTCTCTCGGCGGTGGCCGCTTCGCGCTGATGGTCGAGTCGGTCAGCGATTACCGGGTCGCCGGTCGCCTGGCGCAGCGCCTGCAGGCGCAACTCCGGCTGCCCTTCCTGCTGGCCGGACATGAGGTGTTTTGCAGCGTCAGCGTCGGCATCGGGCTGGCCCCCTCGGCAGGGGATGACGCCGAGCAATTGCTGCGTGCGGCGGAACGGGCGCTGGAGCGGGCCAAGGCGCTGGGGCGCGGCGTCATCCAGTTTGCGGCGGCCGAGCAGAACCGCTTCGGCATCGAGCGGCTGGAGCGGGAAACCGCCTTTCACCAGGCCCTGCGCGAGGAGCGGCTGGAGCTGGGCTGGCGCGCCTGGCGTCGCTCCGATGGCACGCTGCTGGCCCTGCAGCCCCTGGCGCGATGGCCGGGCGAGGCAGGGCAGGGTGGGGAGGCGGCGCGGCTGGCCGAGGAATGCGGGCGCGCCCGGGAATTGTCGGAATGGCTGCTGCGGCGGGCCTTGCACCAGCCATCACTGCCGCCCGGCGTGGCGCTGGGGCTGGCGCTGACGCCGGCCCAGCTGGTCGACGCCGAGGCCCTGGACCAGCTTGCCGTGCGCCTGCTGCGGCAGGGCGGGACTCCCGCGCAGGTGCTGTTGTTCGTGCCCTGGCGCACCGACGAGGCCGGACTGCTCCGGCGCATTCTGCCGCAGCTGGCCGCGCAGGGCTGGCGCCTGGCCCTGTCCCTGGAGGCAGACGGCGTGGACCTGGAGGCGCTGGCTGCGGCGCGCTGGCAGGCCCTGGTGCTGGGGGCCGAGCCGTTGCGCCGCCTGGCCCCGGAGGCGGCGCCCGGGGTGCTGGCCGGTCTGGCTGCCCTGGCCGGCAAAATGGGCTGCGGCGTGTTCTGCGAGGGGGCCGGGGCGGCATTTTCCAGGGCGGAGCTTTTTGCTTTGGGAATAGAGGCTTGCAGCGAGGACCTCAAGACGCGTCCGAGCAATAGCTAGTATCTCCATATAACCATTTAGGGGTGTTTTGCTTCTTTTTTGATCGATTTCTGAAGGTGCTTGCTCCGCCCGTCCCGATTAAGGGTCTGTTCGAGGGGATTTCGATTTCCTTGCCTCCGTCGTTTCCATTAAATCTAGGCTGCCCCCGGTGTCGCTGATGCGGCGCCTCGCATTTTCCTGGGCTCGAATTCCCGAAAACATGAGGTAGATAGTCATGCGCGCACGAAATCTGGCAGCCCTTGCCGTGCTGCTGCTCCCCTTCGTGAGCACCGCTGCACAGGCCCGCCCCCAGCTCGAGATGAGCGTGGCGGCGGAAAAGGACGTGACCGTGACCGAAGCCGGCAAGCAGGTCGTCAAGCGGGTCAAGGCCGACAAGTCCGCGCCGGGTGAGACCCTGATCTTCACCCTGACCTACAAGAACGCCGGTGACGAGAAGGCGGTCGATGTGAAGCTCGACAACCCTGTGCCCAATGGCACCCGCTATGTGGTGAATTCCGCCACGGGCGCCAATACCCAGATCAGCTATTCCGTTGACGGCGGCAAGACCTTTGCCCGGCCCGAACAGTTGACAGTGGAGCGGACGACGGCGGGAAAGAAGGAAAAGGTCCGCGCCCAAGCCGTCGACTACACGACCATCCGCTGGGTGATCGCCGAGATCGCGCCGGGCCAGTCCGGCCTGGTCAGTTTCCGCGCCCAGGTGCAGTAAGCCGGGGCCGGCATGAAGCAAGTCCTCCGGGATGGAGGGCGTGTTGCGCGGCGGGAGCCCGCGCCACTCCGGCATCGCGCCCATGGCGCGGCGACGGCGTGAAACGGATTCGCAGCGGGGCAATCCTGACCGCTGCCACCAGCCGACCAGCCTGACTCGCCAGGCGAAGCGACTGACAACAAGAAATTTTTCCATCCCAGGGGGGATTCCAACATGAAGCATTACATCCTGAACACAGGCCTGCGCCCGTTGGCGACAGCCCTTCTTGCCGCCGGCACGCTCTCGGTGGCCAGCCAGGCCGTCGCGACGACCGCCGCCGACACCACCATCCGCAACTCGGTGACGGTGAACTACGCCGACACCGCGGGCAATGCCCAGACCGCGCTGACGGCCATCGTCGACGTCACCGTGAACCTGGTGCGCGCCAACCCGGTGCTGAACGCGCCGGCGAACCAGTCCACCGACTCCGCCACCAATGCGGTGTATGCCTACACCATCACCACGGCGGCCAACGGTCTCACTTCCTACGCACTGAGCACGCCGCTGTCCCAGAGCGCCGGCATCTCCGGCTCCACCGCCGGCGCCAGCGTCGCCACCGTGACCCTGGGCGCCACCACCGTGGCCAGCAGCGTCACCATCGCCGCGACCGGCACCACCGTGATCAACGTGCCGCGCGACAACACCGCCGATGCCACCATCAACGGCCTGCAGGTGGGCGATACCGTCGTCATCGGCGGCCAGGTGTTCACGGTCGCGGGAATCGGCGCCGACACCATCGGCGTTGGCGTCACCACCATCTCGGTCAATGGCAACGGCACCGCCCTGACGGCGAATGCCGGCACCCTGATTGCCGAGCGCCAGACGTTCAACCTCACGGTCGATCCGGGCACGGTCAACAATGCCACCGTGGACCAGACCATCACGGTGACTGCGACCGCCACCGATTCGGTGGACAACACCAAGCTCGCCAGCGACGTGACCGTCACCACGGTGCTCTCGGTGGGCCTCTCGGTCCAGAAGCTGGTACGTAACGTGAACTACGCGGCGGGCGCAGGCGGCAATGCCGCCGGCCTGGGTGCGGTGGTCTATGACCTCAACACCTATTACACCGGCGGCGTCACCGGCAATCCCGGTGAAGTGCTGGAGTACATGATCGTGGTGACCAAGAGCACCACCACGGCCAGCGCCACCGCGGTGCGCGTCAGCGATCCCGTCCCGCCCTTCACCACCTTCGTCGCCAATTCCCTGGTACTGGACAACGGTGGCGGCCTTCCGGGCGTACTGAATGACAGCGGCAGCGACACCGACGCCGGCGAGTTCGGCGGCAATGCCGTGTACTTCTACCCCGGCACGGGCGGCAGCGATGGCGGTCTGGGTGCGCCGGGCGTGGGGGATGGCATTGGCGGCGAGCTGGGCCCCAATGCGGTGAGCCATGCCCTGTTCCGCGTGTCCATCGACTGATTGCCGTGCACTTGCACAACGGGGCAGGGACGCCCCTCTGAAGGCCCGCGCGCCTCACTGAGGAATCCAGAATGAAGATCCAGAACAAGAACGCCCTGCTGCAGCGGGGCTCTGCCGTGCTGGCGCTGGTGGCCGCGATGGGCCTGGCGCAGCAGGCGCTGGCCGACACCGCCGGCGGCGCCACCATCCATAACGTCGCCACCCTGAGCTATGCCGGTGGCGGCGCCCCGGTGAAGGCGGCGGTCAACGTGGCCGTGCAGACCGTGGCTGCGCTGCCGTCCGTGGTGAAGAGCACGGCCGACCAGACCGTGCCCGCCTACAGCAATGCCGACTACAACTTCACCGTGACCAGCAACTCCAACGGGAGTGACACCCTGGCGCTGAACCTGGCCGTGGTGGACACCAACACGGCGGCCACTCCCGGGATCAGCTTCCTGCTGAACGGCTCGCCGGTGACCAACCTCGCGCTTGGCGCCTCGGTGACCAGCGCGGCCTCTGGAGCCGGCGTGATCTATATTCCTGCCGGTTCGCAGTCCAACCTGTCCGTGAACGATGTCCTCGACATCAGCGGCAATCTCTACACCATCAGCGGCGTGACCAATGGCACCCCCGCCAGCACCAATGTGCTGACGGGCGTCACCACGCTGGAATCGCCCTCGGCGCTCGCGCTGGTGCCGGTCGGTGCCGCACCTGCGATCACGGCCGGTTCCGTGCCCGCCGGTACCCAGGTTGGCGAGCAGGTCACGCTGGTGCAGCGGCTGGTGGCAAGCGCGCCGGCGACCCCGGCCCCGGCCACGCATACCGTGTCCTTCACCGCCGTCACCACCGCGACCAACCTGGCTGGCGCAACGCTGACCTACAACTCGACCACGGCCGGTACCGACACCGTGACCACCGTGGTTCCGGCCACGACCAACCTGGCCAAGCTGGTGCGCAACTTCACGCGCGCGACCGGCAATGCCCTGGCCAGCGGTCCCGCCAGTTGCAACGGCAACACCTACTTCACCTCGGGGGTGACGTCCAAGACGGGCGACGTGCTGGAGTACTGCCTGCTGGCGACCGTGGCGTCCACTGCCGCCGCCGACCTTACGGGCGCCGTGATCAGCGACGAGATTCCGGCCTACACCACCTATGTGCCCAACAGCACGACGCTGAACGGCACCACCTTGCCGGATGAAGGCGGCACCACGCCGCTGTCAGGCGTGAACGCCGGCCTGGAGGTGAATAGCGCCGGGGATCCCGCCGGCACCATTGGCGTGGGCCAGACTGCGACCGTGACGCTCCAGGTCACCGTCCAGTAAAGCCTCGCCTCCCGGAGTCAGCCATCGTGCTGGCGCAGCACCGGAGAGCCTGGGCGGCAACCCTGCGCGGCGCGTGCCTGACGGCACTCGCCGCGTGTGGTTTCTGGCAAGCGCCCGCTGCCCTGGCGGCGGCCCCAGGCACGGTCATTCGCAACGACGCCACGCTGTCGGCCGCCAGCCATCCGACGGTGCAGGCGTCCGTGTCCGTGCGGGTCGGCTCGGTGATGTTCCTGCGCTACCCGGCGGGTGGCGCAGTGCTCCCGGCTGCACCGCTTCCGGCAGCGCTGGAGTCGGTGGCCGTGCAGCCGGTACTGTGCGCCGGCAACACCCTCTCCATTCCGGCCTTCGGGCCGGCGAGCGGCCCTGGCGGCCTGCCCGCGGTCCCGGCCACCTATCCGCTGGAGACGGCCATCCGGTATCGAGTGGGCGAGCCGGTCTTCCTGCGCGTCAGCGACCCTGCCGCCAACCTCAGCAATGGCGGGCGTGACCTGGTCACCGTCACTGTTCACTCCACCCTTACCGGTGATGCCGAAACCCTGCAGTTGCAGGAAACCACGGTGGACTCGGGCGAATTCGTCGGTTTCCTGAATTCCACCCGCGAGCCGGCGGCGGCTGACTGCCTGCTCAGCGTGCAGGATACCGGGCAGCTCTATGCCGAGTACGTCTCCGAGCGCAGCGATCCGGTCGCCCTGGTCGATCCCTATGGCGTGGTCTTCGATGCCGCCACCGGCGCCTTGCTGGATGGCGCCAGCGTCAGCCTGGTGGACGAACTCACCGGCCTGCCCGCTGTGGTGACAGGCGATGCCGGCGAACCCTTTCCTGCCACGGTGGTCTCCGGCAGTACCTTCAGCACCGGCGCGCGCACCTATGTGCTGCGTCCTGGCGAGTACCGCTTTCCCTTTGTGCTGCCGGGCCGCGACTACTCGCTGCGGGTGAGCCGCGCCAACTACGTATTCCCGACGGCACGTCCCGACAGCGCCTTCGCCTCCCCGGCCTTTGCCGGCTATGTGATCGCTGACGGCTCCCGCGGTGAAGCCTTCGTACCTCCCCCGGGCTTGCCCCTGCGCCTGGATCTTCCGCTCGATGCCGTCAGCTCCGGCCTGCTGCTGGTCAAGAACACGGCGCGCTCCGTCGCGGCCATTGGCGATTTCGTGCCCTATGACGTGGTGGCCAGCAATCGCAGCGGCGGCGACCTCGTCGGCGTGCAGGTGCAGGACACGTTGCCGCCCGGCTTCCGCTTTGCGCCGGGCAGCCTGCGCCAGGACGGCGTCGCGGTGCCGGATCCTCAACTCAGCCCCGATGGCCGCACGCTGACGCATGTCATCGGCACGCTCGCCCACAATGCCGACGCGCGCGTCACCTATGTCGCCGAGATCACCGCGGCGACGCCGCTGGGTGATGCGGTGAACAGCGCGCGTGCCGGCAACAACGTGGTGCAGTCGAACGAGGCGCGCGCCAGCGTACGGGTGCGCGAGCAGCTGATGCGCTCACGCGCGCTGCTGGCCGGGCGCGTACTGGAGGCGAAGGGGTGCGGCGCCGCCGATGTGGCCGCGGCGGAGCCCGTCCCGGGGGCGCGCCTCTACCTGGAAGACGGGCGTTACGTGGTCGCCGATGTCCGCGGTCGTTGGCACTTTGATGATCTCCGCCCGGGCACCCATGTGCTGCAGCTCGACCAGCAGGGCCTGCCGGCGGGGGTCGAGGTGCTGCACTGCGCCGACCATACCCGTTCGGCCGGCACCGCCTTCTCGCGGTTCATCGACCTGCAGGGCGGTACCTTGTGGCAGGAAGACTTCTACGTGAAGCGTGCCGACCCGCAGCACCTGCGCATGGAGGAGCTCCAGCGCCAGGTGGCCGTGCGCCTGGCCAGCGAGACGGTGGCCGACGGCCTGCGCTACGCGCTGGCGATCACGCACGCCGGTACGCGCGTCGAGGCTGCCCGCCTGCAGGTGTGGATGCCGGCCGATCTGGTGGTGGTGCCGGGATCGCTGCGACTGGATGACGTCGTGCTGCCCGACCCGGTCGCGGACGCGAAGGGCTGGCGAGTCGAGCTGCCGGCGCTGGCGGATGCGGCAGACTCTCGCCTGGAATGGACTGTGGCGTTGGCGCCCGGTGCGCGTCCCGGCCAGCACTCGGTGCTGGTGCAACTGGGCGCGACGGTGCAGGGGCAGCCGCTGGAATTCGACCTGCTGGAGAACCGCGCCAGCGTCACCGTGCCGGAGCGACTGGGTCGCGTCATCATCTTCCGGCCGCGCTTTGCCAGTTTCTCCACCGCGCTGGCGCCCGCCGACAAGCGCTGGCTGGATGACATCAGTACCGAGCTCGGTGGCGCCGGCGAGATTCGCATGGAGATCGTCGGTCATACCGACAATGTGCGCGTGGTGCCGCGCAAAGGCCGCGCCATCAATGACAACCACCAGCTGTCGCAGGTGCGCGCGCAAAGCGTGGCTGACTACCTGAAGCAGAAGCTGGGTCTTGCCGATGACCGTATCCAGGCCATCGGCAAGGGCGAGGACGAGCCCATCGACGACAACACGACCCCCAAGGGGCGCGACGCCAATCGCCGTGTCGAACTCAAGGTCTATGCCCGGGGTGAGGCTGCCGCCACGCGCCTTGAGCTGGTCCGCGCCGATTCCGGCGAGCTGCGCCGGGAGTGGACCGAATGGCAGGCAGTGGCGGTGGCGGCGGCCCCCGACGCGGCGGACGCCGTCACCGCGGAGGCGCCCGAGGACAAGGGGATCGGCCTGCTCTCCCACCGCGACGGGGAGGTCGTGGCCGACCGCGTGCAGGCATTGCGCGTGCGCGTGGACTCCCGCCTCAAGACCGACATCCTGCTCGATGGCCAGCCGATTCCCGAGGATCGCCTGGGTTTCCGCAAGGACGAGGGCAAGACCACGCTGATGAGCTTTGTCGGGGTCGACCTGGGGGAGCCCGGCCCGCACCTGCTGCATATCCGCGGCACCGATCCCTTCGGCATCGTGCGCGTGGACCAGCGCATGACCGTGGTGGTGGCCTCGGACATCACCCGCATCCGTCCCGCGCAAAGCCCGGCCAACATCGCCGACGGCCGCTCGCCCATCGTGGTGAAGGTGGAGCTGGTCGATGCCAGTGGGCGCGTCGCGCCCGCCGCCGTGGACCTGCGCCTGGTGGCGAGCGGCGGCCTGCGGCCCTGGGTCACCACCGACAGCCAGCGCGCCCTCGCCGACAGCGCCGGCCGCATCCCGGTTGGCGCCGACGGGCTCATCAAGTTCGCGCCGGTGACACGTTCCGGCCTGTACACGATCGAGGTGGCCTATAACAACGCGATCGAGAAAATCCCGGTGTATGTCCGCCCCGAGCAACGCGAATGGATCCTGGTCGGCCTCGCCGAGGGTTCACTGGCAGCGCGCAGCGTATCCGGCAACCTGCAGGCGGCAAGCGCCGCGGGCGCCAGTGACGACGCCTGGCAGGACAGCCGGCTCGCCTTTTTCGCCAAGGGCCAGATCCAGGGCAAGTGGCTGCTCACCATGGCATACGACAGCAGCCGTGACCGCGCCAGTGCCTTTGCCGGCGCCATTGATCCGGAGCGCTTCTACACCCTTTACGCCGATGCGGCCGACCCGCGCTACGACGCCGCCAGCAAGGAAAAACTCTATCTGCGCATCGAGCGGGACGCCTTCTACGCACTGTTCGGCGACTTCGACACCGGCATGAGCGAAGTCGAGCTGGCGCGTTATTCGCGAGCGCTGACCGGCCTCAAGACCGAATACCACGACCAGCGCTTTGACCTGAATTTCTTTGCCGCCGATACCGGCCGTGGCTACGTCAAGGACGAATTGCGCGGTGACGGCACCTCGGGTCTCTACCGCCTGTCTCGGCGCGGCCTGCTGGCCGGCGCCGAAAAGGTCCGCATCGAGACCCGCGACCGCTTCAAGTCCGAAGTGGTGCTGTCCTCGCAGCAGCTGGCGCGCTGGGCCGACTACAACGTCGACTATGACCGTGGCGAGCTGTTCTTCAAGGCGCCGGTACCGAGTCAGGACGCCGACCTCAATCCGGTGTGGATCGTCGTCGAATACGAGACCGAGCTGGCCGCGGGCGATGCCCTCAATGCAGGTGGGCGCGCGGCGGTAAAGCTGGCGGACGGACGCGCCGTGGTCGGGGTGAGCGCGGTGCAGGAAGAGAATGGTGTCAGCAGCGGAGAGCTGCGAGGCCTTGATACCAGCTACCGCTTCAGCGCGGCCGACACCCTGCGCCTGGAGGTCGCCACCACGGCCCAGTCGGGCCTGCTGGCGCGTGATGGCGCCGCGCAGCAGCTGGAATGGAAGCACGATAGCCAGAAGATCAAGGGCCGAGCCTACCTCCGCGAGCAGGAGGGCGGCTTTGGACTTGGCCAGCAGGCGGCGACGGAAGAGGGCACGCGCAAGCTGGGCGTCGAGGGGCGCTACCAGTGGCTGCAGCACACGGCGCTCACCGCCGACGTCTTCCAGCAGGACATGCTGACCTCCGGCGCCAGCCGCCAGGTCGCCGATCTTCGTGGCGAGGTGAGCCACGACCGTTATGGCTACGGCATCGGCCTGCGCCATGTCGACGAGTCCCTGCCCACCGAGGATCGCGGTGCCGAACAGCTGACGCTGAGCGGACGCTACTCGCTGCCGGGCAACAAGGTGAAGGTGCGGGGCAGCCTCGAGACGGCGCTCCTGACCAATAGCGAATCACTGGACTTTCCCGATCGCCTGCTGCTGGGCGCCGACTGGCAGTTGCATCGCAAGCTGCAGCTTTCCCTGGAGCAGGAGTGGGCCAGCAGCGAGTTGCGCGAGACCGAGAACACGCGCTTCGGCGTGCAGCTGCAGCCCTGGCGTGGCGCCCGGGTCAGCACCCAGCTGGATCGCGAAGCCAGCGAGTCGGGGCAGCGCCTGCGCGCCGGCCTCGGCCTCGGCCAGAATCTAGTGCTGTCGCCGGAGTGGACCGCTGACCTGGGCTACGACCGTGCCGATACCCTCGCCGATACCGCCGGGGTGGCCGCCTTCAATCCGCAGGTGCCGGCCAATTTTGGCGGCGCCACCACGGATTTCTGGGCGGCCAGCGCCGGCGCCAACTACCGGTACGACGACATCAAGGGCGTGGGCCGGGTCGAACGGCGCGACGCCGATGACGAGAATCGCTGGAACCTGGTCGGCGGCCTCTACCGCGAGTTGAATCCGGAAGTGGCAGTGGCGCTCGGGCTGGAGACGATCCTGGCCGAGCGTAGCAACGGCGACGAGGACGGCAGCGTGCTGGTGCGTGGCTCCTTCGCCTGGCGCCCCGATGATTCGCGCTGGATCCTGCTGGACCGGCTCGACCTCGGTCTGGAGCGCCTGCGCAGCAACGTCGGTGCGCTCGACGGCCGCCGCGTGGTTAACAACCTGAACGCCAACCACCGCCGCGATCACCATCAGGTCAGCCTGCAGTACGGCAGCAAGTTTGTGCTCGACACCATCGATGCCACCCGCTACAGCGGCTATACCGACTTGATTGGCCTTGAATGGCGGCATGATCTCTCGCCGCGCTGGGATATCGGTTGGCGCAACAGCCTGCTGCATTCCTGGACGCCCGGCGTGCTGGACTACCAGTACGGCATCGCGGTGGGCATGACGCCGGCAAGGAATGCGTGGGTCAGCCTGGGCTATAACTTCGAGGGCTTCGTGGATGCCGATTTCAGCGCGGGGGAGTACACCGCGCAGGGCCTTTACCTGAAGATGAGACTCAAGGTCGACCAGCACAGCATTCGCCAGATCTGGAGCGATGCCCGGGGCGTGTTTGGTCGCGGCGGCAGTGCCGGATCGACGACTACCGCCGCCGCTGCTACAGGTGACGCGGCAACGGACGCGGCGGCCGGCGCGCCGGTAGCAGAAGACGGTCCCGGCGCGGGGTCCATCGCTCCGGTCCTGCCGCAAGCCGCTACCGCGGCGGCGGAGCTCGATGCGCTGGCGCGCGGGGCGGCCGCCGCGCAGGAGCTGGCAGCGCCCGCGGTGCCAGCTCCTGCGCCTGCGGACCCTTCAACCACTGCAACCACGTCTGCCACGGCGGACGCCGCAGCACTGGTTCGGGCGCCCGCGACGGCCGTTGCCGCGCCTGCGGATGCGGCGCCACTTTCGCCCCCGGGCGGGGTGGTTTCGGCGCCCGCATTCCCGGACGCGTCAGCAGGCTTGACCGCTCCGGTGGCGCCTGCCACCGCCGCTACCGCCAATGCAGCCAATGCAGCCAATGCAGCCAATGCGGCTGCTGCAATCGGCAAGGCCGGAGCAAAGCCTGCCATCCGCGCCGCTCCTCGCGCGGCGGCTGCCGTGGCGCCCCGTGCCGCCCTCCTGAAACCGGTGCCGGCTCCGCGTGTCTTGTCCACTCGCCAGGCCCAGCCGGCGCCGGCGGCTCAGGCGCCGGCCGTGCCTGCGGTGCGCCCGGTGCTGACGCCCGAGCGCAAGGCCCTGATCGTGCATAAGGCGCGCGCCAGGCGGGACCTGGCGGAAATGCAGGCCAAGCGGCCGGCGCAACGCGCGGACGCGCCCAAGCTGCGTCGCGGCGAGATCCAGCGCCGGCGCGAACGCCTGGAGCGCAATGAGCGCAAGGTGAAGAAGCTGATGAAGGAAAAGGCTGCGAAAGAAACGGCGGCGGACGCGGGCCCCTGATGTCGCCGGCTCGTCGGCGCGCAGGGCTTATTCGTAGACCTTGTCCTTGTATTCGCACAGGTCCTCGATCAGGCAGGAGCCGCAGCGCGGCTTGCGCGCCACGCAGGTGTAGCGGCCGTGCAGGATCAGCCAGTGGTGCGCATCCTGGCGGTATTCCGGCGGCACGAATTTCTCCAGTTTTCGCTCCACCTCCACCACGTCCTTGCCGGGGGCCAGCTTCGTGCGGTTGGCGACCCGGAAGATATGCGTGTCGACGGCGATCGTGGGGTGGCCGAAGGCCGTGTTCAGGATCACGTTGGCGGTCTTGCGCCCCACCCCGGGCAGCTCTTCCAGTGCTTCGCGTGATTCCGGCACCGCGCCGCCGTGCTTCTCGATCAGCAAGCGGCAGGTCTTGATCAGGTTTTCCGCTTTGGTGCGAAAAAAATTGATGGTCTTCAGGTACTCCTGCAGTCCTTCCACACCCAGGGCGAGGATGGTCTCGGGAGTATTGGCCACCGGGAACAGTCTGGCGGTGGCCTTGTTGACGCCGACGTCCGTCATCTGCGCCGACAGCAAGACCGCGACCAGCAGCTCGAACGGGGTGCTGTAGTTGAGCTCGGTGGTGGGGTGGGGGGTGGCGGCCTGGAAGCGGGCGAAGATCTGCTGGCGTTTGCTGGGGTTCACGGGCGCGCTCACGGCTGGGAAATTGGACTGAAAAGTGCCGGGTGATTCTAGGGGATTGCGTCGCATCCGCTAAGCTCACGGTCGCGGCCGCTTAGCCGGTCAGCCGGTTGCCGGGCGCCGGTGCTGGCCGCCTTCCGGCGCCTGAGGCAAGATGCCCTTCCGCTTTCCGACCACGGAGTGTTCCATGTCCCCATCACTGACCGGCCGTACTGCCCTGGTCACCGGCGCCTCCGCGGGCATCGGCGAGGCCTTCGCCCGCCTGCTCGCCGCCCAGGGCGCCAACCTGCTGCTGGTGGCCCGCCGCGAGGACCGCCTGCGCCAGCTGGCCAACGAACTCGAGCAGGCCTTCGGCATCCGCGCCGAGGTCTGCAGTGCCGACCTGGCCCAGCCCGGCGCCGTCGACAGCATCGTGGCCACCGCCGCCCGCATGCGCCTGGACATCGACATCCTGGTCAACAACGCCGGCTTTGCCGCGACCAAGGGCTTCCTTGGCAGCGAGTGGAAGGAGCTCCAGGGCGAAATGCAGGTCATGATGGGCGTGGTCACCGAGCTGATGTACCGCCTGGCCCCGGCCATGAAGGCGCGCGGCTATGGCCGCATCGTCAACCTGGCCTCGCTGGCGGCCTTCGCCCCCACGGCCCCCAGCATGCTCTACACCGGTATCAAGTCCTTCGTGCTCAACGTTTCCGAGGCCGTGGACATGGAGCTCAAGCCGTATGGTGTCTACGTCACCGCGCTCTGCCCGGGCTTTACCTGGTCGGAGTTCCATGACGTGCAGGGCACCCGTGCCCTGACCGACCGTCTGCCCGGCTTCATGTGGCAGGACGCCGAAACCGTGGCCGCGGCCGGCCTCGCCGCGGTCATGGCCGGCCAGCCGGTATGCGTGCCGGGCGCCGTCAACAAGACCCTGGCCTATACCTCCCGCCTGTTCCCGGAGCGTATCCGCTACATGATGGGCAAGGCCGGCAAGATGGTCGACTGAGTCGGCATTCGTGCCAATTTGGAGCGATCCGTACCGCGCGTTACCAATTTACGATAGCCCGGCGCGAGGGGGCGCAGGTATCGTCCACGGCTTGTTATTCGCCCCGGTCCTGCCGTCCCCGGGGTGTTCCTCCCGCTGCCGCGGCATCCACAGGGATACAAATGCCTGAGTTGCAAACCTACCGGGGAACCGTGCATTACGACGAGCAGGGCAAGGGCGAGCCCCTCCTGCTCCTTCACGCCAATCCCGGCGACCCGCGCGACTTCGACGCCATCGTGCCGGCCCTCGCCAGCCGCTACCGCGTCATCCGCCTGGCCTGGCCAGGCTACGGCGAGTCCCCCGCGCCCCTGCCGCCGTCGGCGGCCTCCGCCATGCAGTACGCCGAGCTGGTGGAGCAGTTTGTCCTTAAACTTGACCTCAAGGGACTTCGCATCATCGGCAATTCGCTGGGCGCCTATGCGGCCGCCTGCCTTGCCCTGCGCCGCCCCGAGCGCGTGACTGCCCTGGTCCTGGTGGCGCCCGCGGGCTTCACCGTGCACACCTACTGGACCCGCCTGTTCTGCCGGCTCAAGGGCCACGAGGGCATCACGCGCTGGTGTAACGGCCTGCTGGCCTGGCTTTACCTGCGCGTCCGGACGGTCTTTACCCTGGCCATGCGCGAGCGCGCCCGCACCGTGCAGGTTCGCCCGGAAGCGGTGGCGGTCAATGCCGCCCTCTGGCGCAGTTTCCTGTTGCCGGAATACGACCTGCGCGAGGCGGCCAAATTCATCGAGGCGCGCACCCTGGTCATCGGTGGCCGTCGCGACCCCCTGATTCCGGTCACGGATGCGGTGCGGGCTGCGGCCCTCATTCCCGCCTCCAACCTCATCGTGCTGCCTTCGGGCCATGCGCCCTTCGCCGAAGTCCCCGAGCTCTTCCTCGCCGTCACCGAGCCCTTCCTCGCGCGTTGCGCCGCGCCCGCCGACATGCCGCCCGCCGCGCTTACCGCCTGAGCCGCTGCTCGCGCTAGCCGCGACAGCGCGCGCCCTGCCATTCGAAGTCGAGTATGTTCCTCTGGGCGTCTTGAGCCGCCGGGCGGCGACCCCTTCGGCGGGCGGTGCTGCTGCCGTTACAGTGCGGCCATCCACAGCGTATGCCGTGTGCCCTTCTTGCCGTGGGCATGGACCTGTAGCTCTTCCACCTTGAAGCCGGTTTTCTTCAGGCGCTCCGTGAATTTCCGGTCCGGCCCTGCCGACCAGACGGCCAGCACCCCTTGCGGCCGCAGCGCCTCCCGGGAGCAGCGCAGTCCCTCCAGGGAATACAGCCAGTCATTATCCTTGTGCGTCAGTCCCGCCGGGCCGTTGTCCACGTCCAGCAGGATGGCGTCATAGTTCTGCTTTTCAGCTTTCAGGATGAGGGCGACGTCGATTTCGCGCACGCTGGCGCGCGGGTCCAGCAGCGGATGGCCGGCCTTCTGTCCCACCACGCCGCGGTTCCACGCCACCACGGCGGGCACCAGTTCCGCGACCACCACCTGAGCCGTGTCACCCAGGTGACGCAACGCGGAGGCCAGCGTGAACCCCATGCCCAGGCCACCGATCAGGACGCGTGGCTGCGGCCGCCGCGCAATTTTCTTGCAGGCAATTTCGGCCAGGGCGTCTTCGGAGCCGTGCTGGCGGGTGTTCATCAGGTCGCCGCCGGCGCCGCCGGCAAGCTTGATCACGAAATCGTCACCCGCTTCGAACAGGCGAAGCTCGCCGCCGTTGTCGGGGATCAGTGCGGTTTCCAGCAATTTATGGCGATTCATGGGCATTCCGCGGCGCCTGCGTTCAGGCAACTGAGAGTGGGGAAGGGGCAGGTGAGGGGGAGGGGATTCAGCCGGCCTGTTCCAGCCGCCACACTTCCTGTTGCAGACGGTCGACCTCGGCCTGCAAGGCCGCCACGTCCTCTGCGGGGGCGGCGGCGAGCCGACGCTCGGCTTTTTTCAAATTGCTGCGCGCCAGCGCCGCTGCGATCACCCGCGACTTGTCCGCGGCGGCTGGCAGCGGCGCACCCTCTGGCGTCACCGCGGTCGCCACCAGCGGCGGCGTCACCACCGGCTTTGCCGCCTGCGCCAGTTCCGCCTTCTCGCGCGCCAGGCGCGCGTTGCGCGCCTCGAAGCGCATGCGGTAGTGCGCGGCCCGGGCCTGCTTTTCTGCGGGGTCGCTGATCTTCGGGTAGTCGTGCATCTCGATGCAGTCCACCGGGCAGGCCGCGACGCAGAGGTCGCAGCCGGTGCATTCGTCGACCAGCACCGTGTGCATGAGCTTGGCGGCGCCCATGATGGCGTCCACCGGGCAGGCCTGGATGCACTTGGTGCAGCCGATGCACTCCGGCTCGCGGATAAAGGCGATGCGCTGCGTGGCCGGCTCCACCCCGAAGGCGGGGTCCAGCGGCTGCGCCGGTACCCCGAGCAGGGCGGAGAGCTCGGCGATGGTGTCGGCGCCGCCCGGCACGCAGCGGTTGATGGGCGTGCCCGCGACGATGGCCTCGGCATAGGGCCGGCAGCCGGGCGTGCCGCACTTGCCGCACTGGGTCTGCGGCAGCAGGGCCTCGACCTGGTTGACGAGGGGGATGCGGCGGGCGGTATCGGACATGCGCGGGGCGGGCCTGGAGGCAGGAAGGGCGATTATAGCGAAGATGGCCTTCGCCTTCGCCTTCGCCTTCGCCGCTGCAAAGGCGCCGCAAAGGCGGCGTCGGGCCGGAATCCGCAGCCCGGGGCCGGAAATCCTCCGAATCCGGCCCGCCACGCCCCTTGCCCCCGCCGCTGCCTGGGGCAGAATCGGGGCAGACCCCAGGAAGCCCTGCCATGCCCCAGTCCAGCCTCGCCCGCGACGCCGCCCGTCACCTCCGCATCCTCAGCGCCTCCGCCACCGCCCTCGCTGCCGCCCTGCGCGCCGGCGAGTTCAGGGCGCGCGAAGTGGTGGAGGTGCATATCGAGCACCTGGAGCGCGTCAATCCCGACCTCAACGCCGTGGTCATGACGCGCTTCCACGAGGCCCGCGCCGAGGCCGACGCCGCCGATGTCCGCCTGGCCGCGGCGCGCGCCGCCGGCAGCGTCGATACCCTGCCGCCGCTGCTCGGCGTGCCGTGCACCATCAAGGAAAACTTCGAGCTGGAAGGCACGCCGCAGGCCTCCGGCCTGGTGTCGCGCCGGCACATCATCAACGACAGCGACGCCATTACCGTGGCCCGCCTGCGCGAGGCGGGCGCCATTCCGCTCGGCGTTTCCAATACCTCCGAGCTGTGCATGTGGATGGAGAGCTACAACGAGGTCTACGGCCGCAGCAATAATCCTTACGACCCTTCCCGCATCGTCGGTGGTTCCTCGGGCGGGGAGGGCGCCATCATCGGCGCCGGGGCCTCGCCCTTCGGCCTCGGCGCCGACGTTGGCGGTTCCATCCGCATGCCCGCCTTCTTCAATGGCGTCTTCGGCCACAAATGCTCGCCGCGCCTGGTGCCCAACGAGGGCCAGTTCCCCGGTCCCCAGGGCGGCATTGACGACTTCCTGTCCACCGGCCCCCTCTGCCGCCGCGCCGAGGATCTCGAGCCCCTGCTGCGCATCATGGGCGGTCCCGGCGCGGCCGGCCTCAAGAGCGCCGCCAGCGTCGACCTCAAGGGGCTGCGCGTGCTCTACCTGGCGCCGGATCGCGGCCCGCGCGCCAAAAAGGACCAGCGCGACGCCCAGGCCCGCGCCGTGCAGGCGCTGAAGGCGGCCGGCTGCCAGGTCGAGGCCATCGACCTGCCTCTGCTCGACAAGGGCTTCGACATCTGGTCGTCCATGCTGGCGACCGCCAACGGCCCCAGCTTCGCCGAGCTCATGTTCGGCACGCGCAGCCCCTGGCGCCCACTCGCCGAACTCGGCCGCCTTGTCAGCGGCCGATCGCCGCATACGCTGCCGCTGGTGATCCTGGCGGCCCTGGAGAAAGTGCCCGAGCTCGCCCCCGGTCGCGCCCGCAAGTACGTCGCCCTGGGCCACCAGCTCAAGGAGCAACTGGAGGCGGCGCTGGGCGACGATGGCGTGCTGGTGACGCTGCCCTATACCGAGGTGGCGCCGAAGCACGGCAAGCCGCTGTTCCCGCCCTTCAACTGGGTGCGCTGCGCCATCTTCAACGCCATGAGCGTGCCCAGCACGGCGGTGCCCATGGGCCTGAACGCCGAGGGCCTGCCCACCGGCGTGCAGATCGTGGCGGCGCAGGACAACGATCATCTGTCCATCGCCTGCGCCCTGGAGCTGGAACGGCGCATCGGCGGCTGGGTGCCGCCCTGGACCCGGCCGCCGCTGCGCTGAGCCGGGTCGCCGGTGCTGCCGCTGCCTCCAGGCCGGGACGGCGGGAGTGGGTATGTGTTGTCGCGCGGGCAGACGGTGGCAGGGGCGCCGGCAGCGTCCGCTCCTGCGCGGGCGTGCCGGGACGTCGTCAAGCGAGGGCGAAGCGGCCCTCATCCAACGCCCTGGCCCGGAATGACACTTCGCTGTCCCCCCCGACTCTGCCCCGTCCCGCGCTTTCCGCTACCATGCCATGACGTGGCGGCCAGTGCGGCCGCGCGCCTGCCTGCCCCCGCGTTCCGGAGTTGACCATGACCGCCTTCCACCAGATTCCCCAGGACATCCTCGTGCGCGAAGGTCGTGCGCAAGTCGGCGATATCGAGCTGCACTACGAGGACTGGGGCAGTCCGGAGCATCCGGCCATCCTCCTCGTCATGGGGCTGTCGGCGCAGATGCTGCTGTGGCCGGCCGGCTTCTGCGAGCTGCTGGTCAGGAAGGGTTTCCGCGTCATCCGCTTCGACAACCGCGACATCGGCCTCTCCACCCAGATCAAGGTCAGGAGCAAGCCCATGAACGAGCTGCTGCGCATGGCGCGCTTCTCGCTGGGTTTCAAGAGCCCGTGCCCCTACAGCCTCTACGACATGGCGGGCGATTGCCTCGGCCTGCTCGATCACCTGGGCATCCGCCAGGCCCATGTGGTGGGCGCCAGCATGGGCGGCATGATCGCGCAGATCCTGGCCGGCCGGCACGGCGAGCGCGTGCTGTCGCTGGGCGTGATCTTCTCCAGCAACAACCAGCCCTTGCTGCCGCCGCCGGCGCCCGCCGCCCTGGCGCCGCTGATGAAGGGCCCGGGCAAGGGCGCTACCCGCGAGCAGCTCATTGCCCACAGCAAGAAGCTGATGCGCACCATCGGCTCTCCCGAGTTCCCCAATCCCGACGAGGAGCTCGAGGGCTTCGCCAGCATGCTCCTGGAGCGCAGCTATCATCCCGCCGGCGTCAAGCGCCAGTTCATGGCGGTGCTGAGCTCGGGCAGCCTGCGTCCCCTGGCCAAGTCCATCAAGGCGCCCACGGCCGTCATCCACGGCCTCGACGACATCCTGGTGCGTCCCGCCTGCGGCCGCGCCATTGCCCGCTCGATCAAGGGTGCGAAGCTGCACCTGATTCCCGGCATGGGCCACGACCTGCCCCGCGTGCTCTGGCCCATGTTTGCCGACATGCTGGCCGACAATTTTCGCCGCGCCACCGCCTGAGACTGTCAGGCCGTCAGCCGCGCCAGCCGGCTTCCGCGGGCCGGGCCAGTAAGGCCGGGCAAAGCAGGGCCGGGCGGGACCGGGCGGGACCGGGCGGGACCGGGAGGGGCAGGGCAGGGCAGGAATTGTGGCGCGGCTTGGCACCGCCCGCACCAAGACGGCACTCGGCCTTCATCAGGGGCAATCGCGCCAACCGCCGCTGCGGCGGCCACCTGGCCGGCTGGCCATCCGGCCTGCTTTCTTGCTAGCGTTTCCCCGTCAGGACAGTGATAAACCAGCAGGAGTCCGCCATGAACGCCAGCCCTTCATTGAAAACCCAGGTGTCCCCCGAGGAGTGGGAAGCCCGCGTCAATCTTGCCGCCGCCTACCGCCTGATCGCGCTGTATGGCTGGGATGACCTCATCTTCACGCATGTGTCCGCGCGTGTGCCGGGGCCCGAACACCACTTCCTGATCAATCCCTACGGCATGCTCTTCGAGGAGATCACCGCCTCCTCGCTGGTGAAAGTGGACGTCCATGGCAACAAGGTCATGGACTCCCCCTGGGACATCAATCCAGCCGGCTTCACCATCCACAGTGCCGTGCACGCCGCGCGCGAGGATGCGCACTGCGTGATGCACACGCATTCGCTGAACGGCGTCGCCGTCTCCGCGCAGAAGGGCGGGCTGCTGCCCATCTCGCAGCAGAGCACCGTGGTGCTGGCCTCGCTCGGGTATCACGACTACGAGGGAATCGCCCTGCGCGAGGAGGAAAAGCCGCGCCTGGTGCGCGACCTCGGCGCCAATAATTTCCTCATGCTGCGCAACCACGGCCTGCTGACCGTGGGCGCCACTCCTGCCGACGCCTTCCTCCACATGTATATCTTCGAGGCCGCCTGCCTGATCCAGGTCCGCGCCCTGGCCGGCGGTGGCGAGCTGGTGCAGGTGCATCCGGACATCCTTGCCGGGGTCAAGGCCATGGTGCAGCAGGTGCTGCGCGGCATGGGCGGCGGGCTGGCCTGGCCCGGCCTGCTGCGCAAGCTTGACCGGCAGAATCCCGGCTATGCCAGCTGAAGCGCCGGACGGCGGCGCCCGCTGGAATAGAAACCCGCCCTCCGGCGGGTTTTTTCTTGCTCAGGAGTGGTCGCGGTCCGGCAGGCCCTGCTCGCGCGCGGCGCGCAGCTTCATGCGCCGCAGCATGTGGCGCAGGCCCTCGGCCACCGCCAGCATGCCCATGGTCGCCGTCACCACCGTCGCCGAGCCATAGCCGGTGCAGGAGAGGTCTCCCTCGCAGACGGCGCCTTCCGGCGTCATCACCGCCTGCTCCGAGTAGACGCAGGGAATGCCGAACTTTTCCGCCGGGTCCTGCGGGAAATTGCACTCCCGGCGCAGCCGGCGGCGCAGCTTGGCGATCAGCGGATCGCGGTGGGTGCGGGTCAGGTCGTCCACGCGCAGCTGCGTCGGGTCGGTCTTGCCGCCGGCCGCGCCCGCCACCACCAGCGGGACGCGTCGGCGCCGGCACCACACCACCAGGGAAATCTTGGCCTCGATGTCGTCGGTGCAGTCCAGCACCAGGTCCGGCGTGTCGCCGACGATGGCGGCGAGGTTGTCGCGGGTCAGGAAGTCGTCGACCAGGGTCAGCTTGCCGCGCGGGTTGATCTCGCGGGCGCGCTCGGCCAGCACGTCGATCTTGCCGCGGCCGAAGGTGCTGTCCAGCGCCGGCAGTTGCCGGTTGACGTTGGAAGCGACCAGCACGTCCATGTCGACCAGGGTGAGATGGCCGATGCCGGTGCGGGCCAGGGCCTCGATGGCCCAGGAGCCGACGCCGCCAGCGCCGACGACGACCACGTGCGCGCGCTCGAGGAGGGCGAAGTTGGCGTCGCCATAGAGGCGGGCAGTGCCGGCGAAGCGGCGGTCGTAGTCCTGGTCGGCGGCGGTCATGGCAAGAGTTCACGGCGGGCGGGGCGGACCGCGGATTATAGGGGCCAGCCCCGCCTGCCGTGAAACCGGTCATGGTCCGCCGCCGCCGGGCTGGTATATTGCCTGCCAGGTCCCCTTGCCGTGATTGCCATGTCCCTTTCCAGTGTCGCCCCGCTCGTCGCCTCCCAATCCGCCAACGTCGTGAGCTATATCCAGCTGGCCGTCGCCCCGGTCTTCCTGCTCACCGGCGTCGGCTCCATGCTGGCAGTGCTGACCAACCGCCTGGCCCGCATCATCGACCGCGCCCGCGCCATGGAAGACCGCTACCGCGACGCCGGCGACCAGGCCTTGCGCCATCGCCTGCACCGCGACCTCAAGGTGCTGTCCCAGCGCTCGCGCCTGGTGAGCCGGGCCATTGCCTTCTGCACCGCCTGCTCGCTGTTCGTGTCGCTGGTCATTGCCGTGCTGTTCATGCAGGCCCTGCTCGATGTCTACCTGCATGGCGTGGTGCCGGTGCTGTTCATCGTGGCCATGCTGGCGTTCATCGTCAGCCTGTTGCTGTTCCTGCGCGAGATCCAGATTGCCACCGCCGCCTTGCGCATTGGCCCGTCCGACGACGAGACGGCCTGAGCGGCACGGCCGTCCCCGACAACCAGAAGGAGAAACCCCCATGCGCCGGCTCCCCCTCGTCCTCGCCCTGTGGCTGGGCCTGCAGGCCCAGCCGGCCCAGGCCGACGGCTTCGACTACTACACCTTCGCCATCAGCCTGACGCCGGCGTTCTGCGACGAGAACCCCAAATGGCGCAGCAGCGTGCAGTGCCGCGAGCGCCTGCCCCTGGCCGTGCACGGCCTGTGGCCGGAGCGGAAGCAGGGCCGCGCCCCGGAAAACTGCAGCGGGGCCGCGTTCGCGCTGTCGCCGACCCTGGAGAAGAACCTGCGCGGCACCATGCCCGACAACAGCCTGCGCCAGTACCAGTGGAAGAAGCATGGCCGCTGCAGCGGCCTCGCGCCCGAGGCCTACTTCGCCATGATCGACCGCGAGTTCATGGAGCTGAAGTGGCCCGAGCTGCTGAAGCCCCGCGGCCGTGACGCCATTGTCGAACGCGACCTCGTGCTGCGGGAGCTTCGCCGCGCCAACCCCGGCCTGCCCGAGCGCGGCGTGGTCCTGCGCTGCGAAAAGGGCCAGCGCCCGCCGCTGCTCTCCGAGATCCGCATCTGCCTGGATACCAGTGGCCGTCCCGCGGAATGCAGCGCCAACTACCGGCCGAATTGCCCGCTAGCGGTGAAGATCCGGGCGCGCTGAGGCGGCACCGTGCGCGAACGCATCAGGGTCTGGCAGGGCGACATCACCACCCTCGCGGTGGATGTCATCGTCAACGCCGCCAATACCTCCCTGCTGGGAGGCGGTGGGGTTGACGGCGCCATTCACCGCGCCGCGGGACCCGGTCTGCTCGCGGAGTGCCGCCGCCTCGACGGCTGCGCCACCGGCGACGCCCGGCTGACCGCGGGCCATGGCCTGCCGGCCCGCCACGTCATCCACACGGTGGGCCCGGTCTGGCGCGGCGGCGGCCACGGCGAGGCCGACCTGCTACGCAGCTGTTACCGCCGCAGCTTCGCCCTGGCTCGCGAGCACCGGCTGCGCGACATCGCCTTTCCTGCCATCAGCTGCGGCATCTACCGCTTCCCGCCGGCCGCCGCCGTGGCGATCGCCGTGGCCGAGGCCCTGGCGGCGCTGACCGCGGAGGCCTTTCCGGAACGCGTGGTCTTCGCCTGCTTCTCGGCCGAGATGGCCCGGCGGTATGAACAGGAGCTGCTGCGCCTCGGCCCCGCCTGACACCGCCGCTTTGCGCAGTCCGTCCCTTACAGTTGCCGCTCGCCTGTCATCCCGCCGCGAATATTGGCGCGGCCGGGGCAAGCCGTTAAGGTGTCAGGGCGGATTGGCCACTCAGAAAAAATCATGACTCTTTACTGCCGCTACCACGTTCTTGAACCCGCTGACTGGCGCTGCCAGAGCTGCCATATCGATTTCTGCACCTCCTGCTCGCCCGACCCGGCCGAGGAGGATTCGGCGGTCCCGCGCAAATGCCCGCATTGCAAGTCGGCGCTGCAGCCGTTGGCAGCTGCCTATAACGCCCCCCCGTTCTGGCAGCGCCTCACGGCCTTCCTGCGCTACCCCCTGTCGCCAATAGGGATCGTGCTCATGGTGCTGGCCTTCCTGGTGCCCCTGCTGGCGCCGGAGGGCATGCTGCTCAATGCCGCCCGCCTGGCCTTCCTGCTGCCGCTGTCCGTCTACCTGTGGGCGGTGTTCGAGCAGGTGCTGACCGGCGACGTTGCCCCGATAGGCCCCAAGGCCCTGGCGACACTGGCCGGGCGCACGCCGCTGCCGCTTTATCTCGGCCTGATGCTGGCCGTGCTGGCGGCGGGAGGCGCCTTCGCGGTGCAGCACTGGAAGTTTGCCGGCAGCGTGCTGGTGGCGGTGCTGCTGGGGCTGCTCCCGGCCCTGCTCGTGGGCGTGGCGATGACCCGCAGTGTCGGCGGCGGCTTCAGCCGGGCAGGCCTGGGGGCGGTGGTCACGGGCGTCGGCCCGGTCTATGCCGCCATCTTCCTGATCCCCCTGCTGCTGGTGGGGGGGCTGCTGGCTTTCGTCGGCCTCTTTGCCGATGTGCTGCCGGAGTCCGTCGGACTTGGCCTCGACATGGCCGCCTATACCTTTGCCGCCATCGTGATCTTCGCGCTCTCCGCGTACGTGCTCTTCCAGTACCAGGTCGAGCTCGACTACACGCCCGAGGGCGCCAGCGCCAAGCGCAAGTACACCAAGCGCGTCGATCCCGTGCAGATGGTGCTGGAAATGCACCTCAAGGATGGCAACTACAGCAAGGCGGTGACGATCCTCAAGATGGATGTGGACAAGAAGTCCGCCTCCGTCGCCCAGCACGAGCGCTACCACAAGCTGATCTGGGCGCTGGGCCAGGACGACGCGCTGAAGGCCCACGCCGTGCCTTACTTCAAGGCGCTGCTGGCCGGGGGGCGTGGCGTACAGGCCGCGACGGTGTTCCGCGACATGATGCAGCGCTATCCTGATTTCAAGGTGGCCGAGCCCGAGACTCGCCTCGATCTGGCCCATGCCTTCGAGCAGCAGGGCGACTTCAAGCTGGCCGTGCACGTGCTCAACGGCCTGCACAAGGATTCCGCCCAGTTTCCCGGTCTGCCGGAAGCCTACCTGCTGGCGGCGCGCCTGCTGGCAGAGAAGCTCAACATGCCGCAGAAGGCACTGGCACTGGTGCAGTTCCTGCACGGCCGTTACCGCAACCACCGCCTCTTCGGCGAAATCGAGGCCATGGCCCGGCAGTTGTCCGCCGCGCCCTGATTACCGGCGGCACCTGTTGCCGCGACGGATCTGGAATGGCCGCCCCCCGGGGCGGCTTTTTCATGGGCGAGCCGAAGCGACCGGCACTCGACATTGGAACGGCAGCCATTGAAAAAGCCGCCCGCAGGCGGCTTCAGTGGCCGGTGGTACGGCGCGTTCAGGTCGTCGCCACGGCCTGGCGCAGGAAGCGGGCACGGGCAGGTTCCCGCAGGCGCTCCAGGGTGTCGGCCAGGGTCAGCGCCGTCTTCTGGATCTGCGGGTGGGCGGTCTTCCTGTCCAGGATCTGGCGCATCAGCTTGTCTGCTTCCATTGCCTCATTCATGCGCGTGAAGCGGACCACCAGCTTGAGGCTGGTGTCGGTGTCGAGCGCCGCCTGGGTGGTGGAGTGGCGCAGGTAGTCGCGATAGGTGCGCAGGACGAAGTCGTCGTTGTCGGCGGCGCTGAAATTGAACAGGCGGCGGGCCACTGCATCAAAGGCCGGGCTAGCCGGGATCAGCTTCTCCACGTTGTAGAGCTGGGTCAGCACGCGCATGTCGGACGGCTGCTGCTTGATCAGCTCGCGCAGCAGGCGGGAGGCCAGCGGGAAATCCAGCCGTGCCACGGCATCCAGGGCCTGGTTCAGTTGCTGGCGGTAGGCCAGGTCCTTCTCGTCTTCCGGCTCGTCATTGCTGATCACCGGCATGAAGTCGGCGGCGTTGACGAACCACTTGGCGTAGGCAAAGGCCCACAGCGGCCCGGAGGCCAGCGCCAGGCCGCGCGCCGCCAGTTCGCTGGTGCGCAGGGACGAGAGAACGAACTCGGCGGCGACCAGCAGTACCCACAGCAGCGCCAGGGAGTAGGCGGGAACATTGAACCGGTTGAAAAGGCGCACCCGGCCGTCCTTGAAATGCATGAGGAACATGCCGGTGACGGCGGCAGCGCCCACGCTGGCGCCGGTCAGCGGCAGTACGTCGCCGCCGTTGCTGACCAGGAAGGCCACGGCGCCGGTGGCGCCACCGCCCAGCAAGCTGGCCAGCACCGCGCCGCTGCCAAGGGAGAGCTCCATGCACACGCCGATGCTGAGCAGCAGCAGCAGGGCGGCCGCCAGTTGCATGAAGTCGTCCTGCACCAGGCCAAAGGTCAGCAGCGTGATGGGGCGCAGGTTCTGCTGCGGGTCGACCCCCAGGGCGCGGCCGGACAACTTGTTGCGCATCGGGTTGAGGTCGGCGCGGGCCTTGTCCCAGGCGTCGTACTGCGCCGGCGTGATGTAGTCGCTCCCGGTTTGCTTCATGGCGGTCACGAAGCTGTCATCCAGGGCGATATAGAGGGCCACATTATCCAGCCGGGCCGGATCCTCCCGGCCGGCGGAGAACTCCGCCTGCAGGCGCTTGAGCTGGGTGCGCTGGCCGGTCTTGAGCGCATGTGTTTCCCACAGCGGCCACTCCGTGGCCAGCAGGGTCTGGCGATACTGGTCGGTCAGGGCCTGCTGGTTGCGCAGGTCGGCCACATGCCAGGGCACGAAGATCAGCAGCAGCGCCAGGCAGAGGCCGAGGGCGAGGCGGGGTGGTTGTTTCCAGGAAAAAGGGCGGTCCAGCGGAGTCAGCAGCATGGCGTAGCTCGTTGTTCTTGTGGGCGAGGGCAGGGAGCCTTGCCGTCCATGATAGCGGCAAGGGGCCGGAGGTTCATCGTGTGCGCCTGCCGTTGCGCCCCTTGCCGCTGCCGCATGTCATGGCGAGCGGGGCAGATGTGATATAAAGCCCGCTTTCCCATGGTCAGGATCGTGCCATGACGCACCTCCCCGAACCGGCGCCGGCCCCGCGCGCCGGCCGCCTTGTCGCCCTGTTCGGACTGGCTCTGCTGCTGGGCGGCTGTGGCGGCATGACGCAGCGCTTTGCCGGCAACCTGTCCGGCGCCATGATGGACAGTGACGACCCGGTCATTGTCGAGTCCGGCTCCGCCAGCTACCTGCTCCTGCTGGATGCGCTGGTGCGCCAGGACCCCGACAGCGCCGCTTTTCGCCAGGCCGCCGCCAGCCTCAATTCCGCCTATGCCGGTGCCTTTGTGAAGGACCCGGCCCGCGCCGCCGCGCTGACCACCAAGGCCCTGGACTACGCCACCGAGGCCCTGTGCCTGGAGCATGAAGCGCTCTGCGGCGTGCGCACGCTGCCGGTGACGGATCTCGTGCAGCGCCTTGGCGAGCTCGACGACGCCGACGATGACGTGCCCGGCATCTATACCCTGGGTGCCGCCTGGGCTGGCTGGATCCAGGCCCACAGCGACGACTTCAATGCCGTGGCCGACCTGCCGCGCGTGGAAGCCCTCATGAAACGCGTGATCGCTCTGGACGAGCGCTACCAGTCCGGAGCCGCGCACCTGTACCTGGGCGTCATCGCCACCGCGATCCCGCCCGCCCTCGGCGGTCGCCCCGAGCAGGGCCGTGCGCATTTCGAGCGCGCCCTTGCCCTCTCCGACGGGCATAACCTGATGGCCAAGGTCTATTTTGCCAAGAACTACGCCCGCGGTGTCTTTGACCGCGAGTTGCACGACCGCCTGCTGAACGAGGTGTTGGCGACCGACCCGCGCTGGCCGGGCTGGACGCTGAGCAATACGCTGGCAAAAAAAGAAGCGGACGCGTTGTTGCAGTCCGCCGACGAGTACTTCTGACCACTTGAATAAAACTCATCGCCGGTGCATTGCATCGCGATGAGCCGCCACCGCGCCGTCCCGGCCCGGTTCTCTGCCCTGGCGCAGGGCCGGGTACCGGCAGTGGCGGCGACCACCGTACACGGAGAATCCTCATGTCGCGTCACTTTCTGGGCTTCCTGGCCGCGGGCCTGCTGGCCGCCGCCGTCGCCACCCCTGCCCATGCCGCCCCGCTCAAGATCGCCACGCTCTCGCCTGACGGTTCCATGTGGATGACCAAGATGCGCGCCGGCGCCGCCACCATCAAGGCGCGCACCGAAGGCCGCGTCGAGTTCAAGTTCTATACCGGCGGCACCATGGGCACCGACAAGGCCGTGCTCAGCAAGATCCGCATCGGCCAGCTCCACGGCGGCGCCCTCACCGGTGGCAGCCTCGCCGAGGCCGCGCGCGACATCCAGGTCTACTCCCTGCCGCTCAAGTTCCGCGGCTTCGAGGAGGTCGACCACGTCCGCGGCAAGATGGACCCGCAGCTCTCGAAGCAGCTCGAGGAGGGCGGCTTCGTCAACTTCGGCTTTGCCGAGGGCGGCTTTGCCTACGCCATGAGCAAGAATGCCCCGGTGACCTCGGTGGCCACCCTGCGCAAGCAGCGCGTGTGGATTCCCGACAATGACCACCAGTCCGAGCTCGGCATGAAGGTGTTCCAGGTCAGCCCGGTGCCGCTGTCGCTGGCCGACGTGCTGCCCAGCCTGCAGACCGGCATCATCGATACCGTCGCCTCCTCGCCCATCGGCGCCGTCGCCCTGCAGTGGCACACCCAGGTCAAGTACCTGACCGACCTGCCGCTCAGCTACTTCGTCGGCACACTGGCCATCGACAAGAAGGCCTTTGCCAGGCTGGCGCCGGCGGACCAGGCCGTGGTGCGCGAAGTGATGACCCGCGTCTTCCGCGAAATCGACGCCCAGAACCGCAAGGACAACGTGTCCGCCTACGCGGCGCTGCTCAAGCAGGGCATCAAGCCGGTCAAGCCCTCGGCCGCCGAAGTGTCCGACTGGGAAAAGAACGGCCAGGCCGCTACCGCACGCATGATCCAGGAAGGCATCGTCAGCGCCGGCGCCGCCCAGCAGCTCGATACCCTGCTGGCCGCTGCCCGTGCCGGCAAGAAATAAATGCGCAACCTGCTCTCGCGCGCGCTGCGCGCCGTGCATGCCGTCGAGGACCTCATCCTCGTCGGCCTGCTGCTGACCATGGTGGGCGTGGCCGTGATGCAGATCGTGCTGCGCAACGGCTTTGACGGCGGCTACCTCTGGGCCGAGTCCTTCCTGCGCATCCTGGTGCTGTGGATTGGCCTGGCCGGCGCCATGGCCGCCAGCCGCCAGCACCGCCACATCAGTATCGACCTGATCGGCCGCTTCCTGCCGCCGCTGGCGCGCAAGGTGGCGGTGGTGTTCACCGCGCTTTTCACCGCCGGCATTTGCGCGGCACTGGCCTGGTTCTCCTTCGACTTCGTGCGCATCGAGTACGAGAACCCGTCCATTGCCTTTGGCAACGTGCCGACCTGGGCCTGCGAGAGCATCATGCCCATCGCCTTTACCGTGATCGCCCTGCGCTATCTGCTGCTGGCGGCGACCACGCCCTGGAGCGCGCATCCGCACGGTGACAGCATGGTGGCGCCGCCGGAGGATGCTGCCTCGTGACCTGGTTCCTGATCGCCCTCATCATCCTGGCAGCCTTCGCCGGTGCCCCCATCTTTGCCATCCTGGCCGCCGCGGCCATGCTTGGTTTCTACCTGGGCGAAACGCCGCTGACCGTGATCGGCGTCGAGCTCTACCGTCTGGTCGACACGCCCCTGCTGCTGGCGCTGCCCCTGTTCACGCTGGCCGGTTACCTGCTCGGTGAGTCGCGCACGTCCGAGCGCCTGGTGCGCCTGGCCCGCGCCGCCCTCGGCTGGATGCCGGGTGGCCTGCCGGTGGTGGCCTTCCTGACGTGTGCCTTCCTGACCGCCTTTACCGGCGCCAGCGGCGTCACCATCGTCGCCCTCGGTGCCATGCTCTATCCCGCGCTCAAGATGGCGGGCTATCCCGACCGATTCTCGCTGGGCCTGGTCACGAGTTCGGGCGCGCTCGGCCTGCTGCTGCCGCCCTCGTTGCCACTCATCCTCTACGCGGTGATTGCCCAGCAGCTGCCGGCCGGTGCCGGCGTCACCATCCAGGCTGTCTTTACCGCCGGCCTGCTGCCTTGCCTGCTGATGATCCTGCTGCTGTCGCTGTATGGCCTGCGCGTGACGAAGCAGCACGATATCCCCTTGCAGAAGTTTTCCTGGGGTGAACTCGGCGCTGCCACGGCCGAGGCCAAGTGGGAGCTCCCGCTGCCGGTGTTCGTGTTCGCCGGCATCTATGGCGGCTTCTTTGCGGTTTCCGAGGCGGCCGCGGTCACCGCGCTCTATGTCCTGGTGACGCAGGTGCTCATCTATCGCGAGATCCGCATCGTCGAGCTGCCGCGCATCATCCGCGAAGCCATGATGATGGTGGGCAGCGTGCTGCTCATCGTCGGCGTCGCCATGTCCTTCACCAACTGGCTGATCGACGCCGAAATTCCGACGCAGCTCTTCGCCATGGTGCGCGAGCACATCAGCAGCCGGGAAGTTTTCCTGCTCGCGCTGGTGGGCTTCCTGCTGCTGCTGGGCATGATGCTGGATATCTTCTCGGCGCTGGTGATCATGGTGCCGCTGATCCTGCCCATGGCGGTGGGCTACGGCGTGCATCCCGTCCACCTCGGCATCATCTTCCTGGCCACCATGGAGATCGGCTATTGCCTGCCGCCGGTGGGCATGAACCTGATCATCGGTTCCTACCGCTTCCGCAAGCCGCTGATCGAGCTGGCGCGAGCGGCGCTGCCGTTCACCGCGGTGCTGCTGCTGGCCGCCCTCGCCATCGCCTACGTGCCTTGGCTCAGCCTGGCCTTCATTCCGCACTAGGCGATGAGGTCCTGCAAAAAACGCGGCCTCGGCCGCGTTTTTTTTGGGGTCAGCCAGGGTCAGCCAGGGTCAGCCAGGGTCAGCCAGGGTCAGCCAGGGTCAAACCGAGAGGGGCGGTTGGCCAGGGCGCGCTTAGCCCTTCATGGGGCAGCGCAGGATGAAAGGATCGAAGCTCTGGCCGATATAAAGCGCCTGCCGGAACAGCACGGCATTGGACATGGCGCTGATGCGGCGGCCGTCGTCCGTGAAAAACGGCTGGAAGCTGCGGGTCGAGGGATCCAGCAGGTAGACAGTGGCGCGGGAAGGGTGCGCGCTTGAGCTCTTGTGCCGCAGGAAGTCCAGCAACGGCCCGTGCGACACTGCCAGCCAGGTGCCGGGGTCGGGGCCTGGATTAAGGCCATCCAGGGCCGGCAGGCTCAGCACCCGCTCCTTGCGGGCCAGCGACCCATCCGCGAGGCGCTGCCAGGCCAGCAGGGCATTCCCGAAGGTGGTGACCGCCAGCACCCGCTCCGCCTCGGCCTTCACGCCATTGGGAAAGCTCAGGCCTTCGGCCGCCAGCCGCCAGCCGCGTCCTTCCCGGTAGTGCACCAGGTTGGCCTTGTCCTGGCGCAGCGCCAGTTCCAGCACGCTGCTGCCATCGCGGCGGTCGTTGCTGACATACAGGTCGCCGTCGGGGGCCACCGAGAGATGGTTGGGAGAGCTCAGCAAGGGATCCGTGAGGCGCCGGCGAAAGACCAGGCGGCCAGGCTCCACGGCATAGACCAGCACGCTGTGGCGCTTGCCATTGGGGGTGTCCTCGTCATGATTGATGAGGTACAGCAGGGTGTCCTTGCCGCGCCGGACGATGTCCATGTGGTGCGGGCGCAGCACCAGCCCGGCGGGCTCGCCGGTCCGCGGCAGCCGGCGCACCTGGCCCAGCGGACTGTCATAGACGTGCAGGTCGCCCGCGCGCTCGAAGTTGCGGCGGTCGTGGGTAGAGATCAGCAGCTGCGAGCTGTCGGGTAGCGGCAGCAGGCTGTGCGGGCCGGGTGGCGTGGCGATGCGGGCACAGGCGGCGGCATCCAGCCGCGGATCCATGGCGGCCGTGGCGAGGGAGGGGAGCAGGGCAATCAGCAGGGCGGCGGCAAGTCGTCGCATGATGGGCATCCTCGGTTGGCTCCATCGTAGCGAAGGCGCCGCGCCCTGCAATGCGACAGCGGCTGGTCACGGCAAAGTCTGCCGCGACCAGAGGGTACCTGCTTACGGATTCTTGGCGGGCGCCGGCTTGACGCCCAGCTTCTTCAGCTCTTGCTCGAGGCGGGCAAGCTTCTTGGACTGGGCATCCAGGATCATCTCGCCGTCCTTCACCTGGGCCTCCAGGTCGGCGGCACGGGCCGCCAGGTCGACATTCTCGGCCTTGATGCGATCGACTTCCTCCTCGCCGAGGGCCACCGCATCCGATTCCGGCGTGGCGGGCGCGGCAATCACGGGAGCCGGCGCCGCAGGCGCGGGAGCGGCCGCCTTGGGGGTCACCACGGTGATGTCCTCTTCCATCGGCGTCTCGGCCGATTGCGTCATCCACCAGAAGCCGCCTGCCGCCACCAGTAGCCCTGCCAAGGCGCCGCCCATCATCATCTGGCGCTTTTCCATCTTCTTCTCCTCATGCCCGCCGGTTGCATCACGTCGCCGGGCGACGGACACTGCGCGCGGGCCTGGTGTCGTGGTTATCCACCCGGTCGTCCGGGTCCTTCAAACCCCGCATGGTGGGCAGACCCGGCTCCCCTGTCAAACTTCAAGCCTCCGAGCGGACCATACACCGGATGATTTTCCAGCGACTCCAGGAAACCCTGTACTTCTTCTGGCACCACCTCACCGAACTGCTCTGGCGTCTGGTGCCGGTGCTGCCGCTGCTGGCCCTGGCCAACTACCGCTTCTTTGTCCTGCACGACGGCGACCCCGCGAAAGCCGTGGGCGATCCGCTCATGCTGCTGCCGCAAATGCTCGCCGGCATCCTCGCCACCGCCCTCACCATCCGTTATGCGCTGGCCGTGGTGCTGCAGCAAGAGCGCGGCCTGGGACGGCTCTGGGGCGACGCCCTGCATCGCTCGCTGGCCTTGGCTGCCGTGCAGGTGCTGGCCGGCTTCGCCATCGTGGCCGGCCTGTTTGCCTTGATCCTCCCGGGCATCTGGCTCATGGGCGTGCTGTTGCCCGCCTATGTCATCGTCATGGCCGAGGAGGTGACTGCCTTCGGTGCGCTGCAGGCGGCCTGGGCCCGCTTCCGTCCGCAGACCTGGGCGGTGGCGGCCAGCCTGGTCACGATCTTCCTGGCGCTCTTCCTGGTGCTGTCGGGACTGGAGGCACTGGGCCGCCTGCTCGCGGCCGCGCCGCTGCCGGTACGGGTGGCGCTGGTCAGTGGCCTCGACCTTGTCGGCCTGTTGTTCTCGCAGTTGATCGGCATCCTGCTGGTGCGCTTCTATGAACTGGAACGCCAGCAGGTGGCCACCGACCCTCAGCCTTAGTCCAGTCCCAGGGCCAAGCCACCACCGCAGCTACCGCAGCCGCCTTGCAGGTCGGACTTGAGCCCGACATCCCTGCCAGGCGGTTGCCGTTGCCAGGCTGAAGCCCGACCTACAGCGGCCAACGCCTGGCACCGCAGGGCAGGCCCATGCCAATGCATTAGAATCTGCTAATATGTTGTCCGGAATGTCCCGCCGGGGCGCCTGTCGAGGAACTAGCCATGAAGAAGACTGTCCTGCTGCTGCTCGCCTTGCTGGCCGGTTGCGCCCGGGCCGAGTGGAAAGAGGTTCCAGCCGCCGAACTCCTGCAGCGCCAGGCCGCCGGCGAGCCGATGCTGGTCATCGACGTCCGCTCGCCCGAGGAGTTTGCCGCCGGCCACGTGCCCGGCGCCCTCAATCTGCCGCACGACCGCATTACCGGCAGCGAACCGCAACTCAAGGAATGGAAGCAGAAGCCGGTGGTGATCTATTGCCGCAGCGGCCGCCGCAGCGCGATTGCCGCCGGCGCACTGGAGCAGCGGGGCTTTTCGCGCCTCGAGCATCTCTCCGGCGACATGCAGGGCTGGGAGCAGCAGGGGCGTGCAGTGGCGCGCTGACCTGAAATCCACTGGATTGGACGAAAGCCCGGCACCGGGCTAGCGTTTTGCGAAGGGCTGGCCAAGGAATCTCTTGCTGACCATGAGTTCTTTCCGTGCTCCGCCCGCTCAACCCCTCTGGCCGCTGCCGCTGACCTGTGCCGGCCTGTTCCTGATTGCCATCCATGGCAGCCTGCTGATGGGCATTGCTGCCGGGCAGCTCGGCCCCTGCTTTCCCTATGGCCTGGACTGCCACTCCATCAGCGCCACGGGCCGTCCCATGCCCTCTCGCCTGTTGTTCAAGCCGCTGCTGATCATGGGTGGCAGCGGATTGCTGCTGTACTGGGTGCTGATGGCGCGCTGGCTGCGCGCGCAGGGCCTGACGGGCGGCCGTCCGTCACAGGTGGCCGTGCTGGGCTGCATGGGCGCGCTTTGCCTCATCGCCTACACGGCGGCCCTGGGCGAGGGCGGCGACAGCGCCTTCCTGTTGCGTCGCCTGGGTGCGGTGCTGGGTTTTTCACTGAGTTTCCTGGCGCAACTGCTGCTCACCGACAGTCTGCTACCGCTCGGGAAAACGCGCGGCATGAGCGGCGGCCTGTTGCCCGGCAGCCCCAAGGTTGTGCCTCTGTTGCGTGCACTTGTCATCCTGCTGCTGGCGCTAGGGCTGGCCAGCGCCTTGCTTGCCGTATTCCCCTGGCACGAGCGCATCGACGACGGCATCGAGTGGTGGCTGGCGCTGCTGCTCAACCTGCACGTGGCGTTGACGTCCATCCTGTGGCGAAAGACCGACTTTTCCTTGTGAGCGGACGCCCTAGGGACAGGCATGGCATTGGCGGACCTCAATTTTCCCTGCGTAGGTAGGGTCTGGGCCGGCCAGCGGCAAGTGACGCCAACAGAGCCAATAGAAAAGGGCCCCGAAGGGCCCTTTTGCTGGTGAGGGACTGGCCAGGCAATTACCAGCTCAGTGCGCCCCCGGTCTGGTACTCGGTCACGCGCGTCTCGAAGAAGTTCTTCTCCTTGCGCAGGTCCATGATCTCCGACATCCACGGGAAAGGATTCTTCACACCCGGGAACTGCTCCGGCAGGCCAAGCTGCGCCAGGCGACGGTTGGCGATGAACTGCAGGTACTCTTCCATCATGGCCGCGTTCATGCCCAGCACGCCGCGCGGCATGGTGTCGCGTGCATACTCGATCTCGAGCTGGGTGCCCTCCAGGATCATCTGGATGGCTTCCTGCTGGAAGCTGGCCGTCCACAAGTGCGGATTCTCGATCTTGATCTGGTTGATCACGTCGATGCCGAAGTTCACGTGCATGGACTCGTCGCGCAGGATGTACTGGAACTGCTCGGCGACGCCGGTCATCTTGTTGCGGCGGCCCATGGACAGGATCTGGGTGAAGCCGCAGTAGAAGAAGATGCCTTCCAGCACGCAGTAGAACGCGATCAGGTTGCGCAGCAGCTCCTGGTCGGTCTCGGTGGTGCCGGTGGTGAAGGTCGGGTCACCCAGGCTCTGCGTGTACTTCAGGCCCCAGGTGGCCTTGCGGGCGACACTGGGGACTTCACGATACATATTGAAGACTTCGCCGCCATCCAGGCCCAGGGACTCGATGCAGTACTGGTAGGCGTGGGTGTGGATGGCTTCCTCGAAGCTCTGGCGCAGGATGTACTGGCGGCATTCGGGGTTGGTGATCAGGCGGTAGATGGCCAGCACCAGGTTGTTCGCCACCAGCGAGTCGGCGGTGGAGAAGAAGCCCAGCGAGCGCATGACGATGCGGCGCTCGTCGTCGGAGAGCTGGCCGTCGTGGGACTTCCACATGGACACGTCCTTGGCCATGTTCACTTCCTGCGGCATCCAGTGGTTGGCGCAGCCATCCAGGTACTTCTGCCAGGCCCACTCGTACTTGAAGGGCACCAGCTGGTTGAGGTCGGCGCGGCAGTTGATCATGCGCTTGTCGTCGACCTGCACGCGGGCGGCGCCCATCTCCAGCTCTTCCAGGCCAGGGGCCACGTCCAGCTTGGCCACGGCGGCGGCCGCGCGGGCCTTCACGTCACCGTCGGCGATCGCGTCTTCCTGCCTCAGTTGCTCGAGGGCGCCTGCGATGACGGCGACAGGGTGGGCGACGTGGGGGCTGGTACCGGCCAGAGAGGTCCCAGCAGGGGCAGCGACAGCTGCAGCTGGCTGAACAGGTGCCATTGCTGGTGCCTGCGGAGCTGCTGCGCGCGCAGGTGCTTGCGCAACTCCTGCCGGCGCAGACGGTGCTTTGGCGACGCCGTTCTCGTCTTCATTGTAATCATCCCAGGAGATCATTTCGTCCTCGCATTTTCTTTCAGATGTCGCGCATCGCTATCCAGAAAGCGACTGCATGCGCTGACAATCAACATATTTCATTCGCGTTGCGTGCGGGCAATCACGGGGCGCCTTGTTCAGGGGCAAGCGTGGCATCCACAGCCTGCCTTCCTGCCTTTTTACTGCCTTCCCCGCTGGTTTCGCGATGCGTCATCGGCTATACGCATCGCGAAACCGGCAGCCCGCCTTACTGGCAGGCTTCGCAGTCGGGATTGTCGATGCTGCAGGCGTTGGGGACGGGCGCCGCGACCGGGGCTGCGTCCATCACCTCTGATACCGTCGCCTTCACGGCATTCAGCGCGCCGTCGGAAACCGTGGACTTCTCGGCAGCGGTGGCGCCGACCGCACGCAGGTAATAAGTGGTCTTGAGGCCACGGTACCAGGCCATGCGGTAGGTCACGTCCAGCTTCTTGCCCGACGCGTTGTTGATGTACAGGTTCAGCGACTGCGCCTGGTCGATCCACTTCTGGCGGCGCGAGGCGGCGTCCACCAGCCACTTCGGCTCGATCTCGAAGGCGGTGGCGAACAGCGCCTTGAGGTCGGCCGGAATGCGGTCCAGCTTCTGCATGGAGCCTTCGTAGTACTTGAGGTCGTTGACCATGACGTTGTCCCACAGTCCACGCGCCTTGAGCTCGTTGACCAGGTAGGGGTTCACCACGGTGAATTCGCCCGACAGGTTGGATTTCACGTACAGGTTCTGGAAGGTCGGCTCGATCGACTGCGACACGCCGCAGATATTGGAGATCGTCGCCGTCGGCGCGATCGCCATCACGTTGGAGTTGCGCATGCCGACGGTCTGCACGCGGGTGCGCAGCGGCGCCCAGTCCATCGTCGAGGACGTGTTGATGTCCACATAGTTCTCGCCGCGCTGCTCGGCCACATACTTGATGGAGTCGATGGGCAGCACGCCCTTGCTCCACAGCGAGCCCTCATAGCTAGAGTAGCTGCCGCGCTCCACGGCCAGGTCGACCGAGGCGTCGATGGCGTAGTAGCTGATCGCTTCCATGGAAGTGTCGGCGAACTTCACCGCGGCGTCGGAGCCGTAGGCCAGCTTCTGGATATACAGCGCGTCCTGGAAGCCCATGATGCCGAGGCCGACCGGGCGGTGGCGCAGGTTGGACTTCCGTGCCTGCGGCACCGCGTAGTAATTGATGTCGATCACGTTGTCGAGCATGCGCACGGCGGTCTTCACCGTGGCGCGGATCTTGTCGACGTCGAGGCCGGTGGCGGTGACATGGTTGACCAGGTTGATCGAGCCCAGGTTGCAGACCGCGATTTCCTCGGCGCTGGTGTTCAGCGTGATTTCCGTGCACAGGTTGGAGGAGTGCACCACGCCCACGTGCTGCTGCGGCGAGCGCAGGTTGCACACGTCCTTGAAGGTGATCCAGGGGTGGCCGGTCTCGAACAGCATCGAGAGCATTTTGCGCCAGAGGTCCTGGGCGCGCACGCGCTTGAACAGGCGCAGCGTGCCGTCGCGGGTCATCTGCTCGTATTCGGCGTAGCGCTTTTCAAAGGCGGCGCCATAGAGGTCGTGCAGGTCGGGCGCGTCGGCGGGGGAGAGCAGGGTCCACTCGCCATCGTCGAACACGCGCTTCATGAACAGGTCGGGCACCCAGTTGGCGGTGTTCATGTCATGGGTGCGGCGGCGGTCGTCGCCGGTGTTCTTGCGCAGCTCGACGAACTCCTCGATATCCAGGTGCCAGGTCTCGAGGTAGGAGCAGACGGCGCCCTTGCGCTTGCCGCCCTGGTTCACGGCGACAGCGGTGTCGTTGGCCACCTTCAGGAAGGGCACGACGCCCTGCGACTTGCCGTTGGTGCCCTTGATGTAGGTGCCGAGGGCGCGCACCGGGGTCCAGTCGTTGCCGAGGCCGCCCGCCCACTTGGACAGCATGGCGTTGTCCTGGATGGCGCCGAAGATGCCGTGCAGGTCATCGGGCACCGTCGTCAGGTAGCAGCTGGAGAGCTGCGGACGCAGGGTGCCGGCATTGAACAGCGTGGGCGTCGAGGCCATGTAGTCAAAGCTCGACATCAGGTTGTAGAACTCGATGGCGCGCGCCTCGCGATCCTTCTCGTTCAGCGCCAGGCCCATGGCCACGCGCATGAAGAACACCTGCGGCAATTCAAAGCGGACGTCGTTGCTGTGGATGAAGTAGCGGTCGTACAGCGTCTGCAGGCCGAGGTAGGTGAACTGGAAGTCGCGCTCGGGCTTCAGGGCAGCGCCGAGCTTGGCCAGATCGAAGGTGGCGAGCTCGGGGGAAAGCAGTTCCAGCTCGATGCCCTTGGCGATGTAGCGGCGCAGCGCTTCCGGGTAGTACTTGCCCATCTCGCCCTGGGTGGCGCTCTTGGCGACGCCCATGAAGGACAGGCCTTCGGCGCGCAGGTGGTCGAGCAGCAGGCGCGCGGTCACGTAGGTGTAGTTGGGCTCCTGCTCGATCATGACGCGGGCGCACATCACCATGGTGGTGTTGATGTCGGATTCCTTGACGCCGTCGTACAGGTTCTTCAGGGTTTCCTCGACGATGCCCTGGGCGTCCACGCCTTCCAGGCCGACGCAGGCAGTCGCCACCAGTTCTTCCAGGCGGGCAATGTCCAGCGGCCGGCGGGCGCCGTCGTCCCCGGTCACGGTGAGGCTGGTCTGGGTCTTGGGCGCGGCCTTCTGCTGGGCGTCGCGGGCACGGGAGCGCTCGTCCCGATAGAGCACATAGGCGCGGGCGACCTTCTGCTCGGATGAGCGCATCAGGGCCAGTTCGACCTGGTCCTGGATTTCCTCGATGTGCACGGTGCCACCGGTGGGCATGCGGCGCTTGAAGGTGGTGGTCACCATGCTCATGAGCTGCGCCACGGTCTCGTGGATGCGCGAGCTGGCGGCCGCGTTGCCGCCTTCCACGGCCAGGAAGGCCTTGGTGATGGCGACCGAGATCTTGGACTCGTCATAGGCCACCACGGTGCCGTTGCGCTTGATGACGCGCAGGGTGCCGGGGGCGGTGGCGAGGACGCTGGCGGCCTCGGCGCTGGACGGGGTGGGGGCGACGGGGCTTCCCGAGGCAGAGGTCGATTCCGTATGCATGTGGCTACCCGCTGGCAAGGTTAAGAATTGAAAAATGGCTGTAGAGGACCGCACCTGCGTTGCGCCCGGTCACTGGAGTGTCCTGCTCGGAGTCGAACCACAACATATAGGGGTGTCGCGGTCCGCTGCGAGACGGGCTTGTTGCCCTGGAACTCCCTGTAAATCCGTGCTTTGTGCTAGTAACCCTGGACTTTTCACCCGATTTTTTTCTGAGGATTTCGTGTGGGGGTGAAAGTGTGCTGCCGGGGCGCAACGCAACATATGGTGTTGAAACCTCTGCGTGGCTACAAGATAAGCCGTTTGGCGAAGGCCTGCAAGTATGAGATCGGTGGATAAAGTTGTGGATATCTTGTGGGGAGAGCGTGGGTAACCCAAGGTGACCGACCGGACCGCCTCGGTTTCTGGGGTTCTATCGTGTGGACACAATATGTAGTGGTCATTTTCCCGCCAAACGGGTTTTCTAGCCTTCGGCCCTGGCGCTCGTCTTGTAGCTTTTTGGTTATTCCGCCTTGGGGCCTGCGTTTACAATTCGTATGATCACCGCGGTTACATTCTGCCGAGCTCTGGGCTCCCGATTATCCACTTGTTTTTTAAAAGGATTTCCCATGATGAGCCAGACTACCGAGAAGCTGCCCCGGGTGCTGATCGTGGAGGACGACGAGCGTCTGGCCTCCCTCACCCAGGAATACCTGATCCGCAACGGCCTGGAGGTCGGCGTCGAGGCCGACGGCACCCGGGCCATCCGCCGCATCATCGAGGACCAGCCTGACATGGTCGTCCTCGACATCATGTTGCCGGGCGCCGACGGCCTCACCGTCTGCCGCGAGGTACGTGCCCAGGGCTACCAGCAGCCCATCCTCATGCTGACCGCCCGGGCCGAGGACATGGACCAGGTGCTGGGGCTGGAAATGGGCGCCGACGACTACGTGTCCAAGCCGGCACAGCCGCGGGTGCTGCTGGCCCGCATCCGCGCCCTGTTGCGCCGATCCGACATGGCCGCCGAGGAGGTGCCCAGCTGCCTGGACTTCGGCGAGCTGGTCATCGACAACGGCGCCCGCGCCGTGATCCTGCACGGCAAGCCGGTCGAGTTCACCAGTGCCGAATACGACCTGCTGTGGCTGCTGGCCTCCAACGCCGGCCGCATCCTGTCGCGCGAGGACATCTTCGAGCGCCTGCGTGGCATCGAATACGACGGGCAGGACCGCTCCATCGACGTGCGCATCTCGCGTATCCGGCCCAAGATCGGCGATGATCCGGAGAATCCTCGCCGCATCAAGACCGTGCGCAGCAAGGGCTACCTGTTCGTCAAGGAATCCGCCTGACGCGCCACCGAGCTCCACCGCATGCCCAGCAGCATATTCGTACGTATCTATGGGGGCATACTGCTGGTCATTGCGGCGGTCGCCTTGCTGGCCTGGGGCTTCATCCAGGCCATCAATGACCAGCGTGCCGACAGCTATCGCGAAAGCATGGCCACCGGCATGTTTCACCTGATTGCCCTGGGCATCTCCCGCCAGCAGGGGGAGGCCCGCACGACCTGGCTGGCCGAGGCCAGTCGGGTCATGGACAGCGCCATCACCATCATTCCGCCCCGGGCCGAGCAATTCAGTGCGGACGAGATTGCCCACATGGCCGAGGGCCGAGCCGTGTTCCGCTCCTACGAGGAGCAGAACTATGCGGACATCTACGCACGCATTCCCGGCCCCCGGGAGTTCTACATCAAGACCCGGATGTCCAAGGTGTCCGAACAGCAGGCCAAGGCGCTGGCGGTCTTCTTCCTTGACGAGCTCGGTCACTACCCCGGGCGCGAAGACCAGCGTATCCAGGAGTTACAGCGTTACTTCCCGTATCCAGTACTGCTGATGCCGCTGGCCAAGGCCGCACTGGACCGGGACCAGCAGGCGCGCATCCGTCGCAATGAAGTGGTGCTGGTGCTGAAGGAGGGCTCCGGCACCCGCAATTCCTCGCTGCGCATTGTCGCCCCCTTGCCCGGAAGCGACCGCGTGCTGGTCATGGGGCCACTCTACATCTTCGACTGGATGCCCATGCAGCTGGTGCTGATGGTGGCGATGGCGGTGCTGTCCATCATCACCATCGCTGCCTACTTCATCATTCATCCGCTTGAGCGCAAGCTGAAGAAGATGGAACTGGCGGTGCGCAATATCCGCGGCGGCGACCTGTCGGCCCGCGCCCAGGTGCAAGGCTCCGACGAAGTCAGCCAGCTGGCGCATGCCTTTAATGGCATGGCCGAACATATCCAGCGCCTGATCGATTCCCAGCGTGAAATGACGCGGGCGGTATCCCATGAGCTGCGCACGCCGGTGGCCCGCCTGCGCTTCGGCATGGAGATGCTGGCGGACACCGACGACAGCGATGAGCGCCATGAGCGCCTGCTCTTGCTCGACCAGGACGTCGACCAGCTCAATCTTCTCATCGACGAGATTCTTACCTACGCCAAGCTTGAGCAGGGAACCCTCTCCCTCAAGTTCGAGCCGGTCGGTTTGAAGGCGCTGCTGGAGCGGGTGGGGCAGGAGACGCGCGCGCTCAACACGCCGCACCGCATCGAGGTCGCGGTGGAGCGGGCTGAGGCCGAGGCCGAGGCCGAGCTGCGCTACCTGCATCGCATCCTGCAGAACCTCGCCGGCAACGCGGTGCGCTATGCCCGTTCTTGTGTGCGCCTGTCGGCGGGGGTCAAGGGCAACTCGGCCTGGGTTCGGGTGGAGGACGACGGTCCCGGAATTCCCGAGAAGGACCGCGAGCGTATTTTCGAGCCCTTCTCCCGTCTCGACGATAGCCGCACCCGGGCTTCCGGCGGCTACGGCCTGGGCCTGTCCATCGTGCAGCGCATTGCCTTCTGGCATGGCGGCAGTGTCGAGGTTTCCCGCAGCGCCGACCTCGGGGGAGCCTGTTTTACCTTTCGCTGGCCCGTGAAGCAGACCTTGCGGCACGGCCGCCGCCCCACAGGCGCGCTGCCGGAGATACAGTAGTTAACAGTGCGTCACAGCTCACCTACAGATAAATCAGGGGGCGGCAGCCATGATGTGTTCATCAAGTCAGGCGAAGTGCTTGGCATCAGGATGACTTCTCGATTTGAATCCTGGTCCGGATGTTGAGGTGGCTTTAGCGTTAGAACTCAAGTTGGCGTGTTGGCAGCAGGCCTTGAGTTGGCAGCAGATCTTGGTTGTACCCCTGTTAAGCCCACATGAAGTGGGCTTTTTTTTGTCCTGCGGTTGCAGCTAAGGGACCACCATCACCACCGCTGGGCTTTCTTTTAGCTGCGCCGAACCCTTCCCGCCTCATCCCCTCAAGCCAGAGCCAGAGCCAGAGCCAGAGCCAGAGCCAGAGCCAGAGCCAGAGCCAGAAGCTGCGACGTCTGAGCAAACATGGCTCCGCTCGCCCCCTCTTTCACTTGTCATTTCGGCTCAGCCAGACTGCTACAGGATGAATGGCAGCCCCAGTACTTGCAGGCCCCGCCTTTATTAATGATAATAATTCGTATTAAGGTTTGTCATGGAGTCCACCCATGTACGTTTGCCTCTGCAAGGCCGTTACCGACAGCCACATCCGTGAAGCCGTTAACCAGGGCTGCTGCAGCATGCGCGAGCTGCGCAACGAGCTGGGGGTCGCCACCCAGTGTGGCCGCTGCGCGGTCACTGCACGTGAAGTCCTGGACGAGGCCCTTACTGAACAGGCCCTGCGCATCCCCGGCGCTGCCTGAGCTTCCTGACGGTTGCCGCGCTCCTGTCAGCATCTGCTAAGCTGGCCGGCATCACTATCCATCGCACAGGAAGCGCCATGAAAGGGGACGCCCAGGTTATCGCCTACCTCAACAAGGTACTGGCCAACGAACTCACCGCCATCAACCAGTACTTCCTGCATGCGCGCATGTACAAGAACTGGGGCCTGACCAAGCTGGGCGATCACGAGTATCACGAGTCCATCGACGAGATGAAGCATGCCGACCTGCTCATCGAACGCATCCTCTTTCTGGAAGGCCTGCCTAACCTGCAGCAACTGAACAAGCTCTACATCGGCGAGAACGTCGAGGAAGTGCTGCGCTGCGACCTGCGCCTCGAGCTACAGGCCCATCCCGACCTCAAGCTGGCCATTGCGCACTGCGAGCAGGTGGCGGACTACGGCTCCCGCGAGCTTTTCGAGAAGATCCTGGCCAGTGAGGAAGAGCATATCGACTGGCTGGAAACCCAGTTGGAGCTGGTGGGCCGCATCGGCCTGCAGAACTACCAGCAGTCCATGATCTGAGTTCGGCAGGGCGCTATTGCGACTTTGACGGCGAGTCTTGTGAGATATCTCGCACAAACGGCGTAGGCATTCTCTGAAATACCCCTTCCGAATGAGCTTCGGAATAAAATTAACTTATTGAAAATAAAAGCATTTTGCCTTTTATGACGAGAGCGGGAAGGCTGGCCCCCCTCCTGGCCGACCTTGAGTCGATCTGCGTCAAAGGTAGTATGGCTGGACGTCGCAGGGAGCGACCGGACGGAAATGGATTCTTGCCCAGGACGGCAAGCTAAGGGATGAGAGCAGGGACGTTGGGAATCAGTGAGCAGGGAGCTTGTGATTCCCCCGAGGGGCGCGAAAGCGCCCCTTTTATTTTGGGCGCTCGGCGGGATTCCGGCAGCATCCGTCAGCCAAGCCAAGCCAAGCCAAGCCAAGCCAAGCCAAGCCAAGCCTGCTGGGCTGTCAGCGGCAAGTCTCAGTCGCGCTGCGCAGCAGGCGGGCGGGACGGATGGCGGGGAGGTCGTTGCTTGTGGCCTCCAGCTCTTGCCCCGAGCCTCTGGCAGGCGCCTGATCGCTGACACGCCCGGACGACCGGCAATAAAAAAGGCAGCCATCGGGCTGCCTTCTTCGTTTCCGGAGCGCGCTCAGCGCTCCAGCAGGGGCCGCTTGTTGGGCTTGCCGTCCCATTCCTTGGCGTCGGCCGGCGCCTCACCCTTCTGGGTGATGTTGGGCCACACCTCCGCCAGTTCAGCGTTCAGCTGGATGTATTCCTTCTGGCTGGCCGGCAGCTCGTCTTCCGAGAAAATCGCGTTGGCCGGGCATTCCGGCTCGCAGAGCGCGCAGTCGATGCACTCGTCCGGGTGGATGACGAGGAAGTTAGGGCCTTCATAGAAGCAGTCCACCGGACACACTTCCACACAGTCCTGATACTTGCACTTGATGCAGTTCTCGGTGACGACGAACGTCATGCTGGACCTACCTGGTTGGGAGCCAAAAATCGGCCGCTAGTCTACTGTCCGACCCGTCCCTAGGCAATCTGGCAAGTCGGACAGAATCATCGATATCCCTGCTGGATCAAATCAGTTCCGCTTTTGCCAGTCGATCGGCAATCGGCGGGCCCGCCGCCCGGTGCCCCGCCCCGGCAGACCGGCAGGGAGGGGTGTCCGGCAGCCCCGCCGCACTGCCATCACACCAGCTTCTTCAAGGCATAGAGCAGGTCCAGGGCCTCGCGCGGGGTCAGCGCGTCCGGGTCGACCCCGGCCAGGCGCAGTTCCACCGGGCTTGGGCCACTGGCAAAGAGGTCGTTTTGCAGGGGTTTCCCGGCCGTGGCCGCCCTGGGGGCAAGCTGGGCCCGCACCTCCTGGTTCTCCAGCTGCGCCAGCTTGCGCCGCGCGTTCTGGATCACCGGCCCCGGAATGCCGGCCAGCTGCGCCACCTGCAGGCCGTAGCTCTGGCTGGCCGGGCCTTCCTGCACGCTGTGCAGGAACAGGATGCGCTCGCCATGCTCGGCAGCCGCCAGGTGCACGTTGACCACGCCCTCGTCCTGCTCGGGCAGGGTGGTGAGTTCGAAGTAGTGGGTGGCGAACAGGGTCAGGGCGCGCAGCTCGCGGGCCAGGTAGTCGGCTGCGGCCCAGGCCAGGGACAGGCCGTCGAAGGTGCTGGTGCCGCGCCCCACCTCGTCCATCAGCACCAGGCTGTTGGGGGTGGCGTTGTGCAGGATGTTGGCGGTTTCCGTCATCTCCACCATGAAGGTGGAGCGGCCGCCGGCGAGGTCGTCGGAGGAGCCGATACGGGTGAAGATGCGGTCCACCGGGCCGATGCGCGCTCCCTTGGCGGGCACGAAGCTGCCCACGTGCGCCAGCAGCACGATGAGCGCGGTCTGACGCATGAAGGTCGACTTGCCGCCCATATTGGGGCCGGTGATGACCAGCATGCGCCGATCGGGAGACAGCTCCACCGAGTTGGGCGTGAAGGGGCCGTCCAGCACTTTCTCCACCACCGGGTGGCGGCCGCCCTCGATGTGGATGCTGGGCTCGCTGACCAGCTCCGGACAGGCCAGCCCCAGGGTGCAGGCGCGCTCGGCAAAGTTGGCCAGTACGTCGAGCTCGGCCAGCGACTCGCCGGTCTGCTGCAGCGCCGCCAGGTGCGCCGCGAGCTGCTCCAGCAGGTCGTCATAGAGGCCCTTTTCCCGCGCCAGCGCGCGCGAGGAGGCGGACAACGCCTTGTCCTCGAACACCTTGAGCTCCGGCGTGATGAAGCGCTCGGCGTTCTTCAGGGTCTGGCGCCGGATGAAGTGCGCCGGGGCGTTTTCCGCCTGCGCCCGGGTGAGTTCGATGTAGTAGCCGCTGACGCGGTTGTAGCCGATCTTGAGGGTGGCGATGCCGGTCGCCTCGCGCTCGCGCTGCTCGAGTTGCACCAGGTAGTCGCCGGCATTGGCGCTGATGCCACGCAGCTCATCCAGTTCGGCGTCATAGCCTTCACGGATGACGCCGCCCTCACGGATCACCAGCGGCGGCACTTCGACCACGGCGCGCGTCAGCAGCTCCACCAGCGCCGGGTATTCGCCGACCTGGCGGGCGAGCGCGCGCAGGTGGCTGCCGTCCAGCGGCCGCAACTGCAGCTGCACCTGCGGCAGCAGGGCCAGGGTATCGCGCAGGCGCGAGAGGTCGCGCGGCCGCGCCGACTTCAGCGCCACGCGCGAGAGAATGCGCTCCACGTCGCCAACGTCACGCAGCAGCTCGCGCAGGGGTTCGAAGCGGTAGTTGTGCTGCAGTTCGCCTACCGCCTGCTGGCGCTGGCGCAGCAGGTCCTGGTCGCGCAGCGGGCGGTGCAGCCAGCGCCGCAGCATGCGGCTGCCCATGGCGCTGGCACAGCTGTCCAGCACCCAGGCCAGGGTGTGCTCGAACTCCCCGCTCAGGTTCTGCGTCAGTTCGAGATTGCGGCGTGTTGCCGGGTCCATCTGCAGCGTGCCCTCGCCGGAATCCACGCGCAGGCCGCGCAGATGGGGCAGGGCGGTACGCTGGGTTTCCTTGGCGTAGCCGAGCAGGGCGCCGGCGGCGGCAATGCCCTGGCTGAGGCCGGCGCAGCCGAAGCCCTGCAGGTCTTTCACCTGGAATTGCTGGCAGAGCAGGCGCTCGGCGGCCTCGACCTCGAACTCCCAAGGCATGCGCCGGCGCAGGCCTCGTCGCTCGTCCAGCAAGGGCAGCAGCACGCTGTCCTCGGCAATCAACAGCTCGGCCGGATTGAGCCGGGCCAGCTCGGCCAGCAGCTCGGTGTCCGTGGTCATTTCCTGCAGCGCGAAGCGGCCACCGGCCAGGTCCATGCTTGCCAGGCCCATGCGCTCGCCGTCACTGCACACCGCGCACATAAGGGTGTCCTGGCGCTCGTCCAGGAAGGCCTCATCGCTGACCGTGCCGGGGGTGACGATGCGCACCACGGCGCGCTCCACCGGCCCCTTGCTGGTGGCGGGATCACCGATCTGCTCGCAGATCACCACGGACTCGCCGAGGCGTGTCAGCTTGCCCAGGTAGGACTCGGCGGCGTGGTAGGGCACGCCCGCCATGGCAATGGGTTGGCCGCCCGATTTGCCGCGCGCGGTGAGGGTGATGTCGAGCAGGCGTGCCGCCTTGACGGCGTCATCGAAGAACAGCTCGTAGAAATCGCCCATGCGGTAGAACACGAGTTCATTCGGGTGCTCGGCCTTGATGCGCAGGTACTGCTGCATCATCGGGGTGTGTTCGACAGGGGCGTTTTCGCTTGAGGTCATGGGCGGCAGTCAGGCGGTGAGGGAGGCGTGGCGCGGGCGGCAAATCTTACCCCATTCCCTTGCGGCCTGACTTGCCGCCGTGTGGGCTCCCGTGCCACGACGTCCCGGCTACAGGAAGCCCACGCGGATCCGGTCTTCTGTCGGATGGGCTGCCGTCTGGGCCTGTGGAATCGTTGCCGGGTGATAGGGCCGGGCGCGGGCGGCGTGGCGGCACCGGCCGGTAAGCCAACGCAGGGCAGGACAGAAGGGCAGCGGTCAAGGACGGGGACGCCATGGACGGAGTCAATACCCGCAAAATTGCCGGCCGGCGCCGGATTCGGCTGCTGGCCTGCCTGCCGCTGTTGCTGGCGGCGGGGTGTGCCGGACTCTTCGATGGCCCCAGGCCCAGCCGTGACGAGGTGTTCGTTCATATCCGCCTGGTTGATGACCTGCCGCATGGTCAGTTCGGCCTGGCCAGTTGCCACGAAGGAGTTTGCAGCATCCGGTTGCGGCGGGAGACCTATCCTTACTGTCTGCTGCATGAACTCCGGCACCCCTTCGAAGGGAACTTCCACGAAGGGCGGCACTCCACGGAAGACTGCCATGTTCCCTGAGAATGTCCTCTGGGGCGGGTGCCGTGGCGAGGTCGCGAGGGTCGGCGTCGCACGCGGCCTGCAGCGGAGGCGGTCCGGGGTTCGGGCCACGGCGCCGGGGAACGACGATCATGGCTTGTTCATCTGGCCGCGCCGGGGCCGGGGGGGTAAGGTGGCGGCCGGGCGTGTCGCCGTGGTTCCCGGCGAGATGACGCTGACATTCTTGGTGCGGAGGTGCCCATGGCCGATTCCCTGACTGACCTTGCCGCCAGTATCGGCGAGCGCCTCCGTGCCGGCGGCCTCTGGCTGGCCACGGCCGAGTCCTGCACCGGCGGCGGCATTGCCGAGGTCATTACCCGCGTCAACGGCAGCTCCACCTGGTTCGAGCGCGGCTGGGTCACCTATTCCAATGCCGCCAAGGCCGAAGACCTGGGCGTTGATCCCGGGCTCATCTCCACGCACGGCGCCGTCAGCGAGCCCGTGGTCCGGGCCATGGCCGAGGGCGCCCGCCGCCGCGCCGGCGCCGACTGGGCGGTGGCGGTCACCGGTATTGCCGGGCCGGGCGGCGGCTCCGTCGACAAACCCGTGGGCACGGTCTGGCTGGCCTGGGCCTCGGCGGAGGGTACCTTCGTCGAGCGCCAGCAGTTCCACGGCGACCGCGACACAATTCGTCGCGCCACCGTCGCAACATCCTTACAACGACTTCATGAGTTGCTCATGCTTGCAGTTCCCGAGAGGGGTATGTAAGAATACTGTACGCATGGACAGCACGATCATTTACGCAACGGTAAAGCACACTGACCCCGGAGGATTCGAGATGGACGAGAACAAACGCAAGGCCCTCACTGCCGCCCTGTCCCAGATTGAAAAGCAGTTCGGCAAGGGTTCTGTCATGCGCCTGGGCGACAACCCGGCTGCCGGCGCCATCCCCTCGATCTCCACCGGTTCCCTGGGGCTGGACATCGCGCTTGGCATCGGCGGCCTGCCGCGCGGCCGCATCGTCGAGATCTACGGTCCGGAATCCTCGGGCAAGACCACACTGACTCTGCAGGTCATTGCTGCCTGCCAGCGCGCCGGTGGCACCGCGGCCTTCGTCGACGCCGAACATGCCCTCGACCCCAACTATGCCGCCAAGCTCGGCGTCAACATCGAGGACCTGCTGGTATCGCAGCCGGACACCGGGGAACAGGCGCTGGAAATCACCGACATGCTGGTCCGCTCCAGTGCCGTCGACGTCATCGTCGTCGACTCCGTCGCCGCCCTGACGCCACGCGCCGAAATCGAAGGCGAGATGGGGGATTCCCATATGGGCCTCCAGGCCCGCCTGATGTCCCAGGCCCTGCGCAAGATCACGGGCAACGTTAAGCGCTCCAACACCCTGGTCATCTTCATCAACCAGATCCGCATGAAGATCGGCGTGATGTTCGGCAACCCGGAAACCACTACCGGCGGCAATGCCCTCAAGTTCTATGCTTCCGTGCGCATGGACATCCGCCGCACCGGCGCCGTGAAGGAAGGCGAAGAGGTGGTGGGCTCCGAAACCCGCGTCAAGGTCGTCAAGAACAAGGTGGCCCCGCCCTTCAAGGAAGCCGAGTTCCAGATCCTCTACGGTCATGGCATCAATCGCCTGGGCGAGGTTGTCGACCTCGGCGTCAAGCTGGGCCTGGTGGAGAAGTCCGGTGCCTGGTATGCCTACCAGGGCAGCAAGATCGGCCAGGGCAAGGGCAATGCCTGCAAGTACCTGGACGAGAATCCGGCCATTGCGCAGGCGATCGAGAAGCAGGTCCGCGAGCAGCTGATCGGCGATCTCGGCCCGGCGCCGGTCGAGGCAGACGATGAGTATGATGAAGCGGCGCTCGACGCCTGAGTCGCTGCGGCCGGCGGAGGGTGACGTACCCGCTGCCGGCCTGACTCCGGATGGAGTCCGTGGCCGTGCCTTGGCCATGCTGACCCGCCGGGAGCATTCCCGGGTTGAGCTGGAGCGCAAGCTGGCCGACCTTGGGGTCCAGGACGCTCTGGTTGCCGAGGTTCTCGATGAGTTGGTGGAGCGCCAGTTGCAGTCGGACGAGCGCTTTGCCGAGGTGTTTGTGCGCAGTCGCGCCCAGCGGGGCCACGGGCCCCGCTCCATCGGCGCCGACCTGCGTGGCCGCGGGCTGGATGCCGAGCAGGTGGCGGCCGCGCTGGTCGCCAGCGGCTACGACTGGGCTGAGCGGGCCGTCGAGGTCCGCCAGGACCGGTTTGGCCGTGCCTTGCCATCGGAGCCGCGGGAAAAGGCCCGTCAGCTGCGGTTTCTCCAGTATCGCGGCTTCAGTGGCGCCGACTGCGCCCGTGCCGTGCGCTGCGAGGTTCCGGACGAGGACTGAGGCCCCCTGATGCAGGACCGTCCGTCGGCGTCACGCCGGGGCAGACGTCCTGGCCGCCGGCCCTCCTGTTCCTGGTGGCCACTCCCGGGTCAGGCCGCGCCCCTCCCCTTTCTGTCCGCCCTCCTCAGGCTTGATGCTTTCGCCTGAAACCCGTCCTTTTCCCCTACGAATCAGGCGCTTGTGCCGGTATAATCCGCGGTCTTTTGGCGCCGCCCGGTACAGGGTACGGGGTGGCCTTGTCCGGAGCCCTGCATGAAAAGCGCCGCCATTCGCGAAGCCTTTCTTCGTTTCTTCGAAGAAAAGGGTCACACCCGTGTGGCCTCGAGCTCGCTGATTCCCGCCAACGACCCGACCCTGCTGTTCACCAATGCAGGCATGAACCAGTTCAAGGACTGCTTCCTCGGCCTCGACAAGCGTGCCTACACCCGAGCCGTGTCTTCGCAAAAGTGCGTGCGCGCCGGGGGCAAGCATAATGACCTCGAGAACGTCGGCTATACCGCGCGCCATCACACCTTCTTCGAGATGCTGGGCAATTTCAGCTTCGGTGATTACTTCAAGCGCGATGCCATCAGCTACGCCTGGGAGTTCCTGACCTCGCCGAAGTGGCTGGCCATTCCCGCGGAAAAGCTCTGGGTGACCGTCTACGCCACTGACGACGAGGCTTATGCCATCTGGAACCAGGAGGTGGGCGTGCCGGCGGAGCGCATCGTGCGCATTGGCGACAACAAGGGCGCGCCGTATGCGTCCGATAACTTCTGGGCCATGGGTGATACCGGTCCCTGCGGTCCCTGCACCGAAATTTTCTATGATCACGGCGCCGACGTCGCCGGCGGTCCGCCGGGTTCGCCCGAAGAAGATGGTGACCGCTACATCGAAATCTGGAACAACGTCTTCATGCAGTTCAACCGCACGGCGGACGGCGTTCTGCACCCGCTGCCCGCGCCCTCGGTGGACACCGGCATGGGCCTCGAACGCATCTCTGCCGTCATGCAGCATGTGCATGCGAACTACGAGATCGATCTCTTCCAGTCGCTGCTGACGTCGGCGGCCGCCGCCATTGGCTGCCCGAAAGAAGGCCAGGCCTCGCTCAAGGTCGTTGCCGACCATATCCGATCCTGCTCTTTCCTGGTCGCCGACGGCGTCATTCCGTCGAATGAGGGGCGTGGCTATGTGCTGCGCCGCATCATTCGCCGCGCTTGCCGCCACGGCAACAAGCTGGGCGCCTCCGGCCCCTTTTTCCACAAGATCGTCGCCGCACTGGTGGCCGAGATGGGCGAGGCCTACCCCGAGCTGCGCGCACAGCAGGCCCATGTGGAACGCACGCTCAAGGGCGAGGAAGAGCAGTTTGCCAAGACCCTGGAGCAGGGGCTCAAGATCCTCGAGCAGGACCTGGCCGGCCTCCAGGGCCGTGTCATTCCTGGCGATACCCTGTTTCTGCTCTACGACACCTACGGTTTTCCGGTCGACCTCACTGCCGACATCGCGCGCGAGCGCGACCTGACGGTGGACGAGGCCGGCTTCGAGAAAGCCATGGCCGCGCAGCGTGAGCGTTCGCGCGCGTCCTCCGCCTTTGATCTCGATTACAACTCACTGATCAAGGTCGATGGCGACACCGTCTTCACGGGTTATGACAGCGTCACCGGCCACGGCCGCGTGGTCGCCCTGTACAAAGGCGCGGAGCCGGTCGAGGCCTTGCATGAAGGCGAGCAGGGCCTGGTGGTACTCGACCAGACGCCGTTCTACGGTGAGTCCGGGGGGCAGAAGGGCGATACCGGCTACCTGGATGTCGGCACCCATCGCTTTGAAGTGCGGGACACCACCAAGGCGGGAGGCGCGCACCTCCACCACGGCCTGGTTACCCGCGGCGCCCTGCGCATCGGTGACCAGGTCGAGGCCTCGGTGCAGGCGGAGCTCCGTGCCGCCTCCAAGCGTAACCATTCCGCGACCCATCTCCTGCACGCCGCGCTGCGCCAGGTGCTCGGTACCCATGTGCAGCAGAAGGGCTCGCTGGTCTGCGCCGATTACCTGCGCTTTGACTTCGCGCAGCCGGAAGCCATCAAGCCGGCACAGCTGGCCGCCATCGAGCAGATCGTCAATGCCCAGGTCATCGGCAACCATGCCGTGACGACCGAGGTCACCGATATCGAGACTGCGCGCGCCAAGGGCGCCATGGCCCTGTTCGGCGAAAAGTACGGCGATCAGGTGCGCGTGCTCAGCATGGGAGAGCCCGGTTTTTCCATCGAGCTCTGCGGCGGAACCCACGTCTCCCGCACCGGCGACATCGGGCTCTTCAAGATCACCAGCGAAGGCGGTGTCGCCGCTGGTGTGCGCCGCATCGAGGCCATGACCGGCACTGGTGCGCTGGCCCATGTTGCGGCTGAAGAGGCAGTGCTGGCGGAGGTCGCTGCCATGGTACGTGCCCCTGCTGCCCAGGCGGCCGACAAGGTGCGGGCCCTGGCCGAACGCAACCGCGAGCTGGAAAAGGAGCTGGAGCGCCTGAAGATGAAGCTGGCGGCGTCAGCTGGCGACGACCTGCTGACGCAGGCCGTGACGGTGGGGCCGGTCAAGGTGCTGGCCGCCTGCCTGGACGGCGTTGATCCCAAGACCCTGCGCGACACCATGGACCAGTTGCGCAACAAGCTGGGCTCCAGCGTGGTCGTGCTGGCCACGGTGGCCGAGGGCAAGGTGTCCCTGGTGGCCGGCGTCAGTGCCGACCTGACGACGAAGGTGAAGGCCGGTGAGCTGGTCGGGAACCTGGCGGCGCAGGTCGGGGGCAAGGGTGGCGGTCGTCCGGACATGGCCCAGGCGGGCGGCACCGAGGCTGCGAAGCTGCCCGCGGCGCTGGCCTCGGTGCAGGGCTTCGTCACCGAGCGCATCTGATCCTGAGGGCTGACCTTGCTCCTGCAGGTTGACCCTGCGGGTCGGGCTTCAGCCCGATAGCAGTGCCAGTGCCGTGTTGAGGATGGGTTGAGTCCGGGGCTGCGCTTATGTCGGGCTGAAGCCCGAACTACAGGAAGGCGGTTGTGTCGGGCTGAAGCCCGAACTACCAGAAAGAATTTGGATAGTTGGCGCGCACGCGTCAAAGGAAGCAGGCAGAAAATGGCACTGATCGTACAGAAATACGGTGGTACCTCGGTCGGCACTCCCGAGCGCATCGAGGCTGTGGCCGAGCGCGTCAAGCGCTGGCATGCCCAGGGTCACGACATCGTGGTGGTGGTTTCTGCCATGAGCGGGGAGACCAACCGTCTCATCGCCCTGGCCAAGGCCATCCTGCCGGAACCGGATCCGCGCGAGCTCGACGTCATGATCTCCACCGGCGAGCAGGTCACCATTGCCCTGCTGGCCATGGCCCTCAAGAAGGTGGGCGTGGACGCCCGCTCCTATACCGGCGCGCAAGTGGCGATCCGCACCGACAGCTCCTTTACCAAGGCCCGCATCGAGGCTATCGACGATGCCCGCATGCGCGCCGACCTGGCGCAGCGACGCGTGGTCGTGGTCGCCGGTTTCCAGGGCGTGGACGGAGACGGCAATATCACCACCCTGGGTCGCGGCGGCTCCGATACCACCGGTGTGGCGCTGGCGGCGGCCCTCAAGGCCGACGAGTGCCAGATCTACACCGACGTGGACGGGGTCTACACCACCGATCCGCGCGTGGTGCCGCAGGCACGCCGCCTGGACCGCATCACCTTTGAGGAAATGCTGGAGATGGCGTCGCTGGGCTCCAAGGTCCTGCAGATCCGCTCCGTTGAGTTTGCCGGCAAGTACAACGTGCCGCTGCGCGTGCTCTCGAGCTTCGCTGACGAAGGCGAGGGCACCCTGATTACTGTCGATGAGGAAACCATGGAACAGCCCGTTATCTCCGGTATTGCCTTCAACCGCGATGAAGCCAAGATCACCGTGCGCGGCGTGCCCGACACCCCGGGTATTGCATATCGCATCCTCGGCCCGGTGGGCGACGCCAACATCGAGATCGACATGATCGTGCAGAACGTGGCGGCCGATAACACCACCGACTTCACCTTCACCGTCGCCCGCGGCGAGCAGAAGAAGGCCCTGGCCGTGCTGGATAGCGTGGCCAAGGACATCGGTGCCCGCGAATTGATCAGCGATGACAAGATCTGCAAGGTTTCCCTGGTCGGCGTGGGCATGCGTTCGCATGCCGGCGTGGCCAGCCAGATGTTCGGCACCCTGGCCAAGGAGAACATCAACATCCAGATGATCTCCACCTCGGAGATCAAGATCTCCGTGGTCGTGGAAGAGAAGTACCTGGAGTTGGCTGTACGGGCCCTGCACACGGCCTTTGGCCTGGACCAGGTCAAGGCCTGAGCCAGGGCCTTTGCCCGACCCACCCCAAGTGGATGGGGTGGGTCGGCCATTGTCGCCCTTGGGATAGAGCAGGTTTTGCTTTATAAGTTGGGCTGGTCAATACTGACCTAGCGGGTTTTTGGAGGCTGCCGCCCCCCGGGCGTGGCCCTTGGCTATATCAAGGAGACAGCGATGCTGATTTTGACTCGCCGCGTCGGTGAGACGCTGATGGTCGGTGATGAAGTCACCGTGACCGTCCTCGGCGTGAAGGGAAACCAGGTGCGTATCGGCGTGAACGCACCCAAGGAAGTCGCAGTCCATCGCGAAGAGATCTACCAGCGCATCCAGCGCGAGAAGTCGGGTGACCACGACGGCGAGTAACTTTCCGCCGGCTTTTCTGCGGTTCTCCCTGGCTGGGCAGTCCGGGTTTTGGCCTGCTCCGCAATAGAAAACCGAGACGTTTCTTCCTGAAACCGTCTCGGTTTTTTTTCGTCAGTCCGCTGACATTCCCTTTTCGGCTTTGACCAATCCGTGGTCGCATCCTTGCGCTGTGGGGGTAGTTTGCTGGGGTGGG
>JAZKHS010000001.1:0-49928 GCA_040385265.1 Pseudomonadota bacterium | reverse complement strand
TGTATGCGGGAGATGGCTGAAGGGGGTGTAGGAAATTGGCCATAGTGGTGCGGTGGAGTGGAGTAGGGGGGCTGGATAAGTCATCTCCAGCCCAGTTGTCCAGTCAGGTCCGGGTCCGGGTCCAGGTCCAGGTCCAGGTCCAGGTCCAGGTCCAGGTCCAGGTCCGGGTCCAGGTCCAGGTCCGGGTCCAGGTCCGGGTCCAGGTCCAGGTCCAGGTCGGGTCCGCTCTTGCACACGCCTTCTCAGATGTTTCGGGTGCTGGGCGGGACGTGTCCCCGCCTCCGGCAGGAACACATCCCACCCATCCCCCAAGACTTTTCGCGGGCCCTGGCGGAAGCCTCGGCCAGTGGCCGTCGGCTCCGCCTCAGTGGGGGCGCTTTGCTTTGCATGTTTCCTGGAGGGTTTGGTTGCGGCGACTACTTGGCCTTGCGGCCCCATTTTCTTAGTCCTGCATTCCTGGCTCTGCCGCGGCGACAGTGGCGTCTGGGTTAGGCAGGGCGTCTCCAGCGCTGTCGCTGCCGCGGGTTGATCGCCGGGTGGGCGCTGTGGGGCCTCCTGCAGTGCCGTTTTGGAGCCGGGGCGGTGTAGTGCTGGCCTGGAGGGAGGGGAATGCAGGGTTCTCTGGCGAAAATTTGGGCGGGTGGGAGGTTTTTTTGTGGGGGAGGGTTGTGGCGGCTTTTCAAGGGGGGGCAGGGTGAGTATGATTGCGCGCTCCTGCGGAGAGGTGACCGAGAGGCCGAAGGTGCTCCCCTGCTAAGGGAGTAGGGGCCAAAAGCCCCTCGGGGGTTCGAATCCCCCCTTCTCCGCCATTATTTTCAGGGCTTGCTTCGGCGGTCCTGAGTGCACGGGGTGAGTCTGGCCCGACAGTGCAGGCTGATTGCAAGTGATTGATCTTGATCGCCGCAATTGGTCGCAGCCCGGTCAGGGCTGCAGGTGAAAACAATCGTGAAAAGCGTTGACAGTATGTAACGTCATCACGATAATTCGCCGCCTTAACGCGCTGGTAGCTCAGTTGGATAGAGTATCTGGCTACGAACCAGAGGGTCGGGGGTTCGAATCCCTCCCAGCGCACCATCTTACAAAAAGCCGATCAGGTTCCTGATCGGCTTTTTGCTTTGCGGGACGCACGGGGCCATGGGCCAATCGTGCGGCGCGCTGTCTGCGGCCTGTGTAGTTGTGGCGACGGCCGACCTGCCGTCTGCTGTCGTTCCAGCATCCTGTGGAGCCTGCCATGACAGCGCGAACCCTCATCATTGGAGGCAGCGGCGGCATCGGCGCTGCCCTGGCCCGCCAGCTGCACGCCCGAGGCCACTCCCTGCATTTGATCGCGCGCGATGAAGCGCGCTTGGCAGCGGTGGCGGCCGAGACCGGCGCCAGCTGGTCGGTGGCGGACCTGACCGACCCGGCGTCCGCGCGGGTAGTCGCCGAGGCCGCCGCTCCGGGGCTGACCGGGCTCGTGTATGCCGCCGGCACCATTACCCTCAAGCCGATCTCTCGGCTGAGCGCAGATGACTTCCTCTACGACTTCCGCGTCAACGCGCTGGGTGCGGCACTGGCCGTGCAGGCGGCATTGCCCGTGCTTAAGCAAGGGGCGACACCTGCCTCGGTAGTGCTGTTTTCCAGCGTGGCGGCGCGCCAGGGTTTTGCCCTGCATGCCTCGATCGCCATGGCCAAGGCCGCGGTGGAAGGGCTGGTGCTGGCACTGGCGGCGGAGCTGGCGCCCCGTGTCCGGGTCAATGCGGTCGCGCCGTCGCTGACGCGGACGCCATTGGCCGGCAAGCTGCTGGCCAGCGAGCAGACCGCGGCAGCCATTGCCTCCCTGCATGCGATGGACCGCTTGGGCGAACCTGCGGATGCGGCTGCGCTGGCAGCCTTTCTGCTGTCACCGGAGGCGGGCTGGATCACCGGCCAGGTGATCGGCGTTGATGGCGGGCGCTCGACGCTGCGCGGACGCGGCTAGCGTCGTTCGCCCTTTTCTTTTCTCTGCCGTCCACCGCATGGCACCGCGTCTTTTTCTGCCCCGCGGGGCGAGGGCGCCGGTTTTCTCTTTCTGCCTGCGCAGGAGCGCTCCTTCGCCGGTCCGCTGGCGACAGGGCCTGTCGCCAGGATGAAGTCGACTCAGTGAAAACCGAGGCTTCTTTCAAGCGCGTGCCTTGTTACCCTCCGTCGCGGGTGCCGACATGTCGATACTGGTCGCAAGCACCGGTACACAAGCGGCATATGTCGATTTTTCACGCAGATGGTCGTCCATGGTGGCGCCGGCTAGCGTGTGCACTTTCGTGCATGGGGGAGAACCAACCGGTGTCCAGTACCCGCTCTGAATGGCCCGAACGCTGGGATTTGCTGCTGCGCTACCGCCTGATCGAGATCGTCGCGCTCTGGGAGGGCCGCCTGACCACCAACCACCTGACGCGCGCCTTCGGTATCGGCCGCCAGCAGGCCTCCAAGGACATCAACACCTATCTGGCCAAAGCCGCCGCCAACCTGGTCTATGACAAGAACCTGAAGGGCTACAAGCCGGGGCCGGAGTTCCGGCCGCGCTTCACTCGCGGGGTCGCGAACGAGTATCTGCAGTTGCTGTCGGCGCAAAATGACCTGGCTGAGTCCATCAGCGAGCTCAACATCCGCCTGCCCAACACCGAGGTGATCGCGCCGCCGGCTCGCCTGATCCGGCCGCTGGTGCTGCAGCGCGTGGTGCGTGCCTGCCGAGAGCGCCTGCGCCTGGAGATAGTCTATGGCTCGATGGCCAATCCCGAGCCGGAAACCCGCGTCATCCAGCCGCACACGCTGGTCTACAACGGCTATCGCTGGCATGTGCGCGCCTGGTGCGAGAAGAACAAGGATTTTCGCGACTTCGTGCTGACGCGCATCCATGACGCGCCCGACCTGCTTACCGAACAGACGCATCCAGAGTCCGCGGACAGTGGCTGGCAGGCGCGGGTGGTAATGGAGCTGGGCGCTGACCCGCGCCTGTCGCCGGCGCAGCAGCGCCTGGTGGCGGAGGATTGGGGCTTCGAGGAAGGGGCGCTGCGCATCGAGACACGGGCGGCCATGGCAATGTACTACCTGCAACTGTTCCGGCTCGCCGACGACCTGGATCCGCAGTCGCCGGTGGAGCGCCCGGTCATCCTGCGCAACCGCGACGAGCTCGAGCCCTGGATGACGTCCTGGCGGCAGGCGAGGGCGGGGCAGTGAGCCTGTTCCGCGCAGGCTCAGACGGGCTGGCGCGGGACGGGTGTTGCGACTGACGGCGCGGCGGCACCTTGCAGCTCCAGGCGGCGGATCGCGTTGAGGTTGATCTTGAGAGGTTCGTCATGGGCGTGATGGCCCGCCAGCAGACTGATGCCGCCGCGCTCCATCAGCAGGGCCCGCGGCATGGCATCGGCCAGGGTGGTTTCCGTGCTGCCGTGCTCGCAGCAGAAGCTCAGTGACACCAGCTGCTGCTGCTGGATGGCCTGTTTCAGGCTCACCAGGTAACGGATCGCCTCGGGCGGCAACTGGCCGCTGCCGCCCGAGACCGGTGCGTCGCCATGAAGGGTATCGGCGTATTCACGATTGTGGGCCTGGCGCAGGGCGTGGTCTGCCTTCAGGAAGAGCGGCTGCAGATCCTTGATAAAAGTCTCGGGCAGCAGTGTGCTGACGCAGCCCTGCATCAGTTTGATGGCCGCTGCGGCGCGGCCGCTCATCCATTTGACCTCGATGGCCGGGATGGCTTCGCGGGCTTCCCATTGCGGATTGCGGCTGCGCGCCTCGCTGTCGGGCTGGATGCGCCCTTCCAGTGCCAGTTGCTCGATGTCACGTTCAATGGTGCGGGCGGACACGCGAGGAAAACGGGCCTTGATGTCCAGCGAGGAGCGCGACGACTCCTGCAGCATGCGGATGATCTGGTTGAGCCTTTCGCGACGATCCATACAAAGAAGCTTTTGTTCTAAAGGGTTTCGCCATTAATCACACTCTGGCGACAGTTTGTGTCGTTTCTGGCGTTCCGCAAGCTTCGCGCCGAAGGCCGGTCCGAAAACGCGACATGTAGACGTGCGCCATGCCAGCGATTGCCGCGCAAAAAGTAGGGTTATGCGCTGCGCTTGAACCTGCAAAGGCCCGGTATCCCAAGCCTTTGCAGCAGCAACGGTGCGGGCAGGGTCAGCGCGACAGCAGCAGGCGGCATGGATGGCCGCACTCCACCACCAGTACGGCATTCTGGCCGAAGGCCTGGCCAAGGGCGACGGCGTCGGCTTCCGCCAGCCCCGGTACGAAAAGCGACGCTTCGGGATCATGGCCCGGGCTCATGCCGATGCCGGCGCCCGCGTAGAAGCGATAGCCATCCGTGCGCAGGCGTTCGCGCAGCGGACCATTGTCGCCGGCGCCGCCGGCAGAGGGACCATGCTGCGGGTGCTGCGCCGTGATAAAGGCGCCGTAGCACTCTTCCTCGCGGGCCAGCAGGGCTTCGGTAGTGGCGTCGGGCAGGGTGCCGGCGCGCAGGAGGCCGATGCGGTCCTCGTCACGGAACACATAGACTGTCTCGGCGTAGGCGTCCCACAGGTCGTCGGCGATTAGGTCGGGGCGGGGAGAGGGCATTTTCCGGTTGGCTCCATGTCGTGGCGGGGGCTGCCGGCACGGGCCGGCGCAACGTAACAGCCCTGAGTCTGCCGTGGCTGGGCGGGGAGCCGTTTGATCCAGCTCAGTCCCTGTGCCTGTCACTCCTGCCTGCGTCATGGCGGGAATGGGCGAGTGTCAATGCCAGGCAAGGCAAGGCCAACGGGAGGCAGCAGAAGCAGAGCAAGAGGCAGGGGCAGGCCCGGACCGGCAGCTCTGCAAGGCTAGCGGGAGGAGGGCCGGGGGCGCGGCACCAGCCAGGCCAGCAGGCCGGCGGGGCGGCCGCGGTCCAGCGCCTCGTGCAACTGCCGGTAATGGCGGTCCAGCAGTTCGGCCTCGTCCACCTCCGGGTCATACCAGGATTCGGTAATGCCGCGGGCCGCGAGAAAGGCCACGTATTCGGCCTCCAGCTCGCGTGCGACCGCCAGGTCCTGGCCGAGGCGCAGGCATTGCGCGCGCCGGGTCATCTCGCCGACGAAGCCGGCCTGCTGCGGATGTCGCAGCAATAGCCCGGCCAGGCGCTGCAGCAGGCTCTCCCCGGCCAGCAATGGCAGCCGACGTTCCAGCAGGCGCTGCAACTGGCCTTCGCGGCGCTGGCTGCGCAGTTCGGCATGCCCCGGTGGAAAAAGGGAGGGAGTGTCGCTGCTCATGTTCAGGTCCCGGGGGGTCAGGCCTGCTAGCATGGCCTACTCGGGCGACAGTCGTTGTCGCGTGTGCATGCTGCCGGTTCCGCGGATTGGCATTCGCCCGGCCCCCTCGTATGCTTGCCCCCTTCCAGGGACTGACCGTAATGCCCATGCCAGCCGAGTTACCCCCCGCCTTCCAGGGCCGCAAGACCGCCCGCCAGAGCAGCGAGCATCGCCGTATCGCCATCCTCCAGGCGGCCCTGCGCGTCCTGGTGCGCGATGGCGTGCGCGGGGTACGCCATCGCGCCGTGGCCGCCGAGGCCGGCGTGCCGCTGTCGGCCACCACCTATTACTTCAAGGATATCCACGACCTGCTGGCCGACGCCCTGACGCTGTTTGCCAGTGACATGGTGCAGACCTTCGTCGACCCCTTCTGGTCGCGTGCCAATGAGTGGGTGCGCAGCGTCCCGCTCGAGACGCTGGCGGCGCCGGACAAGGTCGCTGCCATCGTTGACCAGATGGCTGACATGGGCAGCCAGTACATCCTCACCCGGGTGAGCGAGCATCGCGAGCAGCTCATGCTGGAGCACGCCTTCTGGTACGCCGCCCTCACCGACGAGCGCATGCACGGTATTGCCTTGCAGCACGGCCGCCGCCTGCTGCAGAGCTTCAGCGGAGTGCTGGAATCCGTAGGTGTCGCCGAGGTCGACTTGGCCGCCAAGTCGATCCTGATGACCGTGCGCGGTCTCGAGTACGAGGGCCTGCTCGGCTCTCCCGACTTCACGCCGGCCAAGGTGCGCGCCGCCCTCCACCGCAAGATCCGTGCAGAGCTGGCGATATGAGCATCCTGCCTGACCACCTCAATCTCGATCCCGAGTGGCGGCAGGCCCTGGCGGGCGAGTTCGCCGCCCCCTATATGGCGCAACTGGGCGATTTCCTTGGGCAGGAGCGGGCGGCCGGCAAGGTCATCTATCCGCCCGGGCCCGAAGTCTTCAATGCGATGAACACCACGCCGCTGTCGCGGGTGAAGGTGGTCATCCTTGGCCAGGATCCTTACCACGGCCCACGTCAGGCCCATGGCCTCTGCTTTTCGGTACGCCGCGGCGTGGCGCCCCCTCCCTCCCTGCTCAACATCTTCCGTGAGCTGAAAACGGATGTCGGTATTCCCCAGCCCCGCCATGGCGAGCTCACGCACTGGGCCGAGCAGGGCGTGCTGCTGCTCAACAGCGTGCTCACGGTCGAGGCCGGCCAGCCCGGCTCGCACCAGGGCCGCGGCTGGGAAACCTTTACCGATGCCGCCATCCGCATGCTCAACGAGCAGCGTCAGCACCTGGTGTTCCTGCTGTGGGGCGCCTATGCCCAGCGCAAGGGCCGCATCATCGATCCGCAGCGACACCTGGTGCTGAAGTCGGTGCATCCCTCGCCGCTCTCCGCCAACCGGGGTGGCTGGTTCGGCCACCACCATTTCTCGCAAACCAACCGTTATCTGCAGGACCATGGGCTTTCGCCCATCGACTGGTCCCTGCCGGACTGAACTGCCCCTGACGAATTCCGGAATACTCCCGCCATGACCGAAGCCCCTGTAGTCCTGCTCGAAGAGCGTCCCCTGGCCGATGGCCGCCTGCTTGCCATCGCCACGCTGAACAGCGAGCGCTCACTGAATTCGCTCAGTCTCGACATGATCGGGCTTTTGCAGCCGGCCATGCGCCGCTGGGCCACCGACCCGCGCGTGGTCGCGGTGTTCCTGCAGGGCGCGGGCGAGAAGGCCTTCTGCGCTGGTGGCGACGTGCGCCGCATCTGTCTGGCGGTGCGCGAGAATGGCGTCGACGACCCCTATGCCCAGACCTTCTTCACCGAGGAGTACAAGCTCGACTACTTGATCCATACCTTTCCCAAGCCGGTGATCGCGTGGGGCCAGGGCATCGTCATGGGCGGCGGCATCGGGCTGCTGTGCGGCGCCTCGCATCGTGTCGTGACCGAAAGCTCGCGCCTGGCCATGCCCGAGATCACCATCGGACTGTATCCGGATGTGGGCGGCAGCTGGTTCCTCTCGCGTGTCCCGGGTCGTCTGGGCCTGTTCATCGGCATGACCGGCGTGCACCTGAATGCGGCCGATGCGCTGCATATCGGCCTTGCCGACATCGCGCTCGCCACTGCCGCGCGCGAGGACGTCATTGATGCGCTGTGCGAGCTGGACTGGGCGCCGGAGGACGCGGCGCGCCGGCAGCAGGTCAGTGACCTGCTGGCGCGCCAGCCGGCGCCTTTGCTCGTGCAGTCGGAGCTCGCCCGGCGCGAGGCGGAGCTCAATGCCCGCGCCGCCAGCGATGACCTCCCCGCCTTGTATGCCGCGCTGACGGCGCCGGCCCCCGAGGACGTCTGGCTGGACCGGACTGCCAAGGCCCTGGCCAAGGGCTCGCCGACTTCGGCCGCGCTTATCTTCCGCCAGTGGCAGCGCGGTGCCGGCATGAGCCTGGAGGCGGTGTTCAAGGAAGAGCTGATCCTCTCCACGCAGTGCGCCCGCCATCCCGATTTCATCGAGGGCGTCCGCGCATTGCTGGTGGACAAGGACAATGCGCCGCTGTGGCAGCCGGCTACCCTGGCGGACGTGAGCGAGGCGTGGCTCGCGGAGCATTACCAGGCGCCCTGGACGGGCGCGCATCCGCTGGAAAGCTGCTGAGGCCGGGCCGCAAGGCCGGGATCATTCTTCCTTGTCGGCCGCGAGCGTGTAGGGCAGGTCACGCACGGCGAGCGCCGGTCCGGTCTCGCCCCAGCGCAGGCCGCCGCCCTGTGCGGCCGTGTTCTTCACCACCGCCAGCAACGCCAGGCCCTCGCCATCGGGGGCCGCCATCACCACATCGCCCACCGCATGGCCTTCGGCCAGCACCGCGCCGTGGCCGGGCGCCGCCGCTTCCAGCCGATACAGGCGTTGCTTGAGCTTGCCGCGGAAGTAGAGGCGGGCCACCACTTCCTGTCCGGTGTAGCAGCCCTTGTTGTAGCTGACGGCCTCCAGCGCCGGATAGTTGAGCTCCTGCGGCTGGAACAGGTCGCGGGTGGCCGCGGTCACGGTGGCGAAGCCGGCGCGGATGTCGGCCGCCTGCCACTGGCTTTCATGTCCCACGACCACGCCCTCGGCCAGGGCGGCCCAGTGCGTGGCCAGGTGAGCGGCGGGCAGCGCCACCAGGTAGCGCTCGTCCGCCAGCAGGTTCGCAGCCCAGGTGCCACCGTCGCCCCGGCTGACGCCGCCCGGGCCCGGCAGTACCAGGCCGACCCGGTCCAGCAGGGCGGCCGCGTGTTGGCCGCGCACGCCGAGCAGGGCGAGGCGGGCGGAGGCGTTGTCCAGCCGGGTCTTGCTGAACACGGCGAACTTGCCGAGGTGGGCCTGCGCGGCCTCGATCTGGTCCGCCGGCAGCACGAGGTCGACGTCCTCGCCGCGCGGTACGGCGATGAAGCTGAACAGTACGCGGCCCTTGAGCGAGCACACCGCCCCTGGCAGCACGCGGCCCTGTTCCACCTCGCGGAAGTCGGTGGTGGCCTGGCCCTGCAGGAATTTCAGCGACTCCGGCCCCGTCAGGGAGAGCACGGCCAGGGAGGGCAGGGGAAGCAGGGCGGCGTCAGGGGCCGGTGCAGCGGGCAGGGGCAGGGCAGTCCAGGGCGAGATCATGGCGGTGGGCCGGAATAGTGGAAGGGGATCAGTCCTTGAATGGAGGCAGAGTCAGCAAAAACAAGCCTATAATCGTCGCCCCACCCCATCCATGCCCAGAGTGGAGCCGCCATGAGCGAACTGACCGCCGAAGAACGCAAGCTGCAGTGGCATTGCCGGCGCGGCCTCAAGGAACTCGACGTCATCCTGGGGCCGTTCTTCGAGCAGCATTACCTGTCGCTCTCCGCGGCCGACCAGGCCGCCTTCTCCCGCCTCATCGACTGCGAGGACATGGACCTCTTCAACTGGTTCATGCGCCAGGACGCGCCCGCCGACCCCGAGATGGAGCGCATGATTGAGCTCGTCCTCGCCCATCTGGGACGTTGAGCTCGTCCTCGGCCCCTCCCGTTTCTGCCTTGGCCTGATCGTTGCCCTGCACGGGGCGGCGCTGCTGGCGCTGGCCTGCTCCCACCTTCCTTCCGGGCTGGCACCCCTGCTTGCCCTCGGGGTGGTGGCCGCTGCCTGGCTGGCATTCCGGGCCGAGCGGGCCCGTGACCTCCGGTTGCGCGCCGTAGGGGAGGAGTGGTGGCTGGAGACCGGCGGCCGCCGCGCCATGGTCAGGCTGCGCCGGGGCCGCGCATGGCGCTGGCTGGTCGTGATGGACCTGGAAGGAGAGTGGAGGGGCCGGCGCTGGCGAGAGCGGATCGTGGCCTGGCCCGATGCCGTCAGCCCTGATGCCTTCCGCCGCCTGCGGGTACGGGTACGTTGCGCGCCACGGCGAGCGGAGGAGAAAGTCCTCGCCCGGCGGCCACCAACGCCCCAGGCCACGGCCGCCACGGCAGCACCAACGGCAACGTCAACTGCAAGCAGTGCGGTGACTGCTCCTGTGGCGGCGGCAGTAGCCGCCACGCCCCGGGTCAGCGCCCAGCCTCCTGCCGCGGCCGCGCCAGCACGGCTGCGCCCGCGAACCCCTGCGCCTCCCTGAGCATTTCCTGAAACCGCGCCAGCCCTGCCTCCCGCGGCCTGCTCAGCGCATCGACTTGGTCAGCGAGCCCAGCAGGCCACGCAACAATTGCCGGCCAATGCTGCGGCCGACTTCCGAACTGGCGGCGCGCACCGCGCTCTTGGCGGCCGTTTCCCACACGGTATCCGGCGCCCGGGCCGGGGCCTTCACCGGTTTGGCGGCTGCCTTGGCTTCCGCCAGGGCCTGCGCCTCGGCCTGGGCGGTGGCGGTCGCCTGCTGGCTGCGCGCCTGCAGGATTTCATAGGCGGATTCGCGATCGGCCACTGCTTCGTAGCGGGCGCGGAAGGGCGAGCGCTGTATCGCTGCAGCGCGTTCGTCGGGGGTGATGGCGCCGAGGCGGGAACGTGGCGGGCAGACCTTGGCGCGCTCCACCGGGCTCGGCACGCCGCCTTCGCCGAGCGTGGAAATGAGCGCCTCGCCCACGCCGAGCTCGGTAATGGCGGTGGCGACATCCAGGCCGGGCTTGGCGCGGAAGGTGTCGGCGGCGGCCTTCACCGCCTTCTGGTCGCGGGGCGTGAAGGCGCGCAGTGCATGCTGCACGCGATTGCCGAGCTGCCCGAGCACGGCATCGGGGATGTCGAGCGGATTCTGGGTAATGAAGTACACGCCGACGCCCTTGGAGCGGATCAGGCGCACCACCTGCTCGACCTTTTCCAGCAGTGCCTTGGGCGCGTCGTTGAACAGCAGGTGTGCCTCGTCGAAGAAGAACACCATGCGCGGCAGGTCGGCATCGCCGCGCTCCGGCAGGTTCTCGAACAGTTCCGATAGCAGCCACAGCAGGAAGGTGGAATACAGCTTGGGCTGCAGGAACAGCTTGTCGGCGGCCAGCACGTTGATGTGGCCGCGGCCTTCCAGCGTGGTCTGCATGAAGTCCTCGAGCTGGAGGGCGGGCTCGCCGAAGAAGCTCTCCGCCCCCTGCTGCTCCAGTGCCAGCAGTTCGCGCTGGAGGATGCCGAGGGTGGGCTTGCTGACGTTGCCATAGTCGCGGCCGAGGGCCGCGGTGTTGTCGGCGGCAAAGGACACCAGTGCGCGCAGGTCCTTGAGGTCGAGCAGGAGCAGGCCGTTGTCGTCGGCGTACTTGAAGAGCAGGGTGAGGACGCCTTCCTGGGTGTCGTTGAGGTCCATCAGGCGGGCCAGCAGCAGCGGGCCCATCTCGGAAATGGTGGCGCGCACCGGGTGGCCCTGGTTGCCGAAGACATCCCAGAATACGGTGGGGTAGGCCTGAGTGCTGTAATTGGTGACGCCCAGATTGGCGGCACGCTCGGCGAACTTGGGGTTGTCCGCGCCCTTTTGCGAGATGCCGGCGAGGTCGCCCTTGATGTCGGCCAGGAAGACCGGCACGCCGAGGTCGGAGAAGCCCTCGGCCAGTACCTGCAGGGTGACGGTCTTGCCGGTGCCGGTGGCGCCGGCAACGAGGCCGTGGCGATTGGCGTAGCGACCATCGAGGAAGCAGGGCAGTTCGCCCTTGCCGATCAGTATCTGCTTGCTCATGACGTTCCTTCTAGCGTGTCGTACACCGATTAAAGCCGATGGAGCGGCAAGGACAAGCGGTCCCCGCCGTTCCGGAAGTCAGCCCTTTGCCGCCACGTCGGCAGGGGCGAGGATGCTGTCCGCGGCCCTGACGGCGGGCGCCGGATAGTCCAGCGTGTAGTGCAGGCCTCGCGACTCCTTGCGCTGTTGGGCGCAGCGGATGATGAGCTCCGCGACCAGCACCAGGTTGCGCAGTTCGATCAGGTTGGTCGAGATGGTGTAGTTGCTGTAGTACTCCTGGATCTCGCTTTTCAGCAACTCGACGCGGCGCAGCGCGCGCGTCAGGCGCTTGTCGGTGCGCACGATGCCGACGTAGTCCCACATGAAGCGGCGTAACTCCTCCCAGTTGTGCAGGATGACCACGTCCTCGTCGGGGTTGCGCACCTTGCTGGCATCCCAGGAGGGCAGGGCGGGCGGCAGCGGCTGCGCCGTTACGCGTTCCTGGATGTCCTTTGCCGCGGCCATGGCGAACACGAAACATTCCAGCAGCGAGTTGCTGGCCATGCGGTTGGCGCCGTGCAGGCCGGTGAAGGACGTCTCGCCGATGGCGTAGAGGTTGGAGATGTCCGTACGGCTGTGCAGGTCGACCATGACGCCGCCACACGTGAAGTGGGCGGCGGGCACCACCGGGATGGGTTCCTTGGTGATGTCGAGGCCGTATTCCAGGCACTTCTGGTAGATGTTGGGGAAATGGCTGGTGATGAAGTCCGCCGGCTTGTGCGTGATGTCCAGGTAGACACACCGGATGCCCAGGCGCTTCATCTCATAGTCGATGGCGCGGGCCACGATGTCGCGCGGGGCCAGCTCGGCACGTTCGTCGAAGCGCGGCATGAAGCGCTCGCCGTTGGGTAGGCGCAGGAAGGCACCCTCGCCGCGCATGGCCTCGGTAATCAGGTAGGACTTGGCCTGCGGGTGATAGAGGCAGGTGGGATGGAACTGGTTGAATTCCAGGTTGGCGACGCGGCAGCCGGCACGCCAGGCCATGGCGATGCCGTCGCCGGTGGCGATGTCGGGGTTGCTGGTATACAGGTAGGCCTTGCTGGCGCCCCCGGTGGCCATGGCCACGAACTTGGCGCGGAAAACTTCGACTTCACCGGTGGCGGTGTTGAGTACATAGGCGCCCAGCGTGCGGTTCTCGCCGGCCTGGCCCAGCTTGTGCGTGGTGATGAGGTCCACCGCGACACGGTTTTCCAGCAGCTCTACGTTGGCGCATTCCCGCACGCGTGCCAGCAGGGTGGTGGAGATGGCACGCCCGGTGGCGTCAGCGGCGTGCAAGATGCGCCGGTGCGAGTGGCCGCCCTCGCGGGTCAGGTGGGGCTGCTCGTCATCGCCGAGGGTGAAGCGCACCCCCTGCTCGATCAGCCAGCGCATGGCCTCGGGCCCCTGCTCCACGGTGAAGTTGACGGCGTCCTCGTGGCAGAGTCCGGCGCCGGCGATCAGGGTGTCGGAGACATGGGCCTCGGTGGAGTCGGTCTCGTCCATGACGGCCGCGACCCCGCCCTGGGCATAGTAGGTGCTGGCTTCGGTCAGCTCGGCCTTGGAGAGGACGGCGACGCGCAGCGAGGCCCCGAGCTTGAGCGCCAGGGTGAGGCCGGCGGCGCCGCTGCCGATGATGAGGACGTCGTGCACATGGTCGGTCATGGAGGTATCCGGAAGGGGGGGACCGGGCAGGGGTGGTAGCGGAGCCCCGGAGCTAACGTGCGGCCTAGTATAGGGGCGGGTGTGCCGGGCCGGGAATGCCGCCCGGAGGCTGTGGAGGACCTGTCCAGCCCCTTTTTTCCGCGCCTCCGGGCCTGCTTACAAATTCCTAATGTTCAGCTTATGGAGCGTTAGCTAATTTCCGGCCTGTCCAGTGTTGCGCGGCTACGATGCCGCGAGTCCGTCTTCCGGAGAATAAGAACATGCTGTCACCTGTCCGTTCCCTGATGTTCCGGATGGTTGCCGTACTGGTCCTGGTCGGGGCCAGCCCCGCCCGGGCCGAGCTGCCCGACTTCCGTCCCCTGGCCGCGGAGGCCAGTCATGCCGTCGTCAATATCAGCGCCTCCACCAAAAGCAGGGCCCGCGCGGCTCCGCAGGAAGTTCCCGAGCCCTTCCGCCGCTTCTTCGGCGACGAATTCAGCTTTGCCCCCCCGCCGCAGGATCGCCAGTCCTCCGGCACGGGCTTCATCATCTCCCGGGACGGCTACATCCTGACCAACAACCACGTGGTGCAGGGCGCCGATGTGGTCACGGTACGCCTCAAGGATCGCCGCGAGCTGGATGCCGAAGTAGTCGGTACCGATGAGCGTGCGGATGTGGCGCTGCTGAAGATCGACGCCAAGGATCTGCCGGTGCTGGTCATCGGTGATCCGGAGCAGCTTCAGGTAGGGGAATGGGTGCTGGCGATCGGCTCGCCCTTCGGCTTCGACTACTCGGTGACCTCCGGCATCCTCAGCGCCAAGGCGCGTGGTCTGCCGGGCAACCCCTACGTGCCCTTCCTGCAGACGGATGTGCCCATCAATCCGGGTAACTCGGGCGGCCCCCTGTTCAATCTCCAGGGCCAGGTGGTGGGGATCAATTCCCAGATTTTCAGCCTGTCCCGCGGCTATATGGGACTTTCCTTCGCCATACCCATCGACGTCGCCATGGAGTCGGTGGAGCAGATCAAGGCCTCCGGCCATGTGACCCGGGGCTATCTGGGCGTCGCCACGCAGGACGTCACGCGGGACCTGGCGGACGCCTACAATCTCCCGCTGCCCGCCGGCGCGCTCGTCACGCGCGTGATGCCGGGGACTCCCGCGGAAAAGGCGGGGGTCAAGGATGGAGACGTCATCACCCGCTTCAACGGGCGCGACATCAGCCTAGCTTCCGACCTGACCCCCCTTGTCGGTCGCGCCAAGGTGGGCAGTAGCTACCCGCTGACGGTGATTCGCGAGGGCAAGCCCCTGACGATCAGTGTCGAGGTCATGCCGCTCCCCGACGATCAGGTCGCTACCGGTTCGGCCAGGCCGGGCAAGGCAGGCAAGCCCGACGTCAGCCGACTCGGGATTGCCATCCGCGATCTCACGGCCGATGAAAAGGCAGGTCTCAAAATCGAGAGCGGCGTGGTCGTGTTTCAGGTTAACGAGGTCGCGGCCGAGGCCGGCCTGCGACCGGGCGACGTCATCACCGCCCTGCAGGGCAAGCCGGTGGGCGATGGCCGCTCTTTCGTCGAATCCGTCAAGGCCCTGCCGGGGGGCAAGGTGGTGGCGGTGGCGGTAAACCGCCGTGGCCACCCCCTCATCCTCGCCCTGCGCCTGCCGGCCCAGGAGGAAGATAAGGCGAACAAGCGCAGGTAATCCGCCTGGAGCCGGGGGGGCGGCCCCTGCGCAGGCCGGCGGAAGCCTTCCGCCGGCCTGCCGTCCATGGGCCTATTCGGGTAGAATCCGCGCCCTTGCTCCCTTCTCCTCCCCTGGTAAGCCCGTGACCGATATCAGCCTCATCCGCAATTTCTCCATCATTGCCCACATCGACCACGGCAAATCGACCCTGGCCGACCGCTTTATCCAGCTCTGCGGCGGCCTGGAAGAGCGCGAGATGCAGGCCCAGGTCCTGGACTCCATGGACCTCGAGCGCGAGCGCGGCATCACCATCAAGGCCCACTCCGTCACCCTGTACCACACCAGCAAGAAAGACGGGCAGCGTTACCAGCTGAACTTCATCGACACCCCTGGCCACGTCGACTTCTCCTACGAAGTCTCGCGCTCCCTGGCCGCCTGCGAGGGCGCCCTGCTGGTGGTGGACGCCGCCCAGGGCGTGGAGGCGCAGTCGGTGGCCAACTGCTACACCGCCCTCGAGCAGGGCCTTGAAGTGATGCCGGTGCTGAACAAGATCGACCTGCCGCAGGCCGATCCCGAGACGGTGTGCACGGAAATCGAGGAAGTCATCGGCGTGGAGGCCACCGATGCCTGCCGCGTCTCCGCCAAGACCGGCCTCGGCGTACCCGAGTTGCTGGACGCTCTCGTCGACCGCATTCCGGCGCCCCAGGGCGATCGCACGGCACCCCTGCAGGCGCTCATCATCGACTCCTGGTTCGACAACTACCTGGGCGTGGTGTCGCTGGTCCGCATCAAGAACGGCCGCGTCAAGAAGGGCGACAAGATCCTGGTGAAGAGCACCGGCAATGCCCACATCGTCACCAGCGTCGGCGTCTTCAATCCCAAGCACCAGGAAACCGGCCTGCTCGAGGCGGGCGAGGTCGGCTTCGTCATCGCCGGCATCAAGGACATCTTTGGCGCCCCGGTCGGCGATACGCTGACCCTGTCTGCCACGCCCAATGTCGAAGTGCTGCCCGGCTTCAAGAAGGTGAAGCCGCAGGTCTACGCCGGCCTGTTCCCGATCTCCTCGGACGACTACGAGCCCTTCCGCGAAGCGTTATCCAAGCTGAAACTGAACGATTCGGCCCTGTTCTATGAGCCGGAGTCCTCGGACGCACTGGGCTTCGGCTTCCGTTGTGGCTTCCTCGGCATGCTGCACATGGAAATCGTGCAGGAGCGCCTGGAGCGCGAGTACAACCTGGACCTCCTGACCACGGCGCCGACCGTGATCTACGAGATCGTCAAGCGCAACGGCGATGTCGTGTTCGTGGACAACCCCTCCAAGCTGCCCGACATCGGCTCTGTCCAGGAGTTCCGCGAGCCCATCGCCGAATGCCATATCCTGGTGCCGCCGGAGTTCGTGGGTGACGTCATCAAGCTCTCCCAGGAGCGCCGCGGTGTGCAGAAGAACCTGCTGTTCCACGGCAAGCAGGTCGCCATCACCTATGAGATTCCGCTCGGCGAGGTGGTGCTGGACTTCTTTGACCGCCTGAAGTCGGTGTCGCGCGGCTATGCCTCGCTGGACTACGCCTTCAGTCGCTTCGAGGCGTCGAGCCTGGTGCGCGTGGACATTCTCATCAATGGCGAGCGGGTCGATGCCCTGGCCATGATTTGCCACACCGACAATGCGCGGTACCGTGGCAATGCCATCACGGAAAAGATGAAGGAACTGATTCCGCGCCAGATGTTCGACGTCGCCATCCAGGCCGCCATCGGCAGCCAGGTCATCGCGCGCCAGACCGTGAAGGCGATGCGCAAGGACGTGCTGGCCAAGTGCTATGGCGGCGACGTCTCGCGCAAGAAGAAGCTCCTTGAGAAGCAGAAAGAGGGCAAGAAGCGCATGAAGCAGGTGGGCAACGTGGAAATTCCGCAGGAAGCCTTCCTGGCCGTGCTGAAAGTCGACAAGTAAACCGCTAACGACGGACCTGGCAGAGAATATATGGATCTGGATTTTGCACTGATTCTGACGGTGGCCGTGCTGGTGGCCGGTGTCATCTGGGGCTTCGACCTGGTCGTGCTCAAGCCGCGCCGCCAGCAGCGGACCACGGCCGCCCTGGCCCGGCTGCAGTCGGACGTCGAGGGCGAGCTGCCCGCCGATACCGTGGAGGCGGTGACCGCGAAGGGTATGCGCGAGTCGCTGCTGGTCGAGTATGCACACTCCTTCTTTCCGGTATTGTTCGTGGTCTGGGTGCTGCGCTCCTTCCTGTTCGAGCCCTTCACCATCCCCTCCGGCTCCATGCTGCCGACCCTGCAGGTAGGCGACTACATCCTGGTCAACAAGTATGCCTATGGCCTGCGCCTGCCGGTGCTGGGGACCCGCTTGGTCCCGGTCGGCAAGCCGGCGCGGGGTGACATCATGGTCTTCAAGTACCCCGAGAATCCCTCGCAGAATTTCATCAAGCGGGTGGTGGGGTTGCCGGGCGACCGCGTTCGCGTCGAGGCCGGCCGTGTCTTCGTCAATGACCGCGAACTGCCGCGCGAGCAGGTGGACTTTCCCGGCGCCGAGCCCTGGGAACTCTACTACCGCGAAACCCCGGGGGCGGCCGCCCACCTGATCCGCCAGGAGGAGGGCCGCGAGGCCGGCAGCCCGCAGGCGGAGTGGCAAGTCCCGGCCGGCAGCTACTTCATGCTCGGCGACAACCGGGACAATAGCCGCGACAGCAGGTTCTGGGGCTTTGTGCCAGACAGCTACATCGTCGGTCGCGCCTCAGTGATCTGGATGCACAAGGAGCCTGGCCTGCATTTGCCGAGTTTCGGGCGCAATGGTAAGGTGTTCTGATCCTGCCTGGGCAGGCAAAAGAACAACAAGTGGCTCCCTGGAGGTTGCAAAGATGCGTCGCTGGCAATCCGGCATATCCTATATCGGTGTTATGGTGCTGATCGGTTTAATCGGCGCCTTCATCAAGGTGTCGGCCACGGTGGGGCCCATCTACTACGACAACTACACGATCGACAAGATCATCAGTTCCCTGTTTCGTGACGGTCGCGCCAACTCCATTGATGACTTCAAGCGCGGCTTCTCGGATCGCCTGCAAATCAACAATATCCGTGACAAGTCCCCGGACGACTTTCAGTACGAGTTTCAGGATCGCAAGCTGACCGTGGTGATGGATTACGAAGTCCGCAAGCCCTTCATCGCCAATCTCGACGTGGTGGTGCATTTCAAGAAGACCTATGGCAGTGAGCTCAAGGCTGAAATCGAATGATCCCACCTGGCGCCTCACCGAGGCGCTCGGGCATGAGTTCAATGACCCCGACTGGCTCGAGCTGGCGCTGACGCACCGCAGTGTCAGCGGGTCACGCAATAATGAACGCCTGGAGTTCCTGGGCGATTCCATCCTCAACTTCCTGATCGCCGACTATCTTTACGATAACTTTCCCGGCGAGAACGAGGGCAAGCTGTCCCGTCTGCGTGCCCTGCTGGTGAAGCAGGAGACGCTGGCGGGCGTGGCCCGTGACCTCAAGCTCGGCGACCATCTTCGCCTGGGGGCCGGCGAGCTCAAGAGTGGCGGCTTCCGCCGGGACTCCATTCTCGCCGATGCCGTCGAAGCCGTGCTGGGCGCGATCTACCGCGACACGGGCGACATCGAGTTGTGCCGGGCCCGGCTGCATGCCTGGTTCGGGGTCCGCCTGGCAACGGTGGGCCAGGAAACCGTGATCAAGGATTCCAAGAGCCGGCTGCAGGAATACCTGCAGGGGCGCCGCCTGGCGCTGCCGGTGTATACCGTGGTGGGCATCGAAGGCGAAGCCCACGACCAGTCATTCGAGGTGACCTGCGAGGCCCCCGGCCTGCCCCTGCCCACCGTGGGCAAGGGGGCTAGCCGGCGCCAGGCCGAGCAGGAAGCCGCCCTCGCAGCCCTGCGCCAACTCGGGGTCAAGGACAGCAATGAGTAACGACGACGTTATCAACCAGTTTTTCGCCCGTGCCACCGGCACTGCGGTGCCTGCCGACTTCCGCTGTGGCTATGTGGCCATCGTGGGCCGCCCCAACGTGGGCAAGTCCACCCTGCTCAACCATATCCTGGGCCAGAAGCTCAGCATCACCTCGCGCAAGCCGCAGACCACCCGCCACCGTATCCTGGGGATCGCCACCGGCGAAGGCCACCAGACGGTGTACGTGGACACGCCCGGCATTCATGGCGAGGAACGCAAGGCCATCAATCGCTACATGAACCGGGCCGCCACCGCGGCCCTGCGCGACGTCGACCTCGTGCTGTTTGTGGTCGACGCCCTCAAGTGGGTGCCGGACGACGAGCTGGTGCTGTCCAAGGTCAAGGCCTCGGGCTTGCCCGTGATGCTGGTCATCAACAAGGTGGACGAAATCGAGGACAAGGAGGCGCTGCTGCCGCGTATTGAGGAGCTGGTGCAACTGCACGGTTTCGTCGAGGTGGTGCCGGTGTCCGCGCTCAAGGGGCATAACCTGGACCGCCTGCAGGAACTGGTAGCGGCGCGCCTGCCCCTGTCGCCGCCTTTCTTTCCGGAAGACCAGATCACCGACCGCTCGCCGCGCTTCCTGGCCGCCGAGATCGTGCGCGAGAAGATCATGCGCCAGCTCGGCGAGGAAGTGCCTTACGAGCTCACGGTCGAGATCGAGGAGTTCAAGGAAGAGGGCCGCCTCAAGCGCATCAGCGCCCTCATCCTGGTCGAGCGCGACGGCCAGAAAGCCATCGTCATCGGCGATGGCGGCCAGCGCCTGAAGCAGATCGGTACCGAGGCCCGTCTCGACATGGAAAAGCTCTTCGGTGGCAAGGTCATGCTGTCGCTGTGGGTAAAAGTGAAGAGCGGCTGGTCCGACGACGAGCGCGCCCTCAAGAGCCTCGGCTACACCGACTGAGCCGGGGACGCCCATGGCCGCCCTGCTGCATGCGTATTTCCTGCATACCCGGGCGTACCGCGAGACCAGCCTCCTGGTGGAGGTGTTCAGCGCCGAGGCCGGCCGCTTTTCCGGCAACTGGCGCGGCGGTCGCCGCAGCAAGGGCGGCACCGCCCAGCTGTTCCAGCCCCTCCTGCTCGAGGCCGCCGGCCATGGCGAGCTGAAGGGCGTGCAGCGCGTCGAGACTGCCGGCATGGCCCTGCCGCTGGCGGGCACTGCACTCTTCAGCGGCTTCTATCTCAATGAACTCCTGATCCGCCTGCTCCCCCGCGACGAGCCGCAGCCCGACCTGTTCGTGGCCTATGCCGGAGCGCTCGGGCGGTTGGCCGAGGGCGAGGCGCCGGCGCCGCTGCTGCGCCGCTTCGAGGGCCAGTTGCTGGAGACGCTGGGCTACGGCCTCGACTACGGCCATGACAGCGACCGCGGCGAGCCTGTCGAGGCGGTGGCGCGCTACGATTTCCATCCCGAGCGTGGTTTCGTGCGCAGCGGCGCCAGCGTCGGCACCTATGAGGGAGCTGTACTCCAGCGCCTCGCTGGGGGAGACTTTGCCGACGCCGCCGCGGCGGCCGCCGCCAAGCGCATCCACCGCCTCGCGCTCGCCCGACTGCTGGGCCCCAAGCCGCTCAAGAGCCGCGAGCTTTTCCTTGTCGCACAGGACCTGAAATGAAGCCCATCCTCCTTGGCGTGAATATTGATCATATTGCCACCTTGCGCCAGGCGCGCGGCACCCGCTATCCCGATCCGGTGCAGGCCGCCATCGTCGCCGAGGAGTCGGGCGCCGACGGCATCACCCTGCATTTGCGCGAGGATCGCCGCCATATCCAGGAGCGCGACGTGCGCCTGATTGCCCAGGTGCTGCAGACGCGCATGAATTTTGAAATGGCGGTGACCGAGGAGATGCTGCGCTTTTGCGAGGAGATCCGGCCGGCGCATGCCTGCCTGGTGCCGGAGAAGCGCGAGGAACTGACCACCGAGGGCGGCCTCGACGTCGTCGGCCAGTTTGACAAGGTCAAGGCCGCCTGTGACCGCCTCGGCAGGCTGGGCATCGACGTGTCGCTGTTCATCGATGCCGATCCGCGCCAGATCGACGCGGCCATCCGCTGCGGTGCGCCCACTATCGAGATTCATACCGGCGCCTATGCCGAGGCGGGCAGCCGTGAGGAAGAGGATGCCGAGTTTGTCCGCATCCGTGAGGCTGTCGACTATGCCGCCGGCAAGCTGGTGGTGAACGCCGGGCATGGGCTGCATTTCCACAATACGCAGCGTATTGCCGCGTTGCCCGCCATCCATGAGCTCAATATCGGGCATGCCCTTATCGCGCGCGCGCTGTTCTCCGGCCTTGCTGGCGCGGTGCGGGAGATGAAGGCGCTGATGCAGCAGGCGCGCCTGGAGGCATCGGTCGGTCGTTGACGTTCTGCCACGATCCCATGAAAAAAGCCGGCAAATGCCGGCTTTTTTCATGGTGACGGCGGTGTCACTGCAGGTCGTCGTGGAGCGTCAGGGGCGCAGCTTCCGCAGCAGCGGGCTGCGGCCCATCCAGTCCATGATCCCGGGGGTGAAGCGCTTGGCCTCGTACATGGCCCAGGCTTCCGGCGACACCGGCACCACGGCCTTGTTGTGGCGGACGGCGTCGGCAATGGCGCGGGCGACATGCTCGGGGCCGTAGTTGCGGCGCTTGTAGAAGCTCACCAGCTTTTGCTGGTTCTGGCCGGTGCTGCCGTGCATGCGGCCGGTGGCCACGATGTTGGTGTTGATGATGCCGGGGCAGATGGCCGAGACGCCGATGTCGTTCACGGCCATTTCGGCGCGCAGTGCCTCGGTCAGGCCCATCACCGCGTGCTTGCTGGCGGAGTAGGCGGTCATGTCCGGCGCCGCATAATAGCCGGCGGCCGAGGCGATATTGACGACGTGGCCGCTCTTGCGCGTGACCATGGCGGGCAGGAACAGCTTGCAGCCATGCACCACGCCCATCAGGTTGATGCCCAGCACCCAGTGCCAGTCCTCGACCGGCGTGGACAGAAAATCGCCGCCGATGCCGACGCCGGCATTGTTGACCAGGATGTCGAGCGCGCCATGCGTGCGGTTCACCTTGTCGGCCAGTGCCTTCATGTCGTCGTAGTCGGAGACATCGACCACATGGGACTCCACTTCCACGCCTAGCGCGCGGGCCTTGAGCGCCGTCTGCTCGACGCTTTCGCGGTTGATATCGGTGAGGATGAGGTGGGCGCCGTGGCGCGCCAGTTCCAATGCGGTGGCGCGGCCGATGCCGCTGCCGGCACCGGTGATCAGGGTCTTCTTGCCGAAGAAGTAGCGGTTGCTGCTCATTGTTGTTCTCGCCGTGTCGGTCGGTTCAGGTCGGCGCCGCCCGGCAGGGCCGTGCGGCGGGTGCCGGTCTGCTCAGGGCTGGAGCTCGATGCTGCCGGATACGTTTACCACAAGCCGGGTTTCGCCGCCCGCCAGGTCCTGGGCCGGCACGGACTCGGCGGCATCCATGCTCTTCATGGCGCGCACCATCGGCAGGTAGGGCTGGGGGCCGCCGGCAGAGCCCATGTTCATGTCCACCAGGCGATAGCCCTTGGCGGCCCAGGCGCCGCGCACGGTTTCGGCGCGGTTGCGGAAGGCGGCGATGGCCTCGCTGGTCATGGCCTCCTCCACCTTGCGGCGCGTATCGGGAGCGACGCTGAAAGTGACGCCATTGAGTTGCAGTTTCTCCTGCAGTTTCGCGATGAGCTCGCTGGCGGCCTTGAAATCGCGCGACTCCAGGCGGATCTCGGCGCGGCCACGCCAGGACTCGAGCTTGCTCGAAGAGGTCAGGGTGCTGCCATAGACCGGCCAGGTGGCCTGGCTGCCGCTGGTGGCCTTTACCGCGGGGTAGGCGGCGGCCTTCTTCATGGCGTTATTCATCAGCGTGGCGATTTGCTGCGCCAGCCGGGCGGGATCCTTGTCACTGAGTTCCACCGAGAGCGCGGCGTTCATCTGGTCATTGGGGATCTCGCGCGCCACTTCGGTGTTGAAGGACACGCGCTGGTAGGCCAGGGGCGTTTCGGCGACGGCCGGGACGGCCAGTGGCGCCGCGAGGAGGGCGGCGGCCAGGGAAAGAAAGCGGCTACGGTGCAGCAGGGAGGGCAAGGCGCGGGACATGGTTCTTCTCCTTGTGTCCGGGGGCTCCTGAGGGGGCCGGGGAGTCCGGTTCTGCCAGCGGGCCGGAGGGGCGCCGCCTGCGGAACCGGGACGGGGCGAAAGCCCCGGTATTGCATCAGCAGGCGAGGGCCGCCTTCCAGGCCGCGGCGTCGAAGCCGCAGAGCAGCGTCTCGCCACCCTCCAGCACCGGCCGCTTGATCAGCGAAGGCTGCTCCTGCATCAGTCGCAGCGCGCCGGCGCGGTCGATCGCGGCCTGGGTGGCCGGATCGAGCTTGCGCCAGGTGGTGCCGCGGCGGTTGAGCAGAGTTTCCCAGCCCAGCACTTTTTCCCAGCGCGCGAGGGTGGCGGCATCGATGCCCGACTTCTTGTAGTCATGAAAGTCGTGCGCGACGCCGTTCGCCTCAAGCCAGGTAAAGGCCTTTTTCATCGTGTCACAATTCTTGATGCCAAAAATCGTGGTCATGACGGCATCAATCGGCCAGGCGCAGCAGGTCGTTGACCGAGGTCTTGCTGCGGGTCTGGGCATCGACCTGCTTCACGATCACGGCGCAGGTGAGGCTGTAGCGGCCGTTGTCGCGCGGCAGCGAGCCCGCCACCACCACCGAGCCCGCCGGCACGCGGCCGTAGCTGATCTCGCCGGTCTCGCGGTTGTAGATCGGCGTGGACTGGCCGATGAACACACCCATGGACAGCACCGAGCCTTCGCCGATGATCACGCCTTCGACCACTTCGGAACGGGCGCCGATGAAGCAGTTGTCCTCGATGATGGTGGGGTTGGCCTGCAGCGGCTCCAGCACGCCGCCGATGCCGACGCCGCCGGACAGGTGCACGTTCTTGCCGATCTGCGCGCAGGAGCCGACGGTGGCCCAGGTGTCGACCATGGTGCCCTCGTCGACGTAGGCGCCGATGTTGACGTAGGAGGGCATCAGCACCGTGTTGCGGGCGATGAAGGAGCCGCGGCGGGCCACGGCCGGCGGCACCACGCGGATGCCGGCCTTCTGGAACTGCTCGGCGGTCCAGTGCGCGAACTTGGTCTCGACCTTGTCGTAGAACTGCATGCCGCCGCCGCCGGCAATGGGGGCGTTGTCGTTCAGGCGGAAGGACAGCAGCACGGCCTTCTTCAGCCACTGATTGACCTGCCATTCGCCATTGACCTTCTCCGCCACGCGCAAGGCGCCGGCGTCGAGCGCGGCCAGGGCTTCGTTGACGGCGTTGCGCACGTCGGCGGGGGCGCTGGACGGGGAGAACTCGGTGCGGCGCTCGAAGGCGTCTTCAATCAGTTGCTGCAGGCTCATGTAGGGCTCCGGTTATCAAAACAAGGGGTCAAAACAAAAGGGCAAAAACGTCTCAACAAGAAATCAGGGCGGCCGGCTCATGTGACGGAGCAGCCTTGCCGCCTGGGGGCCGGCGGCCGGCAACGGGGCGCAGCCGCGGCCCCTCACCAGCATCCGGCGCTTACAGTCCTTTCACAAAGTCACGGATGCGGCGGGCGGCCTCGCTGCATTCCTCCAGGGGGGCGACCAGCGCCATGCGCACATAGCCGGCGCCGGGATTGACGTCCTGCACGTCGCGGCCGAGAAAGCGCCCCGGCAGCACCGTGACGTGGGTGTCCTGGTAGAGGCGGCGCGCGAACTCGTCGTCCGCGATGGGCGTCATGGCCCAGAAGTAGAAGCCGGCATCCGGCAGGGTCAGCGGCAGCACCTCACCCAGGATCTCCTGGAAGGCGGCGAACTTGGCCCGGTACTGGCGGCGGTTGTCCTGCACATGGGCCTCGTCGCCCCAGGCGGCGATGGAGGCGCGCTGGTGCTGCAGCGGCATGGCCGAGCCGTGGTAGGTGCGGTAGAGCAGGTAGGGCGCGAGCAGGGCGGCGTCCCCGGCCACGAAGCCCGAGCGCATGCCGGGCAGGTTGGAGCGCTTGGACAGCGAGTGAAACACCACGCAGTGGCGGAAGTCGTGACGGCCGAGGTCGGCGCAGACCTGCAACAGGCCGACCGGCGGGGTGGCTTCGTCGAAGTAGATTTCCGAATAGCATTCGTCGGCGGCGATGACGAAATCGAAGCGGTCGGCCAGCGCGATCAGCTTCGCCAGTGTGGCGGCCGGGGTCACCGCGCCGGTCGGATTGCCGGGCGAGCACATGAACAGCAGCTGGCAGCGTTCCCAGACCGCATCCGGCACGGCGTCATAGTCGGGCACGAAGCCGGTGGCGGCAGTGGTGGGCAGCAGGTAGGGCTCGGCGCCGGCGAGGAGGGCGGCGCCTTCGTAGATTTGGTAGAAGGGGTCCGGCATCACCACCAGCGGCGCGTGGGCACGATCCACCACGGCCTGGGTGAACGAGAACAGCGCCTCACGGGTACCATTGACGGGGAGGACCTGGGTTTCGGGGTCAAGGCCCTGCAGCGCGAAACGCTGCCTGAGCCAGGAGGCGATGGCCTGGCGCAGTTCGGGAATGCCCTTGGTGGTCGGATACACGGACAATCCGCCCATGTGCTGCGCCAGCACCTCCTTCACGAAGGCGGGCGCCGGATGCTTGGGCTCGCCGATCGACAGCGCGATGGGCGTGAGGCCGGCCGGAGGCGTGGCGCCCTTGAACAGGGCGGCCAGCTTCTCGAAGGGATAGGCCTGCAGGTGGCCAAGGTCGGGATTCATGCGTCGGTGTCCGTTGTCAGTCAGGCGGGCTGGTCGAGCTGGTCGCGCAGGGCCAGGGCCAGTTGTTCGCACAGCGCCGGATCGGTAATGGGCTGCTGCTGCTTGTCGGTGATGAAGAACACGTCCTCGGCGCGCTCGCCCAGGGTGGCGATGCGGGCGTTCTGCAGCGACACCCCCTGCTCCATGAACAGGCGGCCGATACGCGCCAGCAGGCCCGGGCGGTCGAGGGTGATGACCTCGACGATGGTGCGGGCATAGGCCGGGTCCTGGCTGATGTGGATCTGCGTCTTCACGTCGAAGTGGCGGAGCTGGCGCGGCATGCGCCGCTTCACGATCTCCGGGAACTGGTCCGGCTGTGACAGCGTGCGCACCAGGGTGTCGCGGATATGCTCCAGGCGGCTGCTGTCGGTAATGGACTCGCCGTTCTCGTCCAGCACGATGTAGCTGTCCAGCGAGAAGTTGGACTGCGCGGTGATGATGCGCGCATCCATCACGGTGAGGTGGAGCTGGTCCAGCGCCGCCACCGAGGCGGCGAACAGGTTGGGCATGTCGTGCGTGTAGATGAAGATCTGGGTGGCGCCCTCGAAGGCTTCGCTGTGGCTTTGCCGCACCAGCACCAGGGGGCCGTTGTTCTGGGGATGCGCGAGCATGGCGCGGGTGTGCCAGGCAACGTCCTGGGCGCTCTCGCGCAGGAAGTAATCGTCGCCAAGCTGGTCCCAGATGCGGTTGGCCTCGGCCTCGTTGACCTCCTCGTTCTCGAGGATTTCCATGGCGGCGGCACGGGTCTCGGCGATCCACTCCTGCTTGTCGATGGGGTTGCCGAGGCCGCGACGGATGGCGCGCTTGGTCTGGGTGTAGAGCTGGCGCAGCAGCGAAGCGCGCCAGGAGTTCCACAACGTGGGGTTGGTGGCGCAGATGTCGGCCACGGTCAGCGCATACAGGTAGTCCAGGTGCACGATGTCGCCGACTTTCTGCGCGAAGGCGTTGATGACGTCGGGGTCGGAAACATCCTTCTTCTGTGCCGTCATGGACATCATGAGGTGGCTTTGCGCCAGCCAGGCCACCAGGTTGGCATCCCACTTGCCGAGGCCGTGGTGCAGGCAGAAGTCGTGGGCATCGACGGCGCCGAGCTCGGAGTGGTCGCCGCCGCGGCCCTTGGCGATGTCGTGGAAGAGGCCGGCCAGATAGAGCAGTTCGATCTTGGGAAGGCGCTGCGCGACCTTGGCCACCACCGGGAACTTCTCTTCCACCTCGGGATAGCGGAAGCGGCGCATGTTCTTCAGCACCAGCAGGGTGTGCGCATCCACGGTATAGATGTGGAAGAGGTCATACTGCATCTGGCCGATGATGGCGCCGAAGGCCGGGATGTAGCGCCCCAGCACGCCATAGCGCTTCATCTTGCGCAGGGAGGAGAACAGCGCGTGCTTGCAGCGCAGCAGCTCCATGAACAAGGAGGTGTTGCGGATGTCGCCGCGGAACTTGTCGTCGATGAGTTCGGCGTACTGCATGATGAGCCGGATGGTGCTGGCGCGGACGCCCACGATGTCGGCATCGTTGCCGAGCAGCACGAAGATTTCCATCAGCGCCGAGGGCGTGCGCCGGAAGACGTCGTCGTGGGTGACCTCGACATAGCCGTCGCGCAACTGGAAGCGCGAATTGATGGGCGTGATCTGGGCCGGTTCACTGGCGCGCAGGATGGCCTCGTCGAAGTATTGCAGCAGCATCTCGTTGAGCATGGAGATGTTCATGGCGGCCCGGTAGTAGGCCTTCATGAGCTGTTCGACGGCGCGGTTGGCATTGCTGTCGGTATAGCCGAACATCAGCGCGACCTGGCGCTGGTAGTCGAAGAGCAGGCGGTTCTCGGAGCGCCCCGCGATCATGTGCAGGGCGAAACGGATGCGCCAGAGCAGGGCCATGCCTTCCGAGAGCTGGCGGTACTCGGCCTCGGTCAGGAAGCCGTGGCCGACCAGGTCCTCGAGGGTGTCGGCGCCGAAATGGCGCTTGGCGACCCAGGCCACGGTCTGGATGTCGCGCAGGCCGCCGGGCGCGTTCTTGAGGTCCGGCTCCAGGTTATATTCGGTGTTGTTGTGCTTGGCGTGGCGCTCGTGCTGCTCGTCGCGCTTGGCGGTGAAGAATTCCTTGCCCGGCCACAGGTGCTCGGGGCCGGTGCCGGCCGCCATCAGCAGGCGCAGGGTCTCGTCGCCGGTGATGGTGCGGGACTCCATCAGGTTGGTGGCGATGGTGATGTCCTCGCGCGCCGCCTCCACGCATTCCACCAGCGAGCGCACGCTGGCGCCGATCTCCAGGCCGAGGTCCCAGAGCAGGGTGATGTACTCCGAGACGGCCTGCCCTTCGGCGTCGCCCAGGGTTTCCTGGCTGTGCAGGATCATGACGTCGATGTCGGAACCCGGGTGCAGCTCGCCGCGGCCGTAGCCCCCCACGGCCAGCAGGGCGACGTCGCCAAAGGCGTCGAGGCCGAGGCCGCGCCAGGCATGGGCCAGCAACTGGTCGCAGACCCAGGCGCGGGCGCAGACCAGCTTGCGGATGTCCTCGCCAGCCTTGAAGCGCTCGAACAATACCTCTCGCGCCTGGCGGAGGGCCTCGCGATAGGCGGCGCGCGGCAGCTTCTCGCCGGTCTCGAGGGCTTTTGGATCGAAAAGGTCGGTATCAAAAGCAAGGTCGAGGACAACGCCCATGGCGGGACTCCGGGTCAGGCGGTGAGAAAGCTCAGGTCTTCTTCGGTGCGCGCGGTCAGGACCTCCACGCCGGTCGGGGTGACCAGCACGGTGTGTTCCCACTGCGCGGACAGCTTGTGGTCCTTGGTCACCGCGGTCCAGCCGTCGGGCAGGACCTTGGTGTGGTACGTGCCGGCATTGATCATGGGCTCGATGGTGAAGATCATGCCCGCCATCAACTCCATGCCGGTGCCGGCCTGGCCGTAGTGCAGCACCTGCGGCTCCTCGTGGAAGACCTGGCCGATACCGTGGCCGCAGAAGTCGCGCACCACCGAGAAGCGGTTGGCTTCGGCATGGCGCTGGATGGCGTGGCCGATATCGCCGAGGCGGGCGCCCGGCTTCACCACGGCAATGCCGCGGTACATGCATTCCTGGGTCACCCGGATCAGGCGCTCGGCGAGGATGGACGCCTTGCCGACCACGTACATCTTGCTGGTGTCGCCATGGTAGCCGTTCTTGATGACGGTGATGTCGATATTGAGGGTATCGCCGTCCTTCAGGACCTTGGCCGCGCTGGGGATGCCGTGGCAGACCACATGGTTGACCGAGGTGCAGATGGACTTGGGGAAGCCCGGGCGGCCAGGGGCGGCGCCATAGTTCAGGGGGGCCGGGATGGCCTCCTGGACGTTGACGATGTAGTCGTGGCAGAGGCGGTTGAGCTCTTCCGTGGTCACGCCAGGCTTCACGAAGGGGCCGATATAGTCCAGGACCTCGCCGGCGAGACGGCCGGCAAGGCGCATGCCTTCTATATCCTGGGGGGTCTTGATGAGCTGGGCCATGGCACCACGTCTGGGTCGGGAGGGGGGGGATCAACCGGACGGACGGGCCGCGGTTGAGGGCAAGGGGTGGCTATGGTATAAAGCGCGGCGCTTTTCGGCAAACCCCTGTCGTGTAAGGGAAAACCGACGAGCTGCATCCCTGAAATCGCACACCTAGTCGACACGTACTGCCGGGTGCCTTCTGAGAAAGGAAGGTTGGCAGGCGGGACAGGTGGACGCACAACCCAAACCGGAGTTAGTCATGGCACAAGTATCCATGCGCGAGCTGTTGCAGGCTGGCGCGCATTTCGGTCACCAGACCCGTTTCTGGAACCCCAAGATGGCCCCGTTCATCTTCGGCGCCCGTAACAAGATCCACATCATCAACCTCGAGCACACCGTTCCGGCCCTGAATGACGCGCTGAACTACGTCAACAAGCTGTCGTCGAACAAGAACAAGGTGCTGTTCGTGGGCACCAAGCGTGCCGCTGCCCCCATCATCCGCGAACAGGCCGCCCGCTGCGGCATGCCCTTCGTCGACCATCGCTGGCTGGGCGGCATGCTCACCAACTGGAAGACCATCCGCATGTCCATCAAGCGCCTGAAGGACCTGGATGCCCAGGTCCAGGACGGCACCTTCGCCAAGCTGACCAAGCGTGAAGCGCTGGAACGCACCCGCGAAATGGAAAAGCTGGAAAAGTCCCTGGGCGGCATCAAGGACATGGGCGGCCTGCCTGACGCCATTTTCGTGGTCGACGTCGACCATGAAAAGATCGCCATCACCGAAGCCAACAAGCTGGGCATTCCCGTGATCGGCATCGTCGACACCAATTCCAACCCGGCTGGCGTGGACTACGTCATCCCCGGTAACGACGACGCCATCCGTGCCGTGCAGCTGTACGTGCGCGCCATGGCTGACGCCGTGCTGGAAGGCCGTGAATTCGCCGCCACCACCGGCGGCCGCGAGGCCGACGGCTTCGTGGAAGTGGCCGAAGGCACCTCCGCCGAATAATCCCGGCGGCGCAGCAATCGACAATAAAGGGGGCCTGGCCCCCTTTATTGCTCCTGACTTTCGTAGATACGACTCAATTCACCCGCCGCGGGCCAGAGGCCCCGGCCTGCTAGAGAGGATGTGACCATGGCAGAAATCACCGCCAGCCTCGTCAAAGAACTGCGCGACCGTACCGGCCTCGGCATGATGGAATGCAAGAAGGCCCTGACCGAAGCCAGTGGCGATATCGAGACCGCCATCGACAACCTGCGCAAGTCCGGCCAGGCCAAGGCCGCCAAGAAGGCCGGCAACATCGCCGCCGAAGGCGCCATCATTGTCGCCCAGGCCGGTGGCTCCGCCATCATCCTGGAAGTGAACAGCCAGACCGACTTTGTCGCCCGCGACACCAACTTCAGCGCCTTCGCCAACAAGGTCGCCCAGATCGCCCTGGCCGCCCGCGAAACCGATGTCGCCAAGATCGGCGGCCTGGCCTATGACGGCCAGACCGTGGAAGAGGCCCGTATCGCCCTGGTCCAGAAGATCGGCGAGAACATCCAGGTCCGCCGCGCCCTGCTGGTGGAAGGCGCCCTGCTGGCCTCCTACATCCACGGCCTCAAGATTGGTGTCGTGGTGGCCATGGAAGGCGGCAACGACGAGCTGGCCCGTGACATCGCCATGCACATCGCCGCCGCCAAGCCCGAAGCCGTGTCGCCGGAAGACGTGGATCCCGCCCTGGTCGCCAAGGAGCGCGAAATTGCCGCTGCCAAGGCCGCCGAGTCCGGCAAGCCCGCCAACATCGTCGAGAAGATGGTGGAAGGCTCGGTCAAGAAGTACCTGGCCGAAGTCTCCCTGGTCGAGCAGGCCTTCGTGAAGGATACGGAGACCAAGGTCGGCCAGCTGCTGGCCAAGAACGGCGCCAAGGTGACCCGCTTTGTCCGCCTGGAAGTGGGCGAAGGCATCGAGAAGAAGGAAGTGGACTTCGCTGCCGAAGTGGCCGAGGCCGCTGCCGCTGCCGCCAGATAAGCGTCGGCGTCTCCCGGAAAAGGCCCCTTTATGGGGCCTTTTTTGTGGGAAAAATCCCGTCTGTTACTGTAATATTCCCGCACTTTCCGGGCCGGACCCCCTCCGGCCGCTGCTCTTGCCCGAGGACGCCATGGCTGACCGCAACCCCGCGCACAAACGCATCCTTCTCAAACTCTCCGGCGAAGCCCTGGCGGGCGATGTCGAGTTCGGCATCGACCCCAAGGTCCTGTCCCGCATTGCCCTGGAAATCGGGCAGCTGGTCGGCATCGGCGTGCAGATCGGGATCGTGGTCGGCGGCGGCAACCTCTTCCGCGGCGCCGCCCTCCAGGCCGCCGGGCTCGACCGCGTGGCCGGCGACCACATGGGCATGCTGGCCACCGTGATGAACGGCATTGCCATGCGCGACGCACTCGAGCGCAACAACATCAAGACCCGCCTCATGAGCGCCATTCCCATGAGCGGCGTGGTCGACCATTACGATCGCCGCGCGGCCGTGCGCCACCTGCAGGGCGGCGACGTGCTGATCTTTGTCGCCGGTACCGGCAACCCCTTCTTCACCACCGACACCGCGGCCTGCCTGCGCGGCATCGAAATCAATGCCGACCTCGTGATCAAGGCCACCAAGGTGGATGGGGTCTACAACGCCGATCCGATGAAGAACCCGGAGGCGGTAAAGTACGATTACCTCACCTTCGACGAGGTGCTGGACAAGAAGCTCGGCGTCATGGACCTCACCGCCATCTGCCTCTGCCGCGACCATGACATGCCGCTCACGGTTTTCAACATGAACAAGGCCGGCGCCCTGCTCAACCTGATGGTGGGCGAGCAGGAAGGCACGCTGATCGGCACCAGGCCGCGCTGACCCCCGCTTTCGCTTCCGCGCCGCGCGGCTGCAGGTCGCTGTCCGGCGCGGCCAGGAAGGGACTACAGGAGAAGACCATGATCAATGATCTGAAGAAAGACGGCGAAACCCGCATGAAGAAGAGCGTCGATTCGCTCGAAGGCGCCTTTACCAAGGTACGCACCGGCCGCGCCCATCCGGCCATCCTCAAGGACGTCATGGTGCCCTACTATGGCGCCGACACCCCGTTGACCCAGGTGGCCAACGTGGGCGTGGAAGATTCCCGCACCCTCATCGTGCAGCCCTACGAGCGCAGCATGCTGGCGGCCATCGACAAGGCCATCCGTACCGCCGACCTCGGTCTCAACCCGGTCACCGCCGACGTCATCCGCGTGCCCTTGCCGTCGCTGACCGAGGAGACCCGCCGCGACATGCAGAAGGTCGCCCGTGCCGAGGCCGAACACGCCCGCGTCGCCATCCGCAACATCCGTCGCGACGTCATTGCCGACATCAAGGACCTCCTGAAGGAAAAGGAAATCTCCGAGGACGATGAGCGCAAGGGCACCGACGACGTGCAGAAGCTCACCGACAAGTTCATTGCCGAGGTGGACCGCATGCTGGCCGCCAAGGAACAGGAACTGATGCAGGTCTGATGCCATGACGGCCCCCGTTGCCAGCAGCGCGCCCGATATCGCCTCCGTTGCCGGGGCGCTGCCGCGCCATGTCGCGATCATCATGGACGGCAACAACCGCTGGGCAAAGAAGCGCGGCCTGCCGGGGCCGGAGGGGCACCGCGCCGGCGAGGTTGCCGTGCGCCGCATTGTCGAGCACGCCGCCCGCAGCGGCATCGAGGTACTGACGGTCTTCGCCTTCTCCAGCGAGAACTGGCGCCGTCCCGAGCAGGAAGTGGCGGCGCTGATGAGCCTGTTCCTGGAGGCTTTGACGCGCAAGGTGCACGAATTGCACGACAGTGGCCTTCGCCTGCATTTCATCGGCGACCTGTCGGCGTTCTCGCCCGAGCTGCAGGCCGGCATGCGCGAGGCGGTGGAACTGACCCGCGGCAATACCCGCATGACCCTGGTCATCGCCGTCAATTACGGTGGCCAGTGGGACATGGCGCATGCCGCGCAGCAACTGGCCGCGGAGGTGGCGGCGGGGCGCCTGGCGCTGGCGGCGATCACCCCTGAGCACATGGGCCGCTACGTGCAGATGGCCGACTTGCCGGCGGTGGACCTGTTGATCCGCACCGGTGGCGAAATGCGCATTTCCAACTTCCTGCTCTGGCAGACCGCCTACGCCGAGTTCTACTTCACCGAGGCCCTGTGGCCTGACTTCAACGCCGCCGAGCTGGATGCCGCACTTGCCGACTACGCCGGTCGCCAGCGCCGTTTCGGCCGCACTTCAGAACAGGTCGAGGCCGCCACGGGCGCCTGACCGATTTCGTTTTCTTTTTTTGAGGCCCGCCGCTTGCGGGCGTCGTGCAGGGAGCCCTGTCGTGAAGCCCGAATTGCAGCAGCGCATCATTACCGCCGTCGTCCTGGTCCCGCTGGTCGTCTGGTGCATTTTCCTGGCGCCGGGCGCCTGGGCCTTTCGCGGCTTTGCCGCTGCCATTGTCGCCATCGCCGCCTGGGAATGGGCCGCCATGATGGGCTGGACGTCACTGCCGTTGCGCGCCGTCTATGCCGGGCTGGTGCTGGCGCTGCTGGGCTTGCTCTGGTGGTTCCCGCTGGTGGCGCAGGCCCAGTTCATGCTGTATTTCCTGGCGGTGGCGTTCTGGCTGCTGGCACACCGACTGGTGCGCGCCTATCCGGCAAAGGTCGAACGCTGGGCCGACCTGCCCCTGCTCTTCGCCATCGGCCTGGTGTTGCTGGTGCCGGCCTGGATGGGGCTTACCGCCCTGCACGGCAAGAGCCCCTGGTGGCTTTTCTACCTGCTCCTGCTGGTGTGGGGCGCCGACACCGGCGCCTACTTCGCCGGCCGCGCCTTCGGCAAGACCAAGCTGGCGCCGGCGGTCAGCCCCGGCAAGACCCTCGAGGGCTTCCTGGGCGGCCTGGCCCTGACTATGGCACTGGCGCTGGCGGTGTCCTTCCACAACGGCTTCGAGGGCCGCCGCTTCTGGGCCTTCATGGGGCTGTCCCTGCTTACCGTGCTGGCCTCGGTGCTGGGGGATCTCTTCGAGTCCATGGTCAAGCGCCGTGCCGGTATCAAGGACTCGGGCGCCATTTTTCCCGGCCACGGCGGCGCGCTGGACCGTATCGACAGCCTGACCGCCGCCGCCCCGGTATTCGCACTGGGCTTCCTGCTGGGCGGTTTCTGACATGGTCCGCCAGTGGCTCACTGTCCTCGGCGCCACCGGTTCCATCGGCCAGAGCACGCTGGACGTGGTGGCGCGCCACCCTGACCGTTACGGGGTGTTCGCGCTGACGTCGCATCAGCGCATCGACGAGCTTTACGCGCTTTGCCTGCGCTTCGCGCCGAAGTACGCCGTGGTGGCCTCGGCCGCCGACGCCGGACGCCTGGCCGAGCGCCTGCGCACGGCCGGTGCCCCCACGGAGGTCCTGCATGGCCCCGAGGCCCTGGTCACGGTGGCGCAGATGCCCGAGGTCGACGCGGTGATGGCGGCCATCGTCGGCGCCGCGGGGCTGCTGCCGACCCTGGCCGCGGCCCGCGCCGGCAAGCGCGTGCTGCTCGCCAACAAGGAAGCGCTGGTCATGTCCGGCGCCCTCTTCATGCAGGCGGTGGAGGAGGGCGGGGCGACACTGCTGCCCATCGATTCCGAGCACAATGCCATCTTCCAGTGCCTGCCCGGCGGCAGTCGCTGCGGCGACAGGCCGGCCGCGGTCGAGCGCCTGTTGCTGACCGCCTCCGGCGGCCCCTTCCGCAACTGGACGCCGGACGCCATGCGCGCCGCCACCCCGGAGCAGGCGGTCCGGCATCCCAAGTGGTCCATGGGGCGCAAGATTTCCGTGGACTCCGCCACCCTCATGAACAAGGGGCTGGAGCTGATCGAGGCCTGCTGGCTGTTCGACCTTCCGCCTTCCGCGGTGCAGGTGGTGGTGCATCCGGAGAGCATCGTGCATTCGTTGGTGCAGTACGCGGATGGCTCTACGCTGGCCCAGCTGGGCAACCCGGACATGCGTACCCCCATTGCCTGTGGCCTGGCCTGGCCCGAGCGCATTAGCGCCGGGGTGGCGCCGCTGGACCTGTTCGCCACGGCGGCACTGCACTTCGAGGCGCCTGACGAGGCCCGCTTTCCCTGCCTGCGCCTGGCGCGGGAGGCCATGGCCGCTGGCGGCTGCGCCCCGGCCGTGCTGAATGCCGCCAATGAAGTGGCGGTGGCGGCCTTCCTCGACGGGAAGCTGCGATTTACCGATATACCGGTGGTAATCGAGCAAACACTTACAGAATTGCCAATGATGGCCGCCGATGGCCTCCCCACAATCCTTGCGGCTGACCGCGCCGCCCGCGAGCAGGCCATCCGGCTGCTCGGGCGCATTCGCTGAGGGTGCCCAATGAGTGTGTTCCACATGGTCCTGGCGGCCGTAATCGTCCTGGGTCCGCTGATCGCCATCCATGAGTTTGGCCATTTCTGGGTAGCCCGTCGCTTGGGCGTCAAGGTGCTGACTTTCTCCATTGGCTTCGGGCCCGCCTTCCTCAAGTGGAAGGACCGCCAGGGCACGCAGTACCAGATTGCCGCCATTCCCCTGGGCGGCTATGTCCGCTTTGCCGACGAGCGCGAGGGCGAGGTGCCCCCCGAGGACCTGCCGCGCGCCTTCAACCGCCAGCCGGTGCTGGGGCGCATGGCCATCGTGGCGGCCGGCCCTCTCATCAACCTGGTCTTCGCCGTCTTCCTGTACTGGGTCATCTTCCTGCAGGGCAGCGAAACCTTGCGCCCCGTCATCGGCCGCGTGCTGCCCGAAACCCCGGCGGCAGTGGCCGGCATCGAGACCGGTGACGAGATCGTCGCCATCGACGGCAAGCCGGTGCAGGACTGGGAGGGCATCAATTACGCCCTCATCGACCGCATGGGCGAGTCGGGTGAGCTCACGCTGACGCTGCGCCCCGAGGCGGGCGGCGAGCCGCGCCAGTTGTCCCTGGCCCTGGACCGCTTCCTCAGCGGCCGCGAGGTGGACCCCTTTCGCGAAGTGGGCTTCATGCCCTGGCAGCCGCCGCTGGTCCCGGTGGTCGGGGATACGCTGCCCGAGGGGGCCGGCGCCCGCCAGGGCCTGAAGCCGGGTGACCGCATCCTGGCGGTGGACGGCGTCGCCGTGCGGACCTGGCAGGACTTCGTCGAGGTCGTGCGGGTGATGCCGGAGCAGAGTATCGAGGTGCGGCTGCAGCGTGGCGAGAAGAGCCTCAACCTGCGCCTGACCCCGGCCGGGGAGAAGGATGACCAGGGCATTGTCCGTGGCCGCCTCGGCATTGGCGTCAAGGAGCAGCCGGTGGAGTTTCCCGCGGCCTACCGGCGCAGCGTCGAGCATGGGCCTGTCGAGGCCCTGGGCCTGGCCTTTGCCAAGACCGGGGCCCTCATCGGCTTTACCCTGGATTCCATGGCCAAGATGGTGCAGGGGCTAATCAGCGTCAATAACTTGAGCGGGCCTATCACGATTGCTAAAGTGGCGGGTCAAACGGCAGCCATGGGCTGGCAGGCATTGCTGGGCTTCATGGCCCTGCTCAGTGTCAGCCTTGGCGTCCTCAACCTGCTACCGATACCGGTACTGGACGGGGGCCATCTGGTGTATTACGCCCTGGAGGGGGTGATGCGCCGGCCTGTGCCCGAACGCATGCAGATGCTGGGTGTGCGCATCGGCATCGTCATGCTCATGAGTCTCATGCTCCTGGCGATATTTAATGACCTGAGCCGCCTGTGAGCGCGGAGTAAACCCTTTGATTAGCCTTTTCCGGCGCTTGCCGCGCCTGCTGTGTTGCGTGGCAGTGGTTTTTTATGCGTCCGTGGTTTTTGCAGAAGACAGCTCTTTCGTGGTGAGCGATATCCGGCTGGAGGGGCTTGCCCGCCTTTCCGCCGCCGGCGTCTATGCCAGTCTCCCCATCAACGCCGGCGACACGGTCAATGCCGAGCGTATTGCCGATGCCGTTCGCACCCTGTTCAAGACCGGAAACTTCGAGGATATCCAGGTCGGCCGTGACGGCGATGTCCTGGTGCTGACGCTCACCGAGCGCGCCACCATCGTCAGCATTGCCATCAAGGGCAACAAGTCCATCGATACCGAGAGCCTGAAGAAGGGCCTCAAGTCCGCAGGCCTTGCCGAAGGCGAGGTCTACCAGCGCGCCACCCTCGACCACGTCAAGGGCGAGCTGGAGAGGCAGTACATCTCGCAGGGCCGCTATGCCGCCCGCATCGACGTCGAGGCCCAGCCCAAGCCGCGCAACCGCGTCGCGCTGGACATCAAGATCACCGAGGGGGCGTCCTCGCGCATCCGCCGCATTGCCTTCGTCGGCAACAAGGTGTTCGACGACGAGACCCTGCGCGGAATCTTCCAGCTCAAGCCCACGCACTTCACCTCGTTCTACAAGAGTGATGACAAGTATTCCCGCGAGAAGCTGACCGGCGACATCGAGCGCCTGCGCTCCTGGTATATGGATCGCGGCTACGTCAACTTCACGGTCAACTCCACCCAGGTGCGCCTGACGCCGGACAAGAAGGATGTCTACATCGACATCAACCTGAGCGAAGGCGAGCAGTTCAAGGTGGGCGAGGTCAAGCTGGCGGGCGACTTCCCGGTGTCCGAGGACATTCTCAAGCGCCTGCTGCTGGTACGTCAGGGCGATACCTTCTCGCAAGCCAACATGACCCAGACCAGCAAGCTGATGACCCGTCGCCTCGGCAACGAAGGCTATATCTTCGCCGAGGTCAATGGCATCCCCGAGCTCAACAACGAGTCCCGGGTCGCTGACATTACCTTTTTCGTGAATGCCGGCCGCCAGGCCTATGTCCGTCGCATCAACTTCAAGGGCAACCAGAAGACCGATGACAACGTGCTGCGCCGCGAGTTGCGCCAGTACGAGGGCGCCCTGGCCTCCAGCGAGAAGATGGACCTGTCCAAGCTGCGCCTGCAGCGCCTGGGTTTCTTCGAGGACGTCGCGGTGGAAACGCCGCGCGTGGCGGGGGTGCCCGACCAGGTGGACATGAACGTGACGGTCAAGGAGCAGCCCTCCGGCTCCATCAGCGCCAGCATCGGCTATTCGCAGGGCTCCGGTCTGATCTTCACCGGCAGTGTCAGCCAGAGCAACTTCCTCGGCACCGGGAACCGTTTCTCGCTGGGCCTCAGCCGCTCGGAGACGCAGGACTCTTATAACCTCTCCTTCGTGGATCCCTATTTCACCCTGGACGAGGTCAGCCGCGGCTACAACTTCTACTACCGCGCCACCAAGCTGGATTCGCTCAACGTCAGCACCTACACTTCCGATTCCCAGGGCGCCAACATCAGCTTCGGCTATCCCATCGACGAGACCGAGCGCCTCAGCTTTGCCCTCGGCGTCGACAAGACGGACATCACGGTGGGGGCCGGCGGCCTCGTCTCCAAGTCGGTGCAGGACTTTGTCAGCGCCTACGGTTCGATCTATGAGACCTATACCGGCAGCCTGTCCTGGAGCCGCAACACCCTGAACCGCGGCATGTTTGCCGACCGCGGCGCCTCGCAGTCGCTGACCATGGATTTTGCCTGGCCGGGCAGCGACCTGACGTATTACCGCTTCAACTACAACAACCAGATTTACCTGCCCATCAGCGGTCGCTGGGTGGGACGCCTGCATGGCAGCCTGGGCTGGGGCGAGGGCTACGGCGACACGGCCGTGCTGCCCTTCTACAAGAATTACTTCGCCGGCGGTTTTGGTTCGGTGCGCGGTTATCGCGACAACCGCATGGGCCCGCGCAGTCCTTCCCAGATCTACGTTCCGGCGCCCGATGGTTCCTGTATACCGACGGTAACGATTCCCTGCGTGGACCCCGATCCCGAGGTCGTGGGCGGCAACGTGCTGGTCGAGGGCGGCGCCGAGCTGATCTTTCCCACGCCGTTTGCCGCCGATAACCGCCAGATCCGCACCACCTTGTTCCTCGACATCGGCAACGTCTTCGACACCCACCTGGCCGGGTATGATCCCGACCTGGCCGAGCTGCGCCTGACCACGGGCATCAACCTGTCCTGGCTGACCGCCATCGGCCCCCTGAGCTTCAGCCTGTCGAGGCCGCTCAACAAGCAGGTCGGGGACGAGACCCGGGTATTCCAGTTCTCCATCGGCCAGGGCTTCTGATCAGGATGCCGGCCGGCGGAGTTCCCATGACACGGACGGGCGGAGCGCCCTCCAGATAACAATCGGCCGAGAGGCCTCCAGCAGAGGATAGAACCATGCGTTACCCCGTGATGATTGCAGGTCTTGCCGCCGCCCTCCTGGCCGGCCCCGTCATGGCTGCCGGTATTGCCGTCGTCGACACCTCCGCCGTGCTGGCGGCCAGCGATGCCGCCAAGAAGGCCTCCGACAAGTATGAGACGGCTACCAAGGTGCAGCGCGAGCGCATGGAAAAGCTGAAGGAAGAATTGCAGACCCTGCAGGCCAAGTACCAGAAGGAAAACGCCATCATGTCCGAGGCGGACAAGAAGGCGCTGCAGAAGCAGGCCGAGGACAAGGCGGGCGAATTCCAGCGCCTGGGCCAAGCCGTGGGCGAGGCCAAGCAGCGCACCGAGCAGGAGCTGCAGGGCTCCCTGGTGCCCAAGGTCAATGCCATCATTGAGGACCTGCGCAAGGCCGGCAAGTACGACATCGTGCTGGAGCGCCAGGCTGGTGTGCGCGCCGTCGATCCGGCGCTGGACCTGACCCGCAAGGTCATCGACCGCCTGAACGCCGCGGGCGCCGCGAAGTAAGGCCGGCATGACCATGCTGACCCTCACCCTGGCAGACATCGCCGCCCGTCTCGGCGCCGAAGTGCGCGGCGACGGCGGCAAGGTCATCTGCGGCCTGCATACCCTGGCCGCGGCCGGGCCGGAGGAGCTCAGCTTCCTGTCCAATCCGCGCTACAAGTCGGCGCTCAAGGCCACGCGCGCCGGGGCCGTGCTCTTGCGCCCCGAGGATGCCGCCGACTTCGCCGGCGACGCCGTGTTGCTGGCCAATCCCTATGCCGGCTATGCCCGCCTGGCGGCACTCTTCGACCGCACGCCGCGGCTGCCCGCCGGGATCCACGCCACGGCCGTGGTGGGGGAGGGGGCCAGCATCGATGCCGCCGCCGCCATCGGCCCGCGAGCGGTCATCGGCGAGGGCGTGGTCATTGGTGCCGGGACCCAGGTGGAGGCCGGCGCCGTGGTGCAGGCGCGCACCCGCATCGGCAATGATTGCCGCATTCGCGCCAACGCCGTGGTCTATCACGACTGCATCATCGGCAACCGCGTCAACATCCATTCCGGCGCCATCATCGGCGGCGACGGCTTCGGCTTCGCCAACGACCGCGGGCGCTGGCACAAGATCGCCCAGATCGGGCGCGTGGTGATTCACGACGACGTCGACATTGGCGCCAATACCACGGTGGATCGCGGTGCCCTCGACGACACCGTCATCCATGAAGGCGTCATCATCGACAACCTGGTGCAGATTGCCCATAACGTGGTGGTGGGCGCGCATACTGCCATTGCCGGCTGCGCCGGCATCTCCGGCAGCACCCGCATTGGCGCGCATTGCGTGCTGGCGGGCGGGGTCGGGGTGGTCGGCCACATCGAGATTGCCGACGGGGTGCAGGTGACGGGCATGACCATGGTCACCAAGTCCCTTACCACCCCCGGCAGCTATTCGTCGGGGACCGCCTGCGAGCCCAGCGAGCGCTGGAAGAAGACGGCGGTGCGGGTGCGGCAGCTGGACGAGATGGCCCGTCGCCTGCGCCAGCTGGAGCAGGAGCTGGAGTCGCTTCGCGCCTCGGGTCAAGCGCCGGACTGATTGATTTCCTTACAAATAGTACTGCACCAGCCCCCCTGAGCCCTTACAATACGGCATCTTTGGCGGCCGGCAGGAAGCTGGTCGACGCCACGTAATGAGGGCTGCTCCCCATGATGGATATCCTTGAGATTCGTCAGTTCCTTCCCCACCGCTATCCCTTCCTGCTGGTGGACCGGGTGACTGACGTGCAGGCGGGCAAGACCATCAGCGCGTACAAGAACGTCACCATCAACGAAGAGTTCTTCAACGGCCACTTCCCGGAAAAGCCCATCATGCCGGGCATGCTGATCCTGGAAGCCATGGCGCAGGTCGCCGGCATCCTGGGTTTCCACACCACCGGCAAGCGTCCCGCCGACGGCTACATCTACCTGTTCGTGGGCGCCGACAGCGTCCGCTTCAAGCGTCAGGTGGTGCCGGGCGACCGTCTCGATCTTCATGCCGAGGCCGGGGCGTCGAAGCGCAATATCTACAAATTCAGCTGTCGCGCGACGGTGAACGGCGAGCTGGCTGCCAGCGCCGAGATCCTGGTCGCGGAGCAGATCGTCTGACACCCCCAGAGGACGGACCCATGATCCATCCCACCGCCATTATCGACCCCTCCGCCCGCCTGGCGGCGGACGTCAAGGTCGGCCCCTACTCCATCATCGGCGCCGGCGTCGAGATCGGCGCCGGTACCGATGTCGCGTCGCACGTGGTCATCAAGGGCCCGACGACCATCGGCGAACGCAACCGCATCTTCCAGTTCGCCTCCGTGGGCGAGGACTGCCAGGACAAGAAGTTTGCCGGCGAACCGACCCGCCTGGAGATCGGCGACGACAACCAGATCCGCGAATACGTGAGCCTGCATCGCGGCACCGTGCAGGACCAGGGCCTGACCCGCATCGGCAGCCGCAATCTGCTGATGACCTCGGTGCATATCGCCCACGACGTCATGATGGGCGACGACAACATCATCGCCTCCGGCTCCGGCGTGGCCGGCCATGTGCACATCGGCGATCACGTCATCCTCGGCGGCATGACCGGCGTCCACCAGTTCTGCCATATCGGCTCCTACTCCATGGCCGCCGGCTGCAGCCTGATCGTCAAGGACATTCCCGCCTACGTGATGGTGGGGGGCAACCCGGCCTCCGCCTATGCCATGAACTTCGAGGGCATGCGCCGTCGTGGCTGGTCCGCCGAGACCATCGCCGCGCTGAAGAAGGCCTACCGCATCGTCTATCGCGACAAGCTGACGCTGGAAGTGGCCCTGGCCGAGGCGGAGAAGCTGGTGGCAGAATGCCCGGAAGTGCAGCTCTTCATCGACTCCATCAAGGCTTCCACGCGCGGCATCCTGCGCTGACGCCCATGTCCGCCAGCCAGGGCAGGTCCCTTACGATCGGCATCGTCGCCGGGGAGGTCTCCGGCGACACCCTGGGGGCCGGCCTTATTCGCGAGCTCAAGGTCCGCTATCCCGGTGCGCGCTTTATCGGCATCTGCGGCGAGCAGATGCAGGCGGAAGGCGGCGAGTCGCTGTTTCCGATGGAGCGGCTTTCCGTCATGGGGCTGGTCGAGGTACTCGGCCGCCTGCGCGAGCTCTTCGGGATCCGTGACGCGCTGCTGCAACGCTTCACCGAGGAAAAGATCGATCTTTTCATCGGTATTGACGCGCCCGACTTCAACTTGCGCCTGTCCGCGCTGCTGAAGCCGCAGGGCATTGCCACCGTGCAGTATGTCAGCCCCTCGGTCTGGGCCTGGCGCCAGGGCCGCGTCGAAGGTATCCGTGCCGCCATCGACCTGGTGCTGTGCCTGCTGCCCTTCGAGCGCGCCTTCTACGACGCCCATGACGTGCGCGCCGCCTTTGTCGGTCATCCGCTGGCCGATGCGCTGCCGCCGGTGAATGACACCGCCGCTGCCCGTGCCGCGCTCGGCCTGGCGGCGGACGCCGAATACGTCGCCCTGCTGCCGGGCAGCCGGGGCGGTGAGGTGAACCGCATCGGCCCCGGCCTGTTTGCCGCCGCGCGGCGCATCCGCGCGCAGCGGCCGCAGGCACGCTTCATCATTCCTGCCATCAACGAGGCGCGCCGCGCCGATATCGAACGCCTGCTGGGCGAGGCCGGCCTCGAGGCGCAGGTGTTCGCCCCTGGCCTCGGCGCCGGGGTGGGCCGCATGGTGATGGCGGCGGCCGACGTGGTGGTGCTGGCTTCCGGCACCGCCACCCTCGAGGCCATGCTGCTGCAGAAGCCGATGGTGGTGGCCTACCGCCTGCACTGGCTGACGTTCCTGATCGTCCGTCTCATGGTGAGGAGCCGCTTTGTCAGCCTGCCCAACCTGCTGGCCGGCGAGGCGCTGGTACCGGAGTTGCTGCAGGGCGACGCCAACCCCGAGGCGATTGCCCGCGAGACGCTGCGCTGGCTGGCCGAGCCTGCGTATCGCGACAGCCGCGTCGCCCGCTTTGCCGCGCTGCACGCGTCGCTGCGCCTGGATGCCAACGTCAAGGCCGCCGAGGCCATCGCGCAACTGCTGCGCGACCGGGAGCGGCCGGCATGAGCCGCCGCCCTGGCCAGGACGGCTTCTTCGCTGACCTTCCCGACCTGGGGGACTTGCGGGTGGCCGGCGTCGACGAGGTGGGCCGCGGTCCGCTGGTGGGCGCCGTGGTCACCGCCGCCGTTATCCTGGACCCGGCCCGGCCCATCGCCGGGCTGGCCGACTCCAAGGCGCTGAGCGAGCGCCGCCGCCTGGCGCTGGCCGCCGAGATCGAGGAAAAGGCGCTGTGCTTTGCCTATGGCCGCGCCGAGCCTGCCGAGATCGATGCACTGAACATCCTGCAGGCCAGCCTGCTGGCCATGCAGCGTGCCGTGGCCGCGCTCGCCATCGCACCGCAACACGTGCTGGTCGACGGCAACCGCGCACCGCGCTTTGCCTGCGCCGCCACCGCCATCGTCAAGGGCGATGCGCGCGTGCCGGCCATCAGCGCCGCCAGCATCCTGGCCAAGGTGCGCCGCGACGCCGAGATGGACGAGCTGCACCAGCGTCATCCCCAGTACGGCTTTGATCGCCACAAGGGCTATCCCACCGCGGAACATTTCGCGGCCCTCACCGCGCATGGCCCGCTTCCGGAACACCGCCGTTCCTTTGCGCCCGTGCGCGCCCTCCTGCTGCCCACGGGCGGAGACGCGAGATGACCCGTTTCGTCCACCTGCACGTCCGCAGCGAGTTCTCGCTCAAGGACAGCATCGTCCGCATCGACGAACTGGTGAAGGCGGCCGCGACCGCGGAAATGCCCGCCGTCGGCCTCTGCGACCTCATGAACCTGTACGGCCTGGTGAAGTTCTACAAGGCCGCACAGGGCAAGGGCATCAAGCCCGTGTTCGGCGTCGACCTGGTCCTGGCCGAGGGCGAGGAGCGCCAGTACGTCACCGTGCTGGTGATGAACGAGGCGGGCTACCGCAACCTGATCCAGGTGGTGTCGCGCGCCTATATCGAAGGCCAGCAGCTGGGCGAGGCGCTGGCGCAGCGCAGCTGGCTGGAGCAGCAGGCGGAGGGCCTGATCGTGCTGCTGGGCCGGCATAGCGATGTCGGCCATGCCCTGCTCGGCAATGACGTCGCCCAGGCAACGCCGCTGCTGCAGCGCTGGATGAGCGCCTTTTCCCAGCGCTGCTACCTGGAAATCACCCGTACCAACCGCGTTGGCGACGAGGAGCACCTGCATGCCGCGGTGGAGCTGGCCGGCCGCCTGCAGTGCCCGGTGGTGGCCACCAACGATGTGCGCTTCATCGCCCGCGAGGAGTTCGAGGCGCATGAGGTGCGCGTCTGCATCGCACAGAGCTATACGCTGGATGACCCGCGGCGCCCGCGCGACTACTCGGCCGAGCAGTACCTGAAGACCCAGGACCAGATGGCCGAGCTGTTCGCGGACATTCCCGAGGCGTTGGAGAACACGGTGGAGATCGCGCGGCGCTGCTCGCTCGGTCTCACCCTCGGCAAGAACTACCTGCCCAACTATCCGGTGCCGGAAGGCCTGACGATGGAGCAGTACTTCATCGAGTACACCAAGGAGCGGCTCGAGGAGCGACTCGACGCCATCCTCGACCGCGCCGCGCCCGACTATGCCGAGCGCCGCCAGACCTATACCGACCGCCTGGATTTCGAGCTCAACATCATCAACCAGATGGGCTTTGCCGGTTACTTCCTCATCGTGATGGACTTCATCCGCTGGGCGAAGGAGAACGGCGTGCCCGTGGGTCCCGGCCGTGGTTCCGGCGCCGGCTCACTGGTGGCCTATGCGCTCAAGATCACCGACCTCGACCCGCTGCCCTACGACCTGCTGTTCGAGCGTTTCCTGAATCCCGAGCGCGTGTCCATGCCCGACTTCGACGTCGACTTCTGCATGGACGGCCGTGACAGCGTCATCGACTACGTCGCCCAGGCCTACGGCCGCCAGGCGGTGTCGCAGATCATCACCTTCGGCACCATGGCGGCCAAGGCCGTGGTGCGTGACGTGGCACGCGTGCAGGGCAAGTCCTACGGCCTTGCCGACCGCATTTCCAAGCTGATTCCCTTTACGCCCGGCATTTCCCTGGAGGAGGCGCGCAAGGAAGAGCCGCAGCTCGACGAGCTGCTCAGCAACGAGGGTCTGAGCGACCACGAGGACGCGCTGGAAATCTGGGAGATGGCGCTCAAGCTGGAGGGCCTCACCCGCGGCGTCGGCAAGCATGCCGGCGGCGTGCTGATCGCGCCCGGCAAGCTCACGGACTATACCGCCGTCTATTGCGACGAGGAGGGCCGCTGGGTCAGCCAGTACGACAAGGATGACGTGGAGGCGGTGGGCCTGGTCAAGTTCGACTTCCTCGGCCTGCGCACGCTCACCATCATCGACTGGGCCCTCAAGGACATCAACGCCAAGCGCGCCACGCGCGGCGAACTCCCGCTCGACATCATGGACTTGCCGCTCAACGACCGGCCGTCCTACCAGTTGCTGCAGGAAGGCCATACCACCGCCGTGTTCCAGCTGGAATCGCGGGGCATGAAGGAGCTGCTGAAGAAGCTCAAGCCCTCCACCTTCGAAGATCTGATCGCCCTCGTGGCGCTCTACCGACCCGGTCCGCTCGAGTCCGGGATGGTGGACGACTTCATCAACCGCAAGCACGGCCGTGCGGCGGTGGCCTATCCCGACGCGCAGTACCAGCACGTTTGCCTGGAACCGATCCTGAAGCCGACCTACGGCGTGATCGTGTACCAGGAACAGGTGATGCAGATCGCCCAGGCCATGGCCGGCTATTCCCTCGGCGGCGCCGACATGCTGCGTCGCGCCATGGGCAAGAAGAAGCCCGAGGAAATGGCGAAGGAACGCGTCAAGTTCATGACGGGCGCCGAGGAACAGAAGATCGACGCCGACCTGGCCGGCCATATCTTCGACCTCATGGAAAAATTCGCGGGCTACGGCTTCAACAAGTCGCACTCCGCCGCCTATGCGCTGGTGTCCTACCAGACCGCCTGGCTCAAGCATCACTACCCGGCCGAGTTCATGGCCGCGGTGCTGTCGTCGGAAATGCACAACACCGACAAGATCGTGACCTTCGTCGAAGAATGCCGCGAGATGAAGCTGAAGATCGAGACGCCGGACGTCAACCACGGCAGCTTCAAGTTCGTCACCCGCGACAATGGCCACATCGTCTACGGCCTGGGTGCCATCAAGGGCGTGGGCGAAGGCCCCGTCGAGAGCATCATTGCGGCGCGTGATCAAGGTGGCGAGTTCAAGGACCTGTTTGACTTCACCCGCCGCATCGACCTGCGCAAGTGCAACAAGCGCACCCTGGAGGCTCTGGTGCGCGCCGGCGCGCTGGACGCGCTGGGGCCACACCGCGCCGCCATCATGGCGTCTCTGGACGAGGCGGTGGCCGCCGCCGAGCAGCAGGCGCGCAATGCCGATGCCGGCATGGTCGACCTGTTTGGCGATGTGGTGGAGGAGGCGCCCTCGGGCGAGTTTGCCGAGGCCCTGCCGTGGACGGACGACGAACGTCTGATGGCGGAGAAGGAGACGCTGGGGCTTTATCTCACCGGCCATCCCATTGACCAGTACGAGGGAGAGCTCAAGCGCTTTGTCGAGCAGCGCCTGTCCGACCTGCAGCCGACACGGCGCGGGGTGACCACCACGGTGGCCGGCCTCGTGCTGTCCTCGCGCATCCAGAAGGGGCAGCGCGGCTCGCGCGCCTTCGTGTTGCTGGATGACCGTACCGGGCGCATCGAGGCGGCGCTGTTCACGGATACCTATGAGCAGTTCAAGCACCTGATCGTGAAGGATACCGTCGTGGTGGTGGAGGGCGAGGTCAGCAACGATGACTATGCCGGCGGCCTCAAGATGATCGTGCGCAAGGTGATGAGCCTGGCCGAGGCCCGCGCGGCGCGCAGTCGGGGCCTGGAGTTGAGGCTGGAAGGCGCGCGCCTGGGTGCCCGCTTCGGGCAGGAGTTGCAGCAGTTGCTGGCCGCGCACAAGCCGCCGCAGGGCGGAACGGGCTGCCCGGTGCGGGTGCGCTACCGCAGCAGCCAGGCCGAGGGGGTGTTGCGGCTGGGGGAGGGCTGGCGGGTGCAGGCCTCGGATGAGTTGCTGAAGCGCTTGCGGCAGCAGTTTGGAACTGAGGCCGTCGAAGTGTTGTATTGAGGCGGTTGGGTTGCTGGGGCCGGGAAGAGTTGTCAGATGGGGCCAATGGCTCTGTGATGCGGTGTGAATTACTGGTTGAGCGGAATGGTAGACTTCCGGCAACTGGTCGGATCGGGCCGGGCCCGCACAGGATGCAAGCATGAATCCGAACTATCTTGATTTTGAACAGCCGATTGCCGAACTCGAGGCGAAGATCGAGGGGTTGCGGCTGGTGGGGTCGGGTACCGGCCTTAATATCAACGAGGAAATCGGCCGCCTCCAGGACAAGAGCCTCCGGCTTACCGAGGAGATCTTCTCCCGCCTCACTGCCTGGCAGGTGTCCCAGCTGGCGCGCCATCCGCGCAGGCCGTATATGCTGGATTATATCGAGCGCATCTTCACCGACTTCGACGAGCTGCACGGTGACCGCGTGTTTGGCGACGACGAGGCCATTGTCGGGGGCCCCGCGCGCCTGCAAGGCGAGGCGGTCATGGTCATCGGCCACCAGAAGGGCCGCGACGTGAAAGAGAAGGTGCGGCGCAACTTCGGCATGCCCAAGCCCGAAGGCTACCGCAAGGCGCTGCGCTTGATGGAGATGGCGGAGCGCTTCCGGATGCCCATCCTGACCTTTATCGACACCCCCGGCGCCTACCCCGGCATCGATGCCGAGGAGCGTGGCCAGTCCGAAGCCATTGCCCGCAACCTCGCCGTGATGTCGCGCCTGAAAACCCCCATCATTTCCACGGTGATTGGCGAGGGCGGCTCCGGCGGCGCGCTGGCCATCGGTGTCTGCGATGCCCTGCTCATGCTGCAGTACAGCACCTACTCCGTGATTTCCCCGGAGGGCTGCGCCTCCATCCTGTGGAAGACGGCCGACAAGGCGCCGGAAGCGGCGGAGGCCATGGGCCTGTCCGCGGAGCGCCTGAAGCAGCTCGGCTTTGTCGACGAGCTGGTGAAGGAGCCCCTGGGCGGCGCCCATCGTGATTTCGAACTGATGGCGGACAACCTGCGCAAGGCGCTGATCCGCCAGATGAAGAAGCTGCGTGCGATGGACAATGATCGTCTGCTCGAGCGCCGCTATGAACGCCTGCTCAGCTATGGCACCGCCAACACCCCTGCGGCGGATGAAGCCTGAGCCCCTCGCGACGCCGGCACCCGCCGGCGTTTTCTTGAGCGGCTGTCCCCGCCATGGCTGACCTTTCGCGACCCGAACGCGTCCTGCGCGACTTCCTGGCTACGCACCTGCCTGGTTCCGGCGTGAGCGGCCTGGTGGTCGGGCTTTCGGGCGGTCTTGATTCCTGTGTCCTGCTGATGGCGCTGGCGCGCGTCGCGCCGGAGTTTTCCCTGTCCTTGCGCGCCGTGCATGTGCATCACGGCCTGAGTCCGAATGCCGATGCCTGGGCGGCGCAGGTGACCACGGTCTGCGCACGGGCCGGTGTCCCGCTTTCGGTCTGCCGCGTGCAGGTGGCGCCGCAGGCCAGCCTGGAGAATGCCGCGCGCGTGGCACGCCACGCCGCCTTTGCGGCGGAGGTGCGCGAGGGCGAGGCGCTGTTGCTGGCGCAGCACCGGGATGACCAGGCCGAGACGCTGCTGTTTCGCCTGTTGCGCGGTAGCGGCCTGACGGGCCTCGGCGCCATGCATCCGGTGTCGCGGTTGCGGCGTCCCGCGGTGGGCAGCCTTCCCGCCTGGCGCCCCTTGCTGGGCCTGGCGCGTGAAGACCTGCTGCGCTATGCACAGGCGCAGGGCCTGGCCTGGGTCGAGGACGAGTCGAATGCCGACACCGGCCTGGATCGCAATTTCCTGCGCCACGAGATCCTGCCGCGCCTGGCGACGCGCTGGCCGGCCTGGTCGCGCACGCTGGCGGCCACGGCGGCTCGCCTGCAGGAGGCGGATGCCTTGCTGGATGAGCTCGCGCTGGAGCTGGCCGTGCCCTGCATCGATGCCGAAGCGCGGTTGTGGCTGCCAGCCGTCATGGCGCTGACCGCGCCACGGCAGCGCCTGGTGCTGCGGCACTGGTTGCGCACGCAGGGTTTCCTGCCGCCCGATGCCGCGGTGCTGGAGCGGATACTGGCCGACGCCCTGCCGGCGCGCCCTGACGCCAGTCCGCGTGTAGCCTGGCCTGGAGCCGAGGTCAGGCGCTACCGCGAGCACCTGTATGTCATGACTACCTTGCCGGCCCCGCCGGCGGAATGGTCCTGCGCCTGGGATGGCGCGGCGCCACTGGCGCTGCCTGACGGGCAATGGCTGTGGCGGGAAGGTGAGGGGGCGCCCGCCGCCCCCTGGCGCGTGGCTTACCGTGCGGGTGGCGAGCGCCTGCGTCCGGCGCCAGGCCTGCCCTCGCGCGAGCTGCGCATCTGGTGGCAGGAGCAGGGGGTGCCGCCGTGGCGGCGCGAGCGCCTGCCGCTGGTGTTTGCCGGTGACGAACTGATTGCCGTGGGCGACATGGCATGGCCGGGGCAGCCCCGTCCCTGGCGCCTGCACATGGGCGGGCGGCCCGGGTGAGGGCCCGCTCGCCGCCATGAAAAAGGCCGCCCGAAGGCGGCCTTTTTCATTTCAGCACCTCAGCACCTCAGCACCTCAGCACCTCAGCACCTCAGCACCTCAGCACCTCAGCAC